>CASEFA010000006.1 GCA_949287095.1 uncultured Bacillota bacterium
TATCCTTGCCGTGAGATTTGAAGCGGCTTCGTGACGGGCCTTTGAAAGAGCTGAAGCCTTTGACAGAAGATCAGCCTTTGCGGCCTCAGCGGCAGCGGTAAGCTTTGACTTTTCCTCGTCAAAGTTTTCTATAACGTCAAGCTCTGCGGATATTTTATCCCTGTATTCAAGGATTTCCTCTATGGTCGAGCCGTACTTTTTTCTGAGATTGTCTATGAGATCGATTCTCGAGATGCACGAGTCGATTTCACCCGGCTCAAAGCTCATGGAATCCGCCATGAAGTTAAGAGACGAGTCAACGTCCTGAAGCCTGTAGTATATGTCCTCGGCGTCACTGAGAAGCTTTTCAAGATCCGATGAGTATGAGGCGACAGACCTGATGGCGGAAAGGGCAGCTCCCAGAGTTTCAAGAGCGCCGGTATCTCCACCGATTGCAGAAGATGCGGTTTCGACGGAAGAAAAGATTTTCTCGCTGTTCTGAAGAACGGAAATGCGGTCCGTAAGCTCTTCGTATTCGCCAGGCCTTAGACCGGCCTTGTCTATTTCAGCCTTTTCGTATCTGTAGTAATCCAGCCTTCTGGCGTTTTCGGCTTCAGATGCAATGAGCTTTTTCAGCTCCGATGAAGCCTTTGCATAGGAATCGTAACTTTTACGATAGGCCTCTTTTAGCGAGGCGATTTTTTCCCGCCGGCAGCCGTCGATTACGGCCATGTGGGTTTCGGGATTGAGCAGGGCCTGATTGTCGTACTGACCGTGAATCTCAGCAAGGCGCGCGCAGACCTTTGAGAGCTCGGCGAGGGTTACGATTTCACCGTTGAGCCTGCAGAGATTTCTCCCGGATGCGGAAATTTCACGGCGTATTGCGATTTCTTCTCCGTTAAGGTCTGCGGCAAGCTGAACGACGGCTTTATCCGCGCCGTGACGGACAAAAGAGGAGTCTGCGCGACTCCCCAGTGCAAGGCTTATTGCTTCAATTACCACGGATTTACCGCTTCCCGTTTCGCCGGTTATAACGGAAAAGCCTTCGTCAAAATCGATTTCCGCCTTTTCGATGACGGCAAAGTTCTCAATGCTGATGTGCTTTATCATTTTCCTTTTCCTTTTCCCTCATGATAAGCATATTGTTGAAAATTGATAAAATCTCTTCCACGTTTTCTTCCTTATCCACTACAAGGAGCAGGGTATTGTCGCCGGCTACAGAACCCACCACATGAGGCAGGTCTATGCAGTCTATGGCTTCGCCTGCGGCAGGACCGCATCCTGACAGAGTCTTGATAACAATCAGGTTCTGAGCCGAAGCAAAAGATGTAATGGTCTCTCTGAAAATCTTTACAAAACGGTCGGAAATAGGCGCGTCATGACGTGAACTTACAGCGTACTTGTACTTTCCAGACGCAGCAAGGACTTTAATGAGCTGAAGATCCTTTATATCTCTTGACACTGTCGCCTGGGTGACTTCAAAGCCTTCTTCCTTCAGCATGGCAGCCAGTTTTTCCTGAGTTTCTATCTCGTTATTGGAAATGAGCTCCAATATCTTATTCTGTCTGGGATAACGCATATCATACTCCTTTTCAAACTTGTCTGTAAAATGAATATCCGCTTGTAATTATACCACATTATGCAGTTTAGTGAAAGGTTATTTCAAAGGCAAATTATCACTCAAGTGGACAAACATTTGTTCTTATGATATACTTATGTCTGCTGAGTTACTGTCAGGAAAGGAATTACACAGCAGATGAGAATACTTGGTATAGATCCCGGCTACGCCATACTGGGCTGGGGGATTTTAGACCTTAAGGGAAATAAATTTTCCGTAGTGGACTACGGAGCCGTAACTACGGATTCTAAAATGGAAATGCCGCTGAGGCTTCAGCACATATATACTGAGCTTTCGGCGATAATAGAGGAATACAGGCCTGATGAGGCAGCAATAGAGGAACTGTTCTTCAACAATAACGCCAAGACTGCCATAATGGTGGGACAGGCCAGAGGCGTGGCTATTCTGGCGTGCGTTAACGGAAGACTTTCCATAAGCGAGTATACGCCTCTTCAGATAAAACAGGCCCTTGTAGGTTACGGCAGGGCCGATAAGAAGCAGATACAGTCTATGGTAAAGGTAATACTTAACCTTAAGGAAGTACCGAAGCCTGACGACACGGCAGACGCAGTGGCTGCGGCAATCTGTCACGGACACAGCAGAGGGAGCAGACAGAGATGATAAGATTTTTAAGAGGAATATTTCACCCGTCATCTGACGGAAGTGCAATTATAGAAACGGATTCAGGCGTAGGGTTCAGAATATATGTCCCGTCCAATTCCGGGCTTTATAAGAACGTGGACGGCGATGAGGTAAGCGTGTACACATCCATGCAGGTCAGAGAGGATGCGGTTAATCTGTACGGATTCACGTCCATGGAGGATCTGGAGCTTTTCGAGCTTCTGATTACCGTAAACGGAGTGGGAGCCAAGGCGGGACTTTCCGTTATGAGCGCCCTTGCCCCTGCGCAGCTTCGCATGGCCATAACGTCGGGAGATGCCGCATCCATTACCAAGGCCAACGGCATCGGAAAGAAGACGGCGGAGAGAATAATCCTTGAGCTTAAGGATAAGGTTACGGGACCTGCAGGCTTTGTCCCTGAGGAAGATACAGGCGCGGGTATTGCGGCGGCCGTGACGGGAGAAAAGGAAGAGGCCATCGCCGCTCTTGCCGCTCTCGGATACACTAGAAACGAAGCGATTAACGCCATTTCAAAGGTAAAGGGAGAAGAGCTCACCTGCGAGGATTACATCCGCGGAGCACTGAAGAATTTGTAGAGGTAACGTATGGACATAGAGAGAATCACAGAGACGAGAGCAGGGGAAGAGGAAGAGAGACAGGAAAGCACCTTAAGGCCTCATAAGCTGTCCGATTTCATAGGACAGGCCGGGGTAAAGGATAACCTGGAGGTGTTCATAGAGGCAGCGAAGCTGAGAGGAGAGCCTCTTGACCACGTTCTGTTCTACGGCCCCCCGGGTCTCGGAAAGACGACGCTGGCGGGAATCATTGCAAACGAGCTGGGCGTGGACATAAAGATCACGTCCGGACCTGCCATAGAAAGAGCAGGAGACCTTGCCGCCATTCTTACCAATCTCAGCGATAACGACGTTCTGTTTATAGACGAGATTCACAGGCTGAACAGGTCCGTTGAGGAAGTGCTTTATTCAGCCATGGAAGATTACGCTCTCGATATAATCATAGGAAAGGGCCCGTCTGCAAGGTCTATACGCCTTGATATAGCAAAGTTCACCCTCATAGGGGCCACTACCAGGGCGGGAAGCCTTTCTGCGCCTCTCCGCGACAGATTCGGAGTGATAAGCAAGTTCGAGCTTTATACTGAGGCTGAGCTTAAGAAAATAATAAAGCGTTCGGCCTCACTTTTAGGTGTTGAGCCTGATGAAGAATCACTTGAGCTTATGGCAAGCTGCTCCAGAGGTACGCCAAGAGTCGCCAACAGACTTCTTAAGAGGGTGAGAGACTTTTCCCAGGTAAGAGGAAACGGACAGATAGACGCCGGGATTACCAGAGAGGCTCTGAAGGCGCTGGGCGTTGACAGTATGGGTCTTGAGAGAATAGACAGAGAAATCCTCACCGCCATAATAGAGAAGTTCGAAGGAGGACCTGTGGGTATAGATACCATAGCTGCGGCTATCGGGGAGGAGAGAATAACCATAGAGGATGCGTATGAACCGTACCTTATCCAGAAGGGACTTCTCTACAGAACCCAGAAGGGAAGAATGGTATCTGACGCGGGCTATCATCACATGGGAATCGAGATTCCTGGAAAGGAAGATTAGACATAATGAAGACGGACGATTTCAGCTACGAACTTCCTTCAGAGCTCATAGCGCAGCACCCGATGGAGGAAAGGGATCAGTGCAGGCTCATGGTACTGAACCGGAAAGACGGAACCGTAAGCCACAGACATTTCTGCGACATACTGGAGTATCTGAATCCCGGAGACTGCCTCGTAATGAACGATTCCAAGGTTCTTCCGGCACGTATTTTCGGAGTGAAGGAGGGTACGGGAGCAAAGGTCGAGTTTCTCCTTATCAAGCGCCTCGACGGCGATCTCTGGGAATCAATGGTGAGACCCGGAAGAAGGCTGAAGCCGGGAGATACAGTGGTTTTCTCCGGCGAGGAAGGAAAACGGCTTAAGGCCGACATAGAAGCCTTCGGAGAGGACGGCACCAGAAAGGTGAGATTCCGCTACGACGGCATATTCATGGAAAGACTTGAGGAAGTGGGTTCCATGCCTCTTCCGCCGTACATAGAGCGTGCAGCAGAGGATGAGGACCGTGATATGTACCAGACGGTGTACTGCCGGGAAGAGGGATCCGTTGCGGCACCTACGGCGGGCCTTCACTTTACGAAGGAGCTTCTGTCAAAGTGTGAAGAAAAGGGCGTGAAATGCGCCTATGTAACTCTCCACGTCGGTATAGGAACGTTCAGGCCGGTGAAGTGTGAAAACATCGAAGATCATCACATGCACTTCGAGGAGTACAGCGTCAGCGAAGAAACGGCGAGAATCATAAACGAAACAAAGGCTGCAGGCGGCAGAATAGTCGCCGTGGGAACCACGTCGGTCAGAACTGTGGAGAGCGCCTCTGTGAAGAACGCTGATGCAGGCCGGTTTGAAATCAGACCCGGGGCGGGGAGCACGGATATATTCATCTATCCGGGCTACGAGTTCAAGATGATTGACGCTCTGATCACCAACTTTCATCTGCCGGGCTCCACTCTTATGATGCTGGTTTCGGCTCTTTACGACAGGGAGAAGATACTCTCGGCGTACGAGGAAGCGGTAAAAGAGAAGTACAGATTCTTCTCATACGGGGATGCAATGCTGATAGAATGAGGTTAAGGGAAACTGAATAATACCATTAGGAAAAAGATACCCCTGTCAATCCGGATGCGGAAAGGCAGGGGTTTTAATATGGTTCTATTCAATATATGAAAGAGGACAGACGCTGATGCACTTTCCGCATACGTCCGCGCCGAAAACCCGTTCGTTTTCGTCCAGGTGACCCTGGCAGGTGAATTTTTTAAATTCGCCGTCGCTTAAGGCGTCAACGGGGCAGATGTCGTAGCAGAGAGAGCAAGCTTTTCCCTGCTTTCTAAGGCACCTTTCTATCGAAGATCCGCTGAAAGGCTCCAGCACGGCGCTTGTAATTACCGTACAGAATCTGACGGCAGAGCCCTTATCCGTTATGACCAGGTTATTGGCCCCGAAGGAACCGAGGCCCGCAATGACTCCGGCGCTTCTGTGAGACCAGATGCAGTGGATATCCGCCTTGTCATAGGTATGAGTGGAGGGGATAGGGGCAGCATCGTGGCCCTCAGCCTTCAGAAGGTCACACAGAGCAGCATTTATGACATTAAAGTGCTCGTTTATTATAAGATACGCTTCGCTCCACTTTTTGGAAACCACCTCAGCCTTAAGGGGTTCTTCCGCCAGAGCTTTCGTAAAGGGAACGTAATAACTTATGACGCTTGCAGCGCCGGGAACAAAGTCGGAGGGCAGTCTGTGCCACG
Source organism: uncultured Bacillota bacterium (assembly GCA_949287095.1). Lineage (GTDB taxonomy): Bacteria > Bacillota > Clostridia > Peptostreptococcales > Anaerovoracaceae > Avanaerovorax. The sequence goes on from CASEFA010000006.1 coordinate 5,573, forward strand.
GCCCTATTATATTCTTAAGCTCGTAAAACCGGGAGTCAAGAGCCGATGAAAAGGAGACGACAGGTTCTCTGAAAAGATCGCTGCGGTCAAGCTCTTTCACCTTGTTTTTTATCGTTTCGCATATTCTGAGTTCAAGACTTCCGTCCGGGTATTGCTTCATTGATAAAACCTCGATTCTATATTCCCACCTTGAGAAGCTGTACGAACTGTTTGGCCGTTCTCGGGCTTCTTCCCTGACTTCTTATGGCAAAGGCTTCAGCCTTTGTACAGAGCTCGTCATCGTTGATTTCAATGTCGTATTCTCTTGCAAGATTTCGCACTATGTCAAGATAGGTGTCTTTCTCAGGCTTTGAGAAGGTAATCGTAAGGCCAAAGCGCGCAGAAAGGCTCATGGTCTCCTGTAGGGTATCGCTTAAATGGATGTCGCTTCCCATTCTGGACTCCATGGTCTCCTGAACCAGATGCCGCCTGTTGCTGGTGGCGTAAATTACCGCGTTTTCACGCTTTGTGGCGGCGCTTCCCTCCAGGATTCCCTTAAGCTCGCAAAAGCTGTCGTCTCCTGCGGAAAAGCTGAGATCGTCGATGTAGAAGATGAACTTCAGAGGCAGGTAGGAAAGCCTTTCTATAACGTCGGGCATGTTCCGGAGCTCTCTCTTGTCAAATTCCACAAGGCGGACGCCTTTGTCGTGGCAGGCCCATGCGCAGGCTTTGATGGTGGAGGATTTTCCCGTGCCTGCATCTCCGTAGAGGAGAACGTTGGAGGCCGGAAGCCCTCTGGCAAAGCCTTCAGTGTTTGCGAGAATTTTAGCCCGTTCACGCTGATAGCCGTATAATGAGTCCAGACTCTGATGGTCGGGATGCTTTATGGGAACTATCTTTCCGTCCCTCACCTTAAAGGCGTGGTACTTTCTGTAGAGACCGAAACCCAAGGTGGAAAGGGTAGACATCATTTCATCGTATGCGCCGCGTAAGGAGCACGGAGTGGTGTCCCAGCCGGGAAGTCCGGCTTCCTTTGCGGAAGGGAGAATACTCTCGGGTGTGATTTCTGTCACGGCCGACAAAATGTCAAGTTCCGCGCCGAGAGTCTGCTCCATGGCCGGAGGCACCGGTTCGCCCTTGAGACGGGAGGTGATATACGGATTTTTGTCGTTTAATACTGACTCTTTTACGAACAGACCCAGGTCGCCGCCTCCCGCATAGAGGGCTGACGTGAAACTACCCCAGAGACCGTAAAAGTCCCCGGGGTTTTTATCGCGCGCAGCGCCTATGAGCTTTAAAAGCTTTGCCGTTACATCGGTTTCAAGAACACCTCTGAAAAGGGCGAGGGCGCTGAGTCTGTCACTCAGAGTATCGAGTGAATATTTCATAGCATTCTCCAGTTATTCTACAGGCACCGTCCAGCCCATGAAGTCTTCAATCTTTCCGGTCTGGATTCCGTAGATGGTATCGTACATTTCCTGAGCGACAGGGCCAATCTTGTTGTCGTTGATGACCATGTGTTCACCCTTGTAGAGAAGCTCTCCTACAGGGGATACGATGGCGGCCGTTCCGGAAGCAAACATTTCCTTAAGCTGTCCTTTTCTGTACGCATCCTCGAGCTCGTCGATGGAAACCTTTCTCTCGGAAATCTTATAGCCCTTTTTCTTGCAGAGAGCGATGATGGAATCTCTGGTGATTCCCGGAAGGATGGAACCGTTGAGCTCGCTTGTTACGATTTCGTCTCCGATTACAAAGAATGCGTTGGCGGAGCCGATTTCCTCTATGTACTTCTGCTCGTAAGCGTCAAGCCACAGAATCTGTTCGTAACCCTTTTCGTGGGCGATTTCCTGCGCCTTAAGACTTCCGCCGTAGTTTCCGCCGCACTTTGCTTCGCCGGTACCGCCTTTTACTGCTCTTACATATACGTCCTCGACGTACATCTTGGTAGGAGCGAGACCGCTTTCAAAGTAAGGGCCTACAGGGCTTAAGATTATCATAAACTTGTAGGTCTTGGAACGTCTAACACCGAGGAATGCCTCGTCGCCGAAGATGAAAGGTCTGATGTAAAGAGCCGTTCCTTCACCTTCAGGTATCCAGTCCTTATCAACGGCAACCAGAGCCTTTATTGCGTCTACGAACAGGTCTTCATCGATTTCAGGGATGCAGAGTCTGTCGTTGGTGTTGTTGGTGCGCTTGGCGTTCATATACGGACGGAACAGCTGAACGACTCCCTTATCCGTCTTATATGCCTTAAGGCCTTCGAACATCTCCTGTCCGTAGTGTAAAACGACGGAAGCAGGATCCAGCTCAATAGGTCCGTAAGGAACTATTCTGCCGTTGTTCCATCCCTTTTCGTCATCGTAGTCCATGATGAACATGTGGTCTGTGAATTCTGTACCGAATCTCAGGCCTTTAGCGGCAGGCTTGGTCTTAGGTGTCTTGGTTAACGTAACCGGAAATTCGTGTTTCATGGGTCTTTACCTCGCTTCGTAATAATTATACTGATTTAATATATAATCTTAATCAAATACAGTACTATATTAACGCTGATATTGTAGCCTGTCAACAAGATAAATTTAAAAATATTGTTCTGTAAAACAAAATATTACGCCGTGTTACAGCAGAAATTCCTTCGGCGGCCTGTGGCTTGAAAACATTGCGGGGGAAAGGGTCAGTCCGTAGCTTCCGGCATTGGTTACCTCAACGATGTCGCCGGTTTTCGCAATCGGAAGGGTGATGCCTTCTGCCATGACGTCGAGGGAAGTACAAAGGTTTCCGGCTATATCGACGATTTCGTTCTCGCCGTCTTCGGGGCGTTCAGGAAGGCTGAAGGAACACTGACCCGGTGAGGTGTAAAGAGGCTCCTGACCAAATTCAAGGTACGAGCCGGTATTTCGTTTAAGGACCTGGGCCATCGCCGGTCTCAGAAAGCCGTTGAGACCGTTTTCAACGATAAGGTACGTCCGGCCCCGGGAAACCTTTTTATCAGCGATTTTCGTATAGTATGTTCCTGCGTTGCAGACGAGAAAACGTCCCGTCTCAAAGATAAGCTTCCCGCGGAGAGTCGTTTCGTTCTGCTTCGCAAGCTTTTTAACCGTGAGGGCAATTCTGTTAAAATCCAGAGGCTCTTCGCAGGCTTTGTCGTAGACCGTTCCTATTCCGCTGCCGAAGTTGATGAATTCTATACAGACGCCGGGAATGGCGTTTATGCGCTGCCCCAGGTCAAAGCAGTTTTCGTAGTAACGGCATAGTGTAGCAGCATCGAGAATCTGAGACTTCAGATGAACGTGTATCCCCGTGACTTTTATATTCGGAAAATCCAGACTTTCCGGAGTCAGAAGCTCTTCGTCTATTCCGAACTTGCCCGGAGAAGGAGCTTCGCCGTCCATGGTGAAAAGGGGGTTTATGCGGATTCCTGCGCTGCACGTTTCGCCCTTTGCAGCCGCATAATCGCTTAACGTCTCAAGCTCCGAAAGACTGTCGGCGATTATGACGCATTTTCCGAAAATCTTATCGATGTCTTCAAGGGTTTTGCCGGGAGAAGAATAGTATATGTTTTCCGAGGGAATTCCGGCTTCTAAAGCTTTAAAGACTTCCCCGGACGATGCCGCATCGGCGCCAAAACCTTCGGCTGCGACAGTTTTTATGACAGGCAGGAACGGGTTTGTCTTTACGGAATACAGGAACAGCGCTTCAGGCATGGCGTTTCGAAGAACCCTGCATCTTTCTGTTATCATGGATTTATCGTATATGTAGCATGGCGCGTTCTGCTTTATAAAGTCAAGCATGGTCTGATTCATTTTTCCCTCCAGATATAGTGCAATTCTAATGTGTAAAGCGTACTTGAAATTCTGTATCCCGTTAAGGCAGGGCTGTTTTTCTGCTGCAGATTGGTCGGAATTGGTCGGAATGCAGTTTTGAGCGAGAAAAGCCAAGAAAAGTTTGGTCAAATTGCTATTTTGGAGTATAAAAACCAATTTTTCTTGGCTAAACTGTCATTTTAAGAAAATAAAACCAAGATTCATTGCAGGGAAGACCCTCTTTTATGACAAATATTTACATTTATAGCTAAAATTATATAATAAAATTTGGTTTTTATCACGTGTTTTGCTGAAAAAACCAAGATTTTTTGGTCTTTCACACTGATATTCCGAGTTCGACCAAAATTCATCAGCTTGCTGCCCTGAGAGCGGCTGCTCAGGTAAACCGGTAAAGTGAGCCTGGCAGTTTTGTCAGTCATTTAATTTCCGGATTTCTCTGTTCATGAGACCCAGCACGCTTATGGTAAATCCGCATATTCCGGCAAATAGAAACATAACGGCCATACCGCTGCCGGGACCTTTTCCTACGAGAACCTGCAGCGAAGAAACGAGATTGCGGTCAGTCTGCATAAATGGCTCAAATATATAGTCGGCCAGGTATCCGCCCAGCAGTATGGCCGGAGGAATAGTACTGAACTGCACGGCGTTTCTCAGTGCAAAGACCCTGCCCTGAATGTTTTCGGGTACTTTTTTATAGAGTATTAAGTTTTGACACGCCATAATAAACGGAATAGGTAAACTTGCGGCAAAAGCCGTCATAGAGCTTCCTAACTGTGAAACACTTTGACTTATCCATAAAATAATGTATTTCTTAAAACTTGTCATTTGAATATCCTTAAAATATTATATTTGAAATGTAATTTCATTTGCGCTTTAATTGTAAACGATTTCCCGAATCGCCTCAAGAATAGAGTTGAAATTTCACAGATGTAAAAGACTTTTGATAGACTTCCGGAGCTTTTCAGGTTTAAAATATCCGCATAGCTCAAAAGGAGGTCTCTATGAATATAGGAGAAAAGATAAGAAAAGCGAGAGCAGATGCGGGACTTACGCAGGAACAGGTGGCTGAGGCGCTGAATGTAAGCAGGCAGACCATTTCCAACTGGGAAAACGAAAAGACATATCCCGATATAGCAAGTGTGGTACTGCTGAGCGATGCCTACGGCGTAAGTCTCGACAGCCTGCTTAAAGGGGAGAAGCCCGGATATATCGAATATCTGGAGGAAAGCACCAATACCGTAAAAAGCAGAAGAAGACTTTCTGAGATTATAACGTTATCGGCATATATGCTCATATGGGCCATATCGGTTCTGTCGTTCTGGATTGCAGATGAGGTAGATGCGCTTGGATACAGCATTCTCGTTCTGTGGCTCATAATTCCTGTCGTAACTGTTCTGACCTCTGTTATCATCGGGGCGCGGGACTATTTCGGGAAAGGAAAGTGGCTTCTGACACTGGGATTCGGCATCATGTACATGCTGGCTCATTACAGCACATTCAGCCTGGCGAATATGGTAAGCTTCAGCAAGATAAATATGCCGGAGTTTTCCATGATGGCGGTATGCATTTTCATTTCTGCGGCCGGTATGGGCGTCGGAGAAGTGATTCGACTTATTGCAGGATGGATAGGAAAGCGTACAGGCGAGAAAACAAAAAAGGCAGTTAAAGCCTGCGTGTGCATACTGCTTGTGGCTGCCGGAGTCGCGGGTATCTATGCATGCTATGAAAACAACGGCTGCGAGAGTACAATCGCATACAACTGGAATCTACAGGAATTTAAAGAGGCAGATCTTAAAGAAGTATATCACAGGGATTCAGGCGAAAGCTTTCACGGAGACGGCATAAGATACCACGTATTCGAATACGATGATAATGAATATACAGACGGAATGTTTGACTGGAAACCTGCTGAAGACAGCGCTTCTGCAAATACAGCTGAAGGATGGCTTGACGAAATAGGCGTATCACAAGGTCAAAGACCTGAATACGGCAACTGCACATTTTGGCGGGAAAAGAAAGACGGAAACGAACTAATCGTATTCAGAAGTGAAGCGGAGAAAAGGCTTTATGTTGCGGAAGCGTTTATGTAAAATGTGCCGAAGAGAGCCGTGGTAACTGACTATATGAATTGTATTTGAAATATATCAAATAATGAAGTAAAATACAGACAAGATATCCGTTGAAAGAGAAGCATAGACGATAAGAGGGCGATGCTATGTCAGGAAGTGTTTTAAAAGAAATTCTATCAAAGATATACACTGAAGTGAGACGCATCATTGACAATGGCGTTTCAGATATAATTCTGTACGGATCATATGCAAGAGGCGACTTTGATAACGAATCCGATATAGATATAGCTGTTATTGTCGATAATGACAGACTGGATTTAAAAAAGTACAGGAAGGATATTGTATCTCTTATGAGCCCTTTAAGCATGGAATATGAGGTATTAATCAGCATAACATGTATTCCACTTTCTGACTTTGCGGAATATAAGGAGACTCTGCCGTATTATAGAAATATCGACAGCGAAGGAATGAGGGTTGCCGTATAACACTTTGCTGCATGCAATAAGCCATTTTAGAACGTTATCAAATGTGATAAGTACATCTCCTAAGGAGGAATCCTATTTGAAAAAGAATAGAAATGAAATATCCATACGCTCTAGCGCAGCGGAATATCTGACATACGTTGCCTCTGTTGGCGATCAGCAGGATAGTATAGAGATGCGCTATGAGGATGAGAATATATGGCTGACACAGAAGATGATGGCCGTACTGTACGATGTGGATGTTAGGACAATCAATTATCACGTCAAAAAAATATTCAATGATAGTGAATTACAGGAGAATTCAGTTATCCGAAAATTTCGGATAACTGCCGCTGATGGAAAAAGCTACAGCACAAATCACTACTCGCTGGAAATGATTATTGCCGTAGGTTTTAAGGTTAATTCCGAGCGTGCGGTACAGTTCCGCAAATGGGTGAATCAAATTGCAAAGGACTACACTATCAAAGGGTGGGTTATTGATGATGAGCGTCTGAAAAATGGTGGCTCCGTGCTCACCACAGAATACTTTGATCGCCTGCTTGAACAGATTCGGGAAATCCGCCTCTCTGAGCGCAGATTTTATCAGAAAATAACAGATATATACGCCACTGCTCTCGATTACGACCGAACTGCTAAAACGACAAAGCAGTTTTTTGCTAAAGTACAGAACAAGATGCACTATGCAGTCCATGGCCATACAGCAGCTGAGCTGATTTACGAACGAGCAGATGCAGATAAACCTCATATGGGGCTTACAACATGGGCAGCAGCACCGGAAGGAAAGATTGTAAAAAGTGATGTCAGTGTTGCAAAGAATTATCTGAGTGACCAGGAAATGCGTTCACTGGAGCGTATTGTATCGGCTTATCTTGATTTGGCAGAAGACCGTGCGGAGCGTCACATTCCGATGACCATGGAAGACTGGGCTAAGCGATTGGACTTATTCCTGATGGCAGATGACAGAGAGGTTTTAAATGATGCTGGAAAAATCACAGCAGAAATAGCCAAGGCAAAAGCTGAAACGGAATTTGAAAAATATCGCGTTGTACAGGATAGATTGTTCATGTCCGACTTCGATAGATATATGCTGGAACTGGAAGAAAATCTAAAGAAATAAAGCTTCTTTGACAGATAGGTCCTGAAATAGAATATATCGGTTGTAGTCATGAAGGTTCAACCATTTTGCAGGATAGCAGGTTTGGGTATAACGATTTTCTACTTTTCATTGAGGATTTCGTTATTCGATAGAAAATCAGGTGATGATTACAGATTATCTGGGGTGTAGAAGCTGAAAAAGTAGATTGAGATCAAAGGAAACTAGCAAAAGGTAGAACTTCGTTCAACCGAATGGCAGTTTTTGGCGTGAAAGGTAGAACATCAATTAATGAAAAAAGTAGAACGTCAATTTCCCTCTTGCAACCGCTGCAAAACATTGCTAAAATATACGGGTAGCCTGAAAGGGCTGCCCTTTAACATATTCTGAAAAGTTAATATGAAGCGTTTGAGAAAAGAGGAGTAGGCGGAAAAACACCTTACAGAGAATAAAGTCCGTGGGCTGAGAGACTTTAAGGGAAGTTGCCGGGCGAAGGTTGCTTTTCGAGCTTCGGTTTAATAATGAGAGCTTCGGATTCTGTCCGGAGAACGAAGGTGGTACCGCGGAAATGTTTCGTCCTTTGATGTATGTCAGAGGGCTTTTTTATTGACAAAAGGTGAAAGCTGCCGGCAGAGAAAGCCGGGGCCGGCAGCCGACGAGCAGCGAGAAAAAGAGAAAGAGAAAGGAAAGTATGCACATGAAAAAGGATATGGCGAAAACATACGACCCTAAGGACTTCGAGGAGCGCATCTATGAGATGTGGGAAAAGGGCGGCGCTTTCAGAGCCGATATCGACCCTGACAAAAAGCCGTTTACCATAGTTATGCCCCCTCCTAATATTACTGGACAGCTCCATATGGGACATGCCCTTGACCACACTCTTCAGGACGTACTCATCAGATGGAGAAGAATGGAGGGCTACAGCGCTCTCTGGCTTCCGGGTTCCGACCACGCAAGCATCGCAACCGAAGTAAAGGTTGCCGACAGCATCAGGGAAAACGAGGGAAAGACGAAGGAAGACCTTGGAAGAGAGGAATTCTTAAAGCGGGCATGGGCCTGGAAGGAGGAGTACGGCGGAAGGATAACCCGTCAGTGCAGAAAGCTGGGAGATTCCTGCGACTGGAGCAGAGAACGCTTCACCATGGACGAAGGCTGCAACAAGGCCGTAAGACACTTCTTCGTGAAGCTCTACGAGAAGGGACTCATCTACAGAGGAAACAGGCTCATAAACTGGTGTCCTCAGTGCGGAACATCTCTTTCGGATGCGGAAGTTGAACACGAGGACAAGAACGGACTCTACTGGTACTTCAGATATCCTGCGGCTGAAGAAGGCGGTGAGGACATGATAGTGGCAACGTCACGTCCGGAGACTATGTTCGGAGACGTGGCCATAGCCGTTCATCCTGACGATGAAAGATACAGACATATGGTAGGAAAGAAGGTAATCCTTCCACTGGTAGGACGGGAGATTCCAGTCATAGCGGATCCTTATCCTGACCCTGAAAAGGGAACAGGCGCTGTTAAGATCACCCCGGCCCACGACCCTAACGACTTTGAAGTAGGACAGAGGGCAGGACTTGAAAACCTCTGCTGCATAAACGAGGACGCCACCATGAATTCCATTGCCGGAAAGTACGAGGGAATGGACAGGTACGAATGCAGAAAGGCATGGGTAAAGGATCTGGAGGAAGCAGGATACCTGGTGAAGACCGAGGAAAAAGTAATTCCTGTGGGAGAGTGCTACAGATGCCATACGGTTATCGAGCCTATGCTCTCCGATCAGTGGTTCGTTGCCATGGAGGAACTGGCAAAGCCTGCAATCGAGGCTGCAAAGAGCGGAAAGCTCAAGCACGTGCCTGAAAGATTTGAAAAGACGTATCTTCACTGGCTGGAGGAAATCAGAGACTGGTGCATTTCAAGACAGCTCTGGTGGGGACACAGAATCCCTGCGTATTACTGCGAGGACTGTGGTGAGCTTATCGTTTCCGAGGAAGAGCCGAAGACATGTCCTAAGTGTGGAAGCGCTCATCTCAGACAGGATGAGGACGTTCTGGATACGTGGTTCTCATCAGCTCTTTGGCCGTTCTCGACTCTGGGCTGGCCGCAGGAGACGCCTGAGCTTAAATACTTCTACCCGACGGACGTTCTCGTAACGGGATACGACATTATATTCTTCTGGGTAGTAAGAATGGTGTTCTCAGCCTGTGAAGCCATGGGCGAGCCGCCGTTTGAATACGTATACGTTCACGGCCTGGTAAGAGATGCGGAAGGCCGCAAAATGAGCAAATCCCTCGGAAACGGAATAGATCCGCTGGAGGTTATAGACGGCTACGGCGCAGACGCACTCAGATTCATGCTCACCACCGGAATCACACCGGGCAACGACATGAGATTCAAAACAGACAGACTGGAATCGGCCAGAAACTTTGCAAACAAGCTCTGGAACGCTTCCAGATTCGTTATAATGAATCTGAAGGACGAGGACGGAAACTTCCTTCCTATGGCCAAGTGCTGCGAGACATGCTGCGGCATGGCCTGCGCTGACGTTGACGATTACTCGGGTATGGCTCTGAGGCCTGAGGACAAGTGGATACTTCACCAGGTTAACGAAGCCGTCGACTATTCCACGAAAGCTCTGGAACGCTTTGACCTTGCCCTTGCGGGACAGAGAGTTTACGAGCTCATATGGAACGAGTACTGCGACTGGTACATCGAGCTGGTAAAGAAAAGACTCTGGGGAGACGACGAAGAGGATAAGAAAGTCGTAAGATTCGTTCTCGTAACGGCTCTCAAGAACATGCTGGAGCTTCTCCATCCGTTTATGCCGTTTATCACCGAGGAAATCTGGAGCTTCCTGCCTCATTCCTCCTGCGAAACAGGTTCCGACGGAAACAGCTGGCTCATAAGGGCAAAGTGGCCTGTTTACGCCGAAGGAAGAAACTTTGCAGAGGATGCAGAGACAGTGGAAACCGCCATGGAGGCAATCCGCGCCATAAGAAACATAAGGGCGGAGGCCGAGGCTGCGCCGTCGAAGAAGCTTACTGCTGTAATTCTGTCTCAGGGAGAGAAGCTTTCCGAGATAGAAAAAGGCGAAAGATATATAAGAGATCTTGCCAACATAACCGGGATAAAGTTTACCGATTCCAAGGCTGACGTTCCTGAAGAGGTAATGAGCGCCGTAATCGAGGGAATCGAAATATATATTCCTCTCGACGAGCTTGTTGACTTCGAGGCGGAATACGAGAGACTTCAGAAGGAAAAGACCAGACTTGAAGGAGAGGTTAAGAGAGTCAGGGGTAAGCTTTCCAACGAAGGTTTCGTCTCAAAGGCTCCGGAAAAGGTGGTAAACGAGGAAAGAGAAAAGCAGGCTAAGTACGAGGATATGCTCGAAAAGGTTAATGAGAGACTTGCCACCGTGGCTGACAAAATAGGAAAATAGCACTATGAAACACTGCCCGCTTTAAAAGGCGGGCTTCGTGTTTAGACGGGAAGAGATATGGGAAATACAAAGGCTGAAAATATAATACACTCCATGGATAAGTTCAGGGATCCGGAGAATCTTTCGAGAATGAGAAGGCTCATGGACAAGCTCGGAAATCCCCAGGATAATCTGAGGTTTATTCACATCGCGGGAACTAACGGTAAAGGCTCCATTTCCAGGTTCATATACGAGATTCTGGAAGCTTCGGGATATAGAGCCGGTATTTTTACGTCGCCCTACATAGAGAGATTCAACGAGAGAATTGAAGTTGACCATAATCTTATTTCCGACTCTGACCTTAACAGGCTGACGGATACTGTCATGAAAGCGGCCGAAGCTCTGGGAAAGGAGCTCGAAGAAGCCGGAAGCCTTGAACCGGGGGAAACTCCGGTGACGGAGTTTGACATGATTACGGCTGCGGCCTTTCTCTACTTCAATGAGGTAAAGGCCGATCCGGTGGTTCTTGAAGTGGGTCTTGGAGGACGGGGAGATTCCACTAATGTCATAAGAAACCCCCTTGCCTGCGTAATTACCACTATTGGAATGGACCATACGGACAGACTGGGAAATACCCTGGGAAAGATCGCCGGAGAAAAGGCGGGAATCATAAAGACGGGGTGTACCGTCATCTCAGCGGTTACCGGCGAAGAAGCAAAATCCGCAATAAGGGATAAGGCTTTGGAACAGAACGCCGAGTTTATCGACGTGTCTGAAATAAAGACGAAGATTACGGAAAGGTCGTTAGCCGGAACCGAATTTACCGTTTCAGGCGACAAAAGCTACAGAATCAGAATGGCGGGAGATCATCAGGTCAGAAATGCCCTTACGGCAATAAGAACGGTGGACGCCCTCATTCGAAACGGTTCGGCTAAGACGGATGAAGCTGCCGTAAGAAAAGGTCTTGCCAAGGCGGTTCAGCCGGGAAGAATGGAGGTAATAAGAAGGGAAAGACCCGTAATCGTCCTTGACGGAGCACACAATCCGGAAGGGGCGGAGGCTCTTGCGAAAACCTGCGGCGCACTCTTTGGCGGAAAACGTGTACTTCTTGTCACGGCCATGATGAAGGACAAGGACATAGACGGGATACTTTCGGCTTTTGCAAAGACGGCGGACGGGTTCATATTCACGAGGACAGAAGACCTGCGGTCGGAAGAGCCTGAAACGCTGGCGGAAAGAGCAGCAGCCTTTGGCGCTGTGGGTGAGACGTCATGCGGCGCCGGTGAGGCGGTAAATAAAGCGTTGGAAGCCGCAGACTTTGATGTTATAATATTTGCAGGTTCACTTTACCTTATAGGAGAGGTGAGACACATTTTGCGAGAAAAGGGATTTTTGGAGGAAGAACGATGAAGAAAGTTATACTTTTCTATAATCCGAATTCGGGAAGCGGTGTTTTCAAGACAAACCTGGACACCATTATAGAAAGATACCAGAAGGCCGGATACGTGGTCGTTCCCATAAGGGCGGCTCACGGTACCATGATAAACGAATACCTTGCCGGCCTCGATAAATCCACGTATAAGGACGAATACAGGCAGATTCTGGCGGCAGGCGGAGACGGAACCATAAACATATGCGTCAACGCCATGATAAAGAACAGCATAGACCTTCCAATTGCAATCTTTCCCGCGGGAACGGCCAACGACTTCGCGTATTACTTCGGCATACCCGACGATATAAACGGAATGATAGACGTTGCCCTCGGTGAGAATCTCATGTATGCGGACGTGGGTAAGGTAAACAACCGTCACTTTATTAATGTTGCGGCCATGGGTCAGGTGGTTGGAGTGAGCCAGAAGACGGATCCGACTCTGAAGAACACCATAGGCGTTCTTGCCTACTACCTTAAGGGAATGTCCGAAATTCCGAACCTTAAGCCGAAGAAGGTCATACTTACGACGCCGGAGGACGTATATCGGGAAAAGATGTACTTCATGGTGGTTATGAACGGCAAATCGGCGGGCGGATTTAAGAAGATATCGCCGAATTCCGAGATAAACGACGGGCTTCTCGACGTTATGCTCTTCCGCAGCATGTCGGTTTTTGAGATGCCTAAGGTGTTCATGAAGCTTCTCAAGGGTAAACATTACTCCAGCAACAAGGTTCTCCACTTTCAGACCAGCAGGCTGAGGGTGGAGTCTCTGGACGGGCAGCTTCCGACGGACATAGACGGAGAACACGGCGAGAAATTCCCTCTGGAGTTTTCGGTTCTCCACAACAGACTCAGGATATATATTCCCGGCGACGGTATGGAGGAATAGTTTATGAGCGCATCGGATGTAAAAATAAGGGATATAGGCGGAGGCCTCATGCTTTACGCGACCGACGAATACGACAGGCTGGTGGAGTTTTTCGTGAAAAATCAGCTTGAGTTTGACGGCGATGAAGAGGTGGATACTGATATAGTCAGATGCTATAAGGTTACGGATGCCGGGGGCAGACTGATAGGCGGAGCCGTGCTGGCTCTGAGAGAAGGTAAGTACATCATAGACGGCATTGCCGTGGATTCGGCGTACAGGAAAGAAAAAATAGGAGAAAAGATGCTCGAACAGGTTCTCTCCGAGGTTCGCTCCCGCGGCGGACAAAGCCTGTACCTGGTGGCGAGAGCTCCGGGATTTTTCCGTAAAAACGGCTTCAGCGCTATTGCCCCTGACAGCGCGCCTAATTTCTTTGAGTGCAAATACTGTCCTCAGTACATGGTCAGCTGCCATCCGGAGGTCATGAAGTACGATTTTTCACGTTAGTTCTTTCAGCAAGGTGAAAATATGAATTACGAGAAGATACTTCAGGGGATTTTGGACATAGGCGAAGAGATGATAGTCTGCGGCGCAGAGGTCAGCAGGGTAGAGGACAGCATCAGGAGAATGTGTATGGCCTACGGAGCCAACAAGGACAGGATAAACGTCTTTATTATCACCTCCAACATTCAGGTCACCATAGCCGCGCCCGACGGGCATATAATCACTCAGATACGCCAGATAATAAGATACGACGTAAACTTCGACAGACTGGACTACCTCAACGATCTTTCTAGATACGTCTGCGAACATACACCGGATCACATAAAGATTCAGGAGCTTCTGCGAAGGGTAATGGAAAGGCCCACTCCGGGAAGAGCAGTGAAGCTCCTCGGATCTGTTCTCGTTGCGGCAGCCTTTGCCGTTTTCTTCGGCGGCAGCCTCAGAGACGGAATGTCTGCCGGGATAATGGGCATCGTCATAGTCTTTATGGAAGACGTCATGCAAAAGCGTGAGACGAACCAGATAGTATATAACTTTATCGTCTCGGTTGTTGCAGGAATTACCGCCATTCTCACCGTAACCCTCGGACTGGGAGAGAACGAAAATCTCATAATGATGGGAGGCATCATGATTCTGATTCCGGGAATCGCCATGACTAACGCCGTACGCGATATGCTTATCGGCGACATTGCAACGGGAATGCTCAGGCTTACTAACGCTGTTCTAACGGCCGCGGCAATCGCCTGCGGATTCGCTCTTTCCATCATACTGTTAGGAGGTGTTCTGTAGTGGAATATATAATCGTACAGCTCGCCACCGCATTTATAGGATCGTTAGGATTTGCAATCATACTGAAGATAAAGGGTAAGCAGATTGTCTATGCGGGAATAGGAGGAGTCCTTTCCTGGGGTGTGTATCTCTGGGTTTATGATCAGCTTGAAGGATATTTTGCCGCCAATTTCACAGCGGCTCTTTTCGTTGCCGTATATGCGGAAATAATGGCGAGGGTCAACAGGGCCCCGGCTACCATATTTCTCACGGCTGCAGCAATTCCGCTGATTCCGGGACGGAACCTGTACAATACGATGTACGGAATAGTATCGGAGGACAGCGCCTTTGCCTGGGAGAATGCGACTACGGCAATAGTCATTTCTCTCGCAATTTCTTTCGGCTTCGTATTCGTTGCGGTTGTTAATAAATACCTGAACAGGCTTAAGGCATTCAGAAAGGGACAATAGGGATTATGATCAAATTTCTTTTTAAACTCATACTTAAAATACTGCTGTTTATCATAGCGGTAGGAATAATAGTAAGTATCCCTGTGGTTGTAAAGGGATATAACATGTACACGGACGCACTGGAACAGGTGCCTTTAGAGGACAAAGTCAGCGAAATACAGTCTAAATCGGACTACATTTCACTTACTGACCTTCCTTCGGAATTTACGTACGCTCTCCTTGAATCGGAGGACAGCAGGTTTTACGAACACAGCGGTGTGGACATCGTTTCCATAGGAAGGGCGATATGGATTGACATAAAGACTATGTCCTTTGCGGAAGGAGGCAGCACCATAACCCAGCAGCTTGCAAAGAACATGTATTTCGAATTCGATAAAAAGCTGTCGAGAAAGGTTGCCGACGCCCTCATGGCCCGCGAAATAGAAAAGCACTATGACAAGAATGAAATTCTGGAGCTTTATATTAACTCCATATATTTTGGCGAGGGCTGCTACGGCATAAGCGCCGCATCACGGTATTACTACGGTGTTGCGCCATCCGATCTGACTCAGGAACAGCAGGCCGCCCTTATTAAGACCATTAAGGCGCCAAGCGTATATAATCCGGCGGTGAGCGGGTAAAAATAAAAGAGATGCGTGCTGACGATTTTAAAACGTCAGTATGCATCTCTTTTTTAACATTGAACACCTGTAATCAGTGATGATAAATCATCGTAGGTTTAAACTGCTATTCTTCATCTTCGTCAGGGACTGCGCATTTTGTCACGATTGCCATTGCGACACGGTGTCCCTCGACCTTGGTGACTTCTATGTGAAGGCCGCGGTCTTCACAGGTGAAGGTTTCGCCGTCTTCAGGGATTCTGCCCGTTATGCCGCATACGAATCCGTTGAAGGTATCGTAATCGTCGGTAGGAAGCTCCATGGCCAGCATTTCTTCAATGTCTTCCAGCTCGGCGTCTCCTGCAATTCTGAATTTATCGTCTGAGATCTGAACTATCTTTTCAGGTTCCTCTTCCTCTTCAGGATCGTAAAGGTTTCCGACAAGCTCCTCGATGAGGTCGTGTATCGTTATTATTCCCGACATTCCGCCGTATTCGTCGAGAAGAACGGCAAAGTGCTTTCTCTCCGTCTGCATTATCTGGAACAGCTTTCCGGCTTTCATATCCTCAGGAATGTAGAATACCGGTTTAAGTCCCGACAGCAGAAGGGATTTAATTTCATTAGGGCCTGCCTGGGCGTCTTTTCTTACGAGGGCGAAATAATCGCGGGTATCAAGGATACCGATTATGTCGTCCTTGTTCTCCCTGTAGACAGGGTAGAGGGTGTGTTTTGAATCCCAGATTTCCTCCTCCCAGTCGGAGAGAGGATCTTCTTCGTCAAAGGCGATAACGTCCCGCCTGTGAACACAGATCTGTTCTGCCGATGTGTCGTCGAAGTCCAGTACGTTCTGAATTATCTCGTCCTCGTGCTCGTCGATTACGCCCTGGGTTCTTCCTTCCGCAATCATCATTCTGATTTCTTCCTCGGAAACCTTTTCGTCGTCCTCGTCAGGCTTCATTCTGAGAAGCTTCAGTATGAAGTTGGTGGATACGGTGAGAAGAGCAACGAGAGGCCTGAAAATCTTGGATGTCGCGTAGAGCATTCCGGCCATACCGAGACCGAGAGCCTCGGACTTTTTCATAGCTATTCTCTTAGGAACCAGTTCACCGAATACAAGGTTGAAGTAGGCGAGAACCACGGTGATTACGATAAGCATCACCATGGAGAGCACATCTTCAGGAACGGGAACTCCTGATTTTATAAGGGATTCGGTTACAGGCTCGGCCAGCTTGTCTGCGGCGAAGGCACTGCTCAAAAATCCCGACAGGGTAATCGCTACCTGGATGGTCGCCAGGAACCTTGCAGGCTGTTCGGTCAGCTTTGCCAGCTTTTTAGCTCTCTTGTTGCCCGAATCGGCCATGGTGCGGAGTTTCGTATCGTTGATGGAAATAACGGCAATTTCAGCGCTTGCAAATACTGCGTTTAAAAAGGTCAGCACTATTAGTAATAATATGGATACCAGCATTTTTTTGTCCTTTCTTTCTAAGTCTTAAACTGTAAAAACACTTGAATTTCACGCATAAAAAGGCATAGCCACAGAGGACATTCCCTCAAGACTATGCCTTAAATATTCATATATTCATGCATGATTCAAAAGTATCCCTTAAATTTATCTTGCTAGACCCGGGATGATCGTCCATGTGTTCTTCACTTCCTTTCTCTGCTGAAAAGATACCATAGAGTGAAGGCTTTGTCAATACGGCAGATTTTACATGTCTTTTCTGCCGTTCGTCATGACCCTTTAAAAATCTTTGCCCTGCAGGCTATATAATGTTATAATGTTACGGTAAACACGCAGAATGAGGATTGGGAGCCATCCTAAGGAGGATAAAAATGTTCGACAGAAACGGAAAAGACGGCAGCGAATACAACGTTAAGAATATAGAGTTCATCTCTAAGAGCTCTCCTGCGGTGGGAGAGATGATAAGAAAGGAATACGAGAGACAGAAGAACAACATCGAGCTTATTGCTTCCGAAAACTACTGTTCAGAAGCGGTTCTCGCCGCATGCGGAAGCTGTCTTTCGTGGAAATATGCCGAAGGGTACCCTTACGACAGAAAGACGGGAAATAAGGGGAGATATTACGGCGGCACGAAGTTCGTGGATGAGCTTGAGGAATACTGCTGCGATAAGTGGAGAGAGGTCTTCAGGACGGACTATCACGTAAACGTGCAGCCTCACAGCGGATCGCAGGCCAATTTTGCGGCATATAAGGCGATTATAGAGCCGGGCGACACCGTTCTTGCCATGTCCCTCGATAACGGCGGACACCTGACTCACGGTTCTTCCGTCAACTTCAGCGGCAAGCTCTACAATATCGTGTTCTACGATGTTGACGAAAACGGTTTCATAGACATGGCCGACGTGAGAGGAAAGGCTCTTAAATATAACCCTAAGGTCATCGTGGCGGGCGCGTCCGCTTATGCAAGAATCATAGATTTTAAGGCCTTTGCCGAAATCGCAGAGGAAGCAGGCGCATATCTGATGGTGGATATGGCTCACATTGCCGGCCTCGTTGCCGGAGGAGTTCATCCTTCGCCGTTCGGATACGCCGACATAATTACCACCACCACTCATAAGACCCTGAGAGGCCCGAGAGGCGGTCTCATCTTCTGCAGACCGGAGCTGGCGAAGAAGGTGGACAGCGCGGTATTTCCGTACGCTCAGGGCGGACCTCTGGAGCACGTAATCGCAGGCAAGGCCGTTTGCGCGGAGGAAGCGCTCTCGCCTGAGTTTAAGGTATATGCGGAGCAGGTCGTAAAGAACTGCAGGGCCTTTGCCGATGAGTTTATAAAGCTGGGATATAAGATTGTGACGGGGGGAACCGATAACCACGTGTTCCTCATCGACCTTTCGGATATGCCGTTTTCCGGAAAGGACCTTCAGGACAGACTGGACGAGGAGGGTATCACCCTTAACAAAAACTGCGTTCCCGGAGATAAGAGAGGCCCTAAGGAAACGGCCGGCGTAAGAGTGGGAACGGCTCCGATGACAACGAGAGGCTATAAAGAGGACGACTTCAGAGAAGTGGCTAAAAAAATCGACGGTATAGTAAAGGCCATGCTGAAGGAGGCGAAGTAAATTGAAGATTATACTTGACGGAATGGGCGGAGACAACGCGCCTGAAGCCATAGTGGAAGGCGCGGTAAACGCCGTAAAGGAAAACAGCGAAATAGAGATAAGCCTTGTTGGAAATGAGGGTCTTCTCACTTCCGAGGTAGAAAAGGCAGGGTATACCGGAGACAGAATCTCCGTTACCGGAGCGGAAGAGGTAATCACCAACGACGAGGCGCCGGTAAAGGCCGTAAGGTCCAAGAAGGATTCTTCCCTTGTAAAGGGACTTAGAATGGTGAAGGAAGGGGAAGGCGACGTGTTCCTCTCTGCCGGAAGCACCGGAGCTCTCCTTGCCGGAGGACTTCTCATTCTCGGAAGAGTAAAGGGCATAGACAGGCCGACCCTCGCCGCCGTGTATCCCGTTATTGGCAAACAGCCGTCGCTCCTGACGGACACCGGGGCCAACGCCGAATGCAAGCCTAACAATCTTTTAGAGTTTGGAATCATGGGCAGCATATACATGGAGAAGGTTATCGGAAGGGCCAATCCTACCGTAGGTCTTGTGAACAACGGAACCGAGGAGGGTAAAGGAACTACTCTGACAAAGGCCGCATATGAGATGCTCTCAAGAAGCCACCTGAACTTCATAGGAAATGTAGAGGCAAGAGAGGTTCCCGACGGAGCATGCGACGTAATAGTAACGGACGGCTTTACGGGAAACGCAATTATTAAGCTCACCGAAGGAATGGGACTTATGGTTCTCAGGGAGATGAAGAGAAGGTTTACCGCGACCGCCAAAGCGAAGATGGGAGCTATGCTCTTAAAGGATCAGCTTATGGGAATAAAGAAGGAGTTTAACTACGCCGAGTACGGCGGAGCTCCTATACTGGGCGTAAAGGGAGGACTCCTTAAGATGCACGGATCTTCCGATGCCCTCGCCGTAAAGCAGACCATTCTGAAGGCGGTTCCGTATGTGGAGCAGAGAGTGGTTGAAACCATAGAGAATTCGGTTCTCGAAATCGAGGAGATACTTGTAAGTGAACAGTGAAGAATTTCAGCAGATAATTAAATACAGGTTCAGAGACGGAAGCCTCTTGGAACAGGCTCTCACTCACAGCTCCTTTTGCAGGGAGAACTGCCGCGCCGCAGATAAATGCGGCGCTTATGGTGTTTTTGCAGAGAATAGGAAAAACAACGAAAGGCTGGAATTCCTGGGCGATGCGCTCTTTGACGCGGTAATAAGCGACGTTTTATATAACAGAGTTGCCGACGTTGATGAAGGACAGCTGACCAGACTGAGAGCTCTTATAGTGTGCGAGAATTCTCTTGCGGAAACGGCAAAGCGCCTGGAGCTTGGCAGGTTTTTAAATCTCGGAAAAGGAGAGGAAAGGTCGGGAGGGAGAAGGCGCGCTTCGATTCTTGCCGACGCCATGGAGGCCATAATCGGCGCCATGTACATAGACGGAGGATTTTTCGCTGTTCAGGAATTCATAAGGAGAGAATTCGGAAAGACCATAGACGACGCAGTGGAAGGGAGGCTCTTCTACGACTATAAGACGAGAATACAGGAAGTGCTTCAGAAGCACGGAAGCGCGGATATAAACTATGTACTCGATAAAACAAGCGGACCGGATCACGATAAGACTTTTTATGTAAGCCTTATAGCGGACGGAAAGCTTTTGGGAAAGGGAAAGGGAAAGAGCAAAAAAGAGGCGGAACAGCATGCCGCCAGAGACGCTGTAACAGGAGGAAAGAAGCAGGATGTACTTTAAGAGACTGGAAATGCACGGGTTTAAATCCTTTGCCGATCCGGTAGTAATAGAATTCCACGAGGGTGTCACTTGCGTGGTGGGCCCTAACGGAAGCGGAAAGAGTAACATAAGCGATGCCATCAGATGGGTGCTGGGAGAACAGAGCCCTAAGGCTCTGCGAGGTGGAAAGATGGAAGAGGTAATCTTCGCCGGAACGGCCAGCAGAAGATCTCGCGGCATGGCAGAGGTTACTCTTGTAATAGACAATTCGGCGGGAATCCTCGACATAGATTACAACGAGGTTGCTATAACCAGGCGCATGTACCGCTCCGGTGAGAGCGAATACCTGATAAACAACAACCAGTGCAGATTGAGAGACATCAGAGAGCTCATCATGGATACAGGCATCGGTGTGGACGGATATTCCATAATCGGACAGGGAAAGATTTCCGATATAGTGAGCAATAAGCCGGAAAGCCGCAGGGAGATATTCGAAGAGGCCGCCGGAGTTGTCATGTACAAAAGCCGCAAGGCCGAAGCCGAGAGAAAGCTGGAGACGTCGTCTGTAAATCTGGACAGGGTAAACGATATCATAGGTGAAATCGAAGACAGAATAGACGGTCTTAAGGAGGACAGCGAAAAGGCTTCTGAATACCTTGAGCTCAGGGACAGGTATGAGGAGCTGGAGATAAACATATCATTAAGAACTATCGACAGCCTTACGGAGAAAAACAACGAGTACAGAAGAGATATTGAAAATCTTGCGGCTTCAGCCGAAAAGCTTTCCGAAGGCAAGAGAGAATCCGACGAATCCTTTGCAAAACTCGAAGCTGAAAACGGAGCTCTCGAGGAGAGTGAAAGACAGCTGAGAGACGAGATAATGGCTCTTACCGAAGAGATAGGAAGCATAGAAAATGCAGGGAAGCTTTCGGAACAGAGGCTTCAGACCATAGCAAGGGACAGAGAACGGCTTTCAGATGAAGTCTCGGTACTGAAGGAAAAGCTTCAGATTGAGGAAAAAAACCTTGAAAACATCAGAGACTCTCACGCAGAGCGTACAAAGGACGCCGAGAATGCGGAAGCCCTTTACACCTCTCTCAGAGAAAAGCACCTTCAGCTTACGGGAAAGGCAGAAGAAATAAGAAGCGCCGCCGCGGGAGGAAACGACCGCATATTCTCGCTTCATGCATCTCTGTCAGAAAAAGAGGGCGAGATAAAGTCCATGGCCGGACTTCTGGAAGGGCTTGAGAGAAGGCGGGACAGCCTGACCGCGGATAACGCCGGTGCGGAAAAGAATCTTAACTATCTCAGAGAACAGCTTTCTGAAGCCGGATTTGCCGCAAAGTCCGCCGAGGAGAAGATTTCAGAACTTGAAAAGGAAATCGCTGCAAGCGAGGGCAGAAAGGCCGAATCCGAAAAGGAACTGAAATCTCTGAACATGGAGAGTTCCGAACTTAAGATAGAGCTTGGAAGACTTATCTCCAGAAAACGGACCATAGAGGAGATGGAAGCCAACTTTGAAGGCTATAACATGGCCGTAAAGACCGTGATGAAATCGTCTCTTAAGGGCATATACGGAACTGCCGCATCCCTTATGGAGGTTCCGGAAGGTCTTGAAATTGCAGTAGAAACAGCCATGGGGGCGTCTATGCAGAATATTGTCTGCGATAGAGACGAGGACGCAAAAAAAGCCGTAAATCTGTTGAAGTCGGAAAAGGCAGGAAGAGCGACATTTCTTCCTTTGGAATCGGTAAAAGGTTATGACAGCGACGCCGCCCTTAAGCTGAAGGACAGATCCGGTTTCATAGGAAGGGCATCGGACTGTGTCACCTACGACAAAAAATTCAGCGGTATATTTTCATATCTGCTTGGAAGAGCGGTTATAGTAAAGGATATGGATTCCGCCATAGCCATGTCTAAAATCGCGGCTTCAGGTCTCAGGTTCGTAACCCTTGGAGGAGAGGTTATAAATCCTTCCGGGGCCATTACGGGCGGCGCTTATAAGAATAAGACGGCCAATATTCTCGAGAGAAAGAGAGAAATCGCAAATCTGGAAAAGTCCGTTTCCGATGCGGAAAAATCCATTGAGGAGATGGCCTCGAAAAAGGAAAACCTCGAAAGAGTAATAGCGAGAAGCGGTGAGGAGGCGGCGGATTTAAGAGACGAGCTCCGCCAGATACAGCTTCAGAACACCGCTTTACAGGGTACTGTCAGATCTCTTTCCGACAGAATATCCGAGGCGGGTGCATCCGGTGATAAGACGGCAAGAGAAATGTCCGCCATCGACGATGAGATAAAGGGCATAGAGGCCAGAACGAAGACTTTGTCGGATGAAGCCGAGTCAATAAGGAACGCCATAAGCGAAACTACCGAGGAAACCGAAAAGCTTATGTCGGAGGGAGAAGCTCTTTCTTCCCATATCAGGGAAGCGGAGCGCGAAATGACAGAGGCAAGGATTGCCGTAAACGCCGTGCGCTCAGAGCTTGACGGAAGCCTTTCCCTTCTTAAGAGGATTGAGGATGCCGCAGCCGATTACAGAAATCAGATAGATGCCAGGGAAGCCGAGGTTAAGGAACTTGAGGCTGAAAGGCAGAAAATCGTCTCGGGAGAAACGACATCGGAGGACGTTTCCCTGAAGAGAGAGGAAAAGACGGCCGCCGAGGAAAAGCTGGGAGATATTGTGGCCAAAAGGCGGATAATCGCCGAAAAGAGAGCTGCAGTATCCGGAGAGATATCTTCCTTTGCGGAGAGAATAAACTCCATAACCGACCAGAAGTACCAGCTCGAGCTCAGACTTGGAAAGAACGAAAACCAGATAGAAAACCATAAGAACAGGCTTTGGGACGAATTTGAAAAATCCTATGCGGAAGCGGCTTCTTTGAGAAAGGAAAACTTCGCTGTTACCCCTGCGGCAAAGGAAAGCAGGGCGATAAGAAACAGGATGAGAGAACTTGGCGACGTCAACGTCGGAGCCATAGCCGAATACAGGTCAGTCAGTGAGAGATACGAGTTTCTTACCGGTCAGCGTGAGGACATACTCAAGGCAAGAGACGAACTTAAATCTATCATTTCCGACATGGATAAGAATATCAGGGCCAGGTTCAAGGACAGCTTTGACAGGATAGTCGCCGAGTTTGAAAGCACCTTCATAGAGCTTTTCGGCGGAGGTCATGCGGAGCTGAGAATGGAGGACGACAGCAACCCGCTGGAATCCGGTATTGACATTATCGCTCAGCCTCCGGGAAAGAAGCTTCAGAACATAAATCTGATGAGCGGCGGAGAAAAGACCATGACGGCCATTGCGCTCATGTTTGCCGTGCTTAAGACGAGGCCTGCTCCGTTCTGCATTCTGGACGAGGTGGAGGCGGCTCTTGACGACGCCAACATCGACAGGTTTGCAAAATACCTGAGAAACTTCGACAATATCCAGTTCACACTGATAACCCACCAGAAGGCCACCATGGAGCATGCCGACGTTCTCTACGGCGTGACTATGCCTGAAAGAGGAATATCTGAAGTTCTCAGCCTGAGGCTGGGAGACGACTTTGAGCTTGATTAAACATAACTGAAAGGATATAATATATGGCTATTATAGGTGAAAAGAAAAAAGGCTTTTTCGGCAGACTCTCTGAGAGAATCGGAGACGTGATTATGGCGAGACCTTCCATAGACGAGGATATGCTCGACGAGCTTGAGGAAATCCTCATAACCTCCGATATAGGAATGGACACC
This sequence comes from uncultured Bacillota bacterium, assembly GCA_949287095.1. Lineage (GTDB taxonomy): Bacteria > Bacillota > Clostridia > Peptostreptococcales > Anaerovoracaceae > Avanaerovorax. Next base: position 29,610 of record CASEFA010000006.1, read on the forward strand.
ACCGTAAACATCATGGAAAGGCTGAGAGAGAAGATCAAGACAGAGAGAATCTCTGAGCCTGAGGCGGTGAAAGGCGCTCTTGCCGAGGTAATAGCCGGTATAATGGATAAGGGAGAGAGGCAGGCTTTGACGGAGGAGACACCCCTCGTAATTCTCGTCACGGGAATAAACGGGGGAGGAAAGACCACTTCCATAGCAAAGCTGGGCTACCGTCTGAAAAGCCGTGGAAAGACCGTAATGTTTGCGGCTGCGGATACGTTCAGAGCCGCGGCGGCGGAGCAGCTTTCTCTCTGGGGAGAGAGAACCGGAATTCCTGTGGTAAGGCACGCCGAAGGGGCGGATCCGTCCGCAGTCATCTTTGACGCCATTCAGTCGGCAAAGGCCAGGGGAATCGACGTGCTCATATGCGACACGGCAGGACGTCTTCAGACGAGCAAGAACCTGATGAAGGAGCTTGAGAAGATGAACCGTGTGATTTCGAGAGAGTACGGCGAAGCGGCGAGAGAGACTCTCCTGGTTCTCGATGCGACGACGGGAAAGAACGCCATATCCCAGGCTAAGGAATTTAACGAAGCCGCTGAGATTACCGGAATAATACTTACAAAGCTGGACGGAACCGCAAGAGGCGGAATAGCCGTTACAGTGACTGACGAGTTTGACATACCGATAAAGTTTATAGGAGTAGGGGAAAAGATGGAAGACCTTAAGGTCTTTGACCCGGAGGAATTTGCCGGAGGTATTTTCGATGAGTAAACCGGTTGTTGCCGTAATAGGCAGACCTAACGTGGGAAAGTCCACGTTTTTCAACAGAATAGTGGGTAAGAGGATATCCATCGTAGAGGATACTCCCGGCGTGACGAGAGACAGGATATACGCCGAAGCCGAGTGGAACGGAATTCACTTCGGCCTCATAGACACGGGAGGCATCGAGCCCGACAGCAAGGATGTGATACTTTCACAGATGAGAGAGCAGGCTCAGGTCGCCATGGATATGGCTGACGTCATTCTCTTTATCGTAGACGGAAAAGAGGGCATTACGTCGGCCGACGAAGAAGTGGCGAATATGCTGAGAAGAAAGGGACGGGAGATCGTCCTCCTTGTGAACAAAATCGACAATCCGAGGAAGATTCCGGATACGTTCTATGATTTCTATTCTCTCGGCGTGGGAGAACCCATTCCCGTTTCCGCAGCAAATATGCTGAATCTGGGAGACGTTCTCGATAAGATAGTTTCAAGCTTCCCTGAAGGAGCGGGAGAAGAGGATGAAAGCACCAAGGTTGCCGTAATAGGCAAGCCAAACGTGGGTAAATCCTCTCTCATAAACAGGCTTCTTGCAGAAAAGCGGGTTATAGTATCGGACATAGCAGGAACTACCAGGGATTCCATAGATACACCTTTCACCTGGGAGGGAGAGGACTACACCCTTATAGATACCGCCGGAATAAGAAGACAGAACAAGATAAACGAAAACATCGAGAAATACAGCGTTATCAGGGCTGTCGCAGCCATAGAGCGTTCCGACGTGTGTCTTCTCGTCATAGATGCGACGGAGGGAATCACCGAGCAGGATAAGAGAATAGCCGGTGTTGCCCACGAAGCCGGAAAGGGCATAATCATCGTGGTGAACAAGTGGGATCTTCTGAAGAAGGAAACAAACACCATGAAGGAGTACAGGGAAACCATAGAGGCTGAGCTTCCGTTCCTTTCGTATGCGCCGACCCTCTTCATTTCCGTCCTTACGGGACAAAGAGTGCAGGAGGTCATGAAGACGGTCAAGACCGTTGCGGAAAACAGGTCCATGAGAGTTCCTACGGGACAGCTTAACAGCCTCATTTCCGATGCCGTTATGATGAAGCAGCCGCCTTCCGACAAAGGTAAGAGACTTAAAATATATTATGTAACCCAGGTTGGAATAAGGCCGCCTCTCTTCTCGTTCCAGATAAACAAGAGAGAGCTCATGCACTTCTCATATGCAAGATATCTGGAGAACAAGATCAGAGAAGCCTTCAACTTCGACGGTACGTCGGTTAAATTTGTATTCAGGGAAAAAGGAGAAAAAGAGCAGTAATGGACAATCTCTATTTCGTTTTGGCAGTGGTAATCGCATATCTTCTCGGAAATATATCGCCTTCCACCATACTTGCGAAAATGGCCGGCAAGGATATAAAGAAAGAAGGAAGCGGAAACGCCGGAACCACCAACGCTCTCAGAGTTCTCGGAAAGAAGGCGGCCCTCATAACCCTTGTTATAGATATCGGAAAAGGCGTCGTTGCCGTTTTACTGGGCGGAATTATTTCCGGACCGGAAGCTGCGATGATATGCGCTCCTGCCGTATTTATCGGACACGTGTGGCCCGTTCTCCTTAAATTCAAAGGAGGAAAGGGCGTGGCGACGGCGTTCGGTACGCTCCTTGCCGTAAACTGGCAGCTGGCGCTCATCTGCCTGGGAATTGTAATCGTAGTGGTCGTTCTTACGAGGATGGTTTCTCTTGGTTCGGTTACGGCAGCGGTGTGTTTTGTGGTTCTGGCTCATTTCATGGAGCCGGGCTTCTTCTGGCCCGGACTTGTTATGGCGGTTATTCTCATTTTCAAGCACAGAGCCAATATAGGGCGCATAATCCGTGGAGAAGAGAACAGAATAAGCTTTAAGAAATAGACTTAAGGAGAATTCATATGAAAATCGGTGTAATAGGCGCTGGAAGCTGGGGAACGGCCCTGTCCGTCCTCCTTGAAAGAAAAGGTATGGAAGTTACGGTGACCGGAAGAAACAGAGATCACCTTAAAGCCATGAAAAAGGAGAGGGAAAACAGAAAGTATCTTCCGGGCGTAACTCTGGGGGATGGAATATCCTTCGTATATACCATGGAAGAGGCGGTAAAGGACGCCGACATCGTCATGTTTTCCGTTCCCGCTCAGACCTTCAGGGAAAACTTCAGCAAATGTCTTCCGTATCTCGCAGGCGATGCCATCATCGTAAACGTTGCAAAGGGCATAGAGCAGGGAAGCCTTAAAAGGCTTTCGGAAATAGCTTCCGAGCTGAAGCCAGGAGTGAAGTATGCCGTTCTGTCAGGCCCTTCTCACGCAGAGGAGGTGGGAAAAATGCTTCCTACTACCGTTACCGTGACCTCAGAGGATGAGGACGTGGCAAAAAAAGTCCAGGAAGTATTTATGACGGACAGGTTCAGGGTCTATACCAACAGGGACGTAATCGGAACGGAACTGGGAGGCGCACTGAAGAACATAATGGCTCTCGGAGCAGGAATATCCGACGGATACGGATTCGGAGACAATGCAAAGGCAGCACTTATGACGAGGGGTCTTGCCGAGATCACAAGGCTTGGTCTTGCCATGGGCGCAAAGGCTGAAACCTTCGCAGGCCTTGCGGGAATCGGAGACCTTATCGTGACCTGCACCAGTATGCATTCCAGAAACAGAAGATGCGGCATACTCATAGGAAACGGAATAAAGCCTGCCGAAGCGGTGAAGGAAATCGGCATGGTCGTCGAGGGCATATATACGGCGTCTGCGGCCGGGGCTCTTGCCGATAAATACGGCGTTGAAATGCCTATTACGGAGACTCTCAATCTCTGCATAGAAGAAAAGATTACCGCGGCCGATGCGATTACAAGACTGATGGGCAGAAGCCCTAAGAGCGAAGGCCACGAAAGCTACGGAATGTAAGCTTTCAGATTTTGACAGAAGGATATTTCACAGATCATGATAAGAAAATTTCACATAACCACTTTCGGATGTCAGATGAACGAACATGACTCGGAGATTATCGCAGGACTCCTGACGGAGGACGGATACGTTGAGACCGATAACAGAGACGACGCCGACGTGGTGATTATAAATACGTGCAGCATAAGGGAAAACGCCGACAAAAGATTTTTCGGCACGCTGGGTCAGCTGAAGAAGAGAAAAGAGCGGGAAGAGGATCTTATGGTATGTGTCTGCGGGTGCATGATGCAGCAGCAGCACATAATCGATACCATCAAGGCAAAATATCCCTGGGTCGACGTTATATTCGGAACTCATAACATAGACGCATTTCCGAGACTTCTCAGAAATGCATATTCGGAAAAGACGAAGCAGAGGGAGATACTTGAAGGCGGCGGAGATATCGTCGAAGGACTTCCGGCAATAAGAAAATTCAAGTCCAAGGCTCTCGTAAACATAATGTACGGATGCAATAACTTCTGCACCTACTGTATAGTTCCGTATACCCGCGGAAGAGAGAGGAGCAGAAGCCCTGAGGCCATCGTCGATGAGGTGAGAAAGCTCGTTTCCGACGGTGTAAAGGAGGTCATGCTCTTAGGACAGAACGTGAACTCGTACAGCGGTGGGGATACGGATTTTGCAGGGCTCATATACATGCTTAACGATATAGAGGGTCTCGAGAGAATCCGGTTTATGACCAGCCATCCAAAGGATCTTTCGGACAGGCTCATAAAGGCTTATGTCGACTGCGACAAGCTCTGCAAGAACATACATCTTCCCGTTCAGGCAGGCTCCTCTGCGGTTTTAAAGAGGATGAATAGGCATTATGACAGGGAAAAATATCTGAGCCTTGTGGAAAAGCTTAAGGAGGCAGTTCCCGGCATAACCATTTCAACGGATATCATAGTAGGATTTCCGGGGGAAACGGAAGAGGATTTCGAGGAGACGCTGAGCCTTGTGCGTCAGGTCGAATACGATTCGGCGTTTACATTCCTCTACTCCGTCAGAAAGGGAACTCCGGCGGAGAGATATGAGGACCAGATTCCCGAGGAGGTAAAGCACGAGAGATTCAACCGTCTCGTGGAGCTGATAAACGGGATAAGCGCCCGAAAGAACAGAGCATATGAAGGAAGAGTAGAAAAGGTTTTAGTCGAAGGACCGGGTAAGACGGGAGAAAATATATATTCAGGACGTACCGACGGATTCAAGCTGGTCAATTTCTATTCGGAAAAGGATCTGACCGGAGAAACAGTCGATATTGAAATAACGAGAGGAAAGACATTCAGTCTTGAAGGCCGCCTTGTATAGGGCGCCGGGAAAGGAGTATTAAAAATGAGAAACGATTTAGGACTTATACACATCTATTGCGGAGAGGGAAAAGGAAAGACCACCTGTGCAGTAGGACTTACGGTGAGAGCCTCGGGATACGGGCTGAAGGTTTTGTTCATGCAGTTCCTGAAGACGGGAAAGAGCAGCGAGCTTAAAGTTCTTTCAGGCCTGGACGGCGTAGATATTTTAGAGACTACGCCTGTCACAAAGTTTTCCTTCCAGATGACCGACGAGGAAAAAGAAGAAACGAGAAGAATAAGCGCGAAGGAAATAGCAGACGCGGCAAAAGCGACCGAGGGAGGAGCATACGATATGCTCGTAATGGATGAAACCCTTGGAGCCATAGAGGCGGGACTTTTAGACGAGAAGGTTGTAATAGATTTTCTTAAGAACAAGCCGGAGCATCTTGAGGTGGTTCTTACGGGAAGATATCCGTCCGATGAGCTCGTAGAGCTTGCTGACTACGTTTCAAGAATCGACAAAGTTAAGCATCCTTACGACAGAGGCATTAAAGCCAGAAAGGGTATAGAGGCGTAAAAATGGCAGAATCCAGTCTGGGATATAAACTGAGAGTGCTCAGAAAAGCCAGCTTCGGCAAATTTTTCGATGTGGTTAAAACTGCAAGCGAAAGATCCGGAAAAAGCAAAATTTCATGTATGACAGATATGATAGGATGCATGAAAAAATACGGAGCGGGCTATTACGATTATATTATTTTTCAGTTTTACAATCTGACTCCGGCACAGAGAGACACGTACCTTACCAGATTCAGGAGCAAAAAACTGATAATGCAGTATAACGACGAAAGTTATGCTCACATATTTGACAATAAGAACGAGTTCAATAAGGTCTTTAAGGATTACATCGGAAGAAAATTCGTAGATATGGAGAGCAATTCCGATGAAGAGATACTCGAATATATATCTTCAACGGGCAGAATCTTTGCCAAGATGAAGGATCTTACCTGCGGTCATGGAGCCGAGATAATCGATACCTCCGACTTTGAAAGCAGCGAAGCGGTTTTAAAGTATGCGAGAGAGAAGAACTTCGGTACTCTTGAGGATATCATAGAAAATCATCCTGCACTTGCGGAGATGTATCCGTGCTCCGTCAACACCATGAGAATGATTACCCTTATAGGAGATGACGGCAAGCCTCATCTTATTTATGCCGTGCAGAAATTCGGCAATAACGGAAGAATAGTAGATAATTACGGCCTTCATGGTCCTGTCGACCTTGAAACCGGCGAATTTCTCTTCCCGGCTCATCCGGGAGAGACGACGGCCGATGAGCTGTTCACGGTGCATCCGTACACGGGTAAGCAGATAGTCGGTTTTGTGACTCCGATGTTTAAAGAGGCGAAAGAAATGGTTCTAAAGGCCGCAATGGTGGTTCCTCAGATGAGATATGTGGGATGGGACGTTGCCGTAACGCCGAACGGACCTGCCATAATCGAGGGAAACAACTACTGCGCTCACGATTTCTGGCAGCTTCCGGGTCAGACGCCGGGAGGAATAGGAATTATCCCAGAGCTCATGAAGATAGTTCCAAGCTTTAAATACAGATAGATGTAAACGGAGGTTTTTAAATGGGAAAACTCAGGTTTGCCATAGCTCTTGCAGCGGCCAAGCTGTCTGTTATAGCGCTTAAAATAACTAAGAGAAACGGGACCAATTTTCCGGGCGTAGTGGCTATCAGAATCTGTCCGGATTTCCTGAAATATATAAACAGACCGGAGAAAATCATTGCGGTTACGGGAACCAACGGGAAGACCACCGTATCCAATCTGCTCAGAGACGTTCTCGCTCAGGCGGGGAAGACGGTATTAAACAACGGCCTCGGCTCAAATATAGCTTCCGGAATTGCCACATGCCTTATTTCCGGCGTAAACATCTTCAACGTGGAAAAATATAAAGCTGCCGTCCTCGAAGTGGACGAAAGGTCGGCTCTTCGCATATTCCCGTACGTTAAACCGGACTGGATGATTGTAACAAACCTTTCCAGAGACTCCATAATGAGAAACGCTCACCCGGAGTATATAAGAAAAATCCTTGAGGATAATATTCCTCCGGAAACGAAGCTTATTCTCAACGCCGACGACCTTCTCTCAGCCGGTATTGCGCCAAAGAATGAGAGAGTGTATTTCGGCATAGAGAAAATGGAAGGAGACGCACAGGAGAGCGTCAACCTCATAAACGATATGCAGATATGTCCTCGCTGCCATACGAAACTCAAATACGAGTACGTCAGGTACAGCAGCATCGGAAAAGCCTACTGTCCGAACTGTGATTTCAGATCTCCAGAGTACGATTATGCGGCGTATAACGTCGACGTAAGGTCAATGTACATGGACATCAGGACGGGAGATGAATCCGAGCATTTCAGTCTGATGAATGAGGGAACGTTCAATATCTACAATCAGGTTACCGTTATAACGGCTATGCACGAGCTGGGATACAGCCTTTCAGAAATCAAAGGCTTCATGTCAAAGGTCGATATTGTAAAGACCAGATATAACGTGACTGAGTGCGGTGATAAGACTGTCACTATGCTCCTCTCGAAGGATAAGAACGCTTATGCCGGTTCAAGGGTTTTCGAATATATCGCATCTCAGCCGGGCGATAAGGAAGTAATCCTCATGATGAACTGCTTGGGCGACGTGAAGCACTGGTCCGAAAACACCTGCTGGCTGTATGACTGTGATTTCGAGTTTTTAAACGGTCACGGAATAAAGCACATAATCGTTACGGGACCGAGAGAAAAGGACTACAAGCTCAGACTGCTGATGGCAGGAGTTCCCGAAGATATCATATCTGCATGCGAGACGGAAACAGACGCACCGGGACTTTTAAGGCTCTTTGAAAACGACAATATCTACATTCTCTACGGCACGGACTCCATCGCCCTTGCCGGAAAAGTAAAGGCCGGCGTTATTGCGGCTATCGGAGAGGAGGGAACAAAATGAGAGTAGAGGTTTTGTTTCCTGAAATTGCAAATCTGTACGGAGAACTGGGCAATATAAGGTATCTTGAAAAATCCGTTCCGGATATTTGTGTAAAAGAAACTTCCGTAAACGAAAAACCTGCGTTTCTCGACTCCGATGAGGAAAGTTTCGACCTTGTGTATTTGGGAACCATGAGCGAAAGTTCTCAGCTTCTCGTCATGGAAAAGCTCGCTCCGTACAGGGAAGAGATAATTTCTTCCATTGAGAACGGACAGAGGATACTCGTAACGGGAAATGCGCTGGAGATATTCGGAAAGTCGATTTCTGACGACACGGGAGAAAAGCAGCAGTGTCTGGGGATTTTCGATTTCCATACGGAAAGAAAGATGATGAATCGGTTCAACTCTCTCTACCTGGGAAAGTACGGAGACATAGACGTAGCCGGATATAAAAGCCAGTTCACTCATTCTTTTTACGATGACAGCAGCCTCAAGCCTCTGTTTATGACAGAAAGAGGCCCGGGATTCAACCCTGAGGTAAAAGAAGAGGGCATAAGATATAAAAACTTTATGGCTACATACGTTATAGGACCGCTGTTTATCATAAATCCGCCTCTCATGACTGCTATCCTTAAAGAGGCCGGTGTAGAAGCGGAACCTGCATTTAAGGATTCGGCAATGGATGCCTACAGAAGCAGAATTGCCGAATACAGCAATCCTAAGACGGGATTTTATTATTAAGGATAACGGAATAGATGAACAGATTTAAACAGATTTTAAATTCACCTATAGGCATTTTCATCATACTGCTCTTTTTGTTTAACATGGTGTCGGGAGCATATACCAATCCACTGGACTGGATTATGAGGAAGCTGATGATGCTTCCGGGAATCGTCATAGGACTTTCGGTTCATGAATGGGCTCACGGTTTTGTGTCTCATAAGCTTGGGGATCCGACGCCGAAGATACAGGGCAGACTGACACTCAATCCCGCTGCTCATATGGATCCCATAGGCTTCCTGTCCCTGCTCATATGCGGCTTCGGATGGGGAATCCCCGTGGAAATCGACTCCAGATATTATAAGCACAGGAGATCCGGAGAGATGATGGTGGCTTTTGCGGGAGTCCTTATGAACTTCATAACCGCCGTAGTATTCACATTTATCGTGAAAGGAATATACACCGTTTCAGCAGCCTTTGTGCTGAGCGCGGTCGGAAGTATAATCACAGAGATACTCCTGTACGTAGTCTGGATAAACGTGGTGCTCATGGCATTCAACCTGCTGCCTATCCCGCCTCTTGACGGTTTTAATATCGTGACGGAGATTTTCAATCTGAGAAAATACTCCTGGTGGTACAAGTTTTACAGATACGGTTTTCTTATCCTGTTCGCCTGCGTGATGTTCGGCATCACAGGAATACTGCTTAACGTTCCGATAAGAGCGATGTACAGTCTGCTGGTGAATATTCTGTATATGTAACAGCCTGGAAATTGACAAAGATCAGGATAATGCGTGCCTTTGTCAAGGTGAAAATTGACCAAAAACTTCATATGTATCAAAAAGTCAAGGAAAATGATTAAATTAAAATCGAATTCCTTGACTTTTTTCTTACCTCTTCTGCATTTTGTCAAATCCGGCCTTGACAAAACCTTAGAAACGATACTTATTTGTCAAAAACAGCCTAAAAAAATAAGACAGATAGAATTGTTAGCACTCTTTTACGATGAGTGCTAAAAAGTTCTTGCATTTTGATGTTCCGGGTAGTAATATATATCTGTAAGCAGAAAACTATACCTGTTGATCAAAGAGGGGTGATATATAATGAACATCGAAAAATACACGCAGAATGCGCAGCAGGCTGTTATGGACAGCCAGAACATAGCCGTTTCCGAAGGGAATCAGACCCTTGAGGTTGAGCATCTTCACCTGGCTCTTCTGCATCAGAAAGACGGACTCATTCCAAAGCTTATAAAGAGCATGGGAGTGAACGAGTCACAGTTTGAAGGCGAAGTGGAGGCGGAGGTTGCAAAGCTTCCTAAGGTATCCGGAGGCAGCGGACAGCTTTACGCTTCAGGAAGGCTTAACAAGGTCCTTGTTGCCGCCGAAAAGAACGCCGAGGACTTTAAGGACGAGTACGTCAGCGTGGAACACATATATCTTGCCATGCTGGCGGAGAGAAACACGCCGTCTGCAGCGCTTTTCAAAAAGTACGGAATCACTAAGGATAAATTCCTCGACGCTCTTTCCAAGGTAAGAGGAAATCAGAGAATCACGAGTCAGAATCCTGAGGATAACTACGACGCTTTGAACAAATACGGCAGAGATCTGGTGGAGATGGCAAGAGAAGGAAAGCTGGATCCAGTTATCGGAAGAGACAGTGAAATAAGACACACCATACAGATTTTGTCCAGAAGAACCAAGAACAACCCTGTTCTCATAGGAGAGCCGGGCGTGGGTAAGACTGCCGTGGTGGAAGGACTTGCCCAGAGAATTCTCAAGGGAGACGTGCCGGAAGGCCTTAAGGACAAGACGATTTTCGCTCTCGACATGGGTTCGCTCATCGCTGGCGCCAAGTTCAGAGGAGAGTTCGAAGAAAGGCTGAAGGCCGTTTTAAATGAAATAGAAAAGTCCGAGGGAAGGATAATACTCTTTATAGACGAGATCCACAATATCGTGGGAGCGGGAAGAACTGAAGGCTCCATGGACGCGGGAAACCTCCTCAAGCCTAAACTGGCAAGAGGCGAGCTTCACTGCATAGGCGCGACCACCCTCGACGAGTACAGAAAGTACATTGAAAAGGACGCCGCCCTGGAGAGAAGATTCCAGAAGGTATTAGTCGATCAGCCAAGCGTTGAGGACACCATTTCAATTCTGAGAGGGCTTAAGGAGAGATTTGAGATTCACCACGGCGTAAGGATAACAGACGGCGCGCTCATTGCCTGCGCGACCCTTTCCGACAGATATATATCCGACAGATTCCTTCCGGATAAGGCCATCGACCTTATGGACGAGGCGGCCGCGAGAATCAGGACGGAAATCGACAGCATGCCGGCGGAGCTTGACGAGATTTCAAGAAAGATTATGCAGCTTGAAATAGAAAAGCAGGCTCTGGGAAAGGAAACGGACAGAGGCTCTAAAGCGAGACTTGAGGCTCTTGAGAAAGAGCTTGCTCAGCTTAAAGATGAGAACGCGTCAATGCGGGCCCAGTGGGAAAATGAAAAGAAGGCAATCGCCGACGTGAAAACCACAAAGGAAGAAATCGACGCTGTAAAGCATCAGATGGAAGAGGCGGAAAGAAACTACGACCTTGAGACTCTTGCAAAGCTGAAGTACGGAAAACTGCCGGAGCTTGAGAAGAAGCTGGAGGCCGAAAAGGAGACGGCGGATCCTTCCGAAAACAGACTCCTTAAAGAGGAAGTAAACGAAGAGGAAATCGCCGAGGTTATCTCTTCATGGACTGGAATCCCTGTGGCCAAACTGGTAGAAAGCGAAAGGGAGAAGCTCCTTAAGCTTGCCGAAATTCTTCACAGAAGGGTTATAGGCCAGGACGAGGGCGTTGAAGCCGTATCCGAGGCCATACTGAGAGCACGGGCCGGACTTAAGGAAGAAAACAGACCTATAGGTTCGTTCATATTCCTGGGACCTACGGGAGTCGGAAAGACAGAGCTTGCAAAGGCCCTTGCGGAAGCGCTCTTTGATACGGAGAAAAACCTCATAAGAATAGATATGTCAGAGTACATGGAGAAACATTCCGTATCAAGACTTGTAGGAGCGCCTCCGGGATACGTTGGATATGACGAAGGCGGACAGCTCACCGAGGCGGTAAGAAGAAGACCGTACAGCGTAATACTGTTCGACGAAATAGAAAAGGCTCATCCTGACGTGTTCAACATTCTCCTGCAGCTTCTGGACGACGGACGGCTTACGGACAATCAGGGCAGAACCGTAGACTTTAAGAACACTGTAGTTATAATGACCTCCAATATCGGAAGCGCCGAGCTTACGGAGAATATCAGTTCTGACGGAACAATCCCGCAGGAGGTAAAGGACAGGGTTGAAGGCCAGCTTAAGAACTATTTCAGACCGGAGTTCTTAAACCGTATAGACGACATAGTCGTATTCAGTCCGCTTACAGAGGAGCAGGTAATAAGGATAACCGAGCTTTCCATGAAGGCTCTGGAAGCACGTCTTGCCGACAGAAACATTACTCTGGAGCTTACTGACGATGCGAAGAGGTTCATAGCTTCGGAAGCTTACGATCCTAATTACGGAGCGCGTCCCGTAAAGCGTTACATCCAGAGAAACATCGAGACAAAGCTTGCCGAGATGATAATAAAAGGCGATGTGGCCGACGGCGACAGAGTAGAGATATCATCCGGAGAGGACGGACTGAAGTTCAACAGAGTGGAATAATGAGTTAATTCCACAGGATATGGTTACAGAACAGAAAGTGTTGATAAAAACCGCTATAACTGTTGAAAAACCAACAGTTGTAGTGGTTTTATCTTTTTTTACACAAATTTTATACTTGCATTATATAACGTACGTAAATATAATAAAAGTGTGATTATATAACACATAATATGCAATAAAAGTGTGATTATGGAGGGTTTATGGAAAGATTGATTATGAATGAGCTTCTGAAATGGAAGAATTCACCTTATCGTAAACCTTTGATTCTGAAAGGTGTGCGCCAGGTCGGCAAGACGTGGATTTTAAAAGAGTTCGGCAAAAGGTATTATAAAAACGTTGCGTATTTTAACTTTGATGAAAACAGTGAGTACAGGCAGTTCTTTAAGACAACAAAGGACGTAGACCGAATTTTGCAGAACCTGATGCTTGCAAGCAGTCAAAAAATATTACCGGAATCAACTTTTATCATTTTTGACGAAGTGCAGGATTGTCCTGAGGTAATTAATTCTATGAAGTATTTCTGCGAAAACGCTCCACAGTATCATATTGCCTGTGCCGGTTCTCTTCTTGGTATTGCTTTGGCAAAACCATCTTCTTTTCCGGTAGGTAAGGTAAACTTCATGCAGATTAATCCCATGACGTTTACAGAGTTTCTTCTGGCCAACGGGGACGAGAACCTTGCTGAATATATGAAAACTGTAGATACCCTTGAACCGATTCCCGATGCTTTCTTTAATCCTCTGTACGAAAAGCTTAAAATGTATTACGTGACAGGCGGTATGCCGGAATCTGTAAAAATGTGGACAGAGGCGCGTGATATAGATGCAATGCAGGAAGTTCTTTCAGGAATTATCGGTACTTACGAGAGGGATTTTGCTAAACATCCTAACGTCAGTGAATTTCCTAAGATCTCAATGATTTGGAATTCACTGCCATTTCAGTTGTCAAGAGAAAACAAAAAGTTCATATATAAAGTCGTAAAAGAAGGGGCAAGAGCACGTGAGTATGAGGATGCCCTGCAATGGCTCGTAGATGCACGCCTTGTATATAAAATTTACCGCAGCACAGCTCCGGGGCTTCCAATGTCAGCATATGATGATATATCTGCTTTCAAGATTTATATGGTGGATGTGGGACTGCTTCGCAGACTGGCACAGCTTTCACCAACTGCATTTGGTGAGGGGAACCGTCTGTTTACGGAATTTAAGGGCGCATTGACAGAGAACTTTGTACTTCAGACACTGGTGACGCAATATGAAGTGACTCCACGGTACTGGACAAAGACGAATCCTCCATACGAAGTGGACTTTCTTATTCAGCGTGAAAACGATATTTTTCCTGTAGAAGTCAAGTCTGAATCCAACACTGCAAGCAGGAGCCTGAAAAAATACAAAGAATTGTTTTCTGATAAAGTCAGGTTGCGTATCCGATTCTCACTTAACAACCTGAAGCTTGATGATGATATGCTGAACATCCCGCTTTTCATGGCAGATCAGACTGATCGTCTGATTGGACTGGCTTTGGAACAGAAAAAATAAAAAAACAAAATCAGCCGCGGCGTTTCATAGAGCTTTTCATGTGAACCTTCATGGCTCTCGCTCCGTTATCGGGATTTTCATTTTTGAAGGCGTTATAGATGCGGGAATGCTCCTTGAAAACCTTCTGAAGATAACCCGGTGCAAAGTAGTTGGACGAGCTGCAGTAGTTTATAATCGTCTGGTAGCGGATAAGGGTATCCTCTAAAAGCCGGTTATGGGCGGCCTTATATATCTGACGGTGAAAAGCGGTGTTTATGCTTATCATTTTCGGAATGTCGTCTTTGGCGGTGTAGAACTTCATGAAATCGTATATTTCATCGAGTTCGTCCATCTGCTCTTCGGTGATTCGCTCGATTCCCCAGCGGACGGCAAGGATTTCATAGTCGGTACGCATCTCGAAGAAATCGGATATTTCCTGATCGGAAAAGCCTGTGACTATGGCGCCTTTATTTGGAACAAGCCTGATCACCCCGTCTTTTTCAAGACGGCCGAGAGCCTCTCTTACAGGGGTTCTGCTGGCGCTGTACATTTCACAGACCTTCTGCTCCACAAGGCGGGAATCCTTCTTTATGTGACCGGTAAGGATGTCTCTGAGAAGCTTCTGATATACCGCTTCCGTAAGGGGAAGAGCGTCAAAGTTGATTTCGCTTATTTCTTTAATAATACTCATGGATAAATTATATTATCAGCCTGCGGGCTTTGTCAACGCGGAAAGGAGCATATATGGATAAGGAAAAGGTAAAAAAAGTGCTGGATCTCCTCGAAGAGGAATATCCGGAGGCCGAGTGCGCGCTTCATCACAGAAACGTGTTCGAGCTCATCGTCGCAGTGGCATTATCGGCTCAGACTACGGACAAAAGCGTCAATCAGGTTACTCCGGAGCTCTTCGAAAAATATCCCGATGCTGAAGCTCTTTCAAAGGCTGATCCCGCCGACGTGGAAAAGTTCATAAGACGCATCGGCATGTATAAGACAAAGTCGAAAAATATCGTTGCTATGGCGGAGAGAATAGTTTCAGATTTCGGCGGACAGGTGCCGGAGGATTATGAGTCTTTAGTCAGCCTTCCGGGAGTGGGGAGAAAGACGGCCAACGTGGTGCTCTCCGTGGGATTCGGCCATCAGAGAATAGCCGTCGACACACATGTATTCAGGGTTTCCAACAGAATAGGCCTTGTCCATGAAACCGACGTGCTTAAGACGGAGCTTGCGCTGATGGAAACAGTTCCCGAGGACAGGTGGTCAAAGACACACCACAGCCTGATTTTTCACGGACGGAACTGCTGTACCGCGAGAAAACCGGACTGCGAAGGCTGTGTGATAAGAGAGCTTTGCGAGAGGAACATATAAACATATTGCTGATTTTGTTTAACGGGAGACATTATGACAGACATTAAGAGTAAAGTCGTGCTACGGCCGATAAAGAGAGAAGACGACCCGTACCTGGGCGAGATAGCAAGATATAACCTTGAAAAGTACGGGCTTGATATTCCGGGAACGGCATATTTCGACCCGGAGCTCGATCATCTTTCCGTGTACTACGGCGAAAAGCCTGAAGAAAGATTTTATCTCGTTGCGGAGCTTTCAGGCGAAGTGCTCGGAGGAGTGGGCTTTGCGGAATTCCCTTTAATCGAAGGATGCGCGGAGCTTCAGAAGCTGTATCTGAAGGACAGCGTAAAGGGCGTCGGACTGGGAAAGCTTTTAATGAAGGAGATAGAGGCGAAGGCAAGGGATTTCGGATACAGGAGGATATACCTGGAAACTCACAGCAGCCTTGAGACGGCTCTTCATATGTATGAAAGGACCGGATACAGGGACAGGAGCAAGGTGGACGCGCCTTCAACCAGCGCACATAACGCCATGGACAGATTTCTCATAAAGGAGCTTTAAGAATATGAAAGCGATGACATATGTTGAAAAGGGCAGATTTGAGCTCAGAGAAAACGGGATTTTTAAAAAACAGACTGGACGGGGTAATTAAGGTAGCGGTATACTGATATAAACAAGGAGGTAAACTATGTTCAGAGAAATGAGAAGGAAAAAACAGGTTATGAGTGAAGAGCTTACGAAGAGTGTTCTGTTTAACGGAACTTCCGGAGTTCTGGCCCTTGAAGGCGATGACGGTTATCCTTACGCCGTACCTGTCAGCTACGTTTTCGACGGAGAGAAGCTTTATTTTCACTGCGCAAAGGAAGGCCATAAGATCGACGCCATAAGGAGAAACGAAAAGGCTTCTTTCTGCGTCATCGAAACGGATCATATAGTTCCCGAGGAATACACCACGTACTTCAGAAGCGCCATCGTATTCGGCAGAATGAGAATCCTGACTGAAGATGTTGAAAAGCGCGCTGCTCTGGAGAAACTGGGAAAGAAATATGCTCCGGAAGATACTGCCGAGAATCTCGCAAAACATATAGACAAAGAGTGGACTCCCGTATGTGTTCTTGAAATGACGGCAGACCACATTTCCGGAAAAGAAGCAATAGAATTCGTGAGGGAAAGAGAAAAATAGTCAGAAGACCTCAGAAACCTTGAAATAAAGGGCTTAAAGTGATAGAATATAACGATAATATTCATTTTCAGACGTTTAAAAGGAGCAGGACATGAAAGAGAGAGAAAATAAGCTCAGAGCCGGAATAATAGGCGGAACGGGAATGGTGGGACAGAGATTCGTCACACTGCTTGCAGATCATCCATGGTTTCAGGTAACCGCCATAGCCGCCAGCGCCAGAAGCGCGGGAAAGACATATGAGGAAGCGGTGGGCGGTCGCTGGAAGATGACGTCGCCTATGCCGGAAAACGTGAAGAATATCATCGTTAAAGACGTTAAGGATATAGAAGCCATGTCCGGTGAGGTCGACTTTGTCTTCAGCGCCGTAGACATGACGAAAGAGGAAATAAAAAAGATAGAGGAAGACTACGCAAAGGCCGAGATTCCGGTTGTATCCAACAACAGCGCTCACCGCTGGACGCCGGATGTGCCTATGGTTATCCCGGAAATCAACGTGCAGCATTTTGACGTTATCGAGCATCAGAAGAAGAGGCTGGGAACGGAGCGCGGATTTATCGCCGTTAAGCCGAACTGCTCTATTCAGGGATACGTACCGGCTCTTGCCGCATGGAAGGAATTCGAGCCTTACGAGGTTGTCGTAACCACGTATCAGGCAATCAGCGGAGCGGGCAAGACGTTTAAAGACTGGCCGGAAATGGTTGAAAACATAATTCCGTATATCGGCGGTGAAGAGGAAAAGAGCGAGCAGGAGCCGCTGAGAATATTCGGACACATAGAAAACGGCGAAATCGTCAAGGCGCAGGAGCCTGTAATCACCAGCCAGTGCGTAAGAGTTCCCGTCCTCGACGGACACACGGCTGCGGTCTTTGTCAGATTCAGAAAGAAACCGTCTAAAGAACAGCTCATCGAAAAGCTCAGAGCCTTCAGAGGCTTTCCTCAGGAGGAAGGACTTCCTTCAGCGCCGAAGCAGTTTATCCAGTATCTGGAGGACGACGACAGACCTCAGGTAAAGCTGGATGTGAACTACGAGAACGGATTCGGAGTTTCCATAGGAAGGCTCAGAGAGGATACGGTGTACGACTACAAGTTCATCGGACTTGCTCACAACACCGTTCGCGGCGCTGCGGGAGGAGCAGTTCTCTGTGCGGAGGCCCTTGCAGCCAAAGGATACATTACAGAAAGATAATTTGCGGGATTACAGCGGTCGTGACGGCAGTCGGGGCCGCTTAAGCCTGTTTAAAAAGAAAATTCGGGGGAGAAGTTTAAGTGGCAGAAACCAGAAAGAAAACCACCAGATCCACAGGAAAAAAGAGTTCGGCGAAAGCTAAGGGAAGTAAAAAGGCAGCCGCAGAAAAGGATGAACGGACAAAATCGTCAGGGGTTCATGCGGGCGTGCGCGATAACATATGGGGCGTTTGTCTCATAGCCCTTGGAATATTCCTCTTTGCCGCCGTCGAATTTGAGGTTGCGGGACAGCTTGGAAACATGCTCGGGGATTTCCTCAAGGGCGTGTTCGGTTTTGTTGCGCTTATTCTGCCATGGTATCTTATCGGTCTCGGCGCTCTTCTGTTCATAAATAAGAATGCCCACGTTTCAGGCCTGACCGTAACCCTGGCGTTTATAATGCTTCTAATGGTCTGCCTGATAAATTCCGGAAGATTCATAGATGCCGCGCATATCGAGTATACGGCCTTAGACTTCTATAAAACAGGCGTAGACCTTGAAAGCGGCGGATTCTTCGGAATGCTGCTGGGATCGGCTCTCGTGAAATTTACGGGCAAGATAGGACTTTACATAATTTCTATTGTTGTAATCCTCATATGTATTCTCATTATGATTAACAGGCCGGTATCCACCGCTGTGGATAAGATAGCGGACGGAGCCCAGAAGGTAAAAGAGCGGAGAGAGGAGAGGGAAGAAGAGCTTGCGTCTATTGAAACAGAAAGCAGAGCGGAAAATGCCCAGCTTACCATAGAAGGACTCGTATCGAATCCATACGACCTTAATCCGGAGAACAGGCCTGAAAAGAAGAGCAGACTGAGGAATATCCTCAGATATATGAAAGACGATAAGCTCTTTGAGAAGGACATAAAGCCTTTTGACAGTGACAGCGCCATGGCGCCTGAAGAACCTGTAATTACCGAGGTAGCTTCGGACCCTGACGAAGGTGCGAAAAGCGGGTACATATATAACGACGTGACAGATTCAGACCCGTCCGTTTCCTATGGCCTTGACGGTGAGGGCCATCACGCCGCGCCGGGCTACGGTCTTGACGGAGGTGGAACTGTGTCATCGGGCTACGGTCTGGACGGAGGCCTTTCGCCAGAGAGCATAGGTATTTCAGGCTACGGCCTGGACGGTGATACCGATTTTTCTTCTCACGGAACGGGACTCTCACCTGATGAGGTAACTTCGGGTGAGGAACGTATGCCAGAGAGCGTTAAAGAAGAGAAGCCTTCAAAGAGAAATCTTTCACAGGCGGAACTCGATGCTCTCATGCCGGAGGTCAATACCGCGCCGAAACAGAAAAAGTATAAAATGCCGCCTGTCAATCTTCTGAAGCCGGCGTCAGGGGGAAGAGACCCTCATCTGGCTTCGGACCTTAAGGCCATGGCGTCAAAGCTTGAAGAAACCCTGAAAAACTTCAACGTGGACGCAAAGGTGGTTCAGGTCACCAGAGGCCCTGCCGTGACGAGATACGAAATTCAGCCGGGAATCGGAGTCAAGGTAAGCAGCATCGCCAGACTCTCCGACGACATAGCTCTCAATCTTGAAGCGAAATCCATAAGAATAGAGGCTCCTATTCCGGGGAAGGCCGCCGTTGGAATAGAGGTTGAAAACGATAAGATAAACATGGTCACCCTGAGGGAGATCATAGGTTCTCAGGAATTCAGGCGGGCAGAATCGAAAATCACATTTGCCGTAGGCAAGGATATAGCGGGAAAGGCTGTAGTCGCAGATCTTAAGAGCATGCCTCATCTGCTCATTGCGGGATCTACGGGCTCCGGAAAGAGCGTGTGCATAAACAGCATCATTACCAGCATTCTTTATAAGGCAAATCCTGACGAGGTAAAGCTGGTGCTCATAGATCCGAAGGTTGTGGAGCTTGGAAATTACAACGGAATCCCGCACCTTCTCATTCCGGTAGTCACCGAGCCGACAAAGGCTGCAGCCGCACTTAACTGGGCGGTTGCCGAGATGACGGACAGGTATAAGAAGTTTGCGGAAAACAACGTGAGAGACCTGACGGGATACAACAAACACATGAAGGCTGCAGGGGACACGGAAAGCGTTATGCCGCAGATAGTAATAATAATCGACGAACTGGCCGATCTGATGATGGCGGCGCCGTCTCAGGTGGAGGAGTCTATCTGCAGGCTTGCCCAGATGGCAAGAGCGGCGGGAATGCACCTTATCGTTGCGACCCAGAGACCGTCCGTTGACATTATCACCGGCGTAATAAAGGCCAACATTCCGTCCAGAATCGCCTTTGCAGTTTCGTCCCAGTTCGACTCCAGAACCATTCTCGATATGTCCGGAGCCGAAAAGCTTGTGGGAAAAGGCGATATGCTCTTTAACCCGCTCGGAATGGGAAAGCCGGTAAGAGTTCAGGGCTGCTTCATTTCCGACGAGGAGGTTTCCTCCGTAATCGACTTCATAAAAGCGCAGAGCGAGAAGGAACCGGAATATGCGGGTGAAGTGATTGCCTCCATAGAAAAGGGAGGCCCTTCTGCAGCAGGAAAGGACGAGGATACGGACGAGCTGCTTCCGGAGTCCATAGAGTGCGTTGTCCACGCAGGACAGGCATCGGTTTCCATGCTCCAGAGGCGGTTCAGAATAGGATATAACAGAGCCGCAAGAATCGTGGAAATGATGGAGGAAAGAGGAATAGTGGGACCTCAGGACGGAAGCAGACCGAGACAGGTTCTCTTAACGGAAGACGAGCTTAACGCCATGAAGGAGGAAGCATTAGAATAGTGAAGGTATATTTCGAGACTCTTGGATGTCCCAAGAATTTTTACGATACGGAAAACGCCAAAGGAATACTTGAAGACGCAGGCTTTGAGATATGTGACAATCCTGAGACTGCGGACTTTGTCGTAGTAAACACATGCGGCTTTATAAACGACGCAAAGACCGAGTCCATAGAGAGAATCTTTGACATGGCATCGGCAAAGAGAGACGACGCAAAGCTGGTGGTCTCCGGGTGTCTTTCCAAAAGATATTCAGAAGAGCTCTTTGAGGAGATGCCGGAGGCTGACGCCTTTGTGGGAGTAAACGAATACGAAAAGCTTCCCGAGTTACTCCGCAGGCTTTCGGAAAACCCGGGGGAGCGGAAAGTGCTCTGCGAAAACGGATACGACGAGGTTTTAAAGCCGCTTCCGAGAAAGCTTGACGAAAATCCCTACACAGCGACCATTAAGATTGCTGAAGGGTGCGACAACGTTTGCGCCTACTGCATTATTCCCTTCATCAGAGGGGGCTACAGAAGCAAGAAAATGGAAGACGTGGTGGCAGAGGCCTGCGCTCTTGCCGAAGCGGGATGCAGGGAGCTCGTTCTTATCGCTCAGGACGTAACCTGCTACGGGCTTGACCTTTACGGCGAGTACAGCCTGGCGAAGCTGCTGAAAAAACTCTGCGGAATCGAAGGGATAAGGTGGATACGTCTGATGTACTGCTACGACGACCGCATAACCGACGAACTCATAGAAACCATCGCAACAGAGGAAAAAATCTGCAACTACCTTGACATTCCTATCCAGCACGCCAGCGACGCAATTCTTTCAGCCATGAACAGAAGATCGAACAAGGCGGATCTGGTTGCCAAGCTGGATAAGATTAGAAAAGCGATACCAGATATAAGAATCAGAACGACCCTAATCACCGGCTTTCCAGGAGAGACGGAAAAGGATCACGAGGAGCTTCTGGAATTCGTCGAGAACCAGAAGTTCGCCAGACTGGGCGTGTTCGCTTATTCCATGGAAGAGGGAACGGCCGCCGGAGAGATGGAAAATCAGGTGGACGAGGATGTAAAAGCTCAGAGACTTGATGAGATAATGAGGATACAGCGGGAGATATCCCTTGAAAACAACCGCCGGCTCATCGGAGAGACCATGGAGGTAATGGTGGACGAAAGGGACGAGGACGGAAGTTACATCGGAAGGACCAGGTATGACGCTCCCGAGATAGATAACGCCGTGATATTCACCTCGAGCAGGGAGCTTAAGGCCGGAGATATTGTAAACGTTAAGATAGAGGACGCATTCGATTACGACCTTACCGGAGAGGAATGCTGATGGACAGAATTATAATTATAGACGGAAACAGCCTGATAAACAGAGCGTATTACGCCATGGCAAGGCCCATGATCACGAGAGAGGGCATATATACCCAGGGAATATACGGTTTTCTCAACATGCTCTCGAAGATAGAGGAGGACTATGCTCCGACCCATATGGCCGTGGCGTGGGATCTTAAGGCTCCAACCTTCCGCCATAAGGAATACGACGCCTACAAAGCCGGCAGAAAGAGCATGCCCGCAGAGCTTGCCATGGAGCTTCCGATCATGAAGGACATTCTGGAGGCGAAGGGAATAAAGAATCTTTCCGTGGAAGGATTTGAGGCCGACGACGTGATAGGAACGGTTTCAAAGATGGCCGACGACGCCGGTATGGATACCATGATAATCACCGGAGACAGGGACGCCCTTCAGCTGGCCTCGGACACGGTGAAGGTTATCATTACGAAAAAGGGCATTACCGAATTCGAGCTTTACGACGCTGAAAAAATGCAGGAAAGGTATCAGCTCACGCCGTCTCAGTTTATTGACCTGAAAGGGCTCATGGGCGATTCGTCAGATAACATTCCCGGCATTCCCGGAGTAGGAGAGAAGACGGGTATCAAGCTTCTCACCCAGTTTGGTTCCATTTCGGAGATGCTCTCGCATACGGATGAAATATCCAACGTAAAGCTGAGAACGAAGGTGGAGGAAAACGCCCAGCTTGCGCTGATGAGCCGCCGCCTTGCCGAAATAATAAGAAACGTTCCAATAGACGTGACCCTGGAAGAACTTAGAATCGGCGACACGGACACAGGAAGGCTCATAGACATATATAAGAAGCTTGAGTTCAAGAGCTTTCTCAAGAAGCTACACATAGAGGATACGGAGGCCGCGGATTTCAGCAGCGAAAAGGCCGTAGAAACGGTTTACATAGACTCTGAAGCGGGCCTTGAGAGCATACGAGCGCTGGACGAGGGGGCCGAAGCTGTAATTAAGACCGTCTCGGATCACAGCCATACCTCAAAGCCTGAGATAAGCGCCGTGGGAATACTCTCCGGAGACAGGTATTTTCATATCGATACCACAGGCGCCGTGACCGTAGAAGAGCTTGTCAAAATATTGAACGGGAAGAAATTCAGGATATCCGGACATGACCTCGTAAAAGACTACTACGACCTTATGTGGAACGGTTTTACCTGCGTAAATACGGATTTTGATACGGCGGTAGCCCAGTACGTCCTGGACCCGTCAAGAAACGGATACGACCTTAAAACCCTTACGACCGAGTATCTTCACTACGAAATAGCCGACGAAAAGGACGCCCTTAAGGACCTGGGGCAGATGGATATTCTCGGAGAAAACAGCAGGAAGCTTGCCGGATTCGGCCTTGAGCAGTGTCTGGCCGTGAGAAGGCTCAGAGCCGTTCAGGAGAAGGAGATTAAGGAAAAGGGGCTTACGGACGTTTTTACAAAGGCTGAGCTTCCGCTGATCGAAGTTCTCGCCGCAATGGAGCGTCAGGGCTTTACGGTGGACAGAGACACCCTTGCGGAGCAGGGAGCAGTTCTCACAGGAAGAATAAATAAAATAACCGGCGAAATCTACAGCCTTGCAGGTGAGGAGTTCAACATAAATTCTCCTGCACAGCTGGGGGAGATGCTCTTTGACAAACTTGGACTTCCCGCAGGGAAAAAAACGAAGAGAGGATACAGCACCAGCGCCGATATCCTTGAAAAAATCAAGGATAAGCACCCGATTGTGGACCTTATCCTTCAGTACAGAACTCTTTCAAAGCTGAAGAGCACATATGTGGACGGTCTCATCCCGCTCATAGGTTCAGACGGCAGAATACGCGCTCACTTCAGACAGACCGTAACCGCAACGGGAAGGATAAGCTGCACGGAGCCTAACCTGCAGAACATACCCGTGCGCCACGAGGAGGGAAGGCTTCTGAGAAAAGCGTTTACTCCTTCAAAGGACGGCAGGATTTTGGTGGGAGCCGACTATTCCCAGATAGAGCTCAGAGTCCTTGCTCATCTTTCAGGAGACGAAAATCTCATTGAGGCCTTCAACAGAGGTGACGATATTCACAGAAACACGGCGGCGAGAGTTTTTGGCCTTAAGTACGAGGACGTAACGCCTCTTGACAGAAGCCGGGCAAAAGCCGTCAACTTCGGAGTCATATACGGCATGAGCGGTTTCGGACTCTCCGAGGAGCTTTCCATTACGAGGAAGGAGGCCGAAAGGTATATAGCCGAGTACTTCGGAAAGCATGAAGCCGTAAAGAACTATATGGACGAGCAGGTAAGGCTCTGTCGTGAGAGGGGATTTACAGAGACAATTCTCGGCAGAAGAAGATACATTCACGAAATAAACTCCTCCAACTATATGACAAGGCAGCTGGGTGAAAGGCTGGCCATGAACAGCCCTATTCAGGGAAGCGCCGCGGACATCATCAAGCTTGCAATGATAAAGGTATACGCTGAACTGAAGCAGCGTAATATGCGCTCCAGGCTCATTCTTCAAGTCCACGACGAACTCATAATCGACACGGTGACGGACGAGCTTGAGGACGTAAAGGAACTTCTCATAAGAAATATGACTCAGGCCATGGATCTTAAGGTTAAGCTCGAAAGCGACCTTAACACCGGAGAAACCTGGTACGACCTTAAATAGGCATGACCCGGAACTTATGTCAAAGGATAGAATTATGCTGGTAATCGGACTTACGGGCGGCAGCGGATCGGGGAAATCCACCGCTGCCGGCTTTATACGGGAAAAGGGAATAAAGGTAATCGATGCGGACGTTATCGCACGGAAAATAACCGAAAAAGGCAGTCCGGCTCTCTCTGAGCTCGTTTCCGCATTCGGAGGGGAAATACTCCTTTCGGACGGAAACCTCGACAGACGGGCCATGGCGGACAGGATATTTGCGGATAAAGACGCAAGAAACATCCTGGAGTCAATAGTGACAAAAGGTGTAGTAGAGAGAATCGGCGAGTTAATAGAGGCGGAACGCCGCGCCGGAACACCTGCCCTCGTCATAGACGCGCCTACACTCTTTGAGACGGGGGCGGATTCCCTCTGCGACGTCGTATGGCTTGTGACAGCTCCGGAAGAAACGAGGCTTGAAAGACTTTCCGAAAGGGACGGCATTTCGGCAGAAAGTATCCGGGCGAGAATGGCCGGTCAGTTTTCCGACGAGGAAAAAGCCGCACGGTCAGACGTTGTTATAGAAAATGATTCAAACCTTGAAAATTTAAGATATAAAGTGGAATGTCTCCTGAAAAACACAATTAATATGCAAAATTAGTGCTTGAAATTTCCCGGGATTATGGTAATATATATAACTGTGGCCGGTAAAAACCGGGCACGTAATATGCGGCCGTGGCGGAATGGCAGACGCGTACGTTTGAGGGGCGTATGGGCAACCGTGCTGGTTCGAGTCCAGTCGGCCGCACCACTTATCCGAATCCTTAGGGGTTCGGATTTTTCGTTATACTGACAGGACAATATGATTACGCGTGAATCTGATATGGGTGAAAGGGAAATCTCTGTTTTCAGAAACAGAAGCTACGTGCTTCTCATATTTTCAAATATATTCAACCGCTTCGGTGATTCCATAGACGCAATTGTTTTCACATGGCTCACTTATGATCTTACAGGAAGCGCTTCCTTCAGCGCTATCGTCTTTGCCGCAAACAGATTTCCAACAGTCATACTCCAGCCTGTAGCAGGAGTCCTCATAGAGAGAAAGCGAAAGAAATATATAATGGCGGCAGCAGATGTGATGCGCGCGTCACTGGCCGGCTACATACTCGTTCGTCTGATTACAGGAGTACCTGCACCGGCGGAAATGATTACAGTCACATTTCTCATTTCAACGGTGGAATCATTCCGTCAGCCGGCAGGCTACAGCATACTTCCTTCCATAATAGATAAAAGCATGTATTCAAAAGCCGTCTCATACCAGTCCGGAATCAGCAGCGCGGCTGAACTTGCAGGCATGGGTGCGGCGGGAGTTCTCATCGGATTCGCAGGAAATGCAGGCGCAGTTGCCGTTGACGTGGCCATGTTCGCATTATCTGCATTATTCCTCATATTCATGAAAACCGGTGAAAGAAGATCGGGCTCAGAGAACAAAATGTCATACGTAAGGTTTGTGTCAGACCTGAAAGAGGGAGTGTACGGGATAAAACAGAGCAGAGTGCTGAGTTACCTGCTTATACTTGTCATTATTTTAAACGCACTCCTGACTCCGTTCAATGCACTGCAGGCTGCTATGGTCAGTGAGATACTGCACAGCGATGAAACGATGCTGTCAGTCAGCGGGGCAGCCGTCAGTATAGGGATGATAACCGGCGCCGCATTATATCCGACAGTTTCGAAATACATGACTAAAAGACATATGCTCATAGTCGGAACGGTAATGTGCAGCATGATGTACCTGGGGAATATTTTCATAGGCGCGTTTTTTACCGGATCCGCGGGATTATATCCGGCAGAAGCTGTACTCATGATGACGACAGGCGCCGCCATTGCTGTTGTTAATACGTTTTCAAACGTCGAGATTCTGAACACCTGCAGACAGGAAATGCTCTCCAGGGTGAACGGACTTGTGGGAAGTGCGTGTTCCCTGGCGACGCCTCTTACGTCTGCGGCGGTCTCAGTACTGATATCCAGGATTCCGATTGACATGTTTTTTATCGTATGCGGCATTCTCGTTTTTGTTACCGGTGCGGTGATGTTCAGCCGAAAGCTTATGCCGGAGGAGTATATGGAAAAGGGAGAAAGTAAAGTCCGTTAAGACAGACCGGAAGACGCGCCTTTTTTACTTCCCGCCTTGACGTATAAGGCTTACGTATGCTAAAATGTTTCTTGCCATTTGCCGGCGTGATGGAACTGGCAGACGTGCGGGATTCAAAATCCCGTGGTGGCAACACCGTATGGGTTCGACCCCCATCGCCGGCACCAGTTTGAGAACAGAACGGATTTTGTTCAATCCGGGAATTTTAGGAGGATTTGACTATGCAAGGATTAGGAGCGCAGATTTTCATTTTAGTTATCTTTATTCTTATCATGTACTTCCTGCTTATCAGACCGCAGAAGAAAAAAGAAAAGCAGATTAACGACATGAGAAACAGCATCCAGGTTGGCGATGAGATCGTTACAATTGGAGGAATCTGCGGAAAGGTTGTAAAGACTAAGGAAGATTCTATCGTTATCCAGGTAGGCGCAGATAAGGTTAAGTTTGAGATGAAGCGCTGGTCCGTATCTTCCGTGGAGAAGAAGGGAAGCTCCAAGCCTGAAAGGGCAGAGAAAGAAGAAACAGAAACCAAGAAGCCTTCTCCTAAGAGACTGAGAAAGTCGGAGAAGAAAGCTGAAGAACCTGCCGAAGAAAAAGCCGAGAAAGCTGAAGCTCATGAGGAGATTAAAGAAGATGCTCCTAATGTGGTTGAGGCTCCTGCAGAGACTGTTGAAACAGGTGATGCAGAAAACGCTGATTCTGAAGAGAAGTAGTTCAGCTGCTAAAGTTGCTGAATGGCTCCCTAAAACAGGGAGCTTTACTACTTTTTGGTTGATGAAAGCCTGAAAAAGTAGTACAATTAAAGTTATTATAAAATGCCGTTATTTTGGGCAAAAATCAACTTACAGAGGTGGACATTGACAATGAACCTTAAACTGAAAAAATTTCTGGCAGGTCTCGTGGTAATAGCCGTACTGTTCGGCTGGTATATTACGGTTTTTGGCATTGGACCTGTAGGCAATATCAAGGAAGTCATGAAATTCGGTCTTGATATCAACGGAGGCGTTTATGTCGTTATGGAGGCAGATACGGATGCGACCGGATCTGAGCTTGCGGACCTTATGGACCAGACCAGAGCCGTACTCAATAATCGTGTAAACGCCATGGGTATATCTGAAGCGACAGTTTCTCTTGAAGGAGAGAAAAGACTCAGAGTAGAGCTTCCGGGCGTAGATGACCCTGAAGAAGCTATAGAGCAGATAGGAAGAACGGCTAAGCTGAGATTCCTCCTTGCTGACGGAACAGAGGTACTGAGCGGAACGGATATAAAGAAAGCCGGCATAGACACTGACCCGACCCACGGCGGTTATCTCGTTACTCTGGAGTTTACATCCGAAGGTACTGAAAAGTTTACAGAGGCTACTACAAAGGCTTCAGCCGGTGAGGTAACGTCCGCCATAGATGGAGTTTCGGATAATGCGATAGTCATTATGCTTGATGATGAAATCGTAACGGCTCCTACGTGTTCGGAGCCGATTTATCAGTCTACCTGTACGATCACAACCCCTAACGGCGGTTATGCACAGGAAGATGCATCCAATACCGCGGCGCTGATTAACGGAGGAGCGCTTCCTCTGGATCTTCATGAGGTTGAGTCATCCGTTCAGACTGCAACCATAGGTACAGATGCTCTCGATAAGAGTATAATTGCCGGTCTTATAGGTCTTGCTATTATATTTATCCTTATGATTGCAATGTATAATATCCTCGGATTTATGGCGGATATTGCACTTCTGCTCTACGTCGTAATCGTCCTTTGGATAATGGCGGGACTGGGAAGTGTTCTGACTCTGCCTGGCATAGCAGGTATAATTCTTTCCATAGGTATGGCCGTTGACGCCAATGTAATCATATTTGCACGTATCAGAGAAGAAATCGCTGCGGGAAAAACCATAAGAGTTGCAGTGGCACAGGGCTTTAAGAGGGCGGTGGTTACAGTTCTCGATGCACAGATAACGACGCTTATCGCATCAGTAGTCCTTTATGAGATAGGTTCAACTTCAGTAAAGGGTTTTGCTCTGACGCTCATGATAGGTATAATCGTAAGCATATTCACGGCGGTATTCGTTACACAGCTGCTCATGGGATTTGTCGCTAACAGCAGAACATTCGCGAAGAACAAGTACTTCGGTATCAACGAAGACGGAACTCAGAAGGTGTTCGTAAAGAAGCAGTTCGGCTTTATGAACATGAGGAAGTTCACTTACTGTCTCAGCGCAGGAATCCTCATTCTCGGTATAATATTTGCCGGAGTAAGAGGCTTCAACTACGGAATCGACTTTACCGGCGGAACTATGCTTCAGATTGACATGGGACAGAAGGTATCCACAGACGATGTAGTGGACGCTCTCGGCGAGTTCGACCTGGATCCTTCCGTTGTACTGGCAGGAGAAGACGAGAATCAGGTTATAATAAAAACAATCGAAGCTCTTGATAACGAAGAAAGAGCCGAGGTTATCAGCGTTCTCGGCGACAAGTTCGGAATAACGGAGGAAGACGTTCTGGCTTCGGAACAGTTCGGACCATCTGTCGGAGACGAACTTAAGATGAATGCGGTTAAATCCGTACTTATCGCAGCAGTCGGCATGCTTATATACGTGGGTATAAGATTTAAATCATGGAAATATGGCGTAACATCCATTATGGGAGTAGTCCACGACGCTCTGGTGGTTCTTGCGTTTTACGCCATCTTCGGAATAACCATCAATAACCCGTTCATTGCAGGTATACTTACTGTTGTAGGATATTCAATCAACGATACTATCGTAATATTCGACAGAATAAGAGAGAACAGACAGCTTTATAAGAAGCAGCCTCTCGGACAGACTATCGATATGAGTATAAACCAGACGTTGAATAGATCCATTATGACGTCGCTTACGACTCTCATCGTAATGGTACCTATGACTATCATGGTTTCTACTTCCATAAGAGAGTTCGTAATTCCGCTTATGGTGGGAGTAGTGGTAGGAACATATTCTTCCATATTCCTCTGCAGCCCGCTGCTTTATGAAATAAGCAAGAACGAAGGCGTGTCGAAATACGTGGCATCCACGAAGAAGAACGGTAAAAAGAAGGAAAAGTAATCCATGTTGACCAAAGAGCAGTTTTTAGATGAGCTACTGAAATTTAATACGGGCTATGACACCGATTTAATCGGAAAGGCCTACGACAAGGCGAAAATGCTTCACGAAGGGCAGTTCAGAAAGAGCGGAGAGCCATATTTCATTCACCCTATAGCTGTAGCGATAATTCTCGCCGGCCTCGGTATGGACGAGGAGACTATAGTCGGAGGTCTGCTTCACGATGTGGTTGAGGACACCGAATACACCCGTCAGATGCTCGTTGACGACTTTGGCGAAGAGGTTGCTCTTCTGGTCGACGGCGTAACCAAACTGGGCGCCATAAAGTTTGACACTAAGGAGGAAGCTCAGGCGGAGAGCCTGAGAAAGATGTTCCTGGCCATGTCCAAGGACATCAGAGTTCTGATTATTAAGCTTGCCGACAGGCTGCATAACATGAGGACTGCTCAGTACTGGCCTCCTCACAAGCAGATAGAAAAATCCCAGGAGACTCTGGACATATACGCTCCTCTTGCAAGCCGCCTGGGTATTTATACCGTTAAGTTCGAGCTTGAGGACATAGCCTTCTCATACCTTCATCCCGAAGAATATAAAACTCTCAGTAAAGAGGTCGAAGAGAAGAAGGAACAGCGGGAGCAGACCATCGCTCACGTCATAGAAGAGATAAAGGAAGCGCTGGATCAGATGAAGATGAAGTACGACATCTACGGGAGATCCAAACACCTTTACAGTATATACAGGAAGATGACCCTTCAGCATAAACAGCTTGACGAGATATTCGACCTTACGGCCGTCAGGGTTATAGTTGAATCGGTAAAGGACTGCTACGCCGTCTTAGGCCAGGTCCACACCATGTGGAAGCCTATTCCGGGCAGATTCAAGGACTATATCGCCATGCCTAAGCCTAACATGTACCAGTCCCTTCACACCACAGTCTTAGGTGACGGCGGCGAGCCTTTCGAAATTCAGATAAGAACATACGAAATGCACAGAGTCGCAGAATACGGTATCGCTGCTCACTGGAAATATAAGGAGGGCAAGTCCGGTTCAGGTCAGGACACGGAGGAGATGAAGCTGGCCTGGCTCAGGCAGACTCTGGAATGGCAGAAAGATCTTAATGATCCGAAGGAGTTTATGGAGACTCTGAAGATGGACCTCTTTGCCAGTCAGGTATTCGTATTTACGCCAAAGGGAGAGGTCATAGATCTTCCTGCAGGCTCCACACCCCTCGACTTTGCATTCAAAATTCACACTGAGGTTGGATGCAAGTGCGTAGGCGCCAAGGTTAACGGCAAAATGGTCACCATAGACCACGTTCTCAATAACGGAGACATAGTCGAGATAGTTACGTCCTCCAATTCCAGCGGCCCCAGCGTGGACTGGCTTAAGATTGCAAAGAGCTCAACGGCCAGAACCAAGATCCGTCAGTGGCTGAAAAAGCAGAGCCAGCCTGACGATATCGCAAGGGGCAAGGACGCTCTCGATAAGTTCGTAAGAAAAAAGGGATACGACCCTCAGCTTATAGAAAAGAGCGCATGGCTCACAAGGGCCATGAAGGAGCTTAACATCTCCACCATGAACGAGCTCTATATCCAGATTAGCAAGGGCGGCTCCCTTCTGAGTAAATACGCCAATCTTCTCTTTACCTACTACAATGAAGCGGTAGCAGCTGAGCAGAAGAAGGAAGAGGAGAAAGAACGGGCTATATTCTCTCAGGAAAAGAAGAAGGAGACGAAACCTGCAAGAAGAAACGACGACAATCCGGGAATCGTTGTAAAGGGCATGGATAATCTGATGATAAGAATCGCCAGATGCTGCAACCCTGTTCCGGGAGACGACATAGTCGGCTTCATCACAAAGGGCAGGGGAATTTCCGTTCACAGAAAGGACTGCTCCAACATCACATCCCTTCCGGAGGAGGAGAAGGCCAGATTCATAGATGTTGAGTGGGAGGACCTTAAGGTCGGCAAGGAATACGATGCGGAAATCATCTTAAACGGCATAGACAGGAGAGGCCTCTTCTCAGACATATCCAGAGCCTGCGAAGATATGGACGTGGATCTTACCGGCGTCAACGCCAAGGCAACGAGAGACGGCGACGCCACCATGACCCTTACTGTCAAGATTTCCAGCACCCAGCAGATGCAGAAGGTACTAAGGACCCTGAGAAATATCGAAGGTGTAACCAGCGTATACAGAGCCAGGTCGTAGGAACTTATTAAGTGCGGCCTGAATTCAGGAGAAAAGATGCTTAACGTTAAATCATACATCACGGGCCCTCTGGGCGTGAATACATACCTGGGATACGACGAGACAAAAAAAGCTTTCATCGTAGATCCTGGCGGATATTCGGAAAAAATTACAGATTACATCAGAGAGAACGGTCTTGAGCCGGAGTATATCATACTTACTCACGGACATGCGGATCACATAGGAGGAGTTGCAGCCTTTAAAGAGGCATTTCCTGCGATTAAAGTAATTGCATACGAGGATGAGAAGCAGATGCTTGCAGACCCTTACATAAACTCTTCCATGGATATACTGAGAAAACCCATAACGGTCGAAGCCGATATATTCGTTACAGACAGAGAAAATCTTACGGTTGGAGATACGGAGCTTACTTTCGTTCATACTCCCGGTCATACAAAGGGTGGAATGTGTATAATTGCACCGGGCTGCATATTCAGCGGCGACACCCTGTTCAGAGCTTCTATCGGAAGGACGGACTTTTACGGCGGAGATTTCGGAGAGATCGTCGATTCCATAAGGAACAGGCTGTTCTGCCTGCCGGACGACACGATAGTCTACCCGGGACACATGGGCGTTACGAACATAGAATACGAAAAGAGGAATAATCCTTTTGTATAAAATAAGGATAAGGAATTTTGAAAAGAAAAATCTCATAGACGAGCTTATTCAGGTCTTTCTGAGACCGTCGGAGTACGAGATTACGGACGGCACAGATGATGCTGCCTCAGGAGATGAGATTCTCACCTTTAACGGAGACGGAAATCTGGACCGCGACGGAATCAAGAGAGAGGTATACGAAAAGCTTTCCCGGATTACAGGACTTAAACCGGAGTGGGGAATTCTCACCGGCATAAGGCCTGTTAAGCTGTGCTCGGAGCTCTTTGACAGAACCGGAAATCTCGACGAGGTAAAACGGATTTTCAGGGAAGTCTACCTGCTTTCCGAGGACAAGACGGAAGATGTTACGAAGATGTACCTCTATCAGAAGAAATTTGCAGGAAAGGCTCCGGATAAGTCAGCGTGCGTATATATAGGAATACCGTTCTGTCCGACCAGATGTCTTTACTGCTCATTCGCCTCCAATCAGGTGGCGGATTCTGAGATCGCAAGGTACCTGACGGCTCTTCTAAAGGAAGTCCGCCGGGTCGGAAGGAGAATGAAGGATACCGGCATGTATACCGAAAGCCTTTACATAGGCGGAGGAACGCCTACGACTTTGTCGGCGGAGCAGCTTGAGAGTCTTATGGACGAAATAAGGAATTCCTTTGACCTGTCAGGACTGAGAGAATATACCGTGGAAGCCGGAAGACCGGATACCATAACGGACGAAAAGCTTCAGGCGATTCGAAGCGGCGGCGCAGACAGGATAAGCATAAATCCTCAGTCCATGAAGAAAAGGACCCTTGAGCTTATAGGAAGGAGCCACAGCCCGGAGGATATCGTAAGGGCTTTTGAAACGGCAAAGAGCTTCGGATTTAAAAGCATAAACGCCGATATTATAGCGGGACTTCCGGAGGAGGACGTAACTGACTTTACGGATACCCTTACCCAGGTTATGAACCTTGACGCCGACAATATAACAGTCCACTGCCTGGCCGTAAAGCGGGCGTCGAGGCTCATAGAGGAGGATCCCGATTTTCACTACAGACAGGGAGAGACGGTGGGCAGAATGCTTGCCGGAAGCCGCAGGATTCTGACGGAAGCAGGGTTCAGACCGTACTACCTCTACAGGCAGAAGCACATGGCCGGAGCGGGTGAAAACACCGGATGGTGCAGGCCGGGAACGGAAGGCATATACAACATGCGGATTATGGACGAGCATCAGAGCAACATAGCTTTAGGTGCCGGAGGAATATCCAAGATATATTATCCTGCGGAAAACAGGCTCGAGAGAGTGGCCAATGTCACTAATTACGAGCAGTATATAGACCGCATTGACGAGATGATAAAGCGCAAGGAAGACAATATTTTTACGGAGGTTGAGAAATGGTGACCAGCGCGCCTAAGGGCACAAAGGACATACTGCCTGAGCAGGTGTATAAGTGGCAGTACGTAGAGGAAAAATTCGCCGAGCTCTGTGAGAGATACGGCTTTAAGGAGATAAGGACTCCGGTCTTTGAGCATACGGAGCTTTTCACAAGAGGTGTGGGAGACACTACCGACATAGTGCAGAAGGAGATGTACACCTTCGAGGATCACGGACACAGAAGCATTACTCTGAAACCTGAGGGAACTTCTCCTGCCGTTCGCGCTTTCATAGAGCACAAGCAGTATGCGGAGGTTCAGCCGACTAAATACTACTACGTGACACCGTGTTACAGGTACGAAAAGCCTCAGGCGGGAAGGCTGAGAGAGTTCCACCAGTTCGGTATTGAAACTTTCGGAACAGGCGATATGCTGGCAGACGCCGAGGTAATATGCTTTGCCAACGATTTTCTCAGCGAGATGGGCGTAACCGATATAAGGCTGAGGATAAACAGCGTGGGATGCCCTGAATGCAGAAAAAAGCACAGAGAAGCTCTGAAGGACTTTCTGAAGCCTAACTACGACAAACTGTGCAACACCTGCAAGGACAGATACGAGAGAAATCCCATGCGCATCATAGACTGTAAATCTCCGGAGTGTCAGGAAATAGTAAAGGGCGCTCCGATGATGATAGACTATCTCTGCGACGACT
Source organism: uncultured Bacillota bacterium (assembly GCA_949287095.1). Lineage (GTDB taxonomy): Bacteria > Bacillota > Clostridia > Peptostreptococcales > Anaerovoracaceae > Avanaerovorax. The sequence goes on from CASEFA010000006.1 coordinate 64,158, forward strand.
GCAGAGAGGCTTTCGAGGAACTTCAGAGGAACCTCGATGCCCTGGGAATCGAATACGAAGTGGATCCGACCATAGTAAGAGGTCTCGACTACTACACAAAGACTGCATTCGAGTTCGTAACCGACGCCATAGGCGCTCAGGGAACAGTCTGCGGAGGCGGAAGATACGATCATCTGGTGGAAGAGGTCGGAGGACCTCCGATTCCGGGAGTAGGCTTCGGCCTCGGTATCGAAAGACTTCTCCTTCTCATGGAGAATCTGGGAGTTGAGATTCCTGAGCCCGATGCCGTCGATGCGTTTATAGCCGTAATGGGCGACGAGGCAAAGGCCTGCGGACTGAAGCTTTTGAGGGAGCTGAGACAGAAAGGCCTCAGTGTTCAGATGGATACCCTCGCAAGAAACGTCAAGGGACAGTTCAAGTATGCAAACCGTCTCGGCGCAAGGTATACCGTCGTCATAGGCGACGATGAAATAAAGGCAGGCGTCGTTTCACTGAAGAAAATGGCAACCAGCGAGCAGCATGAGGTGAAGATGGAGAATCTTGCCGGAGAACTGATAAAACGGGAGGAATAGATGGGAAAACTTTTTAGACGCACGGCAATGTGCGGAGAGCTTTCAATTAAAAACGCAGGAGAGAAAGTCGTTCTCAACGGCTGGGTTGCAAAGCAGCGCAGTCTGGGAAGCCTGATCTTCCTCGACCTTAGAGATAAAAGCGGTATCGTTCAGATTGTATTTGACGATACACTGAAAGAAGAGCTGTTTAAGCTGGCGGAGTCCCTCAGAAGCGAATACGTTATCGGAGTAAGCGGCGCGGTACGAGAGAGAAGCTCCAAGAATCCCGATATGGCAACGGGAGATATCGAGGTTCTGGCAGACAATCTGGTGCTCTATTCCAAAGCGGATACGCCGCCTATCTACGTTAAGGACGACGACAACGTAGACGAGAATCTCAGGCTGAAGTACAGGTATCTGGATCTGAGAAAGCTGAGAATGCAGCATAACCTGAAATTCCGCCACAAGGTGACGAAGATTACGAGAGACTTCTTCGACGAGAATGGCTTCACGGAGATAGAAACTCCGATGCTCATAAAGTCCACACCTGAAGGAGCGAGAGACTATCTTGTTCCGAGCCGGGTAAACAGAGGACAGTTCTACGCTTTGCCGCAGTCGCCGCAGCTTTTCAAGCAGCTACTCATGGCCAGCGGATGCGACAGATATATGCAGATTGCAAAGTGCTTCAGAGACGAGGATCTGAGAGCGGACAGACAGCCTGAGTTCACCCAGATAGACCTTGAAATGTCTTTTGTGGAGGTGGACGACGTTCTGACCATTCAGGAAGAGTATCTTAAGAGACTCTTTAAGGAAACTCTGGACGTTGATATTGAGCTTCCGCTTATGAGACTTCCTTATGATGAGGCTATGGAAAGATTCGGCTCCGATAAGCCGGATCTCAGATTCGGTTTTGAACTTAAGAAGCTTAACGACGTGGTTGCAGGAACCGAATTCAAGGTATTTGCCGACGCTCTCGCATCAGGCGGAGACGTTCGCGGAATCTGCATAGACAACGCTTCGGACAAATTCAGCAGAAAAGACATAGATAAGCTTACGGAACAGGCAAAGCATTACGGAGCAAAAGGTCTCGTATGGATAAGATTTGAAAAGGACGAGATCAGGTCGTCTGTAAACAAATTCTTCTCTCAGGAGGAGCTTAGAAAGATAGGAGACGTATTCGGAGCCTGTGAGAACGATCTGGTTCTCATCGCAGCCGACAGAGCCAAGGTCGTATTCGATACCCTGGGATTCTTAAGACGCCATATTGCAGGCATTTTAGGACTTCTGGACGACAGAGACTTCAAGCTTCTGTGGGTAACGGATTTTCCTATGTTCGAAAAGGATGACGAAACGGGAGAACTTAAGGCAATGCACCATCCTTTTACTCATCCGAAGAACGAAGATCTTCATCTTCTTGACACGGAGCCCGAGAAGGTGAAAGCCGACGCTTACGATATCGTTTTAAACGGAGTAGAAATGGGCGGAGGAAGCATCAGAATTCACGAAAGCGACCTTCAGCAGAGGATGTTCAGGGTTCTGGGACTTACCGACGAGGAGTGTCAGGAAAAATTCGGCTTCCTTCTTGATGCGTTTAAATACGGAGTGCCGCCTCACGGCGGAATCGCGTACGGTCTTGACAGGATGGTCATGCTCCTTGCAGGAGAGAACAGCATAAGGGAGGTAATGGCCTTCCCTAAGAACCAGAACGCCCAGTGTCCGCTTTCCGGCGCTCCGGGATACGTTGAGAAGGAGCAGCTTGACGAACTTGGAATAGAGCTGATACCGGAGGAGGAGCAGTAGTACTTCTGCACTTTTTGATATGAAAAGAAGAGGAATATTCGGAGGAACTTTCGATCCCTTTCACAACGGGCATCTGTCCCTCGCAAAGGCTGCAGCCGAAGAGCTTGGACTTGACGAGGTGATACTTCTTCCAAACAGGGTTCAGCCCTTCAAGACGGACAGACCGGCCGCTGCGGCAGGAGACAGACTTGCCATGGTGAATCTGGTCGCCAGGGACGAAAGAATCTTCAAGGTATCCACCGAAGAAATTTTCGGAGACGAAATATCCTATACGTATAAAACCCTTTGCAGAATCAGGGAAAAAACGGGAGGAGAACGACCATGGTTCATCATGGGAGCCGATTCCCTCATAACTCTGAGATTCTGGTATAAGGGGGAAGACCTTCTCAGGGAGTTTTCATTTGCTGCAGGTCTCAGGCCGGGAAGCAGCATCGACATGAAGAAGGTGGATGAGCTGAGGCGCGATTACGGCGCGGATATTCATCTTATGGAAAATCCCGTGCTGGATATTTCTTCAACCGAAATAAAGGACAGAATCCGCAGGGGAGAGGACATAAGCGCTCTCGTCCCTGCATGCGTAAAAGAATATATCGATGAACACGGACTCTATAGACAGTAAAATTGAAGAGATAAGGTCCCTGGCGGCTGAAATGCTGACAGATAAGAGACTGCGGCACACAAAAGGAGTCGTCAGAATGGCAAAGGAACTTGCCGGAAGATATGGCGCCGATGTAAAGAAAGCCGAGCTTGCGGCCCTCTGCCACGACCTTTACAGAAAGCTTGACGCAGACGGACTTGCACAGGCGGTGAAGGAGCTGGGTCTTGACGGAAAGTATGCGGGAAATATCAATCTTGCCCACGGAAAGGTGGCCGCAGCGGCGATGGAAAGAGACTTTGGAATCGACGATGGGGACGTTCTGAATGCGGTAAGCTTTCACACGACGGGAAGAGCCGGCATGAGTCTTCTGGAAAAGATTATCTACGTCGCCGACGGGGCCGAAGAAAACCGGGATTATCCCGGGGTTGAAAAAGTAAGAGAGGCAGCCTTTGAAGACATAGACAAAGCCTGTCTTATGATGATGGAAAACACCATCAAATACGTGAAAGGGCAGGGACAGGACCTGGACGAGGAGACTCTGTCCGCTGCGGAATACTTCAGAAAGATTTTGAACACGGAGGAACACATGAACAGCAGAGAGCAGGCCATGCTTGCAGCAAAGGTTTTGGACAGCAAAAAAGCTCAGAACATAGTCATAATAGACATTGCGGAGAAGTCGTCCTTTGCCGATTACCTTGTAATAGCGGGAGGAGGATCTGAGAGACAGACTCTGGCCCTTACCGACGACGTGGAGGACGCCATGGCGAAGGAAGGCTTTTTTCCTAAAGGTATAGAGGGTAAGAACAGCCCGGGATGGATACTTATGGACTTCGGAGACATTATCGTCAATATCCTGACTAAGGAATCCAGAGAGAAATACGACATCGAAAAAGTTTGGGGCGACTGCGCCTTTGTAGATATGGAGGATTAAGCTAAAATGAACGAACGCTACGATTTTAAATCTGTGGAATCAAAATGGCAGAAGTACTGGGAAGAGAACAAAAGCTTCAAGACATTCGAAGATAAGGATAAGGAAAAGTACTACGTCCTTGAAATGTTCCCTTATCCTTCCGGCAAGCTTCACATGGGACACGTAAGAAACTACGCCATAGGTGATGTGGTTGCAAGATGCAAAAAAATGCAGGGCTTCAACGTTCTTCATCCTATAGGCTTTGACTCCTTCGGACTCCCTGCGGAAAACGCCGCCATCAAGCACGGCGTTGAACCGGGAAAGTGGACCTGGGACAACATTCACGAAATGGAAGGACAGCTGAGACAGCTGGGACTTTCCTACGACTGGGACAGGGAGGTTCAGACCTGCAGCCCGGACTACTATAAGTGGATGCAGTGGATATTCATTCAGTTCTATAAGAAGGGTCTCGCTTACAAGAAGGAAAATCCGGTAAACTGGTGCCCGAGCTGCCAGACCGTACTTGCTAACGAGCAGGTAGTGGACGGCTGCTGCGAGAGATGTAAAACTCCGGTGGGTAAGAAGAACCTTTCCCAGTGGTACTTCAAGATTACCGATTACGCAGACAGACTTCTGGATAACCTCGATTCTCTCACTGGCTGGCCTGAAAAGGTCAAGACCATGCAGAGAAACTGGATAGGAAGATCCGTAGGCGCAAAGATCGCATTTAAAATCGACGGCACAGACCTTTCCATGGACGTGTTTACCACGAGAGCCGATACCCTCTTCGGAGTAACATACATGGTAATGGCTCCCGAGCATCCTTACGTGGAAGGCCTCGTAAAGGGAACTGAATACGAAGCTCCGGTAAAGGAGTACCTCGATAAGGTTCAGCACATGAACGACATCGAAAGAACTTCCACCACCAACGAAAAGACAGGAGTATTCATCGGAAAATACGCCATAAATCCGGTAAACGGAAAGAAAGTTCCAATCTATATTTCAGACTACGTTCTCATGGGATACGGAACCGGCGCCATTATGGCCGTACCGGCTCACGACCAGAGAGACTTTGACTTTGCAAAGAAATTCGACCTTGAGATTATACCGGTAGTAGATCCGGGAAATCCTGATATAGACATCAACAATCTCACCGAGGCCTTTGCTGCGGAAGGTACCATGATAAATTCCGGAAAGTTTGACGGAATGAACAACCGCAAGGCAATCGACGCCATGATAGAGTGGCTTAATGACGAGGGAATCGGCGAGAAGACCATAAACTACAGGCTGAGAGACTGGCTCATTTCCAGACAGAGATACTGGGGAACACCGATTCCTATGATTTACTGCGAGGATTGCGGCTGGGTTCCGGAGAAAGAAGAAAATCTGCCTGTACTTCTTCCTACGGACGTTGAGTTTACAGGAAAGGGCGCATCTCCTCTTACCACGTCTAAGTCCTTTGGCGAATGCACATGCCCGCGCTGCGGAAAGAAGGCGAAGAGAGAGATGGATACCATGGATACGTTCCTTGATTCGTCCTGGTATTTCCTGCGCTACTGCGACGCCAAAAACGACAAGGCAGCCTTTGACAGGGAAAAGACCGATTACTGGATGAACGTGGATCAGTACATCGGAGGCGTCGAGCACGCAATACTTCACCTCATGTATGCAAGATTCTTCCAGATGGCTCTTCACGATCTGGGTCTTGTAAAGGATGAGGAACCGTTCAAGAACCTCCTGACTCAGGGTATGGTAAACAAGGACGGAAAGAAGATGAGCAAATCCATCGGCAACGTGGTAAGCCCTGAGGAGATCATGGGCAAATACGGCGCCGATACCGCAAGGCTTTTCATACTCTTCGCCGCGCCGCCGGAAAGAGAGCTGGACTGGTCCGACGAGGGAGTAGAGGGAAGCTACAGATTTTTGAACAGAGTATACAGACTTGTATATGATTATAATAAGAATTATTCAGGCGACGGAAGCGAAAGCTTTGACATCACTACTGACGCCGACAAAGAGCTGAACTACGTTCTCAACGGAACCATAAAGAAGGTTACCGAAGACGTGGGCGGAAGATTCAGCTTCAACACGGCAATCAGCTCCATCATGGAACTGGTAAACTGCCTCTACAGGTACAGAGAAAGACCTGACGTAAACGAGGCATTTATGAAAAAGGCCATAGATACGCTGGTAATCGTACTTTCTCCGTTTACTCCGCACATCTGCGAGGAAATGTGGGAAGGTCTCGGTCACAGCGACACCCTTGTAAACGTGCCTTGGCCGAAGTACGACGAGAGCGCGCTTGTTCTCGACACCGTTGAAATCGTCGTACAGATTAACGGAAGAGTAAAGGAAAAGCTTGACATAGCCACAGGAATGACCCGCGAGGAAATGGAAAAGACGGTTATGGCAGAGCCATCCGTACAGGCTCTTACCGAAGGAAAACAGATAGTCAAAGTTATTGCAGTCCCTGATAAACTCGTTAACATAGTAGTTAAGTAAGGGGAGGATATTATTGAGAGACTACAATAGCAAGAAAACGAACATCAAGAACATTGCAGCCGTTATTCCCACCGGGAAGAAGAAAAGCACGGGAAAACACGCTGCCGGAGGTAAAAACAGCGCTTCCGCAAAGACGAAAACCCGGACAAAGTCTGCGCTTAAGGAAACGGAAGCCTTAGGCTTAGGTTTAAAGCCTAAGGCAAGGAAAAAGACAAAGGCCGCGCCGAAGAAAACGACGGCGGCAAAAACTGCGAATTCGACAAAGGCCGCAACGGCGAAAAAGGCCGAAAACCTTAAGATTATACCTATAGGCGGTCTTAACGAAATCGGAAAGAACATGACCGTTTTAGAGTATAAGGATCAGATAATGATCATCGACTGCGGTATGTCGTTTCCTGAGGACGAGATGTACGGCATCGACGTTGTAATTCCCGATTTCAGCTACGTGGTAAAAAATGCGTCTAAGATAAAGGGCGTAGTTATAACCCACGGTCACGAGGATCACATCGGAGGCGTACCTTACCTTCTGAAGAAGATAAACGTTCCGATCTACGGAACCAGAATCACCCTCGGCCTCATAGAAAACAAGCTGAAGGAGCACGGAATCACCGGCGACCTCAGGCCTATAAAGGCCGGAGACAAGCTGAGACTGGGTGATTTCAAGGTTGAAACCATAAGAACGACTCACTCCGTCGCCGACGCCATCTGCCTTTACGTGCAGACGCCTGCGGCAACACTCTTCCACACCGGAGACTTCAAGATAGACTATACGCCTATCGACGGAGAGCCTATCGACCTTCAGAAGTTTGCGGAAATCGGAAGCAGAGGAGTGGACATAATGCTGGCCGACAGCACCAATGCCGTGAGAAAGGGATTTACACAGTCTGAAAAGATGGTGGGACAGACTCTGGACGGTATTTTCAGCGAGGCCGAGAACAGAATAATCATCGCCACGTTCTCATCTAACGTTCACAGAGTGCAGAAGATTATAGAGCTTGCCCACAAATACGGAAGAAAGTTCTCCGTTTCGGGAAGAAGTATGGAAAACGTGGTGGGACTTGCTCAGGACCTGGGATACCTTCACATTCCTGCAGGCTCCTACGTGGAGCTTAACAAGACGAAGAACATTCCGGACAATCAGCTGGTCATCATAACCACGGGAAGCCAGGGCGAGCCTATGAGCGCCCTTGCCAGAATGGCCAGCGACGAGCATAAGAACGTAAAGCTGAAAAAGGGCGATACGGTTATTCTTTCGTCTTCACCGGTACCGGGAAATGAGAAGACTGTATCCAACGTAGTAAACAGGCTTTACGAAAAGGAAGTCCACGTTATATATAACGAGATAGCCGATATCCACGTTTCAGGCCATGCGTGCCAGGAGGAGCTTAAGCTCATACATTCCATAATAAAGCCTAAGTTCTTTATGCCGGTTCACGGAGAGCACAGACATCTGGTGGCTCACAAGGAACTTGCGGCAGGCCTTGGAATGAAGGAAAGCAGAATACACATTCTGAACAACGGAAATCAGCTTACGGTGGATAAGAGAAAAGCCGTAAGGTTTGAAAACGTGGCTCCTGCGGAAGATATCCTGGTGGACGGCCTCGGAGTAGGAGACGTGGGAAACGTCGTTTTAAAGGACAGAAAGCTGCTGTCAGAGTCCGGTCTTATCATCGTTGCTGCCGGAATCGACCAGGCCAGCGGTACCCTGGTTTCGGGACCCGACATCGTCACCAGAGGCTTCGTATATGTGAAGGAAAACGAGGATCTCATTAACTCGGCGAGAAAGGTGGCCGAAAAGGCCATAGAGGATACGCTTTTATACGATTCCGACTGGAATACGCTGAAAAACGTGGTTCGGGACGAACTCAGGAGATATATCTACGGCAGAACAAAGCGCAGTCCTGTGATACTGCCTATGTTCCTTGACGTATAGGAGGAATGAGTATGAACGTATATGAAGAAGCTCACAGACTGGCTCAGGCCGTAAAGGAATCGGAAGAGTACAAGCAGTACGACGCTCTGAAAAAGACAGTGGAATCGAATCCGGAGCTGGACAAAATGATAAAGGACTTCGAGATGAAGCAGATTCAGATGCAGGCAAAGCAGATGGCGGGAGAGCCTGTGGAGGGAATGCCTCAGGCAATACAGGAGCTTTATCAGATTATAGCAAAGGATCCTACGGCCGCCGCGTATCTTTCCGCCCAAATGAGATTTTCCATCATGATGAGCGACGTATATAAGATACTGGCTGACGTAATGGGTATTGGCAATCCGGCTCAAATTTGATATAATAACGGGAGTAAGCGAAACTATATTAAGAAAGTGAGAATAGAACATGATTACAGCAGGTGATTTTAGAAAAGGAATTACTTTTGAGATTAACGGGGAGCCTCATGTTGTTCTCGATTTCCAGCACGTTAAGCCTGGAAAGGGAGCAGCCTTTGTAAGAACAAAGTATAAAAACATTCTTACAGGAGCTACCAGAGAAGAAGCGTTTAACCCTAACGACAAGTTCCCTAAGGCTCATATCGAGACCAAGACCATGCAGTACCTCTACAACGACGGAGAGCTCTACTACTTCATGGATACCGAGACTTACGAACAGCTTCCTATCGGATACGATCAGGTGGAGGATGCCATAAAGTATCTCCGCGAAAACGACGAGGCGACCATAAAGTTCTACAAGGGAAATCCTTTCCTTGTGGAAGCGCCTAACTTCGTTGACCTGGTAGTTACCGAAACCGAGCCGGGAGTAAAGGGAAATACCGCCACTAACGTTACTAAATCCGCTACCGTTGAGACAGGCGCAGTTATTCAGGTTCCTATCTTCATCGAAGAGGGAGAAAAGATTCAGATCGACACCAGAACAGGCGAGTATCTGGGAAGATCGAAGGAATAGTAATCCGAAGATTTAAGTCTTAGAGAAAAGGGACGTGCTTTTACGTCCCTTTATACATACTGCAAAAAAAGAGGACGGGATGATGAATTCTAAATCCGAAAAATCAAAGAAGAAGCTTATCATAATTCTGGCGGTAATAGCCGTAGTCGTTATTGCCGCAGCAGCAGGGATGTTCATGTATAACAGCGGCATCGGCCCCGTTGACAGCGGAAACGATGAACCTGTGACGGTGGAGATTCCCCAGGCCAGCAGCGCTCTTCAGATTATCGATATTCTCGATGAAAACGGCCTTGTGAAAAACAAGACCATGGCAAAGATTCACGTGAGAACAGGAGGCTATGACAGCCTTCAGGCGAACACGTATATTTTTTCAAAGGACATGAGCCTGAAAGAAATACTGACGGCTATCAACACGGGGGATTTCAACTACCTTTCCAAGAATCAGCTTACGGTGGTGGAAGGCTCTACGGTTCCCCAGGTTGCGGAAGCTATCTCGGAGAAATTCGGCATATCCTCCGATGAGCTTATCGCGCTCTGGAGCGACAGGGATTACCTTGAGGGTCTCATAGAGAAATACTGGTTCCTTACCGACGAGATTCTTCAGGACGGAATAATGTATCCTCTGGAAGGGTACCTCTATCCGGAGACGTATACCATAACGGATCCCGACGTAACAGGCGAAGAAATAACGGAGATTATTCTCGATTACACCGATTCCATGATTTCGGAGTACAGGGATAAAATCGAAGAATCGGGCATGACCGTTCACCAGTTCCTTTCTCTGGCTTCAGTCGTTGAAAGCGAGTCTCTCTTTGAAGAAGACAGGCCTAAGATAGCGGGGGTCTTCATGAACAGGCTGGAAAAGGGAATGCCTCTTCAGAGCGATATTACCGTTCTCTACGCCCTTCAGGAAAAGCGTGTTGACGTGACCTATGCAGACCTTGAAGTGGATTCCCCTTATAACACATATAAGTATGCGGGACTTCCTATAGGCCCTGTGTGCTGCGTGTCCGCTCCCGTCATGAAGGATACTCTCGATTACGAGAAATCCGACTACCTCTACTTCTTCGCAAAGGAAGACGGAACGGTAATATACTCAAAGACCCTTGAAGAGCACGACAAGGCCGTTTCGGAAAATCTGTGGTACTGATATGGAAAGACATATTATCAATCCGGTGGTAACCGAATACCTTAACCGGTGCTACAGGCCCTTAAACGGGAAATTGGAGGCTCTGAGAGCCATAGGAGAGGACGGCCATGTACCAATCATACTTCCCGAAACAGAAATGCTCCTTAAAAGTCTTCTTCTGATAAAGAAACCGGAAAGGATACTTGAAATTGGCACGGCCATCGGATACTCCGCAGTCTTTTTCGCGGAGCTTCTCCCGGAGGCGGAAATATACACCGTCGAAAAAGATGAGTATGCCTTTAACGCCGCGAGACAGAATGTGGAGGCCGCAGGACTTTCGGACAGAATCACCGTTTTACCCGGTGACGGTCAGGAACAGGTGGAAAAGCTTCGCGACAGGGGAGTAAAGGATTTTGATTTCGTGTTTATAGACGCGGCAAAAAGCCACTACAGAAGGTTTCTCGACGCAGCTCTCACCGTTTGCAGGCCGGAAGCCCTCGTTGTCAGCGACAACATTTTACAGAGAGGCATGACGGCGTCGGACGAATACGACGAAAAGGGAAAGCATAAGACAAATATACGGAAGATGAGAGAGTACGTACAGTTTATTACGACCTGTCCGTACCTCTCCACTTCCGTTCTGAGCACGGGAGACGGAACGGCCGTTTCCATATACAGGGGATAGAAATGGACAGAAATAAATTTGAACTTCTGGCTCCTGCGGGAGATCTGGAAAAGCTGAAGGCTGCGGTAGTGTATGGCGCGGACGCAGTATACTTTGGCGGAGAGATGTTCAGCCTGAGAGCGGGGGCCGGAAACCTGACAATAGAAGAGATGCGAGAGGGTACGGCCTTTGCTCATGCGAGAGGCGCAAAGTGCTATCTCACGGTTAACATATTCGCCCACAACGAGGACGTGGACGAACTGAAGGACTACCTTCAAAGGCTTAAGACCGTGGATATAGACGCGTTTATAGTGTCGGATCCCGGAGTTATGGAGCTCATATGGGAGACTATGCCCGATGCGGAAATTCATCTTTCCACACAGGCCAATATGACAAGCTATACAACCGCCAACTTCTGGAGAAAGATGGGCGTAAAGAGGCTTGTCCTCGCAAGAGAGCTTACTTTCAGGGAAATACGTGAGATACGCGAAAAGCTCCCTGAAGATACAGAGCTTGAAGCCTTTGTCCACGGGGCTATGTGCATATCATATTCGGGAAGATGTCTCCTGAGCAACTTTATGATTGAACGGGACGCCAACCGGGGCCAGTGCGCGCACCCGTGCAGGTGGAAGTACTCACTGGTGGAGGAAAAGCGCCCGGGAGAATACTATCCCGTGGAGGAGGACGAGAGAGGCACGTATATCCTCAATTCCAGAGACCTCTGCATGATAGAACACATTCCGGATATCGTAAACGCCGGCATCATGTCTGCGAAAATCGAAGGCAGAATGAAGAGCGTGTTCTACGTTGCAACCATAGTTCACGCCTACAGAAGAGCCATAGATGCATATTTTGACGACCCGGAAAACTATCGTGTAGACCCAAAGTGGCTGGAAGAGGTAAAGAAGGTGAGCCACAGGGAGTTCACCACCGGCTTTTTCTACAATCAGCCTACGAACAGGGACCAGAACTATCAGACCAGCGCGTACACGAGAGAGTATTCCTTCGTTGGAGTAGTAAGAGAATACGACGAGAAAACAGGGTACGCCATCGTCGAGCAGCGGAACAAGATGGTTCTCGGAGATGAAATAGAGGTTTTTGGTCCCGATATCGATTTCTTCATACAGAACATTACGGAGATGTACGACCTGGAGTCGGGAGAGGCTGTTGAAAGCGCTCCTCACCCGCAGCAGATGCTTAAGATGAAAATGCTGCATCCCGTAAAACCCGATTATATTCTTCGAAAGAAAAAAAGGAGTGAGATTTAATGGATATTCCTCTAAGTATTACGTTAATAATTGTCTGCATCATATTAAATGCGGTAGTCGTTATGTGCAACACAGCGTTCAGTACCGTAAACTCCAACAGGATAAAGCAGTTTGCGGCAGGCGAGGACTGCGACAGGGCAAAGAGTGAAAAGGCGAAAAGAGTCATGGCTCTTCTTGAAAAGCCTTTGAAGCTTAAGCTTACCAACAGAACGCTAAGCTACATCCTTCTCATAATCGGCATCACCCTGACCATAGAGCTTCCGTACTCGGATACTCTGTCTGCAGTTGTTTTTCTGGTGGTTGTCGCATCTTTAAGCGAGATCTTTCCGAGAAAGCTTGCTCAGCAGCACAGCGAGACCTTCGTCATAAGGTTTGTGAACATGCAGAGATTCCTGGCGGTGGTTCTGACGCCGGTCGTAGTTATACTTAACCTTATCGCCGATGTATTTCTCATCATCTTCAGGCAGAAGACCAACGTGGAAGGAAGCAGATACTCTGAAGAAGAGGTAATGTCCATACTGGAAGAGGGAGAAAAGAGCGGAGAGTTTAAAGAGGAAGGCAGAAGAATGATCAACAGCATATTCCAGTTCGACGATGAGCTGGCATATGAGATCATGACGCCGAGAACGGACGTATTCCTGATCGATTTAAACGACCCGGTGGACGAATATATAGACGACCTTATGGAGCTGAGATATTCCAGAATCCCGGTATGCGAGGATGAATCGGACAATATAATCGGAATACTCCACATAAAGGACTATCTGATAAAAGCCAGAGAGCAGGGCTTCGACAACGTGGATATACGCTCGATACTGAGAAAACCGTACTTCGTTCCGGAGACTAAGAATATCGACTCTCTTTTCTTCGAGCTTCAGAAGGCAAAACAGCACATTGCAATTCTCATAGACGAATACGGCGGATTCTCCGGAATCGTAACCATGGAGGACATTATAGAAGAGGTAATGGGCGACATCGAGGACGAATACGACCCTGAGGAGGAAGCCATCGAAAAGGTTGACGAAAATACGTATCTGGTAGACGGTAACGTATATCTTTCCGACTTTAACGAAGAGGCGGGCTCTCACCTGGAATCCGAAAGCAGCGAGACCATCGGAGGATTTATCATCGATCTTCTCGGCGAAATACCGGCGGAAAACGATAAAGACAGAAGGGTCGAGTTTGAAAACTATGTGTTTACTATTCTCTCCGTCAAAGAGCGCCGCATAGAAAAGGTGAAGGTGGAAATAATCCGAGAAGTAGAGGAAGCGGAAGGGGAGGAAGAGTAGGAATGCCCATGGAGCTCAGGGTTTTACGGTACTATCTGACCGTTGCGCGGGAAGAGAATATCACCCGCGCCGCAGATATTTTACATATCACGCAGCCGACCCTCAGCCGGCAGATGGCCGAGCTTGAGGACGAATTAAATACGAAACTGTTCGAGAGGACAAACCGGAAAATCGCGTTGACGGAGGCAGGGATGCTTCTTCGCCGCCGGGCCGAAGAGCTGGTATCGCTGGCGGAAAAGACGGAACTTGAATTTAAGAATTCCGGCGAGGAACTGACGGGAGTAATCTCAATCGGAAGCGGCGTGTCTTCTGTGGTTTCGGAGAATCTGCCGGATCTTATACAGACGTATTCGAGCAGATACCCGGGCGTCCGTTTTGAGCTGCATACGGGTACGGCGGCAGTGATTAAAGAACAGCTGGATAAGGGGCTTCTTGATATCGGAATTCTGATGGAGCCGATGGAAGTGGAGAAGTATGACTTCATCCGTTTACCAAAAAAAGATGTCTGGGGAATCCTTATGCCGGAAGATGATTCTCTGGCCCATAAGACCAGCATTACGCCCGCTGATCTTAAAAACCTGCCTCTGATTGTAAGCTGGCGTATTGCAGAGCGGGAAGCCAAGGCGTGGTTTGGCGGCAGTACGGACAATCTTAACGTAATCTGTACGTATGACCTGATCGATAACGTCGCGCCGTTGGTGGAGCGTCGTCTCGGATACGCATTTGTGATCGAGGGCGCTCTTAAGCATCTCCCGGGTCTCGTTTTCCGTCCTCTTTCTCCGGAGGTCAGCAACACCTCCGTGTTCGTATGGAAAAAATATCAGCCTTCCGGCGCGGCAGTTCAGAAATTCATCGAACTGGCCAGAAATGTCTTTAAAGCATGATTATAAGTTGAACTAAGCATTTTACACATTTCAAAACGGTATCTATAATGTGAGTGTATCGGAAATCCATAAGATTTTCCGGACACTCACTTTTTTATCGGGAGGAATGTGTATGACCATAGAACAGGCCAGCGAACACTTTGGTGTTCCCATTGAAAAGCTGCAGACGTATGAAAATCAGGGGTTGTTCGACTGTAACAGGCAGCCGGACGGAAGCATCGATTACTCAGAAGAACTGATGGAGTACGTGGGGATTATCAACATACTGACGGATGCAGGTGCTGAGACAGATGCGCTCCGCGGCTTTATGCAGCAGCTTATGGAAAGCACGATCACGAAAGAAGAAAAACTGCGGTATCTGCGAAGTCAGAGACAAAAACTCCTGGAAAGCATTCATATGAAGCAGAAATCGCTTGATCAGCTGGATTTCATTATTCATAACGTCAATAAGACTTCAGATTATGGGAAGTAAGGAAGTAGGAGGAAAACTATGAAAATGGGTAAATGGTTTAGGGTATTCGGCACAGGAGTGATAATTGAAGGCTGATAATTGACTTTACAGGAGGTGACGAAACTATGAAATACACAAAATTAGGAAACTCCGACCTTAACGTATCGAGAATATGTATAGGCTGTATGGGATTCGGAGATAATAAAAACGGACAGCATTCATGGACCGTGGATGAATCGGATAGCAGAAGGATAATCAGGCGAGGCCTGGAACTTGGAGTAAATTTCTTTGACACGGCTATCGGATATCAAAGCGGTACGAGCGAACAGTATCTCGGCAGGGCAATCCGGGATTTCGCAAAGCGTGACGATGTTGTAATAGCAACGAAGTTCCTGCCGCGCACCAAAGAGGAAATCGAAGTGGGAATAACAGGACAGAAGCATATCGAGAGAATGCTTGATAAAAGCCTTGAAAATCTCGGTACAGATTACGTGGATCTGTATATCTACCATATGTGGGATTACAACACGCCGCTTTACGATATTATGGAAGGGCTTAACAACGCGGTCAAAGCAGGCAAAGCACGCTATATAGGTATCTCCAACTGTTTTGCATACCAGCTTGCCAAGGCGAACGCTATAGCGGAAAGAGAAGGCTTTGCCCGCTTTATATCGGTGCAGGGACATTACAACCTCATTTTCCGCGAAGAGGAGAGGGAAATGGCAAAGCTCTGCCGTGAAGATAACATAAGCATGACGCCGTACAGCTCCCTTGCAGGCGGACGGCTGGCAAGGCGGCCGGGGGAGCGCACAAAGCGTTTTGATGAGGACAGCTATGCAAGGCTTAAATACGACTCCACGGCTGAACAGGATAACATCATTATCAATAGAGTCTGCGAACTTGCGGACAGACATGGCGTGTCGATGACGGAAATATCTCTCGGATGGCTTCTGACAAAGGTTGCAGCTCCCGTTGCTGGAGCGACAAAAATGCATCATATAGAGGGGGCGGCAAAAGCTACGGACCTCACATTAAGCAGTGAAGAGATCGCTTATCTGGAAGAACCCTACGTACCCCATCGTCTGGTGGGCGTTATGGCGCAGAATACCCTTGAAGCAGCCGGAGATAAGCACGTGTGGTCGACGGGGAATCAGAGAATATGAAAGGAGCGTTAAACATGGATTTACATAAGACAGATCCGGAATTTATGGAGCGGTTTGAGCATTTTGCGTTGGAAGAGGTACCGGGTGAAGAGAATCAGCAGCTTCCGGAAAAAACACGTTATATGGCAATTCTTGCGACCCTCATCGGGTGCGGCGGAATTGACGCCTACGCGGAAGCTCTTCCAAAGGCCGTTGAAAGCGGCGTAACACCGGTAATGATCAAGGAAATCGTATATCAGGCCGTAGATTATCTGGGATACGGCAGAATACTGCCGTTTCTTGTCCGCACCAACGAAGCGCTGAAAGAGGCCGGAATATCACTTCCTCTGGAAGGACAGGCGACGACAGATTACGAAAACAGGCTGGAAAAAGGTGTGGAGGCGCAGGTCGAGATTTTCGGGGAGCATATGAAAGAGGCCTGGAAAACGGGACATATAAACCGGTGGCTTGCAGGCAACTGTTTCGGAGATTACTATACGCGAAAGGGTCTTAACCTTGCCGAGCGTGAGCTTATCACATTTTGTTTTCTCATGGCCCAGGGAGGATGTGAGCCTCAGCTGACCGCTCACTCAAAGGGAAACATGAATCTTGGTAACGACAGAGATTTTCTCATCAGAGTCGTATCTCAGTGCCTTCCATACATCGGATATCCGCGGAGTCTGAACGCCATAACCTGTATCAATAAGGCGGCAGAGGAATGAATCTGAAATTGTCCGTAAAGCTTATCGTTGACGCGCTGATGAGCCTGTGTCTATTTCTTCTCATGGGATACCAGCTGTGGGGCAATTTTGCTCACGAGTGGATTGGAACAGGGATGTTCGTTCTTTTTATAACCCATCATCTGCTTAACAGAAAGTGGTATAGAGGCATTTTCTCGGGAAGACTGACGAAGAGAAGAGTTTGCGCCATTGTGTTAAATATTTTGCTGATTTCGGATATGATTCTTCTTGCATTAAGCGGAATTACAATGTCAAACCACGTGTTCACCTTTCTCGATATAAGGGGACATACGGGAACGGCGAGGATCATTCATTTCATCGCAAGCTACTGGGGCTTTATCCTCATGTCCGTTCACATCGGAATGCATTGGGGAATGATATCGGGAATAATAAAGAAACATGCCGGATTAACATGCAAAAGTGATACGACAAAGGCTGCAGTGAAGACTGTTTCAGCGATTATTGCGGTATACGGAGTCTACGCATTCTGCAAAAGAGATTTTCTAACGTACATGCTGGGCCGGACAAGCTTCGTGTTTTTCGATTTCAGTGAACCGGCTGTGCTTTTTTATGCGGATTACCTTGCGATAACGGCAACCTGCATATATCTGACATATCATGCGTTAAAAAAACTGAAACAGGAGGGAAAGAAAAATGAAAACCAAAGACAGAAAAGAATTTGAAAAGCAGGATTCCTTCGGAATAGGGGCGCCTAACGACGGATTCGCAGAATATTTTACAGGCCAGTCGTATCTTAAGCCTTTGACTGAAACGGGAAGTTCGTCTGTATTCCTTGCAAACGTAACGTTCGAGCCGGGTTGCAGAAACAACTGGCACATACACCATGCAGTAAAAGGCGGTGGTCAGATTCTCATATGCACGGCAGGAGAAGGATGGTATCAGGAAGAGGGAAAAGAAGCCGTAAGTTTAACGCCGGGCGCGGTGATAACGATTCCGCCTGAAGTAAAGCACTGGCACGGTGCAAAATCCGACAGCTGGTTTTCTCACATAGCTGTTGAAGTGCCGGGTGAGAACACGAAAAATGAATGGTGCGAGCCGGTGAGTGACGAGGAGTACGATAAACTTAAATAATGATACTTTTAAAACAGCCGGCAGATACTTTACGGAAAAGAGTCTGCCGGCTTGAACTTTTTTGGTGACACACAGTAGCACCACTACGCTGATTTAGATAGGCACGCTTGAATATGTTTACTCGATGAGTCCGCTTTCCTTCAGCAGAATCTCGATATCGGTGCCTTTTACCTTTTTCAGGAGCAGCTTAAACATTTCCTTCTCCTTAAAGGACAGAGGCGCCTCCCTAACAGGCTTCTTGTCGATTGCGTAGTAGCAGGCACGCAGCAGTTCCCGCACATCATACTTGCTGCCCCAGACCTCCGGTACGCCGCGGTCGATGTCCAGCAGGGTGTAGACTGACTCCATACCGGTACGCATGGAATATTCGGTGGTGAAGATGGTATCACGTGGAGTCTCGGCAAACTGGCCGATGAAGGCGAAGTTCACTGCGCCATCGGGCACTACCTTTGGACGGTCGGACTCCTTACGGGGCTGGAAAAAAGCGTTGATATACGGCATAAAGCAGGTGGTGGTGTTGCAGGCATCGTGGGCCAGCGCATCGATCTTTTCGGTCGGTACACCGATGTGGTACAGCCACTCGCGGCAGACCTCCTCGCCGGTACAGTCACGCATGGCCTTCTTTACATAGTTGCCTTCTCTGCCAGTATTCAGAGAATACAGCCATACAAGCACCATGTTCTTGTCCTGAGACTTGAACTGAGGCTGGCGGTTGATGGTCCAGGACAGATACCAGTTGTCCATGCTGTCCTTGACGGTGACAATGCCGCCGGTGGTCACCTTGCCGGAACGGGGATCACGCTTGCAGATGTTCATAATATGCCGGATAATATCTTCGTTAGAAGTGGCTACGGTGGCGCTCATCCAGTTGGTGGCGTCCACATCGGAGCAGAATTTATCCGGATTGCCGAACTCGCCATGCTCCGCCTGCGCCGCAATAGCTTTCCACATATCCCACGACTCACCGGCGCCGTTCTTCACTTTGGACAGGTCGGGAGCATGGGTCTGGTCACCATAGCAGGATGTATCGGTGCAGCAGCCGTTGGTAATGAACACCAGATCGTCCTCGATCAGGTCAATGGTCTGCTCCTTTCCGTCCCTGACGTACACGATCTGCCGGGCAACTTTCCTGTCGCCCTCGGTTTCGATGATGACATTCTTTATATCCATGCCGTACTCGATGTGCACGCCGTGAGACTCCAGATATTTCACCAGCGGCAGGATCATGCTTTCATACTGGTTGTACCTGGTGAAGCGCAGGGCGCTGAAATCAGGCAGACCGTCGATGTGATGGACATAACGACACAGATACCGTTTCATTTCCAGAGCGCTGGACCAGCGCTGGAATGCAAACATCGTCTGCCAGTAAAGCCAGAAGTTAGTGCTCCAGAAGGACTCAGGCAGCACATCGGAAATCTTCTTGTCCTCCAGATCCTTTTCCGGCGTAAGGAACAGTTTGGACAGCGCCATGGCGGAGTCCTTATCCAGCTTGAACTGTTTGTCGGTGTGGGCATCCTCGCCGCGATTCACACTTGCGCGGCATAGAGAGTAGTTGGGGTCGTGCTTGTTGAGCCAATAGTATTCATCCAGAACAGAGACGCCCGGTGTCTCGATGGAAGGGACATCGCGGAAGGTATCCCACATGATTTCGAAATGGTTATCCATTTCACGGCCGCCCCGCATAAAGAAGCCCTTTGTGATATCCTTGCGGCCATCGCAGCTGCCGCCTGCCAGATCCAGTTTTTCAAATACATGGATGTGCTCACCCTTCATCTGTCCGTCACGAACCAGATAAAAAGCCGCTGTCAGGCCGGCAAGGCCGGTGCCGATGATATAAGCCGATTTTTTATCCACATCCCTGGGCTTTTCGGGATGGGCAAATGATTCGTAAGTGCCAGCAGAATAATACATAACAAAACCTCCTTTTGATTTATGTTTTCATTTCGATGGTTTAATTATAGCTTTTCCCGTCCGTCTTACAATAAACAGAAAAGGCTCCATGATAAGACTTTTATCACGGAGCCGCAAAGTGTAAAAAATATAATCAGATTCGCAGAAATGATGAAATCAGTATTGGAAACGGGAGAGCGATGCTGACACGGAGCCTTTGATGAGCCTGGCAAGCCTGTCAACTATCTGCTCCGGGTCCTCCCGCATATCGTCTTTGATCCAGTCGAGCATCAGCCCGATAAAAATGTATGAATAGATTCGGGCGATAAATTGCTTGTCCTCGTCACGGACCCTTATTTCACCGACTTCTTCATCGATGACATCCAGCAAAAGCCGGTCAACAAGAGGCTGCAGATATTTTTCAACCTGTTCGCCGTGGACGCAGCGGTAAACATTCAAAATAAATGGCTTGTTATCATGTACTGCCTCGAAAATCTGTAAAAATCCCTGCTGCCATGTTTCATAAGTCTTTTTCTCATCCAGTGCTCTCCTGGCGTCTTCAAGGCTTGCTTCGTTACCTGTGACACAGTAGCTTGCTCCTTCCTTACATGATTGGCCTCTTTCCCAAGTGTGGGGTCAGTTCGTTTTAACTCCGTATTTTACAGGATTAAAGAGGAAAACGCAAGCTCCGCCGGAATGGAAATACAGGCAGACAGGCAGGGTGAAGCCGGATTTTAGTGCGAAAGAAGGGATTTCGTGGTATAATTAAGAAAACTCATCGGGAGATAAGCTATGAATAGCCGTTATATAACCTTAGGCCTTTTTGCCCACGTGGATGCTGGTAAGACGACTTTGTCGGAGAGCATCCTTCATCTCGCCGGGGTCATCGACAGAGCCGGCAGGGTGGACAAGCGGGACGCCTACCTGGACAACAATGAAATAGAGCGGCAGCGGGGTATCACCGTATTTTCAAAGCAGGCTGTTTTCGAAAGAGACGGTCTGTTTTTCACGCTTTTGGATACTCCGGGCCATGCCGACCTTTCTGCGGAAAGCGAAAGAACTCTCGATGTACTTGACTGCGCCGTTCTCATAGTTTCGGCTTCGGACGGCGTCAACGCGAGGACGCGTTTTTTCTTTAATCTGCTGGCGGAAAGGGATATCCCGACTTTTATATTTGTGAACAAGATGGATCAGGCGGGAGCAGACAGGGACGCTCTCATGGGTGAACTTAACAGTTCATTTGGTACTGGCGCCGTTGATTTCTCAAAAGGCCTGAGCCCGGAAACGGCGGAGATTGCGGCGGGCGAGGACGAAGCGGCGCTGGAATATTTTCTTGAGCACGGGGACCTTGAAAAGAGCGATTACAGAAGGCTTATAGCCGAAAGAAAGATTTTCCCCGTTTTCTTCGGGTCGGCCCTTAAGGAAGAGGGTGTTGAAGAGCTGCTGCAGGCTTTGTCGGAGTTTCCTCAGTCAAAGACTTATCACAGGGTCTTCGGCGCACTCGTGTACAAAATCAGCAGGGACTCAAAGGGAACGAGGCTTACCCACCTTAAGATTACAGGAGGCAGCCTCAGGGTCAAAGACCTGCTGGGCGCCGAAAAGGTAAACGAAATCAGGCTTTACTCGGGAGAAAATTACAGGAACCTTGACGAAGGAAAGGCAGGGCAGGTGATAGCCGTTACAGGCCCCGTGAAGACCTACTGCGGACAGGGGTTCGGAATAGAGGGGATCGGCGCGCTGTGCGCGGATACCGGTGAAAAGTCTCCTGTAACATATACCATCGTATACGATGATGATACTGACGATTTCGCCGCTCTTGCCAGAATGCGGGAGCTTGACGAAGAGATACCCGAGCTTTCCGTAGAGTGGAACGAGGAAAGCGGAGAGATCAGAGCGGGAATCACGGGAACCGTTCAGATGGAAATCATCCAGAGGATTGCCCGGGACAGGTGGAGGTGGAATATCAGCTTTTCAGGAAGAAGGGTTGAATACCTTGAAACACTGACAGAACCCGTTATCGGGGCCGGACACTTTGAGCCTTTAAGGCATTACGCCGAAGTCCACCTTCTGGTGGAGCCCGCTGAAAGAGGACGGGGCATAATTCTCGATTCCGCATGCCCTGCTGACGTTCTTTCGGAAAACTATCAGAAGCAGATTCTGTCCGTTCTGGCGGGAGAAACCCTAAGAGGCGTACTTACCGATTCCCCGCTTACGGACGTTAAAATTACCCTTTTGGGCGGCAGGTCGCACCTTAAGCATACGGAAGGCGGCGATTTCAGGCAGGCGGCCTTAAGGGCCCTGAGGCAGGCTTTGAGAAAAGGGGAATCGGTTCTCCTCGAGCCGACTTTTGAATTCAGGATAGAGGTTCCCGAAACCGCTTCGGGCAGGGTTATGGCTGACATTACCAAAATGGGCGGAACCTGCGAACCTTCGGAGGCCGGCGGCGGAAGATTCGCCGTTACGGGAAACGTTCCCGCTTCCGAAATAGGCGGATACGATGTGGAGCTTGCAAGCTTTACGTCGGGAGAGGGTAATATGGCGCTTCGGGAAGGCCCGTACACCCTTTGTCACAACAGCGAAGAGGTAATAGAAAAGGCAGCCTATGACCCTGACAGGGATATTTCAAATACCGGAGATTCCGTGTTCTGCAGCCATGGCGCTGGAGTCAACGTGCCGTGGAATGAATCGGACGAAAAAATGCACATGCGCTTTTCTCTCGATGAAATCTTCGGAAAGGCCGGCGGCGGAGAGGATGAGGAGATTTCCTTCAACTACACTTTCCGGGAGAGAGAAAAGCAGTACGATCCGGCCGAGCTTGAGAGAATTTTTTCCATGAATCAGCCGGCAAACAGAAATTTGAAAAAGGACAGAAAGCCGGCAGGATATAAGAGCAGAAAGATTATAAAATCGGATTCCGGCTACAGAGGAAAGTCAACGGGAATCAACAACGCTTCTTCCGAGGAGATTCTCATAGTGGACGGGTACAACGCCATATTTGCCTGGAACGAGCTTAAGGAGCTGGCCGCAGAAGACCTTGGAGCCGCAAGGGAGAAGCTTCTCGAGGCTCTCGCAAATTATGGGACATATCTGGGCAGAAAAATACTGGTGATTTTTGACGCGTACAGAAGACCGAGAGGCGTTGAAATATCCGAAAGCAGACCGGGCGTCACAGTCATCTATACCAGGGAAGACGAGACGGCTGACCAGTTCATAGAGCGGACGGTTCTCGAAAACGCCGACAAAATGCGCATAACCGTTGCGACCTCCGATAAACTGGAGCAGATGGCCGTGTTCGGTCAGGGAGCCATGAGAATGTCCTCGAGAGAGCTTATCGCTGACATCGAAAGTCGCAACCGGGAAATCAGAGCCGCCCTTGAGCGAATCCGGGGAATGAGTTAGTTGACCTTTTTCCCGATATAATGTACAGTAATGTAGAATACTTTAATTGGAGCGAATAAGATGAATTATGAGGCCCTTTTAGAAAAAAAAGAAAAACTTTGCAGAATTACAGACAGCATTCCTGCTGAAGCACTGGAGAGCTTTGAAAAGAGTTTTAATGCAGAGTATGCGCACAATTCTACTGCCATAGAGGGGAATACTCTTACGCTCCTTCAGACAAAGGCTGTTATTGAAGACGGTATTTCTGTCGGAGGTAAATCTCTACGCGAGATATATGAAGTTGCAAATCATGCAAGGGCTTTTGAATTTGTCAAAAAATGTGTCAAAGACGGAAGGCCCCTTGATGAGCCCGTTGTTAAAGATATTCATTCCATCCTGATGGAAAACATTCTTACCGGCGGAATATATCGAAACGTGGAAGTGCGTATTTCCGGAGCCGGATTCAAACCGCCTGCTCCCGGTGAAATGTATATTCAGATAAAAAATTTCTATATAGATTTAAACTGCAGGAAAGACCTGAACGCCGTTGAGCTGGCCGCATGGACTCATGCGGAGTTTGTGAGAATTCATCCTTTCGTTGACGGCAACGGTAGAACATCACGGATGCTTATGAATTATCAGCTGATGTCGGCAGGCTTTCTTCCTGTATCAATCGCAAAAGAGAACAGGCTTGAGTATTACGACGCACTTGAAGCGTACGGTACGAAAGGTAATCTCCAACCTTTTGCCGATATGATTGGAACTCTTGAAGAAAAACGCCTTGATGAGTATCTTTCAATAAAGGGAGATTAGCATATGGACATTAAAAATAACGAAAAGTCATTTCATATAGCCGCTTCCGAAGATGAAATAGCAGCCTGCGCTGCAAACGCAGCGAGAAGCGTTTCGGGTGTTGCGGAAATATATACCGGTTTTTCCGGCAGCATTACCAACCTTTTGGGAATGGAGCCCTCCGAAGGGCAGGGGGTAAAGGTAGGCACAAAGGACGGAGAACTTACGATTGACGTGTCCATAATAGCGGAATACGGTGTTCGCATACCGCAGCTGGCATGGGAAATACAGAAGACCGTAATAGATGAGATAAAAGAGTTCGCAGGTGTATCTCCTGCGGAAGTAAACATACATGTACAGGGCGTCGTTGCGCCCGGAGAGGATAAATGATGACGAGAAAAGAAGCGAGAGAATTTATGATGCAGGTGTTCTTCCAGATGGACGCCGGCGGCAGCTTTGATGTTGATGACAAGGCTAAGTATTTTTCCGGTTTTACCGACAAGGGCCAGGAGAAATACTGCTCTGAAATGTTTTCCGTTATGTGCAATAAAAAAGACGAGATTGACAGGCTTATCACCGAAAATATGCGCGGCTGGACTCTTTCCAGAATGCCTAAAACAGACCTTGCGGTGCTGAGAGTTGCAGTCTGCGAAATGGCTTACATGAAGGGAATCCCGGCTACCGTTTCCATAAACGAAGCCGTGGAGCTCTCTAAGAGATACGGCACCGAGGAATCCCATTCCTACGTAAACGGAATCCTTGCCGGCGTGTACAAAGAGCTTGAAAAGCAGGAAGCCGAAGAACAGTAAAAGGCGAGATACCTGTTTACCAGCCGGAAGCCGGTCGTAAGACAGGTAACTTATTTTGATTAAAAGGCCTGCCGAAGAGGCGACGAACTTTTATATTAACCGGCAGCCTGTCGGAAAGCGATTAACTGATATGAAACCAAAATGCGCATTAGGCATAGACACGAGCAATTATAAAACGTCTGTAGCTGCGGTCACCGAATCCGGAAAAATCGTCAGCGACAGACGAATTTTTCTTAACGTAAAGGAAGGAGCTTTAGGTCTCAGACAGTCGGAAGCTCTTTTTCAGCATACCGTCAATCTGCCCGGTTTACTGGAGGAAGTTATAGGTGATGTGCGGACTGCAGGCTGCCAGCTTGGCATCGTAGCAGCCTCCGCCGCGCCCCGCCCTCAGGCGGGGTCGTACATGCCGGCGTTTCTCGCCGGCATGGGCGCCGGCCGCGCAGCGGCCGCGGCGGCGGGCTGTCCGTACGTGGAATTTTCCCACCAGGAAGGCCACATTATGGCGGTAAAATTCTATTCGTCCCTTTCGGGGGCTCCCGCGCACATTTCCATGCACCTTTCGGGTGGCACCACCGAACTTTTATATGTGAAGGACAATATTTGCGCAGGGTCATACGCCGGTACAGACTTTGTCCCACCTATGGATATTGAAATCTGCGGCGGATCATTGGACATTTCCTTCGGACAGCTTCTTGACAGAGCAGGACAGAAAATGGGCTTCGACTTTCCTGCAGGAGAGAGAATTGACAGGCTCGCTCTCGAATATGCAGATAGCGAACGCTTACGTACTTCAGGAAGCGAAGCCATCAGACTTCCGGCCATTAAGGTCATTGACGGCCGGATAAACCTCTCTGGAATTGAAACCGCCGTGAAAAAGGCCGTTGATGCAGGCTGCGACCACGGTGAGCTGTCATTTAAGCTTATGGAGGCTGTTTCAAAAGCCATAATCCGTATGTCGGAATACGGATGCAGAAAGTACAGCGTTAAAGACGCGCTCCTTGCAGGCGGAGTAGCGTCAAGCGCATATTTGAGGAGAACCGCAGAATCGTATATGAAAGTAGGGCGCGCAGACAGTGACGGCCAAGGGATAAACATCGTCTTCGGTAAACCTGAGCTTTCGTCCGATAACGCCGTAGGAACGGCACTTCTCGGAGCGATGCGGCTTAACGGCAGAGTTTAGGTAAAACGCATTATCTGCTTTGCGTTCTTAAATTTCTTTAGCTATTTCAGAGTTTCTTCCAAATTATACTTTAAAGCAGAATTTAACCTAACCTTGAATTACTTACAGGAGGACAATCTTAGTGGAACTGTGGGATGCTTATGATAAGGATTTAAATATTGTAAACGATATTTCCTTAGTTAAGGGGAAACCTATACCGGAAGGTCTCTTTCATTTAGTCTGTGATATTCTCGTTAAGCATATCGACGGAACCTATCTATTAATGCAACGTGATACGAAAAAAAGCTACGGTGGTATGTGGGAAGCGACCGCCGGAGGATCAGCTTTACGGGGAGAAACATCTTTAGACTGTGCCTTCAGAGAGCTGTACGAAGAAACAGGCATTAAAGCAGATAAATTAGAGGAAATCGGACGAGACTCTGATAGTAACACGATATACGTGGAGTTTTTGTGTGTGACTGATTGTGAAAAGGACAGCATTAAATTACAGCCGGGTGAAACCATCGCATATAAATGGGTCAGCAGAAGCGAGCTACTGTCGTTAAATGCAGAGAACCTGATAACTGAGCGTATGCCGAAACAGTTGTTGAAACTATAGTGCAAATTAATACAAAGAGATATGGGTAAATTAGTTATTTTAAGAGGAAATTCTGGCAGCGGAAAATCGACGATAGCTAAGCGTCTACAAAAGAAACTGGGACATAATACTATGATTATTTCCCAAGACGAAATCAGGAGAAACATGCTGCACGTCAATGATGGTGAAGATACACCCGCGATTCCGCTTATGAAAGAATTGTTGCAATACGGAAGTAAACACAGCAATATTGTCATATTGGAAGGCATTATGAGGTCCAATTGGTACAGCTCACTTTTTGAGTTTGCTAAATCGCTTTACGGTTCCGAAGTTTACTCTTTCTATTTCGATATTCCTTTTGAAGAAACTTTAAAGCGCCATCTTACAAGAGAGAAATCCCGTGAATTTGGCGAAGAATCTATGCGAAGATGGTGGGTGGAAAAGGACTTTTCTGGCAGCCTCAAAGAAACAGTAATCACTGCCGACAAGGATATAGATACCATTGTCGATATAATCTATAAAGAAATAACTATAAAATGTAGGTGCAAGTGATGAAAACCCTATACATGATTGGCGGCCCTATGGGAGTTGGAAAAACGACTGTATGTCAGCAGCTGAAACGGGATTTGCAAAACAGTGTTTTTCTTGATGGTGACTGGTGCTGGGATTCAAGCCCATTCAGAGTAACCAGTGAAACCAAAAAAATGGTGATTGACAATATCTGTTATCTCTTGAATAACTTTCTGAGGTGTTCCGCATATGAAAATATTATTTTCTGCTGGGTTATGGACAAGCAGAGTATTATGGATTCCATTATTGAAAGATTAGATTTGAGCATCTGTACTGTGAAGTGCATATCCCTCGTTGCCAGTGAAGATACCTTGCGGCAAAGATTGTCATGTGACGTAGAGCGAGGTGTTCGCACCGTTGATGTTATTGAAAAAAGCGTCTCGAGAATACCCCTTTTTCAGGCTCTTGATACTGTTAAAATTGACACTGATAGAAAAACAATTGACATGATTGTCGATGAAATTTTAATTCCAAGGAGCACACTTTGATAAAAATACGAAAATACACACCGTCAGATCTTCCGGAAATCGCCCAGCTTTTCTACGACACGGTTCACACGGTAAACGCGGCGGACTATGACGATGAGCAGCTTGACGCATGGACGGACGGTAATATCGACATGGATAAATGGAACAAAAGTCTCGAGTCCCATTACAGTCTGGTGGCCGAGGAAAACGGCGTAATTGCGGGCTTTGGCGATATAGACGAAACGGGATACCTTGACAGGCTCTACGTTCACAAGGATTATCAGGGCAGGGGAATCGGTACTGCAATCTGCGCGCGCCTTGAGAGCAGGGTCAGGGGTAAAATCACGACCCACGCATCTGTTACTGCAAAGCCGTTTTTCATGCAAAGAGGGTACCGCGTAATAAGGGAGCAGCAGGTGGAAAGGCGGGGAGTTTTGCTCACTAACTTCGTTATGGAAAAGGATTCTTACAATACGAAAATCCGCATTGCAGAAGCGGAAATGAGAGATGCCAGACTGACGGAAAATCTGGTTAGTGTATGGGAAAGCTCCGTAAGAGCGACTCATCACTTTTTGTCGGATGACGAAATCCTGAAGATCAAGGAATACGTTCCGGAGGCCATTAAAGAAGTTCCGGTGCTTCTTCTCGCAAAAGATGCCGACGGGAATACTGCCGGATTTATGGGGATCGCGGATAGCCGGATTGAAATGCTGTTCGTTTCCGCCGAATACAGGGGACAAGGCATCGGCAGTAAGCTTCTGTCCCGTGGCACTGCCGGATACGGCGTCAATGAGCTTGCCGTAAATGAGCAGAATCCTCTTGCCAAAGGCTTTTACGAACATATGGGATTTGAAGTCTTCAGGCGAACGGATTTTGACGAGCAGGGAAATCCGTATCCGCTTTTATATATGAAATATGTCAGGTGAGGTTGTTATGACAGATTTACAGATTGCATGGCTCGAATTAGCCCTTGTCGGAGGGGTCGGAGTTCTTTTGCTGTTTGCCGGGATCACGGTAAAGGTCGTTCAAAGCAGGAAAAACCGCCGATGCACCGAAAAGACAACGGGAACCGTTGTAAAACACATATTTTACGGAAAGGGAAGTATGTGCCCCGTCATCGAATACAGGGTGGACGGAAAAGAATACAGGACGAGAAAGAAATATAAAGGCGTAAAGCTGATGAAAGTATCGGGGCCGCCTTTACCGATCAGATCCGATGCTTACGAAGATGAAAAGGGCTGGCTTCACGTAAAGACGGGTCCTGCCGCCAATCTTCGAGTTCTTGCGGAAAAGCTCTGGCCTTACGGCAGTGAGACGACCGTTTACTACAATCCGGAAAATCCGAAGAAATGTTATGTAGAAAGACCTGTTTCCGGCGGTATTGTGACCATAATTTTTACGGCGATGGGAGTCGGAATTATTATAATGAGCATATTTATGTTCTTTTTGATTAAATCGTAGGATTTATTTACTTAAGACAAGAGGAGATAGAAATGATCAGATTTGAAAAAGTAACTCCAAAGAATTTTGAAGACGTTATAAACCTGAGACTAAGAGATGATCAGGTGGGATTTCTGGAAAACAACCTTTACTCACTGGCAGAATCCTATGTTTTTACATATCTGGAGCCAAGAGCCATTTATAAAGATGATGAGCTCATAGGTTTCATGCTATACTATTTTCAGCCTGACGGTGTGGTGAGAGAAATGGGACCCGGTGAGGGCAGTCACGAAATTCATTCGGACGGAAAGGATTACGTGTATCTTAAGCGTATAATGCTTGATAAAGACATTCAGGGCAAGGGTCTCGGAAGGGCGTCCATGAAAGCTGCCGCCGAGTTCTTTAGAAGAGAATATCCTTCCGCCGCTTTTGTAGAGCTGATGCACTACATGGATAACGACACAGGTGCGTCCCTTTACGAGTCACTGGGATATAAGTCCACCGGAGAGGTAAGGCGAACGCTTCGTCCGGGAACTGACGACGAATACGATGAAGAACTGGTAAGGAGGATGTATTACTGAAAAACGGCCAGTTGCAGAAACGGTTGAAGTTTTACTTCGTTATCGAAAAATGACCGTTTTGTCGAAGGATTTTCTACGTTTGCTGACCGCATTTACAATTTTGTCGAAGGAAAATGCGCTTTTTCGGGTGTAACAGCGTAAAATGTTCAACTAAAGGCGCTGAGAGTGCACACTTTGTCGAAAATCACTTTGACAAAGGGTGCTGCTTGTCCTTAAAATGTCGAAAACCGGCATCAGAAGCTGAAATCAAGGTTCTGATGCCTGAAACCATACGTCAGCCCGCGCCGGTATTTGGCTACTGATTTTTCCACATATCAACATCCGCAAGACTAATCATTTTTCCAGAAAGGAATGGCTTATGATGTAGAATTCTTCCTGGCTCGGCCTGTATTCCTTAGCCATATTCTCCAATGTGTCGTCATATTTCAAAGCTTCTTCCTCATCTATATTCATAACCGGACTGTCAGAGTAAACCCACCTGTGGCCGCTGAGGACGCCAGGTACAAGCTCCCTTACCATCATGGCGGACGGATATTTCCCATCTGCCGTGCATACACCGTATTTCAGGCAGCTTTTAAAGCCACAGCTCACGTAGTTTGAGGGGCTTCCAAAGATTACGACGGTATCGTAGCCGAGCTTCATAGCGTGATTAAATGAATTCTCTATGAGCTTTTTCCCGTATCCTCTCCTCTGGTATTCCGGCTTTATGCACACGGGGCCGAAGGTGAGTATTTCCTTTACTTTTCCGGTTTCATCTGCCAATTTTGCTCTGGTGTACATGATGTTTCCGATAACTTCTCCATCAAGCTCTGCAACGAAGTCGAGGTCTGAAATAAAGTCCTCGTGATTTCTCATGACATGAACGAGATAGTGCTCCACGCATCCGGGTCTGTAAATGTTGTAAAAGGCCTCTCTTGTTATCCTTTCAACGGTTTCATAATCTGATGCACGTTCATTCCGTATGATTAAATTACTACTCATTGCGTTTATCTCCTCTGGCTTTTTACATTATCTTACCATAACCGGCTTCTGCGATAAACATTTTCGGAAAACATCTTCTCAATATCCGTCTGAGAAGGTATAATATGGAGTGGCAAAGTTTAATCAGGTATTGATGAAAAACATGCAGTACGGAGGTCATTATGGCTATAAAGCCTGTAAGCGTATCTCAACTGAATGAATACATATCGAGAGTTCTGGGAACGGATCCTCTGCTGTCCTTTGTGACCGTAAGAGGCGAGATAGAGGGCATAAAGTACCATGCCAGCGGTCACGTTTACTTTTCTATCGCTGACGAAGCGAGCAGGATAAACTGCTTTCTGCCGAGGGAAAAGGCGGCAGGCCTTAAGACTCTCCTTGAAAACGGCGATTCGGTCGTGATAACGGGCGGAGTAAGCGTGTATAAGAAGACCGGGTCATATTCCATATACGTGAGGGAAATAGAGCCTGAAGGAGCGGGCGCCGCGGCTACAGCCTTTGATGAGCTCAAGGCAAAACTCGAAAAAGAAGGACTTTTCAGCAGGGCTCATAAGAAGAACCTGCCTGAATTTCCCCATAAAATAGGACTGGTTACGTCTGACACAGGCGCGGCGTTAAAGGATATGCTCAGCATACTGGATTCCAGAAACAGACTTGTGGATATAGTTCTCTTTCCCGTTCTGGTTCAGGGAGACAGCGCAGCCGCAGATATTACCCGGACCATAAACTATATAGACGAAAACGTCGATGATATAGACGTTCTCATAGTCGGAAGAGGCGGCGGCGCGCCGGGAGATCTTGCCTGCTTCAACGATGAAGCTCTGGCAAGGGCCATATATAAATGCCATATACCGGTGATTTCGGCCGTGGGACATGAAATAGACTTTACGATTGCGGATTTTGTCGCGGACGTGAGAGCGGAGACTCCTACTGCGGCGGCGCAGCTCGCGGCGCCCGATACGGCGGAGATCATGAACCGGTTAAAAGCCGTTATCGACGGGCTTAAAGCCCATGCCTCCAACAAACTGATGTACGAGACGCTAAGATGCGACAATCTTATCATGGAGCTGAAATCCTCTGCATTAAAGCGTATCGGCGATGGGGAGAAAGCTCTTTCTTCCGTGGGAACCGTTCTTTCGGAGAACAATCCCGAGAAGATACTTAAGAGCGGCTATTCCATAGTGACAAAAGACGGAAAAGCGGTATCGTCGTCTTCCGAAATCTCCGAAGGCGACAGGGTTGAAATCCTGTTCGGAGACGGCAGAGCAAAAGCGGAGATAACAGGTGTGTAACAGAGGGGAGAATTGCGATGAGCGGAACATTTGAAGAGAATATGGAAAAGCTTAAGGAGCTTTCCGAAAAGATTAAAGACAGAGATATAGGCATTGAAGAAGCCGTAAGCTGTTACGAAGAGGGCATGAAGTATTACCGGTCCTGCGAGGAAATCCTTAAGAACGCAAAACAGAAAATGGAAAAATTTGAAGGCGAGGTGTAACCCGTGAGAGAAAGCTATGATGAATATCTTAAGATATTGAACGACAATCTTCTCGACTATCTGCCGCCGGTGGATCCTAAAAGCAGCACTCTATACGATGCGATGAAGTATTCCCTTACGGCAGGCGGAAAAAGGCTGAGACCGGTGCTTCTCATGGCCTCCTGTGAATTTGCGGGCGGAAAGGCGGAAAAAGCGCTTCCTTACGCCTGCGCCATGGAGTATATTCACACATACTCTCTCATTCACGACGATCTTCCATGTATGGACGACGACGATTTAAGGCGTGGAAAACCCACCAATCACAAGGTGTACGGCGTCGGAATGGCGACTCTTGCGGGAGACGGCCTTTTAAATTCGGCTTTTGAGGTGATGAGTAAGAACCTCTTCATGAATTTTGACGACCCCGACGAACTGAAGCGGCACATAAACGCCATGTACATAATCACAAAGGCCGCAGGCATCACAGGCATGGTGGCGGGACAGGTTTCCGACATCGAATCCGAGCACACCGAATGTTCTGAAGAAATGCTTGAATATATTCACAGAAACAAGACGGGAGCTCTCCTTGTCGGTTCGGTTAAAGCAGGTCTCGTCCTCGGCGGGGCGGACAAGGAAATGCTTGACGATATGACTGTTTATGCCGAAAACCTGGGGCTTGCATACCAGATAAGGGACGATCTTCTCGACGTTCTGGGAAGCGCCGAGGAAATGGGCAAGAATTCCGGAGCGGACGCGCAGCACGAAAAGGTTACATACGTAAGCCTTAACGGCGTTGAAAACTCGGAGAAAAAGCTGAAAGAGCTCACTCAGGAAGCCG
This sequence comes from uncultured Bacillota bacterium, assembly GCA_949287095.1. GTDB lineage: Bacteria > Bacillota > Clostridia > Peptostreptococcales > Anaerovoracaceae > Avanaerovorax. The sequence continues at coordinate 97,051 of CASEFA010000006.1, forward strand.
TAAATGTCATAGAAAAGTACTACGACAACGCTGAGTTCTTCAGAAATCTCATACTGAAACTTTCCGAAAGGACTAAATAAGGAGCGGTTTATGTCAAAAAATCTAACGGAATACAACTTTCCCGAAGATCTTAAAACCATGAGTCCCGACGAGCTGAACCTTCTGTCGTACTCTATAAGGGACTTTCTCATAGAAAACATATCGAAGACTGGCGGTCACCTCGCGTCAAATCTCGGCGTGGTGGAGCTTACCATTGCCCTCCACAGGGTGTTCGACAGCCCGGAGGATAAGATAATCTGGGACGTAGGCCACCAGAGCTATGTCCACAAGATTCTTACGGGAAGAGCCGGCGATTTTGATACCTTAAGAAAGCTGGACGGACTTTCAGGCTTCCCTAAGCGAAAAGAGAGCCCTCACGATATATACGACACGGGACATTCCAGCACGTCGATCTCAGCAGCGGCAGGTATTGCGGCGGGAAGAGATCTTAAAGGCGACAAGTACGACGTCATCGCGGTGATAGGGGACGGTTCCATGACCGGAGGCCTTGCCTTTGAAGCCCTCAACAATCTGGGCATGTCCAAGTCCAGAGTCATCGTAATTTTAAACGACAACGGAATGAGTATCTCCAGAAACATAGGCGGACTTTCCGAGCATCTGGGAAAACTCAGGACTTCCGAGGGCTACCTTAACGCAAAGGCTTCAATAAAGAAATCCATAGAAAAAATCCCAGGAATAGGAGCTTCCCTGCGAGGCTCCATCGCCAAAGCGAAGGACAGGGTGAAATACGCCATAATTTCGGGCGGAGTTATCTTCGAGGAGCTTGGCTTCACGTACCTTGGCCCTGCCGACGGACACGATATAGATGATCTCATAGAGGTTTTAGAGCACGCAAAGCACGTTAACGGTCCTGTCCTCGTCCACGTTATCACGAAGAAGGGCAAGGGCTACAGGCAGGCCGAAATATACCCTGACCGGTTTCACGGAACGGGTCCTTTCAACACAGAGACGGGACACGAGCTGTCTCCGTCAAAGGTTACGTACTCTGAGGTTTTTGGACGTAAGATTCTGGAGCTTGCCGACAGGGACGATAAGATTACGGCCATATCCGCCGCCATGTGCGACGCTACGGGTCTGGGCGGCTTTGCAGTCAAATATCCTAAGAGATTTTTTGACGTGGGGATAGCGGAAGGCCACGGCGTGACCTTTGCGACAGGTCTTGCATGCGCGGGCTTCAAGCCGGTTGTCGCCATTTATTCGTCGTTCCTTCAGAGAGCCTACGACGAAATATTGGAGGACGTATGTCTCCAGCAGCTTCCTGTTATCTTTGCGCTGGACAGAGCAGGAATCGTCGGTGCAGACGGGGAGACTCACCACGGAATTTTCGATATTTCGTATCTTTCCACGGCTCCGGGAATGACCATACTTACTCCCGCATCGGGAAAGCAACTTGAGGAAATGCTTGAATACGCCGCTTCACTCGACCATCCTGCAGCAGTAAGATATCCGAGGGGCGCCGCCGCCGTGGAGCCATCCATAAAGGAAAGATTCACGGGGAAAAACATACGCATATCCTGCGGAAGAGACGTGGATATCCTGGCCTGCGGAACGACTTATGCCGACGGAAGAAAGGCCGTAGAGATACTCAGGGATGCGGGAATAGATGCAGGGCTTGTAAACATCGGCATCGTAAAGCCGGGAGAGTACGGTTTCCTGAAGGACGATGCTGGTATTCGTAATAAGTTATACGTAACCTTAGAGGACAACACTTTAAACGGCGGATTCGGAGAAATCTTCAAGGCCGAAAACGACGACCTGCGCGTTTTCTCCCTGGGGTGGCCGGATAAATTCATAGAGCACGGAAGCACCGCCGAACTTAAGGAAAGATACGGTCTTACGCCGGAGGCCGTGGCAATTTCCGTCGCCAGAGCTTTAGACGAAAGGAACGGCTGATTTTGAAAGAGAGACTTGACGTTTTACTTGTAAACAGAGGATATTTCGACTCGAGAGAAAAGGCCAAGCGGGCAATCATGGCGGGGCTTGTCTTTGTGGAAGGTCAGCTTTCTGACAAAGCGGGCACTTCCTATGACACTGAATGCGAAATAACCGTAAAAGGCGACAGCTGTCCGTTCGTAAGCCGGGGCGGCCTTAAGCTTGCAAGGGCCGTGGAAGTTTTCGGCTTAGACCTTGGAGGAGCTGTATGCGCAGATATAGGAGCCTCCACGGGAGGATTCACAGACTGTATGCTTCAAAACGGCGCGAAAAAGGTCTACTCCATAGACGTGGGTTACGGACAGCTTGACTATAAGTTGCGAACCGATGAAAGAGTAGTCAATATCGAAAAATGCAACGTAAGATACCTCGACAGGGAACTTATAAAGGAACCCTGCGACTTTGTCAGCATTGACGTGTCCTTTATATCCCTTAAGCTTATCTTTCCCGTCGTATCTGACATTATGTCGCCGTCCGGCAGCTGCGTGTGCCTGATAAAGCCTCAGTTTGAAGCGGGAAGAGAACAGGTAGGAAAGCACGGCATCGTGAGAGACCCGGCAGTTCACAGAGAGGTTATAGAGAAAACCCTCGGATACGGAGCCGAAAACGGACTTTATCCGAAAGGTCTTTCGTATTCTCCGATAAAAGGTGCAAAGGGAAATATTGAGTATCTTTTATATCTTTGCAAAGACGAAAATTTAAGGTATAATAATATAGATGACAATTTTATCAAATCCATCGTTGACGACTCCCACGGGGAGTTGAAATAAAAAATATACCATGTTTTTCATTAAAGGAGACTGAGAGAAATGAAACTGTCAAACAAAGTGAACGCAATGCAGTTCTCGCCGATCAGAAAGTTCAACCCTATAGCCGCGAAGGCTAAGGAAGCCGGCAAGAAAGTATATCACCTTAACATCGGCCAGCCTGACGTAGAGACTCCTGAGTGCTTCATGGAAGCAATCAGAAACTACCAGAACAAGGTTATCGCCTATGCTGAATCCGGCGGAAACACCGAACTTCAGGACGCAGTATCCGATTACTTCAAGGGATACGGAATGGATTTCGGAAGAGAAGATATGATCGTTACCAACGGAGGATCGGAAGCTCTTACCATGACATTCCTTTCCATCATCAACGAGGGAGACGAAGTTCTCATTCCTGAACCTTTCTACACCAACTATCACACATTTGCAACTTCCGCAGGCGGTAAGGTAGTTCCTATCACCACAAAGGCTGAGGAAGGCTATCACTATGCAAACAGAGAACAGATCGAGGCATGCATTACAGACAGAACCAGAGCTATCTGCTGCATCAGCCCGGGAAACCCTACCGGAACAGTTCTCACTCTCGATGAGATGAAGCTTATCGGAGAAATTGCAAAGGAACACGACCTGTGGATCATTGCAGACGAAGTTTACAGAGAATTTGCTTACGACGACAGACCGATGACTTCCTTCGGTATGGTTCCGGAGTACGCAGACAGAGTTATCATAATCGACTCTGTTTCCAAGAGATTCTCCGCATGCGGCGCAAGAATCGGACTTCTCATTTCCAAGAACCACGACCTCATCAGCAGCGTAATGAAGATCGCTCAGGGACGTCTTTGCGTATCCACCGTGGATCAGGTCGGAGCAGCGGCTCTCTTCAGACTTCCTAAGGAATACTACGATGAAGTAAAGGCAGAGTACTGCGGAAGAAGAGATGCGGCTTACGAAGAGCTTATGAAGATTCCTGGAGTTGTCTGCCAGAAGCCTGGCGGAGCATTCTATATGACTGCTAAGCTTCCTGTAGATAACGTTGAGGACTTCCTCATGTTCCTTCTCACCGAGTTCGACGACAACGGTGAAACCGTTATGTTCGCGCCTGCTGAAGGCTTCTACGCTACACCGGGCCTCGGAAAGGACGAAATGCGTATAGCATACGTTCTCAAGAAAGAAGACATGAGAAGAGGCGTTGAGCTTATCAGACTCGGAATCGAGGCATACAACAAGAAAAAGAACAGCTAATCTAAACAGCTTGTCCTGTGGAGCTGCCAATGCGGCAGCTCCATTATAAATTACGGCGTATACACGACTTGAACCACAGGAGCTTGAATTTATGAAATTGTCACCGATGATGCGGCAGTATCTCGACATAAAAGAAAACTACAAAGACTGCATTCTGTTTTTCCGACTCGGAGACTTCTACGAGATGTTCTTCGACGACGCTTTAACGGCGTCACGGGAGCTTGAGCTTACCCTTACCGGAAAAAACTGCGGCCTCGAAGAACGGGCTCCAATGTGCGGAGTTCCTTTTCATTCTGCCGAAACGTACATTGCAAGGCTCGTTGAAAAGGGATACAAGGTGGCAATCTGCGAGCAGACGGAAGACCCGGCTCAGGCAAAGGGGATAGTTTCACGTGAGGTGATTAAAATCGTCACTCCGGGAACGATCACGTCGGGCTCTATGCTCAGAGAAAACGAAAACAACTATCTGGCGTCGGTATTTGCGGACAAAGGCGGCATTGCCATGAGCTACTGCGACATATCAACGGGAGAGCTTATGGTTACGGAAGCCGCCGGCGGCGCAGAGGCCGCAGGGGAGATAATAAACGAACTTGCGAGAATCAACGCCAGAGAGATCATATACAACGAGGATGCGGAAAATTACGTATCTCCGGAAGACATTGCATCTTCCACTCAGGGCTATGTTCACAGTCTTTCGGAATCCCATTACTCCCTTAAAGGAGCCGAAGAGAACATCAAATCTCAGCTTGGAAACTCTGCGGTAATAACCATGGGCCTTACGGGAAGGGACAGAGCGGTACGTGCTCTCGGAGGACTCCTTGCATATCTGCTGGAGACCCAGAAGCAGAGCCTTTCCCAGATTACGGGCGGAACATTCTATGAACTTGGAAAACGAATGGCCCTCGATAAGGCTACCCTGAGAAATCTTGAAATAACGGAAACACTGTATGAAAAGAAAACCACAGGGTCTCTTTTAGGCGTTCTCGACAGGACGGGGACGGCCATGGGCTCAAGAACCATGAAAAAATGGCTGAGAGAGCCTTTAAACGCCTCTGAGGACATAAATATGAGGCTTGACGCCGTAGAGGCGCTGTCCGATAACCCGTTCACCTGTAACAATATAAGGGAGCATCTTAAAAACGTCTACGATATGGAGCGCCTTGCCGGGAGAATGGCTTCAGGTTCCGCCAACGGAAAGGACATGATAGCCCTCAGGAGTTCCCTCGAGGTTCTTCCCGAGATTAAGCTTGAGCTTTCGGACCTTGACGCGGCGCTGCTTTCCGAACTCAGAAACGAAATCCGGGATCTGGAGGACATAAGAAGCCTGATAGAAAGAGCCGTCTGCGAAGATGCGCCTTTTGTCATAAGAGAGGGCGGACTTATAAAAGACGGGTATTCGGATAAACTCGACGACCTGAAGCTTTCCATCAAAGACGGCAAGGAGTGGATTGCCACTTTAGAGTCGAGAGAGCGGGAAAGAACGGGCATAAAAAATCTTAAAGTCGGCTACAACAAGGTATTCGGATACTACATAGACGTGACACGCTCCAACGCCGGCCTCGTTCCGGACGACTATATCAGAAAACAGACTCTCGTAAACAACGAGAGGTATATAACTCCCGAGCTTAAGGAAATGGAAAGCCTTGTTCTGGGCGCGGAGGCGAAGATAAATCAGCTTGAATACGAGCTCTTCACCGGTATACGGGAAGAAATCATGAAAAAGACAAGAGAGCTTCAGGAGACGGCGGCAGCTCTCGCCGCTCTCGACGTTCTGTGTTCCTTTGCCGAAGTCAGCGGCAGAAACGGTTACGTAAAGCCGGTAATAGACGACGGCCCGGAGCTTGTCATTGAGCGGGGAAGACATCCCGTAATCGAGCAGATGAGCGGAGGGGCAGCCTTTGTTCCCAACGACGTATATCTCAATAACACGGATTCTTCCATGATGATAATAACGGGCCCCAATATGGCCGGAAAATCCACATATATGAGGCAGACCGCTCTCATAGTGCTCATGGCTCAGGCAGGGTGCTTCGTACCTGCGGATTACGCAAAGATCGGCGTGGTGGACAGAATCTTCACCAGAATCGGTGCTTCCGACAATCTGTCACAGGGGCAGTCCACATTCTTCGTTGAAATGAGTGAGCTTGCGTATATTTTAAGCTGCGCGGACAGAAGAAGTCTCATCATACTCGACGAAATAGGAAGGGGAACCAGTACCTACGACGGACTTTCCATAGCGTGGGCCACCGTCGAATACCTCTGCAGCGGAAAGGAGAGGGTGAAGACACTTTTTGCGACCCACTACCATGAGCTCACGGCGCTGGAAGGCAGAATAGACGGGGTTAAAAACCTGAACGTGGACGTTTCGGAGGAAAACGGAAATGTAGTATTCCTGCACCGGATAGTTCCCGGCCCCGCAAGCAGAAGCTACGGAATCCACGTTGCGAAGCTTGCCGGTGTACCGGGACAGCTTCTTGAAAGCGCTGAAAGCAAGCTGGATTATCTGGAATCGGAAAGCGGAAGTCCTGCAATATCCGGGGACGCGGCATCGGCTGACAATCAAGGTTCGACCCGCGATATCCCGGACGGCGAAGAACAGCTTTCCTTCTTCACGTCTGCCGCAGGCGACGCTCTTGCCCGCAGGGTAAAGGATCTTGATTTAATGGAGGTCACCCCTTCACAGGCAATAGGTATTCTGGAAGAACTTAAGGAAATTATAAAATGATAAGAGTCCTGGATAAGAAAACTTCAGACAAAATCGCCGCCGGTGAGGTCATAGAGCGTCCCGTATCCATCGTAAAGGAACTTGTGGAAAACTCCATAGATGCGGGAGCTTCTTCCGTGACCGTAGAGATAAAGGACGGCGGTAAATCGTATATAAGGGTGACCGACGACGGCTGCGGAATTCCGGCAGATGAGGCGGAGACGGCGTTTCTTCGCCACGCCACCAGTAAAATAGAAAAGGTATCAGACCTTGATTCCATAGAAACCCTGGGCTTCAGAGGAGAAGCTCTTGCCAGCATAGCTGCCGTTACGAGAACGGAGCTTATAACGAAAACGAGGGACAGCAGCGCAGGAAAGAGACTCGTCATTCACGGCGGAGACGTTATAACCTCTGAGGCTACGGGCTGCCCCGACGGCACGACCATAATAGTCACGGATCTCTTCTACAACACTCCGGCCCGCGAGAAGTTCCTGAAAAGCTCTTCGGCAGAAAGCGGCAGAATCGGAGACCTTCTATCCCAGCTCGCCCTGACGAGGCCCGACATCAGATTCAGATTTATAAATAACGGAAAAAGTGTATTCTACACGTCGGGAAAAGGGGAACTTCTCCCCGCAATTCTTTCGGTCTATAAGGAGGCGGAGTTTAAAGACCTCGTCCCTTTAGACTACGGCGAAAAGGGAATATATGTTTCGGGATACGTATCAAAGCCTTCATTTTCGAGGACCAGCAAACGCGATTTTCACTTTTTTGTCAACAAAAGAGTAGTAGACAGTCGTATAATGGAACGTGGCGTAATGGAAGGGTATAAGGAGAGGCTGTTTGAGGGAAGGTATCCGGTAGTCTTTCTCTATCTCGAGACATCGCCGTCGGCTCTCGATGTGAATATTCATCCCAACAAGAGAGAGGTACGCTTCGACGATGAGAAGGCGTGCGAGGAATGTATCAGGAATGCCGTAATTTCCGCTCTTTCGACGGATAAAGCGGTCACGGACGTGAAGAAAAACGTCTTTATAGAAAGAAATGACGACATTAAAAAGACTGAAAAAGATGTAACGACGGAGCAGGTTGACGTAAAAACATTATTATCAACTATCAGAAGCCGCTCCGAATCGGTAGATATTATTCCCGACCGGGTTCCTGAAAAAACGGACCTGATAAGGGAAGAGTCATTCTCTTACGAAGCCCGGAAGGATTCCCCGGCCATGGAAGAGGGCGCCTTTGACATAGGCGAAGGTAACAGGCCTTTTGACTTTGACGTGCTGAAAATCGGAGAGACTCTGTTCGGAACATACATTACCGCTACCGATGAGAACAATTTCTATCTCATCGACCAGCACGCCGCTCATGAGAGAATTCTCTACGAGAAGCTTGTAGGTGAGTTTTTGAACAGAAAATCCGGTTCCCAGCAGCTTTTAGCGCCTGTGATCAGGGACGTGTCTCCGGCCCTTGCATCGTGTGACGGCGAGTGGATCCCTGTCCTTGAGAGAATGGGTTTCGGCGCGGAAATTTTTGGTGAAGGTTCATACATCATAAGGGAAATCCCGTTCTTCATGACCATAGAGGAATCCGAGGAGTTTATCGATGAGTTTTTTGACGCGTATGCCGAGGACGGAAAAGGACCGGATAACTTTATCGCCATAGATAAAATCATTACCAGATCGTGCAAAAGCGCAATAAAGGCCCACGACTACATAAAGCCGGAGGAAACAGAGGCTCTTATTAAGGACCTGAAAGCGTGCAGAAATCCTTTTTCCTGTCCTCACGGAAGACCGACGTTTATAAGATTTTCTCTCTACGAAATAGAGCACATGTTTAAAAGAGCTTAAAATAGACGGAGATTACATGTCTGACAGAAAAAAAATCGTGGCTCTCTGCGGGCCGACGGCAGTGGGAAAAACTGAATACGCCATAGGCCTTGCGCGCGAATTTAACGGCGAAATCGTCTCCTGCGACAGTATGCAGCTTTATAAGTACATGGATATAGGAAGCGCAAAGCCTTCTGCCGATGAGCTTAAGGCCGCAAGGCATCACCTTGTGGACGAAATCGATCCGAGAGAGAGGTTTTCGGCAGCCGAATACGAGAAACGGGCAACGGCAGCCATAGTTGACATACTGGGCCGCGAGAGACTTCCCATCATCGCGGGCGGTACGGGACTGTATCTGAATTCCCTCATCTATGAGATGGATTTCAGCGCCACTCCCGAGGACGATTGCCTTAGGGCGTCCCTTTACGCCCTTGCGGAAAATGAGGGACCGGATGCGCTCTTTGAACGGCTTAAATCGGTAGATCCGGCTGCGGCAGAAAGGATACATCCCAACAACATAAAAAAGGTCGTAAGAGCTATAGAATCCGCCGAAGCTGGCGTCAGAATCGCTGATTTTTCCGAAGTAAACAAAAAGCGAACCAAGTGGGACGTAATTCTGATATGTCTCGTACGCGACAGAGAGGAGCTCTACGACAGGATCAACAGAAGAGTCGATATTCTGATGGAAAAAGGTCTGGTAGAGGAAGTGAGAGGGCTTCAGGATATGGGCCTTGACGCGTCGGATATTTCCATGAAGGGCATAGGATATAAAGAGATTATAGGATATCTGAACGGAGAATACGACCTGGACGAAGCCGTAAGACTCGTAAAGAAAAATACCCGTCATTACGCCAAGAGGCAGCTTACCTGGTTCAGGCGGTATGACGACATGAAGTATTTCAACGCCTCGGAATATCCGTCGGACAGACTTTGCTTGGAGGATATGATTTCATGGCTCAGAAAAGAATTATAGTCCATAATAAGAGCGATAAACCCGACAACATCGTCAGGAAGGAAGCCGACATATACAGCCGGTGCGAGAGTCTTGAAAAGGAACTTCCGAAATTCCTGAAGGGATTTTTCGTTTACCTTAAAGGTAACGTCCTGCCCATGACCAGGCTTGCATATCTCCACGATATAAAATTCTTTTTCGACTATCTCATAAACGAGACGGCCCTGACGGAATCGGAAACCCCGGCCGGTATCACCGTGGCCGAAATGAGAAAGCTTAAGGCATCCGACGTCAACGCCTATATAGATTACTGCAGGCATTACACCAGAGAAACCGACAAGGCGGTCTACGTGTACGAAAACAGCAGCAAGAGCCTTGCCAGAAAGAAATCCTCGGTGTCAGTGATGTTCAAGTACCTCTACAGAGAGGAGCTTCTTCCAAAGAACATAACCGACGGCTTTGACCCTATCAGGGTGCCGAAGGCAGGGGAGAGGGAAATCAAGGCTCTTCAGGACGACGAGGTTATGATAATGCTTGACGCCGTCTCCGACGGTACGGGTCTGACAAAACATGAAAGGGCCTACTGGGAAAAGACAAAGCGCAGAGACAAGGCGATTCTCGTTCTGTTTCTCACATACGGGCTGAGACTTTCAGAGCTTCAGCAGCTTAACGTCTCTTCTTTCAACTTTCACAGAGGAGAATTCAAGATATACAGAAAGCGGGGCAAGGAATCCATGATGCCCATAAACGATTCCGTAAGAGAAGTCGTAACCGATTATATCGACCTTGAACGGCCCCGGGACAACGAACTGACGGAAGAGAATAAGGACGCGCTCTTTCTCTCTCTTCAGGGAAAACGCATGACGGAAAGGCAGATAAGAGAACTTGTCAAAAAATATACATCTATAGCTCTTCACACTTCAAGAGACGGAGGCTACAGCCCTCATAAGCTGAGGGCTACGGCTGCAACGAGCCTTATAGGACGGGGAAACTCCATTTACGACGTTGCAGCGCTTTTAGACCACGAACAGGTTACCACCACCCAGCTTTACGCAAGGCATAAGGCCGGCGTGAAAAGGGATCTTGTCAGAGATATGGAATGGGAAAAGGAAAGGAAACAATGACAGAATCAGAAAAGCTTCTTAAGGAATCTCTCGGAGTTTCTCCCGAGGTCATAGCTCTCGTGAACAGATGCGAGGAAGAGCTTCGGGACGAGTTCAGAAAGGCCGACGACATAGCGGAATATAACCAGTACAAGGTATTGTCGGCTCTTCAGGAAAACAGAATATCAGACACTCACTTTGCATGGAACACGGGCTACGGCTACGATGATGCCGGCCGCGACGCAGTTGAAAAGGTATATGCGAATATCTTCGGAACGGAGGCAGCTCTCGTAAGACCTACCATAGTCAACGGAACTCACGCTCTTTCCATCACCCTCATGGGTATTTTAAGACCGGGAGACGAGCTCATTTACTGTACCGGCGGACCATATGACACCCTGGAGGAGGTTATAGGCATAAGAGGGGAAGGCATGGGATCCCTTAAGGACTACGGCGTCACCTACAAACAGGTGGAGCTTCTTCCCGACGGTTCCATAGACCTTGAAACTCTTAAGAAAACTATTTCCGACAGGACCAGAATGGTATGCATTCAGAGAGCTACCGGATATGGTTGGCGTAAATCTATTACGGTAAACCAGATTGAAGAAGCGTTTAAAACGGTTCACGGCATAAGGAGCGACATCGTCTGCATGACCGATAACTGCTACGGTGAATTTCTCGACGTCAAGGAACCTACCGATGTGGGAGCGGACGTCCTTGCGGGCTCTCTCATCAAGAATCCGGGAGGGGGTCTTGCCCTTACCGGCGGCTACGTATGCGGAAGATCTGATTTAGTTGAAAAGATATCATACCGCATGACGTGTCCCGGAATAGGAGGGGAGTGCGGCCTTACATTCGGCCAGACAAGAACCATTCTCCAGGGACTTTTCCTTGCTCCGAGAACCGTAAACGGGGCGGTGAAGGGCGCGATGCTGTGCGGAAGCGTGTATAAATCTCTGGGATTTGACATTTGCCCTGATACGGGAGATGCGAGAAGCGATATAATTCAGGCCGTAAGGCTTGGTTCCGCAGAAGCCGTCGTTGCTTTCTGCGAGGGAATTCAGGCCGCTGCTCCCGTGGATTCTTTCGTCACACCGGTTCCGTGGGCAATGCCCGGATACGAGTCTGACGTCGTAATGGCGGCCGGGGCCTTTGTCCAGGGCTCTTCCATAGAGCTTTCCGCCGACGCTCCTATAAGAGAGCCGTACAACGTATATTTTCAGGGAGGACTCACATACGAGCACTCCAAATTCGGGGTTATCAAATCCCTCGATGCGCTTTATAAAAAGGGGTTAATAAAGCTTTAAATGCATAAGGGGAACATCATGAAAAAGGGTGATTTTAAAGAGAAGAAAAATTTAATAGAGGAAGAAGTCAGGGAAGAACTGCACCGTGAGAAGGCCGAGGTCAAAGAGGCAATTAAGCACACGAAGCGCAGCAAGGTCGTGCTGTCCATATTGAAGCTGCTGCTTCTCTTTACCATCGTAATTGCGATTCCGGTATACATCGTTTTCTGCCACAGGGATTTCATTACCAGCTTCGACAGTATAGAAGACGTAGTGTCTTTCCTGGAAAACTACAAGACGGAAAGCATACTCGTTTATATCGCAATGCAGGCCGTCCAGATTATAATTTCCGTAATTCCAGGCCAGGCCTTTCAGTTTGCCGCCGGAATTCTGTGGGGATTCTTTCTGGGGCTGCTGTTTTCGCTCATTGGCGCCTTTGTCGGAACCACCATTTCATTTTATCTGGCAAAGCTTCTGGGACGGGACGCCATGCATCTTCTCTTCACCGAGGAAAAGATGAACTGGTTCGTCGAAAAGCTTAACAGCAGGAAGGCATACACCATAGTATTCCTCATTTATCTCATACCTGGTCTGCCCAAGGATATTATGAGCTATGCGGCGGGTATTTCTTCGATGAATTTCAAGGCTTTCCTCATATTCTCAATGATAGGCAGAACTCCCGCAATGTCGGGCAGCCTTCTCATCGGAGCCCTTTATTTCAGCGGACATTACGGCATAATGGTAGCCATCGGCGTATTTGCAGTGGCGGCGTTCGTCCTTTGCATAGTGTTCAGGAAAAAGATAAGCAACTACATAGATAAACTTTACGAAAAAGTAACGGAGGATTAAATTTTGGCAAAGAAACATTATCCGGATGAAGAAGAATATATTGTTTCAAGAAAGGGGAGGAAACCGGGAGAAATCGGTAAAATCAGCAGATTTCTTCTGATTTTCCTCATGATTTTAATACTGCTTGCAGTGTATATGGTTATAAAATACCGCAATTCCGAACCCCTGACCAATGAAAGTACGGAATTCTGGGCCGAAATTTACGACGGCGATATAGACAGCAGTAACATTTCAGAACTTGAAGGTTTTGATGCGAAATGTAAGGAAGGAATTCCGGCTTACCTTAACATAAAGAACTTTATTGACGATGAAGAATATATGTCTGATATCGAGTTCGACGGAGAAGTCTACAGATACAGTTCTTCAGTGGGTAACGGCATTATTTCCGGCAGCTTCAGCAATGAGAAATATCCATACTGCACTTATTACAGCGGAACCTGTGACGGCGACAAAGTCGTTCTCATGTCACTGTCCCAGTCCGAAGAGCTTGCGGAACTCGATATGAAAACCGTATATGATGAAGTGATAAAGGACAGCGCCGGAGACAGCGGAAATTACAGCGAAGATCAGTTCCAGGTAATACTTTTAGGATATGTTGAATAGTTTTCTTCTTACCTTAAAACAGTTCATAAAAAAGGACACAGTTCTTGCCATTGCAGCAGCTCTGGCTCTCGTGTCCTCTTTTTTAGTGCCGCCGAATCCGGCCTACGGGGAATATGTGGACTGGAATACTCTGGCGCTTCTCTTCAGCCTTATGGCTGTCGTCAAACTGCTTCAGAACGCTCACGTTTTCACGTATTTTGCGGGTATTCTTATAAACAAAGCTTCGGACACGCGCCTTATCCTTGCCATACTCGTATTCCTGCCTTTTGCGGCAAGCATGTTTATAACAAACGATGTAGCGCTGATAACCTTCGTTCCGTTCGGCCTTGAAGTTCTCAAAACGTGCGGCCAGAGAAGACTTATAATCCCGATGGCGGTGCTTCAGACCATTGCCGCCAATTTAGGCAGCATGGCGACGCCTATGGGCAATCCTCAAAATCTCTACATATACGAGCAGTCTGGAGAGTCGATGGGCTGGATTACCGGAATTATGGCTCCTTACGCCGGTATTTCTTTTTTTATGATAGCTGTAATCGTTCTCTTTACGGGAGGGGAAACTGTGGAAGTTTCCCGGGTCACCGCCCGGATAGGACGAAAGCGGGATATAGCTGCCGGAATCGCGGGATTTGCGCTCTGCATCATGGCACTCTTTGACATTATTCCGGTAATTCATCTTGCAGTATTTATATTTCTGTTTATGGCCGTATGGGACAAAAAATCCCTGTTTCAGGTGGATTATTCGCTGCTCCTCACATTCATTGCATTCTTTATCTTTATAGGTAATACGGGATCTCTGAGCGTAGTTCGTGATTTTATGTCAGAAATGGTGGAAGGGCATACCGAAATGACGGCAATACTCGCAAGCCAGATTGTAAGTAATGTACCGGCTGCGCTTCTTCTTTCAGGATTTACGGATAACTGGGAGCAGCTGGTTATAGGGTGCAACCTGGGAGGTCTCGGTACTCTCATAGCATCCATGGCAAGCCTCATATCTTATAAGTTTATAGCCGGGGATTATCCTGAACTTAAGACAAAATATATAATTACATTTACCGTCCTTAATGTTATGTTTCTGGCAGTTCTCCTTATAGCGGGAATATTCCTGTAGTTTTTTTCGAACAAACGTTCACTTTTCTCTTGACAGCGAACAGATGTTCTGTTATTATGTTCTCAGTAAAAAGAACATATGTTTGTGAAGGGCGGGTGAAACCATGACAGGTGCTTTACATAGCAGAGAAAACGGAAAGAGATACAGAATAGCTTCCAGATTAAAGTTTACCATATTTATAACCATAGTGATTCTTATGGCTGTATTCGTTGTAGCTACAATGGCCGGCTTTAACGATGTCAGCGGTTCCGCCATAGACCGGTTCGAGTACAGAACCGTAGCGTCCGGCGAAACATTATGGTCCATAGCATCCGACTATAACGACGGTACCGAAGACATACGACAGACTATCTATGAAATATGCCAGGCTAACGACATTACGGCTGAAACTCTTACCGCAGGACAGCAGCTGGTTATACCGCTGTAATATGGCCGTAAAAACGAGGCTCTAATTTGCGTTTTAAGCGATTTTTTACAGCAGGGTAATATCTCAGGTCATATTAAAAAAAGCCTTCATTTTTCCAAATCATACATAAAAGAAAATAATCCTTTAGCCGGGCCGCTCATCAAGCTGAAGACTGGGAAGCAGTGAGTCGGGCCGCCACGGCAGGGATTATTTTTTTACAGTAAAGTATGTTTCTCGATGAAAGTGAGAGAAGAATATATGCATATGTTAATTGTACGCGGCCACAGGACGACGTATGACGTGGTGGACGTCGATTATCGCTTTTCTGCGGTGTTTCAACCGTAACTATTCCCAAAATTATGTTTTTAGGAATAGTTAGGTCTCTTGCCCACTATCACATTATGACGGCTTTGTACCACTCCATGTTTCTATCGGTCGGATTATATTCCTTTACCATTTCGAAAAAGTCTTCAATAAGAGTTCCTCTGAAGTGCTGGCTTAATATCTCTCCGTCGTCTTTAAGTTTTACCATATGATAAATGCCTGTCTCTTCATCAAATGATTCTTTGATGAACTTAAATCCCTTGACGGTATCGTCCTTTAAGTGAAACTCGATACTATATACATTGTAACCGCCTTTTGCCTGTCCAAGCTGTGTACCTTCAGACTCGCAGCGATTTATGGCACGTATCAGGGATTCAATATCCCCTTCCTCATATACGCATGTTTTATCGAATTCCGCCTCTATGGTAAGCTCCGCAAATTTGACATCTGAGGCTTTGATATCTACACCGGTAAACGTTCCTAAGACGAATACGCGGATAAGGACAGCTGCCATTATAAGTCCAATCACGGACACCAGCTTCATTTTCCTATTTATAACCATATGCAATAAGCCTCTTAAAGTTCAAGATATTTTGTGATATTATATTTATTACCGCTACTCAACGCACTATATTGGATTTCTTTATCGATTGCTTTAGCAGAAACTTCTAAGGTTCTACATCCACTACTGTAAAGCGGATCCATTATATAAACAAAATAGGTAGTGGATGCCGATACAGAGTTCACACTATATCCTCTAACCACAATAAAATGCCCTGAGATTAAATTATAGCTAACATAAGAAGCTATAGGGTTATTTGCCTTAATGTTTCTCTGAACATCACTCATCTTTAATGCAAAACTATTTGTTGATGTTGAAAGGTTATACTTGTCAGATAGTATTTGCTTTAATGTAAGTAATTTCGCTATACGTTTTTTCATAGTACGCACCTCCTTCGAAATAATATAATTTAAAATTTCCTTATATTTACATTATATTATATTCTGAAAATAATGCAACTGTTTTTTGTATTTTCAAAATTTAATATTATTTACAATGGGATCTGAATTAGTCTGATTCACCGTTAAACGGACATCTCCTGCCGAGGCACTGATTGTTTTCATGAGAACGGCTGCATTTTATTTCGGATATGTCCATCTTTACGCCCAGGTTTTCCTCTATGAACTTTACGGCTTCCGTCAAAGCCAGATACGAATTTCTCTTGCAGCACCTCGGACCTCCGATGGCGCCAATGGCGGCTAAGGATCTGGATGTCATTAAATTAGATAATCCCCAGGTTTCTATCGCTAATGGCGTAGATCCGGTTACGATGGATACGAATATGCCCGCGCTGATTCCCGCTCCGCATGCACCCCAGAATCCGCAGGCGCCTCCGGGCACTTCCCTGCCCCTCTCCTGCATTTCAAAAAGCGCCTTTTCAAGGTCTATTCCGCCGCCTGCATTTCTGTAAGCTGTAAGCAGCGCAGAGCCTACCATTATGTGGTGTTCAGGTCCGTGCATGTGGCAGAATTCCATGTTCATTAGCCTATCCATTATCTCGATGGGATTTCTCGATTTCTCCTGCATACAGGCTGAAATAACCGCATCTATGCCACTTTCATGACAGCTGCTGCACACGAAGTGACCATTTGCGCACTTTGTCCGTGTCATTTCCTTTTTATGACATATTTCACATTCCATCTCTACGCCTTTTTCCATATACTCAAGCGGCGCGCCGCAGATTAAACATTCATCTTTCATTATTTCCTACTTTCCAAAATATTACTTTGATGACTAAATATTTTTCAGTGATTCAGGCAGAACTGCCCTTACCGGTGAAGCTTTATAATCCTTAATATTTCTGGTTACTATAAAATCTGCCCCTATTCTCTTAGCTGTCATAGACATGACGGCATCTTCAAAGTCTTTCATATCTGCAGCAAGAGCATTCATACAGTCGTCTGACCCTGTATCTATAAGAACAAACAGCTCCAACAGCTTATTGATTATGTCTTTTACTTTGCCTGTACTGTGAACCGACTTACGAGCAAAGTAATAAACATCACATAACTCCTTCGCGGTTATGCAGCCTTCAATCCGCCCTCCGGCCACAGCCTTGAAAATCTCGAAGGAATTGTGAAAAAACGGTTCTCTTTTCTGCAGTACATCTATGATTATACAGGTATCTACGACTACTCTCATAACTTGGATAACCTTTCCTCCATAACCTCTTCATAGGAAATATCATCAGGAATTACGCCGATAAGAGATTCCGCTACTTTTATCCTGCTTTCGTAAGGATTCGACAGCTTGGAAACCACTTTACCGTTTTTCGTAATAAATATATCCTCCTGACTTGATTTAGCAATATACGTAGCCAGGTTCTCCCTTAATTCAGAAGTTGTAATGTACATATTGCGACCTCCTTTGTACATATATTATACAAAAAGTGTACAAGAAAATCAATACCATTGTACTGTAACGAATACAAAAACTGCCGGAGAAAAATCTCCGGCACAAATTAGATACATTTATCATCTCAATAGCTTACTTTCCGAAATAAGCCGCTATTTCTTCCATCCTTCCCGTCTGATCGACACCAAACGGACAGCGGGAATCGCAGTGGCCGCATTTGATGCAGTCCTTTGCGGTTTTTTCAAGGTTCATATAGTGGTCGCGGGCCAGTATATCTCTCGCCATTGAAAGATCATAGTACTTGTTTATGAGACCTACGTCAAGACCTGCGGGACATGGCTGACAGTGATTGCAGTAGACACATGCGCCTTTTGTCTCCTTTGGCGTGTAGGAACCTATTACAGAGTAATCCCTCTCCTCTTCCGGCGCGTCGAGATATCCTAAAACTTTTCTCAGATCCTGCCTGTTTCTGCACCCAGGAAGGACAGTCATTACTCCGGGACGATCCAGAGCGTACTGAATGCACTGATATTCACTCATGGCCACGCCAAAAGGCGAAGTTGCGCCGTCGAGAAGCTGACCGCCGCAGAAAGGTTTCATCACCGATATTCCGACACCTTCCGTCTCGCACCTTCTGTAAAGCTCATATCTCTCGTTTCCGGAACCAAAAGCGTAATCACCGTGATTATAGTCGTAGGCGGGATTTATGCTGAACATGAGAACATCGATAATATTCATATCCATAACCATACCTGCGATTCCGGGAGTGTGGGTTGAAAGACCTATGTGCTTTATGACGCCCTGCTTTTTAAGTTCCTTTATGTAGTCTATGGTTCCTGCATCTGTGGCCTTCTGAAGATCCGCCTCCTCGTCGATGCAGTGAATAAAGCCGAAATCTATGTAGTCCGTCTTAAGACTTTCAAGCTGCCAGTCTATGGATTTTTTAATATCGTCAAGGTTCAGGGTCCATCCGTACTGGCCCGTGGTGTAATCCGCTCCGAAGTGAACCTGATAATATACTTTTTTCCTGTCGGCTCCGCTTCCTATAACCGTACCGTATGGTCTGAAAGCCGAAGCATGACCTGCCGCCATATCGAAGTAATTTACACCCTTTTCAACGGCTTCTGCAATAGTTGCCTCCATCTCTTTCTCATTGGATTCGCCTAATGAACTGTTTCCGAAACCTATAATGCTTATATTCTCTCCTCCGTGAGGAAGCTTTCTATACTCCATAGTCATCATCTCCTCGCATAATATCTGTCAAAATACGTCTTTATATATTATAACAGCTTTCGGCGATATAATCTAATGCCTAAATATAATACCGATAAATACGTAAAAGGCATAACAAAAAACCGGAGCAGTATATACTCCGGCATCAGTTAAGTCTTTCAGCCTACAGATAGCACACCTGTATCACGTAGAAGTAGTGCAGTATGCTTCCTGCGAGAACGAAGAGGTGCCATACGAAGTGCATGTACTTCTTCTCCGGATGCGCGTAGAACGCGATTCCTGCCGTGTAGCACACTCCCCCGCCCACTAACAGCGCCAGCTGGCCAGGCGTAGAAATGGCGAGAAGCGGTTTGATTGCAAGAATTGCCATCCAGCCCATCACCACGTATAAAACCATGCTCAGTTTATTAAAGCGCTCCAGGTCGATAAGGTTGCAAACGATTCCTATCACTGCGCACGCAGCTATTACGGCAAAGAGCGGAATTCCTATGGTATCCTTAAGCGCCACAAGGGTAATAGGCGCGTATGTGCCCGCTATGAGAAGGAAAATCGAACAGTGGTCGAATACCCTCAGCACCCTCTTTGCGTGGCCTTTCGGAACAGCATGGTATACGCAGGAAGCCGTATAGAGAACCGTAAGGCTTATTCCGTATATTACGGCCCCGGAAAGACCTCCCGATGAAGCCGCAAGGTATATCATCACAGCTGTTCCGGCCGCCGCCAGAAGCACTCCCAGTCCGTGGGATATTGAATTGGCAATCTCCTCTCCTAAACTCTGTCTCGGTAAAGTTACGGTAGTCATAACCGGTCATCTCCTTTTGATTGAAGTCAAAATCATTACATCTGGTATTTAATATTAGATTAACATATGTAGTGAATTATTTCAAGTGGCTTTAATAATTTTATTATTGAACAAAATCTTCCGAGCGTGATATAATGGTGCCCGGAGGGATAAAATTATGAATAACTCGGAAACAAAATATATTGATAAACTGAAATCATGGGCTGAAACAGTAGAAATGCACCCTTTGCCGGACTGGGACGAGCTTCCGGAGCTGGAGCTTTACATGGATCAGGTGATTATTCTTACGGGCAGATATCTCGGATACATGGAGCCCCTTACGGGGGAGGACAAGCCCGTAACCCCTGCCATGATAAACAACTACGTCAAAATGGGACTTATGCCTCCTCCTGTAAAGAAGAAATACAGCCGCTGTCAGCTTGCATGTATAATAATAATCTGCATACTGAAGCGTTCCCTTACCATGTCGGCCATTCAGAAGATATTAAATAAGGATATGGCTCCAGAGGATATCGAAAGACTGTACCGGACCTTTACGGAAAACCGCTCCGCCGCCCTTTCCTACGTGACGGATCAGTTAAGGACACGAAAGGATAAAAATATCGCAGAAGACGAGGCGGACGGCGAATCTTATGTAGTACGCCTTGCCGTTATCGCCGATTTTTGCAGGTTTTCTGCGGAAAAGCTGGCTGATGATCTGAATATAAACGATATTAACGGCTCAGAAGGAGATGACGAATAATGAAGTACGATTTTACTTCCATAATGGACCGACACGGAAAAGACGCAATGGCCGTAGACGGTCTCGGAAAAGGCTTTGCGCCGGAACCGCCGGAGGAAGGCTTTGACGCAATACCAATGTGGGTTGCCGATATGAACTTCCCCGCCTGTCCTTCTATTACGGAATCAATGGTTAAACGTATCGAGCACCCGGCTTTCGGATATTTCGAGGCCACAGACGAATATTACAATTCTATTATCGACTGGCACGGAAAGAGAAACGGCGTTACGGGACTTTGCAGGGAACATATAGGATATGAAAACGGCGTGCTGGGTGGTGTCGTAAGCGCTCTTAACACCCTTTGCTCCAAAGGCGACAACGTGCTTCTCCACTCCCCTACCTATATCGGCTTTACTATGAGCCTTGAAAACAACGGCTACAACATAGTCCATTCACCTCTCGTCAAAGACGGGAACGGGATATGGCGTATGGATTTTGACGATATGGAAGAAAAAATCGTGAAAAACAGAATTCATGCGGCGATTTTCTGCAATCCCCACAACCCGTGCGGCAGAGTATGGGAACCGTGTGAAATCGAAAAAGCCATGGAGATATACAGAAAGCACGACGTATACGTCATTTCCGACGAAATATGGTCGGATATAATTCTTGAGGGACATAAGCACACGCCGACTCAGAGCGTTTCCGAAGACGCGCGGCAGCGTACCGTGGCCCTCTACGCCCCGTCTAAGACCTTCAACCTTGCGGGACTTGTGGGCTCTTATCACATCGTGTATAACAAATGGCTCAGAGACAGGATGGTCAAGGAGTCTTCCCTCTGCCACTACAACGAAATGAACGTTCTCTCGATGCACGCTCTCATCGGCGCCTACGGGACGGAAGGTCATCTGTGGGTGGACGAGCTGAGACAGGTTATCACCGAAAACGTCAACTTTGCCTGCTCGTACATCGACGAGCATTTTGAGGGAGTAAGCGTATCAAAGCCTGAAGGGACATACATGCTTTTCGTGGACTGTACGGACTGGTGCGCATCTCACGGAAAGACCATAGATGACGTGGAAAAAGCCGCGTGGCGCGTGGGCGTGGCAGTTCAGGACGGAAGGATGTTCCACGGACCGTGTCACCTGAGATTTAACCTGGCCCTTCCCCTTTCCAGAGTTAAGGAAGCCTTTGAAAGACTGGACAGATACGTGTTTAATACCGGACAAAAATAAGGAAATCCGGTAGTAAGGCCATAACAGCATACAAAGTGCCGGGCTGCATATAAAGATGCTCCCGGCATTTTTCAAGTGCGCCTGGCGGCGCACGTTTCTAACGGGTGAAAGTCCCGAATCCGCCCGGTAGTGGGAAGGATATAGCCGAAGGCAAGGGTGTTGCAGGTGACT
>CASEFA010000007.1 GCA_949287095.1 uncultured Bacillota bacterium
GTGATTGCCGCTGTAAGAGTCGTCTTGCCGTGGTCTACGTGGCCGATCGTTCCGATGTTGATATGCGGCTTGGTTCTTTCAAATTTCTGCTTTGCCATTGGTCTTTACCTCCTAATTCATAACGTTACTTTTTAGAAGTATGGATTCGGGCGTCCCCAAATCCCGTTGGGTTTTGCTCAAACCTATAGGCTATTTTATCACAGGTTTTCGGAGTTTACAAGCAGAATAACATTTACAGCTGTGCCGGTCCTGTCTGTTGCCATAAAAAAACCGCCGAACCCTCATAAAAACGGGTTTAGCGGTTTTAACTGGAGCTGTTGAGCAGATTCGAACTGCCGAACCTCTTCCTTACCAAGGAAGTGCTCTACCTACTGAGCTACAACAGCAAACATCGTCAACGTGTTAATTGTACTAAATCACGGTTTTGATGTCAACAACTTTTTTATATCTCCAGGTATGCCATAACTTTTTTCTTCACCCTCTGCAGGGCGTTGTCCACGGCTTTCGGAGTCTTGCCGTACTCTCTGGCGATTTCCATGTATGTCTTTCCCTTAAGGGTCTCGTTCCACACCAGATTTTCCATGGGGCTGAAGATGTTCTCACCGTTTGCCTTAAGGTAGGAGACCACCTCGCGCATCAGCGTCATGGATTCCGGATTGGTGTCCTCTCCCGACTTCATCGACTCCGAAAGGCTTCCGGCATCGTCGCCGTCGGAACCGGGCTCACGGTAATCTATGGAAACCGATTCGTTGAGAATTTTGTACTTCTGGCGGTTGGCGGCTTTGATGGCCGTAACTATCTGCCTGTTTATGCAAAGCTCGGCGAATGTGCGAAAGCCTGCGTCTCTGCCCGGGTCAAAATCCCTTATGGCCTTGAATATCCCTATCATACCTTCCTGAATCACATCGTCGGGATCTCCTCCCGCTATAAAGTATATGTGGGATTTAGTCTTGGCCAGAGTTCTGTATTTGCTTATTATGTATTCCGATGCGGCCTCGTCGCCTGCCTGGGCCATGAGCACCACGTCCTCCTCGGCAAAGGCTGTATAATCCGTAAGTCTACTTCCCTTCATCTCTCTGTCTTCTTACCTCGTACATAAGAATTGCCGCCGCATTGGAGGCGTTGAGGGAGTTTATGCTTCCGCAGAGTCTCATGGACACCGTGAAATCGCATTTCTCCTTTACCAGTCTGCTGACTCCGGAGCCTTCGCCGCCTATTACGACGGCAAGCTTCCCCGTCAGATCCTGCTTATAGTAATCCGTTCCTCCCATGTCGCAGGCGCACACCCAGAAGCCTTCCTCCTTCAGCATGTCTATGGTCTGAGCGATGTTTGTCACCTTGACGCAGGGCATGTATTCTATGGCGCCGGCGGAAGCCTTTGCCACCGTCTCCGTCAGTCCGCAGGAATGGCGCTTCGGGATTACGACTCCGTGGGCTCCGGCGCACTCCGCCGTTCTCATTACGGCTCCAAGATTATGAGGGTCCTCTATGCCGTCGAGAATTATGATGAACGGGTCCTCTCCCGCATCTGCCGCCTTCTTCATGACGTCGTCAAAATCAGCATAGCTGTAAGGGGTAACCGCAGCCGCGATGCCCTGGTGGGGAAGTCCTGCAGCCATTTTGTCGAGAGCCGCCTTTCCGGTCTCCATCACCGGCACGCCCTTTTCCTTTGCAAGCTGAATGACCCTGCCAAGGGATCCTCCGGCGTTCTGCTGTACGTAGAGTTTTTCCACGGTGCGGCCGCTTTTAAGAGCCTCCGTTACGGGATTTCTTCCGACTATTACGTTTTCGTCCCTGTCGATTCTCTCGGTCCGCTCGGGTCTTTCGGGTCTCGGCCGCCTCTGTCCGGTTTTCTGTCCTGTTCTGTTTTTAGCCATTTTTCCTCGTATATTTAAAAAACTGATACTTTATGCCGTTTTCTTCCTTCACATCGCTTACGGCCTCGCAGGTAAAGTCCGTGTCATCGTCCAGATTGACGAAAAACCTGTCGGCATCGAACTTTTCGTATATCTTCGTGATGTAGCAGACGCTGCAGAGAGGGAGAAACTCCTTATATACTCTTTCGCCGCCCATGATCATGACCTCATCCGGGTCCGCACCCGAAACCGCCTCCATAAGCTCCGTCCTGTCGTGAACGACCCGGGCGTTTTCCGCTTCGTAGGCGCGGTCTGAAGTGAGCACGTAATTTGTCCTGCCGGGGAGGCCTTTCTTTCCGGGAAGGCTCTCCAGAGTGGCTCGGCCCATGACCATGATTTTACCCATGGTGCGCTCTTTGAAGTATTTTAAATCGCCGGGAAGGTGGCAGAGAAGGTCTCCGCCCTTGCCTATGCCCCAGTTTTCGTCCGCCGCAAGTATAAGCTGCATTTCTCCTCCTAAACCGCGATAGGTATACCAGTAATCTGCGGTCCGCATTCGTAGTTTTCTATGGTGATGTCGTCTGTGGTGAAGTCGTAGAAATCTTTGACGTCCGGGTTCAGCGTGAACTTCGGAGCAGGGTGCTCCTCTCTGGTCAGAAGCTCCTTTATGGCAGGAATGTGCCTGTCGTAGATGTGAGCGTCGGCAATTACGTGAACCAGCTCTCCCGGCTCGTATCCGCACACCTGCGCCAGCATGTGAACGAGAACCGAATACTGCACCACGTTCCAGTTGTTGGCCGCCAGCACGTCCTGAGATCTCTGATTTAATATGGCGTTGAGCCTGTTTCCCGTCACGTTGAAAGTCATGCTGTACGCGCACGGCTCCAGGTGCATTTCCGAAAGATCGTCGAAATTATATATGTTCGTCATTATCCTTCTGGAGTACGGAGTGTTCTTAAGCTGCCAGATTACGTTGTCCACCTGATCCATTACTCCCTGATGGAATTTGTATTTCTTTGACATCTGATAGCCGTAGGCCTTTCCGATAGAGCCGGTCTCATCGGCCCACTCGTCCCAGATGTGTCCTTTCAAATCGTGAATGTTGTTGGACTTTCTCTGCCATATCCACAGAAGCTCGTCTACAGCCGTCTTAACGGCCGTCTTTCTCAGGGTCAGAGCCGGAAATTCCTCCGAAAGGTCGTATCTGTTCACAACTCCGAAGAGCTTTATGGTGTGCGCCGGCGTTCCGTCCTCCCACCTTGCCCTTACGGTCTGGCCTTCGCTGGAATAACCGTGATCGAGAATATTCTTACACATATTCTTAAAGATTACGTCAGCCTTGCTCATTTTTCCGTCCTTTCCCGGGGAGTCTCTATAATCTCCGCCGCTTTTTCCATAACTTCCTCCGCTCTTTCTGATTTTCCGGAAAGGTGGAGGTATCCTATGAGCGCCTCAAAGGCTGTGGCAAGCTTATAGTCCATTGGGCTTGCGCCTCTCGCCTTTGACTTTATTCTGCGGTTTCTCGCTCTCCTGACCAGATTCTCCTCCTCCTCGGTGAGAAAGCCTTCCTCTGTGAGCCGCCTTACAACTTCGGCCTGAGCGTCCGCCTTTACATATCTTACGGCTTCTCTGTGAAGCCTGTCGGCATTCTGGCCGTACTTGCAAAAAACGCGGTTTCTTATGAAAACCTCATAAACCGCGTCCCCTATGAAAGCCAATGCCGTAGTGTTTATACTGTTTACACCGGTCTCAGTCATACTATTCTCTTACAATCTGTACTCCCTGAGGAGTATCCTTAAGTGTTATTCCCTGAGCCTTGAGAAGGTCTCTTATCTCGTCGGCTCTGGCAAAGTTTTTGGCCTTTCTCGCTTCCTGTCTCTCGTCTATGAGCTTCTGAATCTCAGGGTCGATCTCTTCCTTTACTTCCTTCTGAAGAAGTCCCAGAACGTCGGCAAGCTCCTGAAGTCTTTCGAGAGCGGCCTCCGCAAAGGCTCTGCTTCCGTGACCGTCCTTTACCGCCGTGTTTGCCAGTGTCACCAGCTCAAAGATTGCGCTTATGGCGTCCGCCGTGTTAAGGTCGTCGTCCATAGCTTCTATGAACTTCTCCCTGCAGCCCGTCATATCGTCAAGAGCCGCCTTTTCTGCTTCGGTCATATCGCCTTCCACTCCCGCTTCCTTTATGTGAAGCAGGTTCTCCTTGCAGTTTTCCATTCTCGCAAGGCTGCTTCTGGCCTGCTCCATGAGAGTGTCGCTGAAGTTTATCGGACCTCTGTACTGACCGGAAAGGAGGAAGAACCTTATAACCTCTCCGTCGTACTCCTTTCTTATATCCCTTACGGTAAAGAAGTTGCCCTTGGACTTCGACATCTTCTCGTTATCCACGGTTATGTATCCGTTATGCATCCAGTACCTGGCAAACGGAACGCCGTTGCAGCACTCGGACTGGGCTATTTCGTTTTCGTGGTGAGGGAACTGAAGGTCCTCGCCGCCTGCGTGAATGTCGATGGTGTTTCCCAGGTGCTTTTTCGCCATGGCGGAGCACTCGATGTGCCAGCCCGGACGGCCCATTCCCCAAGGGGATTCCCATGCGATTTCGTCGTCCGATTTTCTCGCCTTCCAGAGAGCAAAGTCCAGCGGATCCTCCTTGACCTCGCCTACGGCGATTCTGGCTCCCGCCTCCAGGTCGTCTATGTTCTGACCGGAAAGCTTTCCGTATTCGGGGAACTTTCTGGTGGAGAAGTATACGTCTCCGTCGGCCTCGTATGCGTAGCCTTTATCTATCAAAGTCTGCACGAAGTCGATTATCTCGGGGATGTGCTCCGAAACCTTCGGGTGCACGTCCGCCCGCTTTACGTTGAGAGCGTCCGCATCGTCAAAGTATTCCTTAATGAATCTCTCCGAAATTTCGGGAGCCGTCTTTCCCTCTTCTCTCGCCTTGTTTATAATCTTGTCGTCCACATCGGTGAAGTTCTGAACGAATTTCACGTCGTAGCCCCTGTACTTCAGGTAGCTTCTCAGAGTATCGAATACCACCATAGGGCGGGCGTTTCCGATGTGGATGAAGTTGTATACCGTAGGACCGCAGGCGTAGATAAGCGCCTTCCCTTCATTCAGAGGAACGAACTCCTCCTTCTTTCTCGTCAGTGTGTTATATATTTTCATCGTTACCTGCCTCCTTGTCCTTCATCGCTTCGGGTTCAGCCTGAGCTGCACCCTTTGTCTGCTCATCAAGCTTTCTCTCCAGCATCTTTATCCGTCTACGCAGAGACTCAAGCTCCACCGCAACAGGGTCCGGCAGATTAACCTGATTCAGATCGCTGGTGCTCTCTCCGTATCTTCTCACTATTCTGCCCGGAATTCCCACCACCGTGCATCCGGGAGGTATCTCCTTAAGCACTATGGAACCGGCTCCGATTTTTACGTCGTCGCCTACCTTGAAAGGTCCTAAAACCTTGGCTCCCGAGCTTACGATAACTCTGTTTCCGATAGTCGGATGACGTTTGCCCGTATCCTTTCCCGTACCGCCTAATGTCACGCCCTGATAGAGGGTCACGTCGTCGCCGATTTCCGTGGTTTCACCTATTACGACGCCCATGCCGTGGTCTATGAAAAGTCTCCTTCCGATGGTCGCACCGGGATGAATCTCTATTCCCGTCACCCATCTGGAAAACTGGGAAATCATCCTCGCTATGAGCTTAAGCTTATGTCTGTAAAGCCAGTGAGCGGGTTTATGAAATATCAAAGCCCATACGCCCGGGTAACACAGGAGGATCTCCAGTCCGTTTCTTGCCGCCGGGTCCTTCTCTTTTGCCGCATTGATATCCTCGCGTATGTCTCTGAAAAATGCCATATTCTGTTACCTTTTCTCGCTGCGCATAACAGCGCGCGCCTTTCTATTCAACCCTTATGCTCTTTATCACCACAGGGAACAAAGGGTTATCCATCCTGCCCGTAGGGACGGAAACTATCTCCTGTGCAACGTCCATTCCCTCGGTTATCTTTCCGAACGCGGCATACTGTCCGTCAAGGTGTGGGGCGTCTGCTACCATGATGAAGAACTGGGAACCTGCCGAGTTTGGATCCATGGCCCTTGCCATAGAAATAACGCCGGTCGTATGCCTGAGGTCGTTCTTCACTCCGTTGGCGGCAAATTCGCCCTTGATACAGTATCCCGGGCCGCCCATTCCGGTGCCCTCAGGACAGCCGCCCTGAATCATAAATCCCGGAATCACTCTGTGGAATGTAAGTCCGTCGTAAAATCCCTCGTTGGCAAGCTTCTCAAAGTTCTCTACGCTTATAGGAGCGATGTCCTCGTAGAGTTCTCCTCTCATAACGCCGCCGTCGTCCATTTCGATTACTACTTTTTTCATTACAGGTTCTCCTTTTGCTTTATTACAATAAATTATTACACTTTTTTACATATGTTAAACAGGAAACGGTCTACGAGCAGAAAGCCGCTCCTATAAGTCCCGATCCCAGGACTATCATAACGGGGCTGACCCTGAATTTCCCCACGAGAACAACTGACAGAACCAGTATTCCCGCCGTTACGGGAGTCAGATTTTCAAAGGTGCTTTCTCCCATGAATATGACTGCCGAGGCTATGAGACCCGCCGTCACCGGTCTTATTCCGGTGAACGCTCCCTCCATAAGGGTGCTTTCCCTGAACCTTGCCATGAAGTGGCACACGAGAATCACCAGCACGAATGAAGGTACCGCGACTCCCACCGTTGCAACCAGCGCTCCTGAAAATCCCGCCGCATTGTATCCCACGTAGGTAGCCGCGTTGACCGCTATAGGTCCCGGCGTCACCTGTGATATGGCCACCAGGTTTGAAAATTCGTCTGCCGACATCAGGCTGAAGGTGGCTGCGCTCTGATAAATCATCGGAAGCATGGCCATGCCTCCACCGAATCCGAACAGCCCTATCTTCGCAAACACCAGAAAGAGTTTAAGGTAGATCATCATTCTTACCTCCTCTTCCGGCATCAGCCTTTGTCTTTATGATTCCGGCCGCCATTCCCGCAAGTATGGCAAATACCGCATTGACTCCGCCGAAGGTTATGACTCCGAAAGCGGCAGCGGCAAGAATCCAGCCGAAGGCGCTCTTCAGCACCTGTCTTCCTATCCTGTAGGCGGAAAACGCTATGAGTCCGGTGGCGGCCGCCTTGATCCCCACGAGAGCCCCCAGCACGTACGGATTATCCCCTATACCGTGGAGAATCTCCACAACTATGATTATGATAATGTAGCTGGGAAGATTGACTCCTATGGTGGCGACTATGGATCCCGGCAGCTTCTTCAGATGGTATCCGATGTAGGTAGCCATATTGATGGCTATTACCCCGGGCAGGCTCTGGCTGACGGCGATGCAGTCCACGCACTCCTCGTCCGTCATCCACTTTCTTTTATTGACTGCGATGTCCTGGATCAGCGGTATCATTGCCATTCCGCCGCCGATGGTGAAAAGCCCCAGCTTGAAAAACGACCAGAACATCTGAAAATATATCTTCAATCCGGTTTACCTTTCCGCTTCGACGAGGGCTACGGCGGCTTTTACAGCCTCTTCCGCCGTCATCTCAACCTTTTCTGCGTCTCTTCTCAGCTTGTATTCAACCTTTCCTTCAGGGGCCATGCGTCCTACTGTGATTCTCACAGGAATACCTAAAAGGTCGGCGTCCTTGAACTTCACTCCAGGTCTTTCGTCCCTGTCGTCCAGCATAACCTCTACACCCTTTGCGGAAAGCTCGTCGTGAACCTTCTCCGCCAGAGCCAGCTGAACCTCGTCGTCAGGCTTCATAAGGGTGATTATGACGTGGTAAGGAGCGACGGCCACAGGCCAGATTATTCCGTCCTTATCGTGGTGCTGCTCTACGACTGCGGCAAGAGTTCTGGTAACGCCTATGCCGTAGCAGCCCATAACTATAGGCTTCTCCTCCTGGTTCTCGTCCTTGTACGTGGCGCCCATGGACTCGGAATACTTTGTTCCAAGCTTAAACACCTGACCCACCTCGATGCCTCTCGCATGCTTTACCGGCTCACCGCAGACAGGACAAGGGTCGCCCTCTTTCAGAACCTTTATATCCTTTACTATATCGCCTTTATAGTCTCTTCCGTAGTTTACATTCTTAAGGTGGTAGTCCCTTCTGCATGCGCCGGCGACAAGATTTTTAAGTCCCGGCAGCTCGCTGTCCACAACTACGGTGCAGTCGTGAAGTCCCACTGGTCCCGTGAATCCTCCCACTGCGCCGGTCTTCGCTCCCATGGCCTCTTCGTCGGCAAATGCGATGGCATGCTCAGGTATTCCCAGAGCGTTTACCAGCTTTATCATGTTCAGCTCTCTGTCGCCTCTTACAAAGGCTGCAACATACCCGTCCTCATTTCCCATCTCGTCGTACTTTACGAAGAGAAGAGCTTTAATCGTCTCCTCAGTCTTTACTCCGAGGAAAGCTGCCAGATCTTCGATGGTCTTGGTGTCCGGAGTGTGAACCTCCTCCATAGGCAGCATTTCCACTGAATCCGGAGTCGGCTCAGCGTCCCTGCAGTCGGCTCTTTCAACGTTGGCCGCCATGGAGCACTTAGGGCAGTACGCGATTTCGCTTTCGCCCACCTCGGAAATAGCGGTAAACTCGTGGGAGTTGCTTCCTCCGATGGCTCCCGTATCGGCCTCTACCGGTCTGAACGTGAGGCCGCAGCGGGTGAATATCCTGTCGTAAGCGTCGTACATGGTCTTATAGCTTACGTCCAGTCCTTCGTAATCTCTGTCAAAGGAGTAGGCGTCCTTCATTATGAACTCTCTGCTTCTCATGAGGCCGAAGCGCGGTCTTGCCTCGTCTCTGTATTTCGTCTGGATCTGATAGAGATTCATCGGAAGCTGTCTGTAGGAGGACACGTCGTTCCTTATTATGTCGGTAAATATCTCCTCGTGGGTAGGTCCCAGACAGAAGTCTCTGCCGTTTCGGTCCTTAAGTCTCCACAGCTCCGGTCCGTATGCGAACCATCTTCCCGACTCCTGCCACAGCTCCGCAGGCTGCACCGCCGACATGAGAATCTCCTGGGCTCCGGTGGCGTCCATTTCCTCTCTTACTATGTTCTCGATCTTCCTGAGAGATCTCCATCCCAGCGGCATAAAACCGTACACTCCTGAGACCAGCTTTCTTATCATGCCCGTTCTCAGGAGCAGAATATGACTCGGGATTTCCGCCTCGTTAGGTACCTCCCTCAAAGTTCTGATGTGCATTTTTGACATTTTCATGATGTATGTTCTCCTTAAGTTAAATTGTCATATTGTCGTCTCAAGCAGGCACACGGCCTCTGCCGCAATGCCCTCGCCCCGGCCCGTAAATCCCAGTTTCTCCGTAGTGGTGGCCTTGACGCTTATTCTGCCGGGTTCCACGCCCAGCACGCCGGCGATGTTTTTCCTCATTTCATCTATGTAAGGAGCAAGCTTCGGCCTCTGGCATATCACCGTCATATCCGCGTTTACAAGCCTGTATCCGGCTTTGTCTATCATATCCCTTACCCTTTCGAGGAGCTTCAGGCTCGAAATGTCCTTAAAGCTGTCGTCGCTGTCAGGAAAAGCCTTTCCTATATCCCCCATAGCCGCCGCTCCCAGCATGGCGTCCATCAGGGAGTGAACCAATACGTCGGCATCCGAATGGCCTGCAAGGCCTTTGTCAAATGGAACGTGAACTCCCCCCAGGATAAGCCTTCTCCCTTCGCTGAACGCGTGTACGTCAAAACCCGTACCTATGCGGTTTTCCATGTCAAGATCCTCTTTTACGGTTATTTTTATGTTCTTATCTTCTCCGGGAAACATGACGACGCGATAACCGGCTCTTTCGGCAAGACCTCCGTCATCGGTTCCGTAATATCCGTCCGCATCCGCCTTTTCGTATGCGTCCAGAATAGCCTCGAATCTGAAAGCCTGAGGCGTCTGCACCCTTCTCAGCCTGTTTCTGTCAAGAGTTGTTCCGTCTGTATCCCTTATGGTATCCGTTACGGCAATGGCAGGAACGGCCGCATCCTCTCCCGATTCGATTATTTTCACCGCTTCCGAAACGAGACCGGCAGACACGTACGGTCTTACGCCGTCGTGAATCAGTACCGTATCGCCCCTTCCGGCTCCCTCAGCCTTCAGAAACTCCAGTGCACGGAATATGGAATCCTGTCTTTCTCTTCCTCCCGTTACGATGCTGATTTTCTTTTCTTCACCGGAAAACATGGCCCGGCAGGTGTCTTCGTATTCGGCCGCAGTTACGATTACAACCTCATCCACGGCTGGACTGCATGCAAAAACCTCCGCTGCAGTCTCCAGTATGGTTCTGCTGCCGAGCTTCAGAAACTGTTTCGGCACGGATGCACCCATACGGGTGCCTTTTCCCGCCGCACATATTATAGCATAAACCCGCCTGTCATCGGCCATTAATTTCTATCCTTTCTTCAGTCTTCCGAAAATCATTCTTCCTGCCGACGTCTGAAGCACGGAAGTCACGGTGATATCCGCAGTCTTTCCTATCATTCTGCGCCCGTCCTCCACGACTATCATGGTTCCGTCGTCCAGGTATGCAACAGCCTGGCTGCTGTCCTTGCCCTGCTTCACCAGGTTTACCGTCATTTCTTCTCCCGGTATGACCACAGGTTTCAGAGTATTGGCCAGCTCGTTTATATTCAGGACGCTCACGCCGTTTATGGCGGCCACCTTGTTCAGATTGAAATCGTTGGTCACGACTTTGCCGTTTATGAGCTGTGCAAGCTTTAAAAGTTTAACGTCAACCTCGGGAATTTCCTTAAGGGATTTTTCGTTTTCCGTATTGTAGATTTCAATACCGTAATCTTCCTGCATTTTGTTCAGGATATCAAGCCCTCTGCGCCCGCGGGTTCGCTTAAGAGAATCCGAAGAATCAGCTATATGGCGAAGTTCCACCAGAACGAACTCTGGAATAACTATAGGTCCTTCCAGAAAGCCGGTTTTCATTATGCCGGAAATTCTTCCGTCTATTATCACGCTCGTGTCAAGAATTTTAGGTACGTTGCCGGTTTTGCTCTTCTTCCCCGGACGATAGTTCACATCGGCAATTGCCTGCGTCTGATTCTGAACTTTGGCCCTGTTTCCCGCAATGATAAGGGCAATCATTCCTTTGCCTTTTTTCGTGGCTATGACGACTCCCAGATATCCCAGCACCAGATAAGTTATTACTGTTATGATTGTATAGAGATAATTGTTGGTTATAGCCGTGTAAATCTGCGTTATGAGCAGCGCTATAACGAGACCCGTTATGAGTCCGATAACCCCCGCGAGAATGTCATTGCCCGAAACGCCCTGAAGATCGTGTTCGATATTGTCGGCTACCTTTACACTCTGCTTCCTTATTATAGGAGTCAAAATCAAAAAAATAAGTCCGAAAAAAACCGCAAAGCCGGCTCCCGTTATAGACTGCTGCATAGGCGACAGGTCTTCTATGAGAGTAATTCCCAGCTTCATGAAAACAAAACGAGTGAGCAGGTAAACTCCGTATCCGAACATTAATCCCAGAACGGTGACGATGATTCTGATAAGTTTTCTGAGCATCTCTTCCTCCTTTCTTTTAAATCTGGCAGTATCTCCGGTCCGCAGATAGATATATCTACTCATATTACAGTATATTCCAACGTACACCGGCCGTCAAGAAGGGATGGAGTGAAGGATTTGTGTGCATTTTTTGAGCCGGACTGCGTCCGTCTTTTCTCCGAAATAAAAATATGATAAAATGATGTGGGTAAATTCATTGAATATACACCGTTCAATCGCGTTTTTCGGGTATATTACACTTATATTAGCACAGATAATTCTTTAGAGAGGAGTTTTCGTATGTATAAACTTTTAGTTGTAGACGACGAGCCTAAGATTCGCGAGGTTATAAGAGAATATGCGGAATTTAACGGTTACGAGGTAACCGAAGCCGGCGACGGGATGAGCGCCGTCGGTCTCTGCAAGCTGAATAAATACGATCTCGTTATTCTGGACATAATGATGCCTAAGCTGGACGGATTTTCGGCCTGCAAAGAGATAAAGAAAATTCAGGACGTGCCTATTATCATGCTTTCGGCAAGGGGCGAAGAGTACGACAAGCTTTTCGGATTCGAGCTGGGCATAGACGATTACATAGTTAAACCTTTCAGCCCCAAGGAGCTGATGGCAAGAATCAACGTGGTCCTGGACAGACGACATGCGGCAGGTCCTGCAAAGACAGATGTTCTCAAATTCGGAGGTCTGGAAGTGAACGTCGCAGCCAGAACCGTCACCGTGGACGGGAAGAGAGTCGAGCTCACTCCGAAGGAATACGAACTGCTCTTCTATCTCATAGAGAACCGCAACATCGCCCTTTCCAGAGACAAGCTTCTGTCCGACATATGGGGCTACGACTTCTTTGGAGACGACAGAACCATAGACACCCATATCAAAAACCTCAGAAACAACCTGGGTCCCTACAGGGATTACATAGTGACACTCAGAGGGGTGGGATACAAGTTTGAGTACGAAGAAGAAGAAAATTGATTTAAAAAGCATAAGATTCAAGCTGTGGATATCATTTATCGGATTCGCCCTCCTTCTCATAGCTCTGATATGGCTGCTCCAGATATATTTTCTTGAAACCTACTACGCAGGAATGAAGGAGCAGGAGGCAACCAATATTGCCAACCGCATAGTGAGCGAGTTCAGGGAAACTCCCAATTCGGCGAATCTGCGGGATCAGATAGATGAAATAACCAGCATAAACGACGTATATATAAGAGTTGAAACCGGATCCGGCATACCTCTTTTCAGCGACGGCAACAGGTCGGGATACTCGTCCGTCATACTTTATAACGCTCAGACGGAGGTTATGCGTGAAAAATTAAAGGCGAGCCCTTTCGACAAAGTGACTGCAACCTTTACTGAAGACACTGGAAACAAAAGCAGCAACATGAGGACGCTGGCTCTGGCCTGCTATCTTGACCAGCCTTCGACTTCCCAGAACGGCAGCACCAGTTTCGGAGACGATATAATACTGTATCTTTTCTCCCCTCTGTACCCGGTGCAGTCTACCGTGAACATCCTCAGAATTCAGCTGGTTTACATAACTCTGATTGCGGCGCTTCTGGCCTTTTCCCTGGCCCTTTACCTCGCCAACAGAATTTCCAGACCTATAAAGAATATCACAAGGTCTGCGGCGGAAATGGGTAAGGGAAATTACGGCGTAAAATTCGAGAGAGGCCACTATACTGAGATAACCGAACTGGCCAATACGCTTACCGACGCATCACGCGAGCTGGAAAAAACGGATATGTATCAGAAGGATCTCATTGCCAACGTGTCCCACGACCTGAGAACACCTCTGACCATGATAAAATCATACGCCGAGATGATAAGAGATCTTTCAGGCAACAATCCGAAAAAGCGGGAAGATCATCTTAACGTTATCATAGACGAAGCGGACAGGCTGAATACCCTTGTAAACGATATGCTCAGCATGTCCAGAATGCAGTCCCGCAAAATGGTGCTGGAAATGAGCTCATTCGACATATGCGAAACCGCCGCCACTCTGCTTTCTTCATATGATATCCTGAAGGAGCAGGAAGGCTACAGGTTCACATTCCGCCGTCCCGCTGACCCTCTTGTCGTCAACGCAGACGCCGCCAAGATAAAGCAGGTACTGTCCAATCTTATCAACAATGCAGTTAAGTACTGCGGTGAAGACAAGGAAATTATAGTAACCATAAGAAAAACCGGCAGAAAAGTGCGCTGTGAAGTTTCAGACCACGGTCCCGGCATCGCTCCCGATGAGATAACCCACGTCTGGGAAAGATACTACAAGTCCAGCACGCACCACGTGCGCCCTACTGACGGCAGCGGCCTGGGTCTTTCCATAGTCAAGGAGATACTCACCATGCACAAGGCTGATTACGGCGTGAACAGCAAGGTGGGCAAAGGCAGCACCTTCTGGTTTGAGCTGGAACTGGTCAGGAAATAGATGCGAGAGTAGACATAAATGCGGCGCAGCCTGCTGACGACGCAGCGGCAGCCGGTAGAACGGGCGTATCTTACCGGCAACTGGCGGCGTGCGGCACCTACAAGTTATCAACTTAAGTTAGCAGGCCCCCGGTTTGGTCAAACCGGGGGTTTTTGATTGAAAGACCAATCTTTTCTTGGTCAAACCTCGAATTTTCAACTTTAAAACCAATTTTTCTTGGTCATATCGCATTTTCGGACCTTAAAAACCAATCTTTATTTCCCAATAATTACATTTACTGGTATATGCTTGCAGTATTGGTGAAAATTACGACTAAATTACGCTGTTTTCCCTTTCTCATTTTGGTTTTTA
The DNA here is from genome assembly GCA_949287095.1 of uncultured Bacillota bacterium. GTDB lineage: Bacteria > Bacillota > Clostridia > Peptostreptococcales > Anaerovoracaceae > Avanaerovorax. Next base: position 14,201 of record CASEFA010000007.1, read on the forward strand.
TCGCAATTATCTGCTGAAAAACCAAGAAATTTTGGTTTTTTACCCTCTAATACCGGAATCGACCAAACATCTTCGCCTCTTCAAAGCCTTCAGGGGCTGCACCGGCCCTTTCGGGTTCGAGCCCGGGTGAGGGGTTTTATCAAAAAACAAAAGAGACAGAATATTATCTGTCTCTTTTGCATTGGTACACCATCAGGGGCTCGAACCCTGGACACCCTGATTAAGAGTCAGGTGCTCTACCAGCTGAGCTAATGGTGCATATTCAACTGATGTGCGGTCGGCTCATCTGCCGTGGCACATCAGTTATAATAACATCTCGTGGCGCGTATGTCAACTGTAAATTATTGGAAATATACTTCGCATCTTCGCCCTGCCAAGAAGTCTGACTCATCACAATTCATCTTCGCTTCGGCCGGCAGTCTGCTTTCCGGTTCCGCTTTCAGCTGCCACTCCCCGCATATCCGACTAATCCAGTATGGAGAACATCTGCATGAGAGCCTGGTCGGTGGCGGTGTTGGTCAAATCCGCTTTGTCGGCGTCGGCTCTGTAGTTATCCATCATCTGGCCGAATATCTGCGCGCAGGAAGGCGGTGTGTAGCTGATGGTGTTGGCGCCGGCTTCGATAGTTTCCAGAATGGACTCATCGGTAGGTCCTCCGGTAGCGATGATAGGAACCTTAGGAAATTTCTTCCTTATGTCCCTTACCACCTGCGGAGTGTTTGCGGCAGCGGAAACGTTGAGAATAGAGGCTCCCGCGTCAAGCCTTGCCTGAATGTCCACTTTGCTGTTTAAAACCGTCACTATGATGGGAATGTCCACGGCCTGCTTCATCATTCTGATTATGTCGTTTTTCATCGGGCCGTTTACCACAACGCCAAAAGCTCCGTGAGCCTCCGCGTCCCTTGCCATGATTACGGATCTCACGCCGGTGGTGGTTCCGCCTCCCACTCCCGCAAAGACAGGAATCGACGAAGCGTTTATTATAGTCTGGGAAATAATCTGCTGCGGAGTGAACGGGTACACTGCCAGAACCGCATCGGCATTACAGTTTCTTATTATGGCTATATCGGTGGAGAACAATACGGATTTTATCCTCCGTCCGAGAACGAGCATTCCCTTCGCCTTCCAGATAACCTCCGGAATCTGAAGGCTGTGAGCTCTTAAAGTACCGTTGATGCTTGGAATATCCTTTTTGTTTGCTTTGTTTTCCAAGGAATCTTTCCCCCTTTCTTTTTTCCGTCTGCCCCCTTCTTTCGAGCATATAAAATACTTTTCTGACCTGTTAATTATACAATGAGAATACTCTGTTTTCAATTCAATTTAGTTGCAAACCGGTTTGCGGACGGGATTTTTTGTGATATAATGGCTTGTTGTTTGTTACAGATATTCATAAGGAGGATTTAAGCCATGATGTACAGATACAAGACGAGAGGAACGTGTTCGGTTTATATCGACCTTGATATAGAAAACGGTATAATCAAAGACGTCATTTTCCACGGGGGCTGCGACGGCAACCTTCAGGGTATTTCAAAACTCGTAAAGGGGATGAACGCAAAGGAAGCCGCGGAAAAGCTTGAGGGAATCGACTGCAACGGCAAGGGAACGTCCTGTCCGGATCAGCTTTCCAACGCCATCAGGCTCGTAAGCGCTCAGATTCAGGCAGAAGAGGAGGCCGCCAAAGCCGGCGGCGCAGGCTGCACCGGATGCTGCTCAAGCTGCGGTTCCTCGTGCGGATCCCCGGAGGCATAATATGAACAGCCTCATATGCAGACTCTTTGTCCGTGACTGGGAGAACACCGACGACCCTGACGTCAGGCAGCGGTACGGAAAGCTCGCAGGAGCCCTCGGAATCATTTCCAACTCCGTCCTCTGCATAGCCAAGATTATCACCGGAATCATCGCGGGAAGTATCGCCATCATTGCAGACGGAATAAACAACCTGACCGACGCTTCGTCTTCCGTCATAACCCTGGCGGGATTCAAGCTGGCGTCCATGCCGGAAGATGACGAGCATCCTTACGGTCACGCCCGGATAGAATACATAACGGGAATGATAGTTTCCATTCTCATCGTCGTTGTGGGAGTGGAGCTGGGGAAATCATCTATAGAGAAGATAATACATCCCGAGCCCGTGGAGTTCAGCGTTTCCGCCGTTGTGATCCTTGTCTGCGCCATAATCGTAAAGCTGTGGCAGGCAAGCTTCAACGTGTACGCAGGCAAAAGGATCAGCTCCCTTACCCTTACGGCCACCGGAGCCGACAGCAGAAACGACGTGATATCAACGTCCGCGGTTCTTCTCTGCCTCATAGTTGGAAAGTTTACCGGATTTAACATCGACGGGTATGCGGGATGCCTCGTGGCTCTGTTCATAATTTACTCGGGAATCACTCTGGTAAAGGAAACCGTTAGCCCCCTCCTCGGGGAAAAGCCTGACCCCATGCTCATTTCGGAAATAAGCGATATGGCCCTTTCCTATGAAGGCGTGCTGGGAATCCACGACCTGGTGGTTCACAACTACGGCCCCGGCAAAATATTCGTATCCATACACATCGAGGTGGACGCCGACGGAGATCTTATGGAAAGCCACGACCTCATCGACAATATCGAGCGAGACATATCAAAGCGGCTTAACGTGGTGATGACGGCTCACATGGACCCCATTCTGAGAAACGATCCGCTGACGGACAGGTTCAATGTTCTCATGCGGGAAACCGCCGAGAAATATGAAGGCATAGGAAACCTTCACGACCTGCGGGTGGTAAAAGGCCCGACTCACACGAACATCATCTTTGACGTTGTAGTTAAGCCCGGATGCGCCCTGAGCCACGAAGAGCTTAAGGAGATATTCCAGAAGGCCGCAGACGGAGAAGGGGAAAACTACTACGTGGTCATAAACTTCGACAACGATTACGCAGGACTTTAACGCGCCCGGAACCGTCTGTCACGCATTTTAAAACCCCGGAATCATCCGATTTCCGGGGTTTCGTTATTATTTTCTGCGCTTTCTGCGCTTTCAGCGTTCTCTTCCGCCGTCTCTTCGCCGGTCTTTATCTCGCCGTGGACGGGAAATGCCATTCTTACGGAGAATACCTGCTCCGCTTCCTTGTAGTTAAAGTTTCCTCCCATGTCTATGCAGATTTTCTCGCAGGTCTTAAGCCCTATCTTATTGCTCTCAACTTTGCGTGACCTGCTTAAGATTCCGTTGAGCAGGCGCACCACTATCTGCTCGTTTTCCATTCCCGCACTTATCCTTACGTGGTAGTTCCTGTCCCCGTATTTCATTATGTTTGAAAATACGTTGTCGAACAGCCTGCGCACGCCGGAAATGTCGGCCATCATGGAAACGTCTGGTATCGTATATTCAAAGTCTATTTCGAATCCGTAATTTATGAGCTCCGCCGTGTGCTCCGACAAAAGCTGCTGCAGCAATATTCCAGCATCGTATTCCTCCAGCTGCTTGTCGCCGTCGTGGCCTCCGAAAACAAGGAAATACTGGAACAGTTTGTCTGAAAGGTCCTTGAGCTGGAAGGCTTTGTCCCGGCAGGATGCTATATGCTTTTTCAGTTCCTCTTCGCTGCCGTATTTGCCCCCGTCTATGATGTCAAGATAGCCTATGAGAGACGTAAGCGGCGTCCTTATATCGTGGGACATGGCCGTTATGAGCTGGGTGTTGGCGTCCCACGCCTCTTTTTCGTTCCCCAGTTTCTCCAGTATGGAGTCTCTCATGTGGTCAACGCTCACCGCAAGGCTTCCTATCTCGTCATTGGAGCCTGCCGTAATGTCGCCCTTGAGGTCGCCCTCGCTTATGCGCTTTGCGTCGTCGGACAGCCTTATAAGTCTTCCCGTCACGTGGCCGTTATACACCAGCACTATACAGATGAAAGTCATAAAGCAGAGGAACAGCTTTGCAAAGAACATTATATCGTACCAGTGCTGCTCCCTGTATACATCTATGTATACGTAGTAGTCGCCGTCGGCAAATGTGACTATGCGGTTGTGAACATCAGGCTCAAAAGTGTCGTAGCTTATCCTCTCCTGCTCCTCGATATTATCCTGAACCGAGTCAGGAAATTTGTAGTTCGGACTCTGCCCTGAATCAGAGGCGCCCTGGCTGGAGGCTATTTCATCGGGAGTCGGGTTTTCTCCCTGTCCTACCCACCATCCGGCCTCAAACATTACCTGGGTATTGTCGTATATGTAAAGATATGTATACTCGTGATTTTCCAGCCACCTCTGAAGTCTAGTATTGCTGGATGCCTTAACGCTTCCCGAATTTATATAGTCCTCAAGGTCGTCGTAGGCTCTGTCCACGTTTCCCTCCTCGGCCTCCTCCGAGAGGTACTGCCTGTCTGCGACAAAGTCCTCAAACCAGCTGGAAAAAAGGTACACTCCGAGAGTTACAGCCATGGCGATTACCACTACAATCGCCAGTTTGAAATTCAGGGATACGAACTTTTTCTTCAGATAGTCTCTTATTCTATTCAATCCTGTACCCCTTTCCCCAGATTGTCTTTATCAGCTGAGGGTGATTGACATCGTCCTCCAGCTTCTTTCGCAGGTTAAGGATGTGTACCATTACGGTATTTCCGTCAGAAGGCATATAGGGCTCTTTCCACACTCCTTCGTATATGTCCTTGTTTCCCACGATTTCTCCCTGATGGCTCATGAAGAACCTGAGTATAGCATATTCTTTTTCAGTCAGAGGTATCCTAACACCGTTTTTAACGGCAGCCCTTCCTCTCTCGTCTATGGACACCTTGCCTCCCAGCATGTTCGCCCGTCTGGCTGCAGGTCTTATCTGATACTCTCTGTATCGTCTGAGAAGGGACTTTACCTTCATCAGAAGTTCAGTCTGTGAGAAAGGCTTGACAAGATAGTCGTCTCCGCCCTCGGTATAAGCGCTGACCTTGTCCTGATCCTGGGATTTTGCGGTGAGAAACATAACGGGAACCTTTGACTTTTCCCGTATTTTAGCGCACGCCTCAACACCTGAAATTCCCGGCATCATTATGTCCATTATGACCAGGTCGAAGCTGTCGTCATCGTCTATCATATCCACAGCGTCCTGACCGTTTTCGGCCATCCCCACTATATATCCCTCGCTGCCTAAAAGTATGGATAATACCTCTCTGATATCGGGATCATCGTCTACGATTAAAATCTTGTGCTGGACCATAAGGTTTCTCCTCTCATATCGGGTACCGTAAGCTCCGTGAAGCCGCATACCCTTGCAAGGGCTTTTGCCTCATCAAAGGCTGCATCTACGGTATCCGTCCTGTGGCTGTCGCTGTTTATCATTATCCTTCCGCCTCCTGCGGATATTTTCTTTAAAATATCCTCGGACGGATAAGGGGTCGTTCTGTAGTTTTTCGATATGGCTCCCGTGTTTATCTCGAATATCACCGGCTTTTTCAGAAGGGCCTCGAGAGCCCTGTCCACCGCCGCCTCGTAACGGGGCGCTTTCGTATCGAATATGGGCGTCTGCTCGTTGAACTTGGTTATCAGGTCAAAGTGGGCGATTATGTCGCAGCCGGTGACGTCATGCACCCTGCTCACTTCGGCGAAATAGTCCTCGGCAAAGGCAAGGGCGTCGCCGTCGTAAACCTGGTCCACCGCTCTTGCCGTATCTTCTGCGCTCCAGTCCACGTAAAGGTATTTCACCCCTTCCGGGGTTTCCTTTCTCACCGCGTGAACGGAGCCTATGGCGTAGTCGTAGCCCGGCTCTCTCATGCCCGAATATATGTCCTGCTCTATGCCGCAGAGTATTTCTATTCTGTCTGCGTACTTTTTCTTAAGTCCTGCGATTTCATTCCGGTATGCACGGGTACCTTCTCTGCTCATGCAGTAGCTGTCATCAAAGGCCGTGTAGCTGTGGCCGGAAAAACCCAGCACGTCGAAGTCTTTGTCTATGGCAGAAAGAACCATCTCTTCCGCCGTATTCTCCCCGTCGCAAAAGACGGTATGAGTGTGAAGATTTACTTTCATCTGTGCGCTCTCTCCTGCTTATGCCCCTTTACCCTGTCTGCGGAAAATACCACTACGGCCGCTCCAATGGCCGTCACGCACGTAGCCGTAAGGGTCAGCATCTTAGGTCCCGCCGCATCCAGTATCACTCCGCCTATTAGGCTTGCAAAGACTGCCGCCATGGTGGTGGTAGTGGTGAACATGGTCTGCCCCTTTACCGCCTCTCCTTTGCTCATTATATCATCTATGAACCTCACTATGGAAGGCAGGAAAAGAGCAAATGAAAAGGGCTGTATGAACTGGGCCAGAATCAGGGTCATGACGTTTTCCGCAAGGAAACAGATAAGTATCCAGAAAACGAAGGCCACCGCGGAAAACTTCATAAGGGTTCTCGTCCTGAACCTTTTGTTTATCCTGTCGAAGAACATCATGGTCGGGATTTCCATAAGGGCAAGGATTGAAAAAATCCTTCCGATATCGCCGTTGTCTCCTCCCACGCTCTCTGCTATCTGGGCCATGTAGGTGTTAAGAACCGAATTGGTGTAGTAAAGTCCCAGAACTCCAAGACAGAGAACGAGAAACATTTTGTTTCTCTTAACGAACATGGGCAGGTTTATCTCTTCCTCGTCTCCGGATGCTGCATTTGCCGCGGAAGAGCCGGAGGCTGCAGATTTTGTCCCGTCGGATTTTTCGGCCATGGCCCTTCGGAAAGACTTTGCCACTATGACGATGGCAGTCATAAAAAGTATGAGCACCACTTCCCCCGTCACCGGCAGAACGTTCACGCCGAATCTTTCCACCAGCGACCCCAGAAAGAAGCACATTATGGAGTAAGTCAGTGAGCCGATGGCCCTGCACGCTCCGAAATTTATATACACTCCCGTTTCGGAGAGTTTTCTGTTCATGGCGTTGCAGAAGGGCTGGACTATGTTCATCCACCCGAACGCCATGACGTACACGAACATCAGAAGTCCGGATTTTTTCTGCAGAACGAGAAGAAAAACCGTAAGTACCATGAGAAGGGCCGTCATCATTTCCATAAATCCGAAGAAGGATATTCTCCTGCTCCTGTCCGCAAGGTCACCCATAATCGGCTGCAGGAGGACCGCAAAAATGTTCCCGACAGCGAGTATTATTCCTATTTCAGTGTTGCTGTAACCCCGGTCTAAAAGAAATACCGAAGCGAAGCTGCAAATTACGCCGTAGTAAAGCCAGTAGGTTCCGTGTATGCCGGCGTACTGCAGATTGAACCTTTTTTCCATTTTCCTTTAAATTCCGCTCCCTCTATACAAGTTTAAAATCTTCAAGTCTCGTCAGGTATACGTCTGCTATGCGGCGTATCTCCTCCTGATCTTTTTCGCTGACGCTGTCGTAAACTCCCACCACTCTGAAGCCTTCACGCTTTGCCGTCTTCATGGAGTAGAGTCCGTCCTCGAAAAGCCAGGTATACTCTATAGGCGTCTTCATCACCGACACTGCCTCAAAGAATATGTCCGGGTTTTCCTTTGACTTTCCCACTTCGCTGCACGTAAGGATAACGTCGAAGTAGTCCATAATCCCAAGGTGGCTGAAGGCTCCCTCTATGCAGTACCTATCCGTGGAGGTGGCCACGGACATTTTCACGCCCGCCTCTTTCAGCCTTTCCAGAAGCTCCCTCGCTCCGTCCTTCATCTTCGCTTCTTCGAAATAGAAGTGTTCTACCTCGGCCATTATTCCCTTTTTTATATCGTCAAAGGGTGCGGACACGTGATATCTGTCTATGAGATACTGAGCCCCTTCGCTTAAAGTCATGGAGAACATTATATCCCCCAGATGGGGCTCGGGTGTGATTCCCTGTTTTATGAGGTAGCGCTCTCCGGCGTTGTTCCATATCTTCATGGAATCGAGAAGAACTCCATCCACGTCAAAGATTACGCCCTTTACTATTCCGCCGTTTTCATTCATCCGTCAAATCTCCCGTCTGTCGTATATTTCCCCCGTCAGAAGGTCATGCCACGTGAACACTCCTTCTTCATAAATCATGTAGCTTCTCACACTGCCCTCTTTAGGAATGGAAACCGAACCCGGATTCATATATGTGAATCCGTTCCTTTCCCTGTACGCCGGAACGTGAGTGTGCCCGCAGAGCAGGACGCTTCCACCGGGCATGGGCAGCGGATTTTCCTCGTTATATATATGGCCGTGAGTGGCGTATATCTTCGCCTTTCCGTCCGTAACGAGAGCGTAGTCCGCAAGCACCGGAAACTCCAGAACCATCTGGTCTACCTCCGCCTCGCAGTTGCCGCGTACGCACATGAGCCTTTCCTTAAGAGGATTAAGCATTGCTATGACCTCCTTCGGCGCATAGCTCTCCGGTAGGTCGTTTCTCGGCCCGTGATAGAGAATGTCCCCGAGAAGCAGTATGCTGCCGGCTCCTTCCCTTTCCGCAGCTTCTATCATCCTGCTGCAGCAGGCAGCCGAACCGTGTATATCCGATGCTATAAAAAGTCTCATTGCCTATTATCTCCTTTGTCCGCTATCCATTTTACCATGAAATTCCTCGGGAATAAAGAAAAAACGCCTTTCGCTGCTGCACGTGGGTCTGGGCCGCGGAGTCAAAGAGCGTCGAGCAGTAATCTGGGCCGCGAGCCACTGGTTTCCTGTTCGCGGCCCACGGATTTTACTGCAAAATCGTCAAAATCCCGGCAAGTGGCCGAGATTTTCACTTCTCTATCAGGTTTTCAAAGCCGATTTCTCGGCCATGTCTCTGGTTTTTATTCGTGATGGCCCAGATTTCATCGGCCGCAATGGCTGTTTTGGATTCGAGCGGCCCACACGGTATATAGAGCCGTTCCCTGCAATCTCCTGCCTGCCCGCTGACTTACTCTGCATTGTATCAGTTTACACAGAGCTCCACGATGCGGCTGCACACTTTGTCCAGTAACGCCCTCTCGTGGCTTACAGCGATGAGCCCCAGGTTTCGGGAAGCCGCTTCGGCAAGAATGAAGTCCCAGATGAGCCTTTTGTTTATAGAATCCATCATGGTTGTTATTTCATCGCATATGAGAAAGCGTGTTTCCGGGGCCAGAGCCCTTGCGATGCAGAACCTTTGAAGCTCGCCGCCGGAAAGCTCAGACGGGTAACGGTCAAGCCATTCATCGTCTATATGCAATGAACTCTTCAGTTCGTCCGTGAGCCCGCCGGCCTCTGCCATAACGTCCTTCATCTTCATATATGGATCCACCGCCAGCTCCGGGTTCTGCCAGATGAGCTGAATCGGGGAAAAGCCTTTCAGGGACGAGACGTCTCTTCCTTCCAAGGTGATTCTCCCCGAAGCCGGTTTCATGTAGCCTGCAAGGAGTCTGCAAAGGGTGGTCTTTCCCCTGCCGCTGGGTGCAAAAACTCCCACCCGGTCGCCGCTTTTGACGGCAAAGTCGAATCCGTCGAATATCTTTCTTCTCACGTGGCCGCCGCATGGGTAGCCGGTGCTGTAATCAAATGATATGTTTTCCGCTTTCAGTATCATAAAATCTCTCCCCGTGCAAAATCCGCAAATTCCGGCTCCGGCATTTTGAAGCCGTTTTCCGGAGCGGCATCGTAAAGAGCCCTCGTATACGGATTGTCAAAACGTCCCGCTCTGAAATCGTCTCCGGATATCCTGTCCGTAATTTTTCCCGAGCGCATTACGAGAATTTCGTCGGCGTACTTTTCCGCCGCGGAAAGCTCGTGGGTTATGAGAAGCATTGCCGCGCCGTCGTCCGCCAGAGCCCTGAAGTATGTGAGGATTCTGTCCGTCTCCTCTTTTCCGATGCCCGGCGACGGCTCGTCGGCTATGATTATCTCCGCTCCGTCAAAAATTGCCATGGCTATGAGAAGCCTTCTTGCCATTCCTCCGGACAGCTCAAAGGGATATCTTTCCATAAGCTTTTCGTCCAGGTTCACTTTGGCCAGGGCGGCCTTTGCTCTTTCCAGGGCCTTCTGCGAACCGTCGCCTCTGGTAATCTGCTTTCCAATTTTCTTTAGCGGGTCGAGACCGGAAAGTCTCTGAGGGATTACGGAAATCCTCTTTCCCGACAAAGCGCGCAGCCTGGCTGCCGTGGTCTCCTCACCGTCGAGGCAGATTTTTCCGCTGACCTGTGCCGTTTCGGAAATCCAGCCGGTCATGGCCTCTCCCAGCAGGCTCTTTCCCGAGCCGCTGGCTCCTATTACGGCGGTAATTTTCCCCCGCCGTAAATCGGCGTCAACGCCTTTCAGGGTTTCGCCGGAGGCCTCCCCGTTTACAAATCCCGGGGAAGTTCCTGCCTCGCCCTCCTTAGGAAAGGAAACGGTCAGATTTCTCACCGATAGAACTGCTCCGGAAGCCGTTTTCAGTTCCGCGTTCCCCGAAGAAGTTGAATCGTCTATTTGCGATTGACGATTCAGCTCTGTTCTGCTGGATTTTGCAGGCCCAAATCGGCCGGTTCCCGATGGGATTCTTTTGTTTCCTCCCGCGGCCAGAGCCTCCTCCTGAGGAAGCAGAAGTACCCGGGCCGAGTTTCCCGCCGCAAAGAGAAGCATGGTCAGGGCGGCAAGGCTTACTCCCGGAAAGAGTGCCAGCCACCAGGTTCCCGTCATCAGATACTGCATGGACTCCGAGAGAATCACTCCAATGGCAGGCTCTCCGCTTCCCGGCCCGAAGCCTAAGAATGTAAGGGACGACTCGTGAATGACCGCATGAGGAAAGGCAAGCACCGTTCCCGTCACCAGCTGAGGCAGAAGGTGAACAAGATAGTGCTTTCTGAATATGTTCATCGGGGAGCTTCCCAGTTTTGAGGCAATCTTAATGTAGGAGCTTTCCTTAAGCTGAAGTATTTCGCCCCTTACAACTCTCGAAAGGCCCGGCCAGTGAGTCAGGGCAACAGCCGCGGCCGCTCCGTAGGTTCCGCCTCCCAGCGTAAGGCTTATAAGAAGCATAAGCAGTATGTGGGGAAGTCCCATACAGGCGTCGGTGAGCATGCCTAAAGCGGCGTCGGTTCTCTTTCCGCCCGACGCGCCTAAAACCCCGATGATAAGGGCCATAAGGGCGCTGACGACGGACGCCGCCATTCCCGTAACCACCGACAGGGAAAGACCCTTAAGGGTTCTCGAAAGCATATCTCTGCCGAGCCAGTCGTTGCCGAAGATGTGTTCCACCGACGGAGCCAGGTTTTTCGCCCCAAAATCCGTCACAACCGCCTCTTCACCGGAAAGTGTCCCGAAGACGAGTACGATAACGATTGCCGCAAGAGTCGCCGAAACCAGAAGCTCTGCACGTTTTGTCCGCGTCATATCAGGCTTCCCCCTCTCCTCATCCTCGGATCCACGATTCTGTAAATTATATCGGCGGCAAGATTTGCACCGAATACCATCAGCGCAGTTACTACCGTAATCCCGAGAAGGAGAGGCAGGTCGCCGCCTACCCCGGCGTTCACTGCCGCCTGCCCCAGTCCCGGATAGGAGAATACCTGCTCCACCAGCACCGTGCCGCCTATGAGTTCTCCAAGTGATGCCATGTGCAGTGTGACCGCGGGAAGAAGAGCGTGACGGAGAACGTGTCCGAAGAACAGCTTTCTGCCGGACTCGCCCCTCATCCTGGCGTACCTTGCCATATCCGACGAATAAGTCTCTATGACTTTTTCTCTGGTGTGCATTGCGACCTGCGCCACGCCGGTCAGTGTTAGCACCAGAACCGGCAGAACAGCGTGCTTCAGACGGTCGGAAAGGGTTACCATATCGGACAGCACTCCTGCGGGAACGCTCATTGAAACGGGGAAGATCCCCAGCCATATGGAAAAAAACATAACCGCCAGTATGGCAATCCAGAACGACGGAGTGCCGGAAATCACCACGCAGTAGGTTCTGGCGATTTTGTCCCCCGGGGAACCGGGGCAACTTCCGGAAAGGGCGCCGATGGCAAAGCCCAGAATCCCCGAGAGCACCCACGCCGTAATCATCACCGGCAGAGACGCCGCCAGCTTTTCCTCTATGATTTCGGAAACGGGCATACGGTAGAGAAGGGACGTTCCCATGTCTCCTTTTATGAAATCCCCCGCCCAGTTAAGATACCGCTCCAAAGCGGGAGTGTCCGTGCCCCAGTAGCTTTCCAGCTTTTCAATCTGCTCCGCGCTCATGGAACCTAAGGCGTTTGCGCCCACATTGGCGCTTAAAGGGTCCACCGGTGAAAGGGCCGAAAGAGCGAAGGCGACCGTGCTGACGACGACTACGAGAATCACCGCTCTTATTAACTTTTTTGCTGTAAATACACCAAATCTCTTAAGTGACATATATTATTCGATACTCCACTTGTCAACATTGTTTAAAAGGGACCATCCGTGACCGTGAGGGTGGATTTTCTGCTCTCCTATATCCACGCCGTCTCTCACATAGTAAAGGTGATCCACGTTACAGAGCCAAACCCACGGAACGTCTCCGTCCTGGGTGACTCCGGTCTCTCCGTCCCACTGAGCTTTCTTCCAGAGCTCCGCCGCCTCGTCCGTATCCGTTGCGGCCATGGCCATATCCATGTACCCGTCCACCGTCTCGTTTGCATAAGGCGAATATCTGGCGTAACCCAGGTCGGAATTTTCGTCCGTGTGGTACATATTGTAAAGCTCCATAGGGGAATGAGCGCCCCAGCCCCACACCAGAGGCGTGGACTGGGCTCTGTCGTATGCCGTATCCCAGCCTGCGCTTTCCGTCGTAACCTCTATCCCAAGGTCCTTAAGCTGGGAAGCCACGTTTTCCGCTATGGCTTGGCGTACCGAATCTCCCGGAGTGAAAAGCAGGGTGAATTCGGCTCTGACGCCGTCCTTTTCCCTTATGCCGTCACCGCCTTTTTTCCAGCCTGCGGCTTCAAGGAGTTCTTTCGCCTTTTCGGCGTCGAAGGAAACCTCGGAAGCGTCGTTATACCACGGCATTTTGTCGCAGAGGCTGTACGCCGGACTTCCGTGGCCGCCTAAGGTTTCGTCTATGAGCTTCTCTCTGTCTATTCCGATGTTTATGGCCCGGCGGACGTTAACGTCGGAAAGGAACTCATTGCCGTATACCACGCCGTCCTCCTCGGAAGGCTCCGCAGCAGGAAGGTTTATGCCTCTGTTGTCTATTGATTCCACCGAGACGATGCCGTAGCCGTCTATAGTGACTGAGTCCGCATAGGCAGGCGCGGTGTGGGCGACGTCTACCTGTCCGGCCTTTGCCGCAGCGAGAGCTGCGTCCTCATCGGCAAACGGCACGGTGACCTTCTTTATCTTAACCTCGCCGCCGTAGTAATCGGGATTTGCCTCAAAGATTACCTGCTGGCCTCTGTCCCACTGCTTCATTATATATCTTCCCGAACCTATGGGATTTTCGCCGTAATCTTCGCCATAGGCGTGCTCGGGAACTATGCCCGTAACGGCCATGGTGTAAGGCCACGGCGAGTAGGGTCGGATCATGTGGAATTCCACCGTGTACTCTCCCGTCGCAACGGCCTCCTTCAGCATCGAAAAGTCCGCCACCGAGCTGGAATCCCGGCAGAGGTTATATGTAAAGGCAACGTCCCCCGCCGTAAGAGGCTCGCCGTCCGTAAACTTCACGTCGTCTCTTATGGTCACGGTCCAAGTAAGGCCGTCGTCCGACACTCCGTAGTCTGTAGCCAGATCTCCCGTCAGGTTCATCTCATCGTCAGTAACCAAAAGGGTGCTCTGTATGAGAGGCTCGTGAACGTGTTCTCCCGCTCCCCATCCCAGGGAAGGGTCAAAGCCTGCTTCAGGCTCGGAGGTAGTCGGCATTGTTACGATTACGGAATCTGCCGACTTTGTCCCGTCCGTCCCGGCCCGCTCGCCGTCTCCACTGCCGCAGGACACGGTAAAAACCATGATAAAAAGCAGCATTAAAACAGGAACGACTCTCTTAATCCGTTTCTTCATTTCGCACATATTAAATTCTCCCAAAAGAAAATTTCCCGGAAAGCTCCGCTGCGTGCGGACTGAAATCAGGAAAGGCTTCGTGCCTTAAGGGCTCTTCACCCGTTTCGATGTAAATGTTTAAGAAAAATGTGAAGGCCTTCAGACCTTCGTAAAGAAAGTGCGGCTTCGTGCCGCGTGACAAAGTGATTATACACCTTTTGGATAGTACTATCAATGAAATTTACACAGGAAATTTCGGATATTTCATTGTACCATGCGTATTTTTCTGCAGCGCAAATGTAACAGCAGCACATGCAGCAAACAGGAGAACATGGCGCCTTATGCACCACGCTCTCCGTTTTATTCTCTGTCATTATTTCATTCCGCGGTAGCCGTGCTTTTCTGCGTGGCCAAGCAGATAAAGGAATGCAAAGGCTGGGATACGTATCAGATCTTTTCCGCTCTTCGTATTGTGAACGCCAAAATCATCGGCAGTTTTAGTCACCACGATAGAGGCCGCAGCCTCACCGCTCAACTCCACAATTGCAGAATTATCCGGAATAGGAGCACCCTCACGATACTTGACTTCAATGAGGATGTTCTTGGAATTGGAGTATTCCACCACAACATCGATTTCCTTCCCCCGCTTACCTCCGCGATAGTATCCCACCGATGCAGCCTGCTGATAATAAAATGCAGCTACGTGCTTGTAAACAGCGGTCTCCACAACTTTACCCATCTCTACCGGGTCACTCAGCATGGAATCATCCATCAAAACCGCATTGCGTATAGCCGCATCGGCAATATAAATCTTGGGGCTGGCTTTCAGGACTTTTTTCCCTGCCATATTGACGGGCCAGCTCTGATAAATCAGGTTGGCGCTTTCCAAATAGTCAATGTAATTTTCGACAGTGGGCCTGGAAACACCATTCAGCTCCTTCGCAATAGCTTCGATAGAAACGATCTCAGAAGAAACATTGCATAGATAGAGGAATATACGCTCCAACTCTGTGGCATTTCGAATCTTATAAAGGGATGGCAAATCCCGCTTGAGTACTTTGTCCACCACATCCTCCCGCATAATCTGCTGGGCCAGTATGTCATTGTCGGCCAGGGCCAGTTCGGGGAATCCCCCCACTTGCAGATAGCGGTTAAAGTGGTTCTGCACCTTGGAAAGCTGTAGCATGATCTGGGTGCGTTCCTGCTGTGTCTTATGCAGAAGCGGTGTGATCTTCAAGTCATCCGGCAGATTGGGGCGATCCACATCCAGCAGTTCACAATATTCATAGAAAGACAGTGTGGGAACCTGGATAGCCGACCACCGCCCGGCGCCGCTCTCCTGGCTCCCCTTGATCAAAACCGGGCTGGCCGATCCGGTGGCCACCACCTTGGTGTCCGGCTGCATGTCGTAGATCGCCTTCAGCCATTTATCCCAATCCTGCGCGTACTGAATCTCGTCAAAAAAGTAGTAGACATCCTGCTCCGGATAGATGTTTTCGTGGTAGCACTCCAGGATCTCATTCATAGCGCTCAGTTTCAGCATGGGATGATCCATGGAGATAAAGACAATCTTCTGAGGCGGTACGCCGTTTTGGAGCAGAGCCTCGATCATCTGGTACTGTATGGTGGTCTTTCCCACGCGCCTTGCACCGGTTAAGACGACTGTACGCCGGATGTCCGCCTGATTCAGACGCTTCATTGCCTCGTAAAAGGCGAACCGCTTATAGGTTTTGGAAAGTTTGGGATTTACGACTCCTGTTTTCCACCAGGGGTTATAGGAAATCAGTACTTTCAACAGGCCTTCCTTGCTGATTATAGCCATACGACCACCTCCTTTTACCACATAGTAGCATTAACTTTAACCTTTGTCAACAATTATTATAAGTATACTTGCAATAATTGCTACCGATGTTGGTAATTATATTCCCTATAATATACAACTCCGCGGGAGTAAGGAGGATTACACAAATGATACGTCGTACTCCTGAAAATCAAGACATATTGTTTTTCACCCCTGCCAATGATATAATTTTC
Organism: uncultured Bacillota bacterium; assembly: GCA_949287095.1. Classification (GTDB taxonomy): domain Bacteria; phylum Bacillota; class Clostridia; order Peptostreptococcales; family Anaerovoracaceae; genus Avanaerovorax. The sequence continues at coordinate 30,082 of CASEFA010000007.1, forward strand.
TTGCGTCTTTAAAGTATTTCTAATGGAATAATGACCGGAGTGTAAGACTAAATGTTACCTAAATTCAGCGTCAGAAAACCCTATACCGTCTTTGTTGCGGTAATCGTCGTAATCATGTTCGGAGTCGTGTCCTTTACAAGGATGGTTCCGGACCTTTTCCCTAAAATCGAACTGCCTTATGTGGCCGTAATAACCACATACCCCGGCGCATCGCCTCAGACCGTTGAAAGCGAGGTTACGGCGCCTTTGGAGCAGCAGCTTTCCACCCTTGAGAATCTTAAATCCGTAACTTCCACGTCGTCTGGAAGCTCGTCGCTCATTTTCCTCGAATTTGAGCAGGACACGGAGCTTGACACCGTATCCGTGGACATAAGAGACAAGGCGGCTCTCGTCTCAGGCTCCTGGGACGATGCCATATCGAGCCCCGTCATAATGAAGATAAATCCGTCCATGATTCCGGTGAACGTGTCGGCGGTTTCGGTCAAAGGCAGCGACATCAGCGAAACCTCACGGCTTCTCGACGAAGAGATTCTGAGAAAGCTTGAAGGTACCGACGGAGTCGCTTCGGTAACCTCGGCAGGCATGATAGAAAACTCCGTAAGGATCACTGTTTCGGACGAAAAGGTGAACGCCGTAAACGAGAAGATAACCGGCGCCGTTTCGGGAAGCCTTGCCGATGCCGAGGGCACTATAAATAAACAGCTTGCCGACGCGGAAAAGAGCCTTGCAGCATTGGAGGCGGGAAAGGAGCAGATAAAAAGTTCCCAGGATACGCTAGCCGAAAACAAAGACAGCATCACCGGGCTTCTAACCTCCCTGAAAACCCTCACCACGTCTAAAGAAGGTCTTGAGGCCGCAAACGGCGCAATCTACGATTCAATAGCGGCGGCAATGCCCGGAGCTTCCGAGGAGGTCATAGAGGCTGCCGCCATGAAAAACGAAACCTATGCCGAAAATGCCGCTTCCATCGCAAAGGCTGAAAGCGCAATATCAGCCGTTCTCAATCAGGTAAAGCCTATACGCTCAGTCTTTGAGGGACTGGGAATAGACGTAAGCACGCTGGGAACTCTTGACGGCGTGACAAAGGCTGAAGAAACCTTAAATATCTCCCTTCAGAAGCAGGAGAACAGTCTCAACAACGCCATGGCTGAGGCGGCGGGCAGCGAGGCCCTTCTCAAGGCCGCAAACATGCAGCTCGAAAGCTCTCTTGCCCAGCTTGACTCTCAGGGCGCTTCGGCGGCGGAAAGCGCCTCTTCGGTATCGTCCTACCTTACCGTCTCCGGAATTTCCCAGCTCATCACCGCTCAGAACTTCCAGATGCCGGCTGGCTACGTCTCCGATGACGGAAAGGACGTGCTGGTCACCGTAGGCGATATGCTTGACTCGGTGGACGCCCTTGAAAATCTGGTCATACTCAACATGGGCATAGACGGGGTGGATCCGGTGAAGCTTTCCGACGTCGCCGACATAGAATACATAGCGACGGGTACCGATAACTACGCCAAGATAAACGACGAGGACGGCATCATGCTGGTTTTCAGCAAACAGTCCGACTACGCCACGGCAGAGGTTTCGGAGAACATAAAGGCCCGCTTTGACGAGCTTGAGAAAGAATACGACGGGCTGTCCTTTTCCGTGCTTTCCGATCAGGGCGACTACATCGACATGGCCATCTCGTCTGTGTTAAACAGCCTCGTTACCGGAGGAATACTCGCAATCATCGTGCTGTTCATATTCCTGCGGGATATGAAGCCGACCCTTATAACGGCGGTCAGCATCCCTATAAGCATAACCTTTGCCATAGTTTTGATGTACTTCTCAGGAATACAGCTTAACATCATATCCCTCGCCGGCCTTTCGGTGGGCATAGGTATGCTGGTGGACAACTCCATCGTCGTAATAGAAAACATATACAGACTGAGAAGCCACGGCTGCTCCAGAAAAGAAGCCGCCATCAAAGGCGCCGCAGGCGTTTCGGCGGCCATCACCGCCTCCACCCTTACGACCATCTGCGTGTTTGCGCCTATCGTGTTCGTGGAGGGCCTTACAAAAGTCATATTCAAAGATATGGCCTTAACCGTGACATATTCTCTGGTCGCAAGCCTTCTGGTGGCTCTCACGGTGGTTCCGGCCCTGGGTCAGCTGACTTTGAGAAATATACGCGAAAACTCCCTGCTTGGTGAAAACAGCAGATTCATAGCCGGGTACAAAAGCTTCATGGAGAAGGTCCTTCACAGAAAGGCCGTAGTCATCGGGATTACCCTGATTCTTCTCGCAGCCACCTGCGCGGGAGCTTTGAGCCGCGGATTCGAGTATATGCCTGCAATGGCTCTGCCGCAGATTTCCGCCACCGTGGAGCTTGACGAAAAAACTGACAGAGAGGACGCCTTTGAATTCTACGACGAGATTGCATCAGCCGTTTCCGAAGTTGACGGCGTGAACACCGTAGGGGCGATGCTCTCATCGTCCATGTCCCTTATGAGCGCCGGTTCCTCATCGGGCTCCGATTACACCTCCGCCATGTTCTACATACTCATGGACGAGGACAAACTGGACAACGGAAAAGATGTTGAAGAGATAATCTACACCCTTTGTGAAGAAGAAGGAGCGGAGAGCACGGCCTCGTCTACCATGGATATGAACCAGCTCATGGGCTCGTCGGGCATCACCATAAACGTGACGGCAGACGACCTTGACGACCTTAGAGACGCAGCCGTCTCCATTCAAGACGAGCTTTCGACCATAGAGGGCCTCTCCGATGTATCCGACGTAAATGAAGATTCCACGGATCAGATTATCGTGACCGTGGACCGCAACAAAGCCATGGCCTCGGGGCTTACGGTGGCTCAGGTATACTCTGCCATAAGCGAGAAGCTTTCAGACGGAACGGCCGCAACGTCAATCACCTATAACGGAAAGGATACTGACGTAACGGTTACCGCAAAAGATGAAGCCCTCACTGCGGACACCCTTTCTGACCTTGCCATAGACTCCGCCCAGCGCTCCGGTGATTCCGTGAAGCTTTCGGACATAGCTTCCGTCGAAAGGTCCAGAACTCTCGATACCATATCGCGGCTTAACCAGAACAGAACCCTTACCGTCAGCGCCGCCGTAGACGATGGCTACAACGTGACAAAGCAGACTGCTCTGGCTCAGGATGCCGTAGACGCTTTGGAGCTTCCTGACGGAGTTCAGGTTGAATTTGCAGGCGAAAACGAGCAGATCATGGACGCGCTGAATCAGCTCCTGCTCATGCTGATTCTGGCAGTCGTACTCATATATCTGGTTATGGTGGCTCAGTTCCAGTCCCTGCTTTCACCGTTTATAGTGATGTTCACCGTGCCTCTTGCGGTAACAGGAGCCATGGCGGCCCTTCTCATTACGGGAAACACAGTCAGCGTGGTGGCCATGGTCGGAATAATAATGCTCATGGGCGTAATCGTAAACAACGCCATAGTTCTCATAGACTACATAAACCAGCGCCGGGCCGAGGGCGTTCCTAAGCGGGAAGCCATCATAAGCGCCGGAGCCGTGAGAATGCGGCCGGTTCTCATGACCGCCATCACCACCATTCTCGGCCTTTTCCCTATGGCAGTCGGCATGGGACAGGGCGCCGAGATGATAAAGCCCGTAGCCATAGTCTGCATCGGCGGACTCATCTACGGAACATTTATGACACTTATTGTTATTCCGGTAATGTATGACATTCTCGGAAAGAAGGATATTCAGGAGTGATTGTCATGAAAGAAGAAGAAAAGATTTTTGCAGGATACATGTTCGACCCCAGAAAGCAGGAGCTTAAGGACATTAAGCACAAGGCCCACGAGGCGTGCAGGCAGTTTAACGCCATGGATGAGTACAACCCTGACAGAAGCCGCATCATCGGAGATATACTGGGCGGCAAAGGCAGCGTCTACTACTTTCAGGGTCCGGTTCAGATAAACTACGGCTGCCACACATTCATAGGCGAAAACTTCTTCGCCAACTTCAACCTGACCGTAATGGACGATGCCCGGATTTACATAGGCGACAACGTCTGCTTCGGTCCCAATGTTTCCCTTATGGCAACGTCTCATCCTCTCATCTCTCAGGAACGGATGGGCCTTGATGAGGAAGGAAAGACCACCATGGCCGAATACGCCGAGGAGATTCACATAGGAAACAACGTGTGGATTGCCTGCAACGCCGTAGTAATAGGCGGCGTCACCATCGGAGACGACGTAGTCATAGGCGCCGGAAGCGTGGTTACAAAGGACATCCCTTCAGGATATCTGGCCTACGGAAACCCTTGCAGACCCGTGCGCAGGATAACGGAGGCGGATTCCATGAAACATCTTATACTACCCGAGGATACGGAACATTTTACGTATAATTTCAGGTAACCGAAAAGCCCGGACGTTTAATCCGGGCTTTTACCATTTCCATTATTTCCATCTTCCTGGCACACCGTATTTTTCAGCCGCCATTCTGACCGCAAAAAAGTTTTCCAGAGGAGTATCTTCATATATCGTACATCCGGGACCCAGCATAAAACCTCTGTACCCGGCGCCTTTTATGGCTTCTCTTACATGAGTGTACAGGGTATGATAATCCACTCTGTTCAGATATGCTTCTTCATTGATTCCTCCGATGAGGCACTTGTCCGTCATATTTCTCGCTTCGGCGAGAGACGGTCCGACCCACCTGTCGTGCCAGTTTATTCCCTGCACGGGATATTCCGAGAGTCTTTTGAACATGGACTTTTCAACTTCCTGTGTAAAGCTGTGTATATGCACTATGTTAAACCAGCTCCTGCTGTCCATCGCATCGAACACTTCCATATCGTAACGCTGCCCGAATTCATCGTAAGTCTCATCGTCCATAAATTTGTAGTTGGCCAGCTGACTTGCAAAGAAGAATCCGTCCACACCTCTGTCAAGGTTCTCCTTTATAAACTCGGCCGTGGTTTCCGTTACCTGCCTGAGCGCGCGATGAACCAGCTCCGGTTTTTTCTCCATGTACTTCTTAAGAGTGTCCCATCCGACCAGCTTAAACAAATTCGTCAGCGGGCTGAATACAGTATGTATAACGGGAGCTTCGTCGCCGTCATCCCTCATACGCTTTATCATTTTCTCGGCGTAATCAAGCTGTTTGCGATATACACCCTTTGTCACATCGATAGGTACGATTTTCTCCCAGTCATCATCAGATTTAATGAATTCCTCATCTACCTTTGCCCACTGGTCGGGAAGATTGAACTTTTTGATTTTAACACCGTAATCCTCTACGGCGTAAAGGCCGTAAGGCATCAGTTTCACAAAGTCTATATCCATCTCGCTGTAAAAGACGTAGTGAGCATCGACAAGCGCATCCACATCCTGATCTACAGGGGTGAAATGCGGCCATAGGCCTATGGGCACTCTGTCAGGCTCTTCCTTTGCAAGAGCAGCCTTTACACGTTCTGTCTTTGTCATTTCCACATACCTCCAAACAGTCTACATCGGTCCGTAATTCATCATGTCTGCGATGACCAGGAAAACGGCTCCCATCAGAGTCCATACTATCATGAGCGGACAGACGAACTTTATCCACTTCTCATACGGAACTTTGGACACTGCAAGGTATGACATAAGTACCGAAGATGTAGGTATGAACGAATTGCTGAAACCGTCACCGAACTGGAAGCACAGAACTGACGTCTGTCTGGTTATTCCTACAATGTCTGCAAGCGGAATCATTATAGGCATTATCGTTGCAGCCTGTCCGGTAGACGACGGTATTATAAAGCTTACTATAATCTGAACCACATACATTCCGAGCACGGCAATTCCCGTAGGCAGGGCGAGCACTATGCTGCTCAGACTATGTATAATGGTATCCATAATCTGTCCGTCCTCCATCATGATAACTATGGCTTTTGCAAAACCGGTTATCAATGCGCCATACGTGAGAGCGGCGGCTCCGGAAACGAAGTTGGATGCTATGCCGTTAGGGCCCAGACGTCCTATAAATCCGCATATAATGCCTACTCCAACGAATATTCCGGCCATTTCATCCAGATACCATCCCAGCTTGAATACGCCGAATATCATAAGTCCTATTCCGCCAATCAGCACAAGCAGTACAATTCCGTCTCTGGCTGTCATGCGCTCAAGCTTGGAAACATCCACATCCTCTCTCTCTGTCTCACATCTGCAATCTTTTACTATGCTGAGAGAAGGGTCTGCTTTTACTCTGGCGGCATACCTTCCTATGTATATCACAGTCACGATAAACATGAGAACAAATATTACAAGTCTGTATGTTATACCCGAATACGGAGGCAGTTCTGCAATGGACTGGGCAATATTGGTTGAGAACGGGTTTAGGAACCCTGCATTAAACCCTACCGCTGCTCCCAGTGTAACGGCCGCAAGTCCGGTGAGAGCATCATACCCTATGGCATGAGCTACTGCAACTCCTATAGGTGCAAATATAACCAGCTCATCGGAAGCTCCAAATGTTGCGCCAAAAATACCGAATATGAATGCAAATACAGGTATGAACAGCTTGTCTATGAATCTCTTATTGGCAAGGGAACCTATGCCCCTTTCTATGGCTCCCGTAGCATTGATAATTTCCATTACACCGCCGATTATAAATACGAAGAATATTATATCTCCGGCGCTCTGCATACCTTTGGTAAAGGAAGTCAGTATATCAAGAACGGAAACCGGGCTGTTTTCAACATATGTGAATGATTCCGGATTTACAACTTCTCTGTCTCCCAGATTCGGATCTATGATTCTCTCATATGTTCCCGACGGAATTATGTACGTGAGAATCGCCATTATAATTACGCATATGGACACAATCACATATGTGTCTGGTACTGAAAATCGCTTCCGGGCTCCAAGCGTATTATCAGGCTGCATGTTTTTTGTACGTTCCTTCTTTTTCATTTAGACAGCTCCTTTCGTGAAGAAAACTACTTTACCGTGATAAAGCCCAATAACAATTATGCATCAATATCCGGGTAATTTCCACCTAATTTTTTATTTTTATGCAAAAAATATATTTTTTATTTGTTTTTAGTGTCCTCTTTAATTTTCCTGTAAAGGGTTGCTATGCCTATTCCCAGAGCTCTGGCCGCCTGTTCCTTTCCCTCCAGATCGTTTCCGTATATGCTTATAGCCTTTCTAATCTCTCTGCGCTCAAGGTCCCTGAGTCTGGTCACCCCTTCGTCACGATGTATATCTTTGCAGCCATTTCTTATCTTCTGTGGAAGATTGTCCGGTTCTATTATTCCGCTTTCGGATATATTTGCGGCAAACTCTATGGCATTCTGAAGTTCCCTCACATTTCCGGGCCAGCTGTAAGCCTCGAGAATCTCCATAGCCTTCTGATTTATTCCGACTATCCTTTTGCCCATGTTCTTCCCACATGTTTTAAGGAAATAGTCTGTAAGAGCGCGAATGTCCGGCTTTCTCTCCCTTAAAGGCGGAATATGCAGCGGGGCAACGCTTATGCGATAATATAAATCCTCACGGAATTCTCCGTTTATCATCATTTTTTCCAGATCTCTGTTAGTCGCCGCAATTATTCTGATATCTACGTCAGTCTCCGCACTGCCTCCGACTTTACAGATTTTCTTTTCCTGAAGGGCCCGCAAAAGTTTTGGCTGAAGGTGAAGCGGAAGCTCGCCTATTTCATCGAGAAAAAGTGTTCCTCCGTCGGCAAGCTGGAACTTGCCGGGTCTTCCGCCTCTGGCCGATCCGGTGAACGCACCGTCTTCATATCCGAACAGCTCACTCTCCAGCAGATTGTCCGGAATTGCCGCACAGTTGACGACAACAAAATTCCTGTCTCTTCTGCTGCCTGCATTATGAATTGCCCTGGCAAACAGTTCTTTTCCCGTACCGCTCTCTCCCAGCAGAAGTATGGTGGAATTTGATTCGGCAAACTTCATAGCTCTGTACCTGGTTTCCTCCATAACGTGTCCGGTTCCGATTATATCATCGAAATAAACATCGGTACTCCCTCCTGAAATACCGTGATATTCACTGAGGTAACTGTCCATTCTCCTGAAGTATATTACGGCTCCTGCATAGTCGGTTCCGACAGACTGTTTATTTATGGTTACATATACGTATATTCTTCCGGCGTCTGTCTGAATCTGCACATCGTTGGATATGTGAGCGCTGTCAGAAATGAACATGCTGTGGAACTGTTCATTTTCCCATAACGGCTTTATATCTCTTATATTCCCGCTGCTCTTCCCTGAAACTCTGAACATCTGCCTGAAGTTCTTATTCGTATGTATTACAGCGCCTCCGCTGTCTATGCTGCATACCGCCATATCTATGTGCTCTATTATGTCGGTCAGCCGGTATTTTTCCAGTGTCAGTACGTTATTAAGATTCTGTTCTTCTTCCTTGCTCGATATAAGTTCTGACATTCTTCCGAGAAACTCATTCAGAAATCTGGCTTCCTCGCTTTTTCCGTCAAAATTCTTTTCCGGAGAATACAGTCCTATTGCGCCAAGCACTCTGCCTCTGTTCAGAATCGGATATGATATTATGGAATTTATATCACATTGCATTCTCTTTTTACATGTCCTGCAGCTTACAACCGTATCCTTTACATTTTCGCGAATGAGAACGTTCCCGGTTTTCATGGAATCCAGGAGCATCGACTTCTCTGTTACGGGATATACCTCAAAGTCTGCAGTTTCCTCGTATATACTGTCGCCGAGAACCATACCCTTTTCGTTGCATATCACTACTTCCTTTCTGAGAACGCTGGAAATAATTCTGGCTGTCATATGTATATACTCTCTCATTCCGGAAATACCTGCCATAAACTTACCTCCTCCAAATAAAATGATATCGTTATCAAAATGATAATTCAGCTCATTCTATCACAGAATCTCCGGATTTTCTACAGAGGACATTCCTAAACACTCTTTTATTCCGTCATCATATGAAGTATTTCCGTATCGGTGTTCTTCATTCCGTCACGGCCAAGTCTCCATACGTTTCTTATCACCCCTTCCGCACCTCCGTCTACGATTCCGTCCCCGTCAGAAAAGCATATGCCTTCACAAGCCATATCCACGGCCAGTTCCGCAGAATCGAGGGAAGAAGCAATCTTTGCTGCACATGATGCCTTTGCACCGTCACACACTATCCCTGACGTATTGGCTAAAACATTGATAATTGTACGAGAAACTCCATCAAAACTTCCGTCTCTCATGTAGCATATCCCCGAAGCTGCTCCGCAGGCTGCGCTTACAGCTCCGCAGAAAGCCGACAGTCTGCCTATTCCGCGTTTTATATATATGGAAATGAGATTGCTTAATGTGAGGGCTCTCATAAGCACTTCATCATCAGCTCCAACACTCCCGGCATATATTACCAGCGGCACGCTGACGGTTATCCCCTGATTGCCGCTTCCGGAGTTTATCACAACTGGAAGTTCGCATCCTCCCATTCTGGCATCAGAGCCTGCAGCTGTATATGACTTTATGGTATTCCACACGTCATCACAGTTCTTCCTGGAAAAAATCCGCCCTATCTGTGCGCCATATGCGTTCCTCAGTCCCTCCTCGGCAGCTGCCATATTGCATTCAATCTGTCGCTCCAGGACAGGTCTTACAGCCGACAGGTCTCCTTCATCGGCAAAAGTGAAAATTCCCTCTAAATCAATTTCCCCGCAATTATCATCGGATTCTTCAGCCGATACACATTCCTTCTTAAAAACAACTTCGCCGTTTTTCCGTATCTCAATTATTTCTTTATGCCCTCCGGATATCGTCACTTCTGCACTTTGTCCCGCTTTTTCCGCAGTAACTCGGACAAAAAGCCTTTCTTCAGAATCGGAGAGCTTTACACTGCATACGCGCCTGTCCGCAATTTCTTTCAGCGAGCAGACGTTTTCCTTTGTAAGAGAATCCAGAACTTCCAGTTCCTTCGCAGGATCCCCGAAAAAGGCACCTGCCACAGCCGCCGTTTCTATTCCCTTCATTCCGCCGGTTCCGGGAACGACAACACCTTTTACGTTTTTTATAATATTCCCGCTGCATTCAGCTGTAAGCTTTCCCGGCCTCTCGCCCAGCACTTCGGCTGCTTTTGCGGCACAATAGGCCACGGTGACAGGCTCGGTACATCCCATGGCCGGAATCAGCTCCTCAATCAACAGTTTTTCATATACATTCATTTAATCATTGCTCCTTCCATCTGTATAATCAGAATAAGCAACTTTCATACCATCGTCATACCATTGTAATTTCAATGATTCTATTCGTAGTTTATCAAAATGATAATTATCGCGTTCCGTAGCTTATCATTTTGATAATTTATCTGCCGGCTTTATGCCCGGGCATATTTCTGATATTATATATTATATTTCTACACTTCAGCTTCAGGCTCATCGCGAGCTCTGATTTCACAGGAGGATAAAATTATGAAAGTTTACATCAGCGCAGACATCGAAGGATGCACGTTCATCACCGACTGGAAGGAAACGGAACAGGGCGAGGAGGAATACGCTCAGGGCCGCAAGATTATGACCAACGAGGTAGTCGCAGCCTGTGAAGGCGCCATTGCGGCCGGTGCAACGGAAATCGTCATCAAAGACGCTCATGACAGCGCGCTTAATCTCATACCGTACGCTTTTCCGGAAGAGGCAACGCTCATCCGAGGCTGGACCTGCACTCCCGAGTCCATGGTCGCCGGCATCGACGAGACATTTGACGCAGCGGTTTTCATAGGCTATCACAGCGGCGCAGGCTTTGACGGAAACCCTCTGGCCCATACCATGAACACCCAGAACAACTACGTTAAAATTAACGGCCGTCCGGCGGCGGAATTTGACCTTAACGCATACACCGCCGCATACTACGACGTTCCCGTTGTGTTTGTAAGCGGCGATGAGGAACTGTGCGAACACGCAAAAGAACTGGTTCCGGAGATTACTGCGGTAGGTGTGAAGAAAGGCGTAGGCGAGGCCACGTTCAGCATGAATCTGAACAAAGCCTGCCGCCTGATAAAGGAAGGCGTCGCATCCGCCCTTAAAAACACCGACGCCTGCAAAATAAAGTCACCTGACAGCTTCGAGATGGAAATAAGCTTCAAGGATCCGGTGAAAGCGCTTCGCGGCTCCTTCTATCCGGGCGCAAAACAGCTTGATCCACGCACCGTGACTTACACCGGCAGGGACATACAGGATATGATGACCGCGAGAATGTTTATGCTGTAGGAAAAATAAAGAGCATATATCAGGTTTAAACTAAAGGGCTTTCGGTTTCGCTTCGCTTCGACAAAGACGTCTGTTTTCGGCGGTTTTGTCGAAGCTTTTTCGGCTTTTAAGGCTGTGTTTACAAGTTCTGCCGAAGTTTCAACGTTAAAAACCTGCATGATTCGCTTGATTTTTCGGCAGATTTCCTTTTCTCGTCAAAAATGTCGAAAAAGCCTTCGACATTTTCCCGGAAAACCCGTTTTATTGTCGAAGACTTCCTTAAATCTAGTATTGTCACTGTTTTGAAGATGAAACAGAGCCCGCAACCAGTCCCGGCGAATTGAGCAGGAACGGCTGAGCTACCGCAAATCCCACCGTCGCGACGAGAACTGCCGTATAGCTGTCGCCGAATACTCCGCGGACGATGGCGCATATTCCCGTAAGCACCACGCCGAAGCCGATGGCTTCCTTGAATCCGTATTTCTCAAAGGCTGCCATTACGGGTATGGACAGGACTATCATTCCCGCCATAAATATGATGGACAAAAGGCTGATGGCATTTTCCCCTTCCTGTGCATCTGTAAAGCCGTAATACTGCCACGCCTGAGTGGTAATTGAAAAGAATGTGGTCCACATAAGCTGAATCACAGCGGTGGACAGCCCGTATATCGCAAGGACTACTCATCGATAGGAATAGACGCGGTAAGCGCCTTCAGAGTCAATATTTTTCGTTTCCGACTGCTCTCCTTTCCTTGCCGATCCCAAAAACGTCCCTCCGAGAATAATTCTACTCCCGTCTTGCGGCGCGGGTCAACAGGTTAGGCACGTCTATTCACTAATTTTTAAGAAATTTAAGTTTATTAGACTATAGTCCAGTTAATTCAGTGTATACAACTTAACGTCTTTAGATTACCTGCCTGCAGTCCTCGCCGCGGCAGTCTCCAAATCTCCGAAATCTCCCAGATCGCGTATGTCCACGGCAGAACAGTCCACATATTCTCCCGTGAAGCTCTCCTGCTCGCTTATCGTGGCCGGTAGCTCTCCGGCAAGCTGTTTTTCTATGCTCTCTGCCCGCAGCATGCACACTTCATAGAGGGTGTCTGCCGCAAGGTGAAAATCATCGCTGGAACAGAAGGCTGTAGGATCACTTTCCACGCGAGGGGCTATCAGGGATTCCGCATCCCGTAAAGTCTTCTCAAACTCTCCGCTGAAAAAGTATTCGGAGAGAAATTCACTGAACAGCTCGTGGTATCGCCGGAAATTTTCATTGTCCTTCATCAGGTTGTGGTAGAGCGGTCTGTTAAGCATCACATCACCTTCAGCAGGCGTGTCCACGGGCCAGTTTATGAGAACCTCCGTGTCCCTTATCGGTTCAGACATTCCTAAGGCATAGGTTCCGAAAGCCAGATTGTAATCCCACGGCAGAATGGTCAGAATTCCGTCTTTTTCGTAGAGAAAGTAATTGTGACCCGTATGCCCCGCATAGCTGTCCCAGTTCATGACAAATACCGATACAACGAAATACCGCAGTGTCTGTTCTGTATCCACGGCTCTTTCGATATTCTCACCGGAATCGAGGATCTCAAGAGCCTTGATGACTCTCATTCTGTCGCCCTTATCTGTTTTGAACTTTGCGTTTTCGAATATACCCGGATACAGCTTCTCATCGGCTCCAAGATATTTTAAGGCTATATCTCCGTTTTCATCTTCCAAAGATCTGTAGTCAGGCTTGTACAGCTGTCCGTGATTTCTTCCGAAATTTCTCCGGACAAAGGCCTCTTCAGGCTCCTCCACAGCGAGAAACAGCCCCCACGGCTCCCCGTTTACGAAAACGTCTGTGAAGCTGCAGAGAGGCGAGGCCACGCCCATGAAATCCATCATATCGTAGGCCATGTATGTTTTAAGGTAGCTGTTGTCCTGAAACGAAGCATCCAGAGAGAATTTGTCCAGTCCGTAGTAATTTCCTCCGTCCGTAAAATGGTCGAACTCCAGTTTCAGGCTGTATCTTGAGAGGCCGTATTCCTCCGTAAGACTTAAAGAATTATTGCCCTTGGCTCTGAGTCCCACATTCTCGAACCTTTCCCCGTCTATTTCAACGGCGCAGCTCGTATATTTCTCCTCCGGAGCCTCTTCGAGAAATTCTTCCCAGTCGTCGCAGAGAATGTTTACGGTGTGAACCCTGCTGTCGTCAAAAAGCCTGTAGGAGTATCCCGGATTTTCTGACGCCCGCTGGATTCCCATGTCTCCCCCGAAATAAAGGACAACCGTTATCAGAATCGCCGCTGCTGCCGCACATATGCAGATTTTGTCGATGTGTCTGTGTTTTATCAATTTACATCACCTGCGCCTGCAGAAGTCGTTAAACCATGTAATCTCCGTTGTACGACACCAGCACCACACGTGATACTCCGTCCGTTTTCTGAAGCTCATTCACGAAGGAACTGTCGTCGTCAATCAGCCTGACCTCATAGTTAAGCTCTATGATTCCGTCAGACACGCTTTTGCTCTTCAGGTTCATCTTCTTCACCCGATTTTTTATATACTCTTTGGTCTCCGTCTCCCTTCTCTCGTCCTCACAGTGGATTATGAGAATGTACGGAGTATCCGGGGTTTTTTTCGATGCGAGCAAAAGCAGCACGATTCCTATGAAAATGCTCCCAAAAACCGCAAGGGGGATGAGCCCTGCAGCCAGCACTATTCCCACCGCTATGCTCCAGAAGAGAAACAGTATGTCCACCGGTTCTTTTATTGCAGCGCGAAACCTCACTATGGAAAGAGCTCCAACCATACCGAGGGACAGAACCACATTACTTGCTACAGTCATAATAAGCATGGTCGTTATGAGAGCAAGTCCTATCAGCGTCACGCCAAATCCTGGAGAATACATTACGCCGCTGTATGTTTTCCTGTAGATAAAGAAAATGTAAAGACCCAGAAGAAATGCCAGGGCAAGCGCCGTTACCATATCAAGCATCGATACGGCAGTCATATTCTCCATAAATTCCGATTTAAATATGTCGCGAAAGGTCATACCGGCCCTCCTCCTTAATTTTTAATCAAACCGCCTGCAAAGGGCGTACTTCGAACATGCAGATGCTCTTCTTCCCGGAACCTGAACCGCCATTGCTGCTATTTCCGGAAGAAATCTGTCATATTTCACTTCCAGCACCGTTATACCATCCATCACCGGCATTCTGAATACGTCTGGATTCAGAAAGTCCGTCGAGCCCAGACTTGTTCTTACATCTCTGTCCAGCGTGATTCTCACGTTCCCCGGCGCATATACAAAGGCCTCCCGGCTGTATGAGACAACCGTCTTTGGCGCCAGTCCTTCACCGTTCATCTTCGAGTAGAGTTCCTCCAGAAGATGCTTTCCGCTGTCAAGCATGAAGCTGATATCTCCTGACAGTATTCTCTCTGCTTCATCCGGTCTAAGGACAACGCTCAGCTTTTCCGAAAGCCCGTTTATCTTCGATTTCTTTTCCAGTTTTATAAACGTCGGATTGTCCCCATAGTACCTGATTCTGAACTTCTCTCTTCTGCTGATTCCGCTTAGCTTATCCCGGAGCGCATCGTCGTAGGGTGTGTCAAAATACAGACTGGTAACACGGTAACTGCCGTCCGTTCCGCAATGGCTGTCTCTTTCAAAGAGTTTTCTCAACCTTTGGGAAAGCACCAAATCTTCCCTCAGGTTGATCCGGTGCTTAAGTTCATGTCTCAGTTTCGTGCTGTTATTATTGTTAGTCGTCATATCCGGAATCTCCGTTGTCGTATCCGGAGTCGCCATCGTCATAACCGGTGTTGCCGTCGTCATAGCCTGTGTTGCCGTAGCCGGAATTATTGTATCCGGAATCTCCGTTGTCATATCCGGAGTCGCCTCCGCCATGATTGGAGCTGACTCCGCCGGATGCAGAATTACCGCTGTTATAGTCGGTGTAGTGGTAGTCGGTTACGCCATCATTTCCCGGGCCGTAATCCGTATCCTGATATGCGGCTCCGCCCGATCCTCCCGATGTTGCCGGTTTCTGAGCGGAAGATGAAGAAGCGGCTGATCCTGTTGAAGATGAAGGGGTCTTAATCTTTTCATGCTGCGCCTTTATAACCTTTCCGGTCACCGCATGTACATCATATTCGTACTCCACCCCTCCTGCCTTGAACTCAAGCTCAAACACAGGGGTTCCATCGTCATGATCAAATTCCTTATCTTCGAAAACTGCGTCTTTAGCGCTTACACCTGCCTGAGCAAGGGCTATTTCCTGCGCCTTGGCAAGAGTGATATATCTCGAAGGCTGCCCCTCTTTTGCATAAGACTGATCGTAATCGTCATCGTCGATAGTTACTATTCCTGATCCGAGCTTGAGATTCTTCACGGCTTCCCTGGTGCTGTCACTTATCACTGTGAGAAAATCCTCGCTCGGCATAATCGAACCCGGCTCCAGCTGGATGACTATGTTCTTCTCGTGTCCATCGATATCGTCTATAAAATATCCGGCCTCGTTAATCTCCGCAATCAGTTCAGCCAGAACGGTTCTGCATTCTTTTCCTATGTAGTCCGGATATGCTTCTACTATAGCCTTTCCATCGTCATTCGCTCCGGTTATTCCCGTAACCAGTCCGTCTTTGTCATATTCAATTTTAATTTCAGGATTTACGCTTAATGTGATAACTCCCGTTTCGTTTACTTCAGGCACTTCGCTCTGTGCAGTTCCGCCGCATCCGGTCAGAAGAACCATAGCCGCTATAGCCAGGGAAGATACCGCTGTTAATAGTTTTTTTCTCGTTTTCATGATCAGGGTTCCTTTCTGTTTTTTTCTGTAGTTTTGCCTTGTACATATAGATTACGTAAAGCTCTTTCGAAAAACGGGGTTGCCGTTGTTTTTTTAGTCATCGTTATCGTACCCGCTATTTTCCGAGTCATCATAATCACTGTTTCCCGAGTCATCATCATATCCGCTGTTTCCTTGAGAGGTATATCCGGAATTGCCGTATCCCGAATCTCCCGACGGCTGCGGAGTCACCGGTGTTGTCGGCTTCGTCTGGGTCTGAGGCTTCGTCTGGGTCTGCGGCTGCAACTGTGACTGTGACTGTGACTGTGACTGAGGCTGCGGTTCCTTCCGCTGAGTCTCAGGTTCAGTCTCAGGTTCCGGATCCTGTTTCTCCACATCTGAATATTTTACAACCTCTATATTTACTGTAATCACATTTTCCAGATGGTGGCTGACCTCGTTTCTCATCTCGGTTCCATATTCTCTGAACAAAGCTTCTTCCGGAGCATCTATAGAAAATGACACCGTTCCCCCTTCAGACAGAAATCCCATGTCTATCGCCCTGTCCACCAGATCATCGGCTACTTCGGTTTTTTCTTTCCCGCGGTAATCGTAACCTTCTATGAGGATATCTCCGTCTTCATTTTCGCCGTCCAGACCTACCACATTCCCGCTGTGGTTAAGGTCTATGCTGACGGACGGGTTTATGTTCATATATATGGTAGAGTACGTGCTCATGTAGTCGTTATAGTAATTTATACCGAATACCGCTATAAAGCAGGCTGCTACGGCTGCCGCACCGCTTATAATCCACTTCCCTGTCTTCCTGCGAATCTTATCTTCCATAAGTCGTGGATTATTCACCCTTTGTCCCACCTGATATCCGGGATTTACAGCCTTCAGGAAGCGTCCCTCTTCATCCAGCAGAACTGCGCAGCCAGGGCGGCACTCCATTACCAGATATTTCATTTTGCACTCACCCCCTCAGCCATATGTCTCAGATGACCTCTTATTATCTCAAATCCGTTAGTATAAATCAGCATGAGGGCCACCATATACTTTCTGTGTCTTTCAAGAGTTTTTTTCTCAACGCCGCTCCCTGCCGCCAGACTGCTTATGGGCAGCTTCCCCGAAGCGAGAAAATCCTTCATGATTTCATGATTATCTATGGCGTACTTAAGGGCCCTTTTACAGGCGTTAAGAGTTCTGTCCTGCTTCGGGCAGTTTTCCGCAACATCGGTAAGACTTACGCCGAACTTTGCCATCTCAGCCGTAAGTTCCTCTATTTCTTTTCGAGTCGCCTCTCTCGTCACCACTTCGTCCTGATAGTCCCGTTCGTCGGCAATTATCTCTCCAATGGTGCCTCCTTCGTCGTCAGAAGGAGTATCCAGTGATATTACGGTTTTATGCCTCTGCTCTTTTCTGCTGAAATCTATAAGCCTGCTTTTTATAATCATTGCCGCAAATTTCAGGAAAGCTCCTCTGTCTGCGGAATATGACACTATCGCCTCATGAAAGGCAATCATGGCTATGCTCAGCTCGTCGTCTTCTCCTTCCACAGGAGGTCTGCCCATGAATCGCGCCGTTTCGGATTTTATAAAGGGCATATATTCTCTTATAAGACTGTCCGCAGCTGCTCTGTCTTTTCTGGCAGCATTCACCTGCTCGACTATTCTGTGTTCCTCCTTCATGGCGACGGTCTCCTCTTTACTATAGAATACGTAAGAATTACAGAAAAAGCGGGGTCGTCCCCGCTTTTATTCTGTTTACCTACAATATTCATATGTATTCAGAAAACTGTCTATCCCGATTCGGTTAAATTTACGTTAAGTTTTCGTAAAGCCGCAGCCGCAAACAGGCACAGTCCCAGAAGGTCTGCGCTGCCGCCCGGGCTTATATTTTTCTCTATACACTTCCTGTCAAGGTCTGCAAGGGCCTCCCTTATATCAAAGCCTGAAGTTCCGTACTTTTTCAAAATGCCGGCGGCTTCGGATTTAAGCCATTTTGCCGCCTCAGTACCTCCGCGGGCGATGACGTTGGTGTCTTCCGCCTCGGCGATTATTGCGGTCAAAGCCTTCAGCGCGGCGGCTTCCGCATCGCCTGTTGCAAGCTCTGCCTTCAAAGCGGGCAGACCCGTGTCAAAAACCGTCGGATAGCCTGCCGCCGCTTCGCCTCTGATTCCGCTGATTCCGTATTCGTTCTTTATGCGCGCGCCCGCGGTGTCATCGCTTACGGTAAGATCGGTAAATTTGCGTCCAAGCCACAGAACGTTTTCTCTGAAACTGCTTCCCAGGGTACTACCTGACTCAGCCCCCCGGCCCACCTCTGCGACATCGCTCATTTCTGCGGCCTTGCTCATTCCGGCGGCGCAGGCGAAAATGCCCATGGAGAAAATAGCACCTTTGTGGGTATTTACTCCGCCCGTTGCGGCGAGCATGGTCTTTTCGGCGTCTTTGCCGAGGGCTACAAGGCTGTCCGTTATGCCTTCATCTCCCGTTAGGCCCAGGTATATTCCCGCATATGCGCAGTCCGTGAAGTAGCCGCGGAGCGACTCGGCGCTTCTTGTGAAAGTTTCTTCGTCCATATCCCTGTGGGCTCCCGAATTAAACCTGTCCACGAGGCCCGGCTTCGGGCCGACGTGAACTTCCGCAAGAAGGGAATTTACCGCCTGCCCGGAAATCCGGCGCGCCGTCTCGTCTGCCCGGGCCGACGCCATTATCTCTATCTGCTTTTCAAGAACCTCTTCGGTGGAATGGGCTCTGCTCCGCCCGCATATAAACGCGGGTTTACCGCAAAGTATGCAGGTGCGGCCGGACGCACCCAGATCCGTCCTTGATACTTTTGTGCCGTCAGGTTTTATCACGTCTATATCGAAAATCCTTCCGAGTGGGTGAAGCTCCTCTGTTTCGGCGGTTATGAGCTTTACCCTTTCGGGCTCTGCATACGCAATAGCCGTGTACTCACGGCCTGCAATTCCCTCCGTGATTTCGGCTGTTCTTGTTTCAATTCCGGCTGCTGCAAGGGATCCTGAAATCATCTCCACGCCCCTGTCAAATGCCCACGAAAACAGGGAGCAGCTTTTGACTGCTCCCGCGATGTTTAATGTAAAGCTGATAAGAGAAAACGCTTCGGGCTTTTGCGGGCCTGCGAACTGCCGCGAACTTCCGGACTGCTGCGACTCATCTAACTGCTGTAACGCTGCGAACTGCCGCCGCTCCGCCTCGATGAAAGCTTGCTGTCTGCGAACTCGTTCTTCTCTGGCGTCCAGTATGTCGGAAAGGGCGGCGCATCTGCCCTCGTCGTACATTTTTCCTATCCCGTCCGCTGCGGCCTTTGTCAGAGCCTTTAAAGCTTTTTCTCTCATTTAAAACTTTTCCTTTATCAAAGATTTTGTCACGTCCGGGACCAGAGAAAGAGCCTCGCCAGTTTTTCCCGAAGCGAGAAGCTGGCGCACTCTCGACGCGCTTATGGCTCTGCCGTCGCCGTCCGTTACCCTTTCAAGCTCTGTAACCTTCACTCCGTATTCCGGCAGGATCCTCTTCATTGCCTCATTGTATGCGGCGGTAACAGGGGAAAAGGGCTCCGTTCCCACGAAGCGCACGTCTATTCCCAGAGGCCCTGCCAGATACTCGCCGAATATACGAAGATCCAGCTCACAGCTGATATCGTCCGCCCGGGTTTTGTCCTTAAGGAAGTACGTCGGGAAAACCGCCCGGGAAATCATGTAGTCGCCTGACCTGTGCACTATGACGTTCTCAATGTCGGCAACTCCCGCCTTCACCGTCATGTACCTTTCCTCGGTAGTGAAAAGGCTTGCATCTTCAGATACAACGAAAAGGTGAAGAATGTCGCACTCCGCCGCCGCTTTTTCGATAAGATACCTGTGTCCGAGGGTGAATGGATTGCAGTTGGCGACTATTGCGCCGGTTCTCTTCGCCGCATGAAACTCCGGAAACTTCTCCGCAGTTTCAGCCTTTAAATTCTCCACAAACTCGTCGATTCCGCCTTTTTTGTTTTCCATGAAGAGCACGTCCTTTGTCCGAAGTACGGGGTAAAAGGACACCCCCGAAAACTGGGCGATGTTTTCCGGCTTCGTGTAGAGAAACAGATGGGTTATTCCCCGGCGGACGGCTTCATCGGTAATAAGCGATATGACTCTTGCCGTCAGGTTTTCTCCCCGGTGGCTTTCGGCCACAGCAATACACTTTATCACCTTTCCCGAAAGAGAGCCCGCAGCCGCAGGGGTTCCATCGTCCTCGCAGAGCATGACGGAGTAATCCACGGTATCGTCGTAGTCAAGGCCGGAATCCGAGAGAAAGGATACCAGCTTTTCTCTTTTACGTCCTTTAAAAGGAGCGCCTGTCTCCTCGTAAAGCTGTCCGTAAGCCATTCCTATTCTCCCGCTACCTGATGAATCTCGTCGAGAAGTGTTCCGTCCCTGTAGAGAACCTTTGCGATGACCTTGTCTCCCTGATTTATCGGCTTAGGCACGCCGGTTATTTTTTCGCCTATGGCCTTGAGCTCTTTAATGTCGACTACAGGAAGTCCCTTCGCTTTGAGAGCCTCCTCCAGCTGACGGTTTTTCTCTATGGAAGTATTCACTGCGATTCCTCTCTGGGTTACCACCACGTCAACGGTGCTTCCCGGCGTGGAGATGCAGTGGCATCTGTCCGTTATAAGCGGAAGTCTTGCCCTTACCAGCGGTGCAAGGATTATTGCAAGTTTTGCTCCTGCCGCCGTATCGCTGTGACCTCCGGAGCCTCCCATGATGTATCCGTTAGAATCGGTGTGGACGTTTACGTTAAAGTCCGTGTCCACCTGGGTCGCGCCGAGAAGAACCACATCAAGGCTGTCAACTGCGGCGCTTCTTCCGCTTACGCCTGCGTACTGTTCTGCGCTGACCTCCATGTGGCGAGGGTCGTTGTTTATGGATTCTATAGCCTTAAGGTCAAAGCACTGAACGTCTATAAGGGACTCAAAGCAGCCCTCGTTCAGCATGTCGACCATATATCCGGTGATTCCGCCCATGCCGAAGCTTCCTTTGATTCCGCCCGCCAACATCTTTTCCTTTACGTACTTTGCAGCGGCAAGGGTCGCGCCGCCGGCTCCCGTCTGGAATGAAAATCCGTCTTTGAGAAGTCCGGAGGCCTCTATTACCTCGGCTGCATACTGGGCGATTCTCAGGCCTACAGGGTCTCTTGTTATCTGGGTAGTTCCCGAAACGATTCCCTTAGGGTCGCCTATTTCGTCAACCTCTACCACGTAGTCCACATAGACCTCCGGAATGGAGAATCCCGGAAGAGGATAAGGTCTGAGGTTGTCCGTTATTACTACTACTTTGTCTGCGGTCTGGGCGTCGGCAAAGGCGTAGCCCATGGAGCCGCAGGCGGATTTTCCGTATTTTCCCGTGCAGTTTCCCATGCAGTCTGCGGAAGGCGCCGCCACGAAGGCCACGTCAACGTGGGACGTTCTCTTTATCATGTCCGAGGCTCTGCCGCCGTGGGTTCTGAAGACCGCAGGGTTCTTAAGCATTCCCCTTGAAACGGCTCTGCCCACTTTTGCGCCCATGTATCCGCACTCTATACCCGTAACGACGCCGTCCTTCATATAGCCGATGAGGGGCTCGTGGCAGTCGAATATGGAGCTGGCGTTTACGGTTATATCCTTAATTCCTTTTTCTGCGATGACCTCCATCACCATGTTGAGGACTTTGTCGCCGTTTCTCATGTGATGATGAAAGGACACGGTCATGCCGTCTTTGATCCCGCAAAGCTCGACGGCCTCTTTTATAGATGAAATCAACTTGCTCACTGTCTTACGCCTCCAAACATTGCTTCTTCCATTTCAATTACCTGTTTTGCCCTGTTAACTATAGGCGCGTCTATCATCTTGCCCCTGAGCGCGACTACACCTTTGCCCTGACGCTTGGCCTCCTCGATGGTGTCCATAACCTCGTGAGCGTAGTCTATCTCTTCCTGAGTAGGGCTGAATATCTCGTTTATGGCGGCAACGTGTCCCGGAGAGATGGAGGACTTTCCGGAAAAGCCCAGGCTCTTCGCAAGCTCTGCGTCCTTTCTCAGTCCCTCCATGTCGTTTACGTCGGTAAACGGCGTGTCGTACACGTCTATTCCGCAGGCTCTCGCCGCGCAGACCATTCTGCTGCGGGCGTAGAATATCTCGTTTCCTTCCTTCGTGCGCTTGCATCTCAGGTCGGCGGTAAGATCCTCGCCGCCTAAAAGCATGGCTCTCACTCTCTTGTCCGCTCCCGCTATGGCAAAGGCGTTTTCAACGCCGAGGGCGGTCTCTATGAGAGGGATGATTCCCACCGTTCCCTCGGGAATTCCGTATTCCTTTTCAAGGCCTGCGATGTAATCCGCCACCTGCTTTACGGTTTCAGGTCCGCCCACCTTCGTCGGCATGATCATGGACGGACGGCACTTAACGACTTCTCTCAGGTCCTCCTTCCAGAAATCGGTGTCAACCGGATTTATTCTCACGATGACCTCGCAGCCCGTGTCTCCCATGGTCTGAAGCATGCTTCTCACCAGAATCCTTGCGGAGTCCTTTTCGGCAGGGGATACGGCGTCCTCAAGGTCCAGTATGACGCTGTCGGCTCCCAGTATGTCAAAGTTCATGAGCAGGTTAGGCGAATTTCCCGGAACAAAGAGCATAGTCCTTCTCATTACATTTCACCTCCCGCTCTCTTAAGGGCCGTCTCGACTCTCGCTCTTATGACGCAGTCAACGGCTCCTCTGTCGTTTATGGTGATTTTGGCCTTTGATACCCCCAGGGCATCAGTCACGGCCTTCACCTGACTTATAATCTCGTCCTTAAACTGCTCGTATACCACCGAGGTGAGATCCACCTCAAGCGTGTCAAAAGGCTCAGCCACCACGTATGCGTCGCTGGACTCCAGCGTTCCCGCAGTGGCAGTCTTTTTAATTTCCATTTTTGACGCCTCCTGTTTATACTAATATACTCTCTCTATCTTATCTATATCCTCGCCGATCTTAGGCGCTTCCTTCTGTCCTACCATACCTACGACCAGATAGCACTTTCTCACCGGATCGTAAGGTATCTCCTTTATAAGCTTGAAATCCTCGATTTCCCCGGTGCTCTTCACGTGGTTTCTCGGAGCCGCGCAGGTAACGATGTTGTCGCCGATGGTTATGTGGTCGTCATCGTAGAAGGATATAGGAAGGTTTTCCTCTATAACCGCATTTACCTTCTTCTCCAGCATCTCCAGAGAAACCATAGGCTTTTCTTTGAAGCAGAGGAGGAATCCGTGCTTGATGTCGGCGTGCTCGTAATTCTTAGGCAGTCCGTGGGACAGGAAGTAGCACGTTATGTCCTCGGCAGAGTGAACCATCTTTCTGTACTTTATGGACTTGCTCACTATGTTGTATATGTCCTGAGGCACAGGGCCAAAGAGGTCAGGCCTGGTTACGATAACCTCTTCACCTATTCCTATGATAAGATCCGCATTGATAGGGCGGTTCTCGCTCTGAGGCGTTTTAAGGAAAGGATATACGAGGTCAAAGTGCTCGACCACCACTCTCTTGCCCTTGTCCAGGGCCGTGGTTATGGCCTCCGCAAGCTTTGGCAGAGGAGTGAAGCCCTGCTCGAACCTTATGTCGATGTGATAGGTGTGAGGAGTCGCAAAGAGTGACATTCCGCTTTTCTTTATCATGGCAAGGGGGTCGTCCACCAGCTCCAGAAGGGGCAGCGGCCTTATGTTCACTCCCTCGTCGTCGTTGGTAAGCTCAAGGCCCGGAAACATTCCCTTTACCATCATGCTCTTACCGGCTCCGGCTTCTCCCACGATTCCAATGAGCTTGTCCATGGGCCTTAAATACTGCTGGGCTATCTGCATTCCCAGCTCGCCCATTCTCACGTTGCCTCTCGGCGCAAAATAGATGCTGTACAGATTTCTTATGTATGACATATATTTCTCCTGTTCCGCAAATGCCATAAGAGGCACGCCGTTTTAAACTCCGGCGCGCCCCGACTGCCTGGCATATATTTCTTTCTTAACTTCTCTTAGCCTCGCGGAGTGCTATGATTCTGTTCATTTCATTATACACTATCATGAAGCCTTCATCTACACCCATTCCCGGCTTTGCGAGAATCTGGTCAGGCTGAGTTGCCATCGCGCAGTTTACGCAGACCTGCGCGGATCTGTCTGTTTCGTTGCAGGTACCGCCCTGGTATGCTCCGAAACCGTTCTTCTTGCAGTAGAGAACCGCCTCGATAGTGTTGTTTATTCCTCCAAGGTCAGGAGTCTTGATCTGCGCCATGTGTCCCGCCTTGTTGTCGCAGAAGTAGATAACGTCCTCCAGGGTGTTGCACCACTCGTCGGCTACCAGCTCCACATTAATTCCGCGTCTGTCTATTTCCTCTCTCAGACCCTTCAGGCAGAGCATCTGCTTTTCTCTTTCACCTGCGTCCATAGGTCCTTCAATTCTCAGCTTGAAAGGCTTTGCCGCTTCCTCCAGAGTTGCGATGTAGTCTGCCATAGCCTTGAAGTTTTCGTTTCCGAAGGCCTGACCGATGGTTCCGTACACGTCTATGTGCATAACAGGCGCGTAGTCTTCAGTAGGTCTTAAAGCTATGATTCTGTCTCTCAGCCACTCAACGTACTCTCTCAGAATGGAGCCGTCTCTTCCCAGCTTGGTCTCAACGTTGTTGATGAGAGCGTGAGGCAGAATTGCCGCGCCCTTTAAAATCATCTTGTCGGCGTTTTCATATCTGTTGTCGCCGGACTGGGTGAAGATAGGAATCTGCTTTTCGGAAACTGTAGTTCCGTATTCGTCTGCGACAACTTCGCACATAAGTCTCCTGGTAGCCTTTGCAACGGCGTCCAGGATCGCCTGGGAAACTCCGTAGCGGATTGCGGTGTGAAGTCTCTTTCCGTCAACTTCAACCTTCTCCACCTCTTCGGCGAGAGCCTTGAAGTTGTCCGCTTCTTTGCCCTCGAGAACAGGCGCAACGTACTTTTCGATTACCGGAATGAAGTTAGAAGCGAGGAAGAGCGGGTCTCTTCCGCCTGCTCCCGAGTACTGAACTGCCGCACAGTCGCCGTACGCTACCTGGCCGTCCTCTAAGATGAGCATTACGGAGATGGACTCTCCGGCCTGTCTTATCTTTTCAAATCCCGGAGTCATTGCCTGTCCGACGTACGCTGCTCCGTCGGATTTTGCTCCGGCTTTGATGGCTTTCTGATCGTCAAAGAAGAATCCCGTGCGTCCTGCGGAGCACACTACCTTTTCTATTTTCATTTTAACTTACCTCCTGAAAGTTCTTCGTCCTTAGTCTTATCTGTATTTATTAGTATCTCGGTCTTCCTACAAGGTGGCCTTTGCTGATTGCGTAAACGTCGTCGATTACCATCTGGAAGGATACGGTTCTGTTCTCAACCTTTGCTCTCTCTTCAAGCTTTTCCTTGTGGAAGTTCTTAAGCTCCTCGGAGAACGGCAGATTTCCGACCTCGAGTATTCTTACCGCTCCGCTGTTGTCTCTTGCAGGAAGCATAATTCCGGCGTTGCACTTTGCAGGTCCGAACGGAATGTCGATTATACCTGCGTTGATTCCTGCAACTGCACCTGCTGCGATGTCTCCGTATCCAAGCTCTATGCACTTATCCACGATACATCTGGTCTCTTCCTTGATGATTTCCTTTTCAGCTTCTACACGAGAACCCTGAAGAGTCTGATCCTTGAGCATGTTTGTAACCTGCTTTGTGCAGCGCAGGCCCTGACCGTTTGCTTCCTTTGTCGGAACGCCGGCAGCCTCGTGAGGAGTCTTTACGATTACCTTTGTAGCGCTGGAAAGTGCAGCGCAGGCAGCTCCCCATGCGATCATTCCGAAAGCCTTTGCCTCATCGGCAGGGAAGCCTCCCATCCACTGGTGGAACACGGTAGTTACGGTAACGTCCTCGTAACCGAACTTGATAAGGTATTCCTCAGTCAGCTCCTCAAGAGTTCTGATGGCGGCAACGTCCTGAACCTGGTTACCCAGCTGGCCGTAGCCTACGGTGATGTTCTTTACGCCCTGCTCTGCTGCAAGGAGCGCCTCGATGATGGCAACGGAGTGGGAGATGCACGGAGGAACGAGAGTTCCCGTAAGCGGTCCGTAAGGTTCTCTGTTTATATGAACACCGGCTTCCTCGTAAATTCCCGTAAGTCTGTCCACGTACTGCCAGTCCTTTATGGTTCTTTCGATAGGAATGTTCTTGGCGTAAGGGATGTTGTAGGAAATTCCGCCACCTTCGTAGGAAGTGAATCCTCCGGCGTATGTTATCTCGGCCAGAAGTCTCGCGTCAGGAGTGCCGTGTCTTACCTGTACAGGAGACTTTGTCGCCTCTATTACCCTTCTGCATCCTTCAACGCCGTGGTTTACAGCAGGAAAACCGTTAAGGTAAGGGTGGAACATGCCGTCTACCATGCTCTCCTTTTCCCTTCTGATACCCTCAGCGCAGTTTTCGTACTGATTCTGTCTGGTATATGAGTCGATGGTGGATGGAAGAAGATCTGCCTCTCCTTCGTTCTCCAGGTACTTTAAAAGCTCGATGTGATTTTCCACAAGGCCTACGCCTGCTCTAGGCTGAATCAGGGTAACCTTTTCTTCCTTCGCCTTTTTCAGCTTAAGGGAGAAGTTCTTCGTTTCAGGAAGGGACTTCTGGTAGTCGATTCCCTTCTTTATGTCTCTTACCGCTTCTCCTGTTTCCCAGGTCTTGAGAACTTCTTCACGTGTACGGTTAAACTCGTCGTCTGTGAGCTTTTTATTCTTTATATCAAGAAACTCCATTTTTTTCTAACTCCTTTTTCATTATTCGTAAGGCCGCGTCAGGATACTCCGTGCTCAGGAGACCCATGGCCGCCAGTATGTACTTTCTGTCAACCAGAAATTCCGCTTCCTTAGGTTTTAAGGAAAATGCGTCTTCCGGCTTTGACAAAGTGTGCTTCAGAATTTCTGCGGTACGCGTCGTGTGTATGAGAGCGCCTCCCGTTGCAACTACGGTTTTAACACCTGTCAGGTCCTTTCCCGTCTGCATGTAGCTTATGCCCGTCGGCGTGTAGAAGGGCTCCAGCTTTCCGGCGTGCCTCGTCACGGCAGCCTCCACCGCCATAGATGCAAGGGCGTAATCCAAAGCGATGAAGTCCGGTTCGTCTTCTCCCGGAACCTTGTCGGTGTGAACGGAGAGATAATCTATCATCTCCTCGCACTTCTTTTCGGAAAGTCCGGCAAGGTCTGAAATCCTCATTATATCCGATGCGGCCACGATGCCCTTTATGCTGTAGCGCATTCCGATGTCACCTTCAACGGTTCTCTTCGCGTAGTCCTCTCTGAGGCCTTTGAGAACTGCGGCTCCCGTCTGAGGAAGTCCGTATGACATGGAGTATACGTCGGTAGTGGCGCCTCCAAGGTCGACTCCAACCAGGTCGCCGATTCCCTTTTCCGTTTCGGTTCCCTTTGCCAGAAGCTTCATGGCTTCAAGCATAGCCGCCGGCGTCGGCATGAGTATTCCCTTTATCAGCTCCTGGGCCTGGCTCAGTCCCTTGGCCAGAACTATCTTCTTCAGGAATATGCTTCTGATAAGCTCCTGAACCGGCTCTACGTTGGGTATATTCAGCTTCGGCATTACGTTTTCGCATTTAAAGGTCTCAAAGTCTTCAAGGATTTTCGAAACCTCATCGGTGCAGCTTCTGTTTCCCGCAATTATTATCGGAAAGCTTCTGCTCTTAAGCTTCGCAAGCTGATGGGCGTTGTGGACTATGTTTTCCTTATTCCCTCCGTCGGTTCCTCCTGTAAGAAGGAGTATATCGGGATTTATGTCGTCTATCTCATCCACGTCTCCGTCAGTCAGCTCGTAGGAATACGTCTTGATGACCTTTGCGCCAGCCCCGAGGGAAGCCTGCTTTGCCGCCTGAGCCGTAAGCTCGGGAACGAGGCCAATGGCCACCATCCTGAGACCGCCTGCGGCACTGGAGCACGCATACTTTTCGCTGAACTCCAGAGGCCCGGTTTTCTCTTCCAGTATCTTAAGCGCGTTTTTAAGACCGTCGTTTATGTCGGTTTCTATGGTGGTGAAACTCTGGGCCGTACCTAAGATTTCTTCCTTTTCGATGTCAACTGCCGTAATTTTCGTGTATGTGCTGCCGAAATCTATAAGTAAAACAGCTTTCATTTTCTGTCGCCTCCGGTCTCCTTACTCTTCAGAACCTTTGTGATGGTGAACTCTGCCTTTTGCAAGGTCTTTCTTAAGGGCTGCTATGGTAACGGAAGGATCCGTTCCCGGGCCGAAGGCTCTGTCAAATCCCAGAGCCTTATATCTTTCCTGGATTTCCTTTTCAGGAACCTTTCCCACTACCAGGTTTCCGCCTGCGTAGAGGAGTATGTCCTTAAGACCAGCCTCCTCGCACTTTTCTCTCATTCCGGTGCAGTCGATCTCGCCCTGACCGTAGAGAGATGAAACGAGAATTGCGTCAGCTCCGTCCTCAACTGCGGCTCTGATCATTTCCTCCTGAGGAACCATTACCCCCAGGTTGGTCACCTCAAAGCCTGCATCCTGGAGAGCTCTGTTTAAAATGGTGTTTCCAACGGCGTGAACATCTGCGCCGATTACTCCCAGAATTACTCTTTTCTTTTCTTTTTCCATTGCTTTAAGTTTTTCCTTTCGTATAGCTGTCTATATTAAAGTTATTTTTTAACCGATTCCAGATATTCCTTCCTTCCGGACTCGTAGAGGTTTCCGCCGTAGCAGTCCATTATTACGAAGAGCGGCATGTCCTCCACTTCCAGTCTGCGTATGGCCTCGGCGCCAAGATCCTCGTAGGCTATGACCTCGGCCTTCTTTATGGAGTTTGCCAGAACGGCTCCGGCTCCTCCGATAGCTCCGAAGTAAACCGCCGTACACTCCTTCATGGTCTCTCTCACCTCGTCCGAGCGTTTGCCCTTTCCGATCATTCCCTTAAGGCCTTCTCTTATCAGGGCAGGAGCGTAAGCATCCATGCGATAGCTGGTGGTAGGCCCTGCAGATCCGATGACCTTCCCCGGTTTTGCCGGAGCAGGTCCAACGTAGTAGATCACCTGATCCTTCGGATCGAATGGCAGCTTCTCGCCCTTTTCCAGAAGCTCGCAGAGTCTCTTATGAGCGGCGTCTCTCGCCGTGTAGATGACTCCGGACAGGAGCACGGTATCTCCTGTTCTCAGATCCTTGACTTTTTCTGCAGTAAGAGGCGTAGTTATTCTCTTTTCCATCTTATCCTCCCTCCTACAGTACCGCCGAGCGGTGTCTTGCAACGTGACAGTTTATGTTTACGGCAACCGGAAGTCCCGCAATGTGGGTAGGCATCTTCTCGATGTTTACCGCAAGAGCCGTAGTGGCTCCGCCCACTCCCTGAGGCCCGATTCCCAGCGCGTTTATCTTTTCAAGCATTTCCTCTTCAAGGTCGGCGTAAAGCTTATCCCCGTTTCTGACGTCGGTGCTCCTCATAAGGGCCTTCTTAGCCAGAAGAGCCGCCTTGTCAAAGGTTCCGCCGATTCCCACGCCCACGACTATAGGCGGGCACGGATTAGGTCCTGCGTTTTCCACGGTTTCAAGAATAAATTTCTTCACTCCCTCTATTCCGTCGGACGGCTTCAGCATCTTTATGGCGCTCATGTTTTCGCTTCCGAATCCCTTAGGCGCCACCGTAATCTTAAGCTCGTCTCCCGGAACTATTTCGGTGTAGAGCATTGCAGGCGTGTTGTCTCCCGTGTTCACTCTGTCGAGAGGATCCTTTACCACGGATTTTCTCAGGTATCCGTCGGTGTATCCCTGCCTTACTCCCTCGTCAACGGCCTCTCTCAGATCGCCGTTAATGTGTACGTCCTGACCTATCTCCAAAAAAACACAAGCGACTCCCGTATCCTGACAGATTGGAACAAAATCATTTTCGGCAACTGAAAAATTTTCCTCGATAACTCCGAGGATATTCTTCGCCAGGTTCCACGTTTCCGTCATTCGGCAAGTCGCTATTTTTCCTTTGATATCATCAGGCAGATACGAATTAGCTTCCATGCAAAGTCTTCTGATAACAGAAGTTATATCCTCTGCACTTATCTCTTTCATCGTTATTTTGCCTCCTAAAGTATTTCGCCCGCAGGCTTTATCCGGTCGTCCTTAAGCTTTCTGCCGGAGACCGGCCATTTCCTATTATACATAACCGCCCATATATTAAAACCCCTATTCCGGAAAAAGAACATAAAAAGCACAAACTTGTGATAAGTGTTTTTTATTTTATTCCACAGTCCCCGGAAAGTCCCGAAAATCAGACTTTTTCCCTCTGCCCCAAACCCTTGACATTGTTTTCACACAGTATGGAAAAACAATTTTCAAGGGCGGGTTTTACATGCCTAACCCGTTTTCCGTTCTGCCCGGCCGGGCGCAGGTTCTACGCAGCTAACCCATTTCCCGTTGACAGGAGCGCCCCGAAAGGGATATAATCTATTTTGTTCCTGTGAGGGAGTAGCAAGCGCCGCAGGCGGCGGCGTAGCAAGTCAACATACTGGCTCTGCGTTCTTTGCGCAGCCTGGCTTGTTTTAAATTGCGAGACTCATGTACGGCAAAGGCTGTACGTGAAGTCTCTATTTTTTTAGTAATAAATGCCCGGCTTGCAGGGGCTGCCCGCTTTGGCGGACAAAGCCTGCATTTTCTCAGGGCGGAACGGGAGAACCCTATGAGCTTTGACTTTACTTTTATCTTCACCAGCATTTCCTTAGGCGTGGGCCTTGCCATGGACGCATTTTCGGTGTCACTTGCCAACGGCCTGAACGAGCCCCGTATGAAGGGCGGACGCATGAGCCTCATCGCCGGCGTTTTCGCAGTATTCCAGTTTCTCATGCCCATGATAGGCTGGTTCTGCGTCAAGACGGCCGCCGACTATTTCGCCTTCCTCCAGAATCTGATCCCGTGGATTTCCCTCATACTTCTCGCACTTATCGGTGGAAATATGATTCGGGAGGGTATAAAATGTAAACGTGAGCCTGAGGAAGCAAAAGTCGAGGCGGTAAGCTTTTCCCTCCTCATACTTCAGGGCATCGCCACTTCTATAGACGCCCTGTCCGTAGGCTTCACAATCTCCGGCTACGAAGTGCTGACAGCCCTTGCATCTGCTGCGATTATAGGCGTTGTCACCTTCTTCATTTGTTTTGCCGGACTTCTCATCGGCCGCAGATTCGGAACCGGCCTTTCCTACATGGCCCACATCTTCGGCGGATGTATACTGATTGTTATAGGTATCGAAATTTTCATCAAGGGAATTTTATAGGAGAAACAGATTATGAAAGTAATGATTGTAAACGGCAGCAGCCACGAAAACGGCACCACAATGGTCGCCATCAACGAGATGATAAAGGTATTTGACGAGGAGGGCGTTGAAACCGAAGTGATTCAGCTTGGAAGCAAGCCCATACCCGACTGTCTTCAGTGCAACTACTGCGTCAAAAACGGCAGATGCGTGTTCGATGACGAGGTAAACGAGTTCGTCGAAAAGGCCGCAGACGCCGACGGCTTTGTCTTTGCCTCGCCAGTGTACTACGCTCACCCAAGCGGCAGGCTCTACTCATTCCTCGACAGAGTGTTCTTTTCCAGCAGCTGCGCCGACGGCTCTGCCGCGTTCAGGTTCAAACCGGGCGCAGCAATCGCCGTTGCCCGCCGTGGAGGCACCTCCGCAACCTTTGACGGCATAAACAAATACTTCGGCATTTCCCAGATGCCCGTAGCCGGCTCCACCTACTGGAATATGGTTCACGGCCTGAGAGCAAACGACGCGCCGAAGGACGAGGAGGGCATGCAGACCATGAGAAACCTGGCAAGGAATATGATCTGGATGATGCGCTGCTTCGAAGCGGGAAAGCAGGCGGGAGTTCCTTATCCCGATACGGAAACGGGCGCGACGACCAACTTCATTCCAAGGTAGGCCTGCGGCAGGGACAACGATTTATCGTAAATAATAATGGTAATGTCAGCTTCGACAAAGGCGTCCGTTTTCGGCGGTTTTGTCGAAGCTTTTTCGGCTTCAGGGGCCGCATTTTCAGGTTTTGTCGAAGATTCATCGGTCAAAACCTGCATAGCCCCTCGTATTTTTCGGCAGATTCCGTTTTCTCGTCAAAAATGTCGAAAAAGCCTTCGACAACTTGACGGTAAACCCGTTTCATTGTCGAAGACTTCCTTAAAATCTTATTATTCCATTAGGCCAACCACGCGCGGCGCAGGCTTTGCTGGCTCTTTTTAAAACTCGGCGTTCTTCGGCGTTCTCGGGAACGGAAGCACGTCGCGGATGTTGCTCATGCCCGTCAGATACATGATCATGCGCTCAAAGCCCAGTCCGTAACCTGCGTGCTTTACTCCGCCGTAGCGGCGAAGATCCAGATACCATCCGTACATTTCTTTGTCAAGGCCCATCTCGTCCATGCGGCTTTCCAGAATATCGAGGCGCTCCTCTCTCTGGCTTCCGCCGATGATCTCGCCGACTCCCGGAACCAGAAGGTCGCAGGCGGCAACGGTCTTTCCGTCGTCGTTGAGTCTCATGTAGAAGGCCTTAATGTCCTTAGGGTAATCGGTTACGAAGAGAGGCTTTTTGAATATCTCCTCCGTAAGGTACCTCTCGTGCTCAGTCTGAAGGTCGATTCCCCACTCAACGGGATACTGGAATTCCTTGCCGGATTTTTTCAGGAGCTCCACTGCCTCAGTGTAGGTGACTCTTCCAAAGTCGGAGTTCACTATGTGATCCAGCCTCTCCAGAAGTCCCTTGTCTATGAAGCTGTTGAAGAACGCCATCTCTTCAGGAGCGTTTTCTCTCACGTAGGTGATGATGTACTTCACCATTTCCTCGGCCAGCTCCATGTTGTCCTCAAGATCCGCAAAGGCTATTTCCGGTTCTATCATCCAGAACTCGGACGCGTGTCTTGCGGTGTTGGAATTTTCGGCGCGGAATGTAGGGCCGAAGGTGTATATGTTTCTGAACGCCATGGCAAAGGCCTCGCCCTCCAGCTGTCCGCTTACGGTAAGGCTGGTCTCTTTTCCGAAGAAGTCCTCGGCGTAATCTATTTTTCCGTCTTCAGTCTTTGGCGGATTTTCCATATTAAGGGTAGTTACCCTGAACATCTCCCCTGCGCCTTCGCAGTCGCTTCCCGTGATAAGCGGGGTGTGCACGTAAACAAAGTGCTTTTCCTGGAAGAATTT
The DNA here is from genome assembly GCA_949287095.1 of uncultured Bacillota bacterium. Classification (GTDB taxonomy): domain Bacteria; phylum Bacillota; class Clostridia; order Peptostreptococcales; family Anaerovoracaceae; genus Avanaerovorax. The sequence goes on from CASEFA010000007.1 coordinate 63,271, forward strand.
ATGTATTGCATAGGCTACCAGAGAGCGTACTCTGAACACTGCGGAGAAAGTGTTGCTTCTCGGTCTCAGATGTGCTATCTCTCTGAGAAACTCCATGGAGTGTCTCTTCTTCTGGAGCGGGTAATCGGCGTCTGCGCCGGCCTCTATGGTCACTTCGCTGGCCTTTATCTCAAAAGGCTGCTTTGCCTCGGGAGTAAGCTCCACCTTTCCCTTTACACAAAGAGCTGCCGAAATGGGCGCCTTTGAAACCACGTCGAAGTTATCTATTTTATCTGCTTCGTAAACTACCTGAACGGATTTGAAAAAGCTGCCGTCATTCAGCTCTATGAACCCGAACTTGTTGGAATTTCTATTAGTTCTGACCCAGCCTCTCACTGTTATTTCCGCATCTGCATAGGCGTCGGTGTTCCTGTGTAGCTCTCTGAGCTGTACGTCTTTCATCTTTTTCCTCCTCATTTTATTTTTTGCGCCGGTAAAACTTCCTGCCGGAGATTTATGAACGCTTTATACAGTTTACCAATTAAACGGCGTGATTTCAAGCATTATTCCGCCTTCACGGCGTATATTATCCGGTCACGCCCCGCAAGGTCCTTAAGGCATCTTACGTCGGAATATCCTTCCGCTTCAGTCAGAAGTTCTCTGACCGCATTCCCCTGGTCGCATCCGATTTCGAGGAAAAGAATGCCCCGCTTTTTCATGAATTCTCCGGCTTCCCCGGCGATTATCCTGTAAAAGTCGAGGCCGTCCTCGCCGCCGTCGAGAGCAGACATGGGTTCGTGGTCTTTGACCTCCGTCTGAAGGGTCGGGATTACGTCCGATTCTATGTAAGGCGGATTGGAAACTATAAGGTCGAATTTTTTCTTTTTAAATCTGCCGTCAAAAGGCGCAAACATATCGCCTTCGGCAAACTTTATGTTCTTTGAGACGCCCAGCTTTCCGGCGTTTTTGCGCGCCACCTCAAGGGCGACTTTGCTCACGTCGGAGCAGGTCACGTTCACCTTTACCCCGGTGAGAAGCTTTGCGAGAGATATGCCTATGGCCCCGCTTCCCGTGCATAAATCCAGTATGTCCCACTCCCGGCGGCCCGTCCCCTCGAGGCTTTCACCTCTCAAAGCTCCGTCCTTTATTACCGAGATAACATCCTCAACCATGGTCTCCGTGTCCTGACGGGGTATGAGCACGCTTTCGTTCACGTCAAACTCCAGCCCCATGAACTCCTGAGTCCCGGTTATATACTGAAGCGGCTTTCCCGACGCCCGCTCGTCGATGAGGCGGAAGTATTCGTCGCACTGACCGTCCTGTAATATATTCTGATACATGATGAAGAGCCGGCCTGTGGTGATTCCGGTCATAAAACAGTACAGAAGCTTGCTGTCCAGAGCAGCATCCGAAACTCCTGCATCCTGCAGCCGCCTTTGTCCGATATTAAGAATTTCTTTAACTGAAAGACTCATTTTCTGTCTCCTACGATATGTTCTTCTATTAAATTTGCGTCGAGATCGCAGATTCCTTCGATGAAGGGAGCGTCTTCGTCCACCAGGACCGCTTTCATGGATGCAATGGCAACCTCCAGCTGTTCGTCGGTGGGCTCGTTTGTAGTTATCTTCTGAAGCCAGAGCCCCGGAACGCTCAAAATTCTCACCAGCCAGCTGTCGCTTCTTCCTGCCCACCTTAAAAGCTCATAGGAAAGTCCCGCCACTACGGGAATCAGAAGGATTCTCGACAAAAGGCGCACCGCCAGATTCGGCCATCCGAGAAGAGAAAACAGTATAAGGCTGATAACCATTACAAACATCAGAAAGCTGGTTCCGCATCTCGGGTGGAGGGTGTAGAACTGCCGGGCGTTTTCCGGTGTGAGTTCAAGTCCCTTTTCAAAGCAGTGTATGGTCTTATGCTCGGCTCCGTGGTACTGGAACGTGACTTTTATGTCCTCCATCCTGCTGATTGCCCAGATGTACAGAACAAAGAGGAGCATACGGAAGATTCCCTCCGCCAGATTCAGCACGATATGATTATCCGTAATTGCTCCGAGCAGGCTGACGGCCGCAGTAGGGAGCAGGATAAATATGCCTATGCTCACTATAAGCGCCACCACGACGGCGGCGTACATGAAAAAATTCCATACGGCCTTCTCTCCGAACTTTTCCTCCATCCAGAGCTCAAACTTCCCCTTTTCCTCTTCCTCGTCGTCCGCATCCGCAATAACGTCGGCGGAGTACATAATAGTGGACATACCGGTTACAAGGGAATCAAAGAATACGAAGACTCCTCTGAGAATGGGTATCTTCCTCAGTTTATTCGATTTCTTCAGGGGCGTGGTTCTGATGTGAAGTCTGCCGTCAGGCCGCCTTATAGTCACCGCAAGCCTGTCCGGACCCTTCATCATGACACCGTCCAGAACCGCCTGTCCTCCGATGGACGTGGGGCAGGCGTCCTTCAAAAATATTTTGCTGAAATCCATTAGTTCTTAAACACTTTCTTTATAATCTCTATGAAATCTCTGTTTGTTCTGGTGTGAGCCAGATTATCTATGATAGCCTCAGCGGCGTCCTGATTGGACGACCCCGAGAGAGCCCTTCTCATGAGCCAGATCGCTTCCATCTCGTCCTGATTCATCAGGAGATCCTCTCTTCTCGTGCCGGATTTGTTAAGGTCGATGGCAGGGAAGATTCTCTTTTCGGAAAGTCTCCTGTCAAGGTGAAGCTCCATATTGCCCGTACCCTTAAACTCCTCAAATATAACATCGTCCATGCGGCTTCCCGTCTCGACGAGAGCCGTCGCGAGAATAGTTACGCTTCCGCCTTCCTCCAGATTTCTCGCCGCGCCGAAGAACTTCTTCGGCTTATGGAGAGCTCCCGGGTCGAGTCCTCCGGAAAGGGTCCTTCCCGACGCCGGAACCACCAGGTTGTATGCTCTTGCAAGGCGGGTAATGCTGTCCAGGAGAATTACCACGTCTCTGCCGTGCTCGGCCAGTCTCTGCGCTCTCGCAAGAACCATCTCCGCCACCTTCACGTGGTGGGACGGCATTTCGTCAAATGTCGAGTATATGACCTCTCCCCCGTGGAGGGATCTCTTCATATCCGTTACCTCTTCCGGTCTCTCGTCCACCAGGAGAACTATTATCTCAAGCTCCGGGTGATTTTTCTCGATGCTGTTGGCGATGTTCTTCAGAAGGGTGGTTTTTCCGGCCTTTGGCGGTGCCACTATAAGTCCGCGCTGGCCCTTTCCGATAGGCGCTATCAGATCGATGAGCCTGGTAGAAAGGTCCTGAGGCGAATTTTCCAGAGTTATTCTCTCGTTAGGGAATATCGGCGTAAGCTTGTCAAAGTCAGGCCTTCTCATGGCCACTCCCGGCTCGTCGTCGTTTACGGTGAGCACATAGAGCAAAGCCCCGAATTTCTCCCCTTCGTTAGGCAGCCTGGATATACCCTTTATCTTATCTCCGGTCTTTAAATTGAATCTTCGTATCTGCGTAGGCGAAACGTACACGTCTTCTTTGCTCGTCAGGAAGTTGTTGAACCTGAGGAATCCAAAGCCTCCGTCGGCCATATCGAGGATTCCCTCTACCTCGGGACGCTCCCTATCGTCACGCTTTCTCTCCCTGTGTTCATGCCGCTCCAAAGCCTGCTCTTCGCCGGCGTCTTCCGATGTCTCGGCCTCCGGCATCACTTCTTCCTGCATTTCGCACGCCTTTGCGCTTTCCGTCTCCTCCGGTGCATCGCACGCCTTTGCAGTCTTTGTTTTTTCTTTTTTTTCCATATTCTTCATATCCTCTCGTTTATCGTAGGTTTTTAATTTCGTAGATGACTTCAAATCTGCCGGGATAAAACATTTTAAGACACAGTTAAAATAATAAGATATATTACAAAATCAGGACTTCCTCAATCCTGCTGTAAGAATATGCGTTCATTTCTCTGCAGCATCTGTAACCGGCACACTGCCATTTCATTATACCATCTGCGCCGCCTTTCGACAATCGAAAGAGTATCACCGAAACGTGCAACTTTTTCAAGTGAGTTTATGCGTGTGAGTTGCTCGGGCGGGTTCGAGCTGGCGGGCAACTCTGCTGCAGAGGCGGGTTCAAAAGGGCGAGTTCGACTTTTAAAGCGAAATTTGAAAAAAAGTCGAACGATTTTTCGACATCAAAACCTGAAAACGGCTTTCATGTCGAACATTTTCGCTGTTTTCAGCGGGTCGATGGCCAAAAAGTTCGACTTGAGACCCCGAATCTTCGTTTTTTGTCGAAAAACCGTTCGACCTCGACGCGGCAAAATGAAGTTTTTGTCGAACTATTCCTTAAAAACGGTACAGAAAAAGAGGCCGAATGACAGGCGCGAGCGGCGCGGAAGCGATTACCAAAAAACCAAAACAGGCAGAGCCAAAAGCCTCTGCCTGTGCATTGAGCAAATAAACTTATTTCGTGTAGTCGTAGAAGCCTACGCCGGTTTTTCTTCCCAGCTTGCCTGCTCTTACCATCTTTCTCAGGAGTACGTGAGCTCTGTACTTAGGATCGCCGTACTCGGTGTAAAGAACGTCCATGATGGCAAGTACTACGTCAAGTCCGATAAGGTCTCCCAGTTCCAGAGGTCCCATCGGGTGGTTAGCGCCAAGCTTCATAGCGGTATCGATGCCTTTAGCGTCTGCAACGCCGTCAGCAAGGATTCCGATTCCTTCGTTAATCATAGGGATGAGGATTCTGTTTACTACAAATCCAGGAGCCTCGGCAACCTCTACAGGAGTCTTTCCAAGCTTCTCAGCCAGCTCAACTACTGTGTTCTTAGTCTCTTCGGAGGTAGCAAGTCCCTTGATGATCTCTACCAGCTTCATTGCAGGAACAGGGTTGAAGAAGTGCATTCCAACAACCTTGTCAGGTCTGCCGGTAGCTGCTGCTATCTCAGTGATGGAAAGGGAAGAAGTGTTGGTAGCGAGAATGGTGTCAGGTCCTACCAGCTGATCCAGCTCTGCAAAGAGCGCCTTCTTAGCTTCCATATCCTCAGTAGCTGCCTCGATGATGAGATCAGCGTCCTTAACGATGCTGATGTCTGTGGAACCGTGGATTCTGCCCATGATTTCAGCCTTGTCAGCTTCGGTAATCTTCTCTTTCTTAATGAGTCTGTCCAGACCCTTTTCTACTGTAGCGATTCCCTTGTCTACAGAAGTCTGTCTTCTGGCTCTGAGAACTACCTCGTAACCGTTCTGAGCAAGAACCTGAATGATGCCTGCACCCATAGTGCCGGTTCCTAATACGCCAACTTTTTTCATGGTAATCTACCTCCTAACAAATTGAAAGCATTTTTTAAACGTTTATTTTGTTAAAAAATTAACTTTTCCCATCACTCTAATTATACCATATAAATCCGTAATGTAAAGCCCGAATCGTATAACATTTTAAAAAAAGCTTTAGCGTTTATACCCCTGCTCTGACAAAGCCGTCAGCCGTCATTCCGATGACCTTTTCTCCCTGTCTTCTCAGCTCAAAAGCATAGCGAAGAACACTTTCCTCCATAACTTCACCGGGACACACCAGAGGTATTCCCGGCGGATACGGAATGATAAGTCCTGCGCTTATGCGGCCCGCGGTCTCTGTGTAGTGAATCGGCTCGGTTTTGTCGGGGACGCTGACTGTCTCGGGTTTAGGACTGTCTGCCTGCCGTTTTATGCAGCTCAGGCCGCAGATTCCAGTCATATCGTGATTAAGCGATTCGTTCGACGTGTAGCTTGATATGCCACTCGCCGCTGCGCCTTCGGAGATTTCGGCAAGGGCGGCAAGGAGCCTGTCGTAGTCGCTCCTGTCGTTTCCGATTCCCGTCATGGCCATGGCAATATTGCCTGTCGTAAGTTCCGTATATATTCCGCGCTTTATGAGCTCGTCCTCGAGGCCTGCTCCCGTAAGGCCGAGAGCACTCATATCCAGATTCAGCTTAGTGGGGTCGAGAGCCGGGTGGGTCATCAGGGAAAGTCCGGGGATTTCTTTGTACCTGCGGTAGAAGTACGTGAGGTTCTCCCGCCACTGCTCCATCAGCTCCACGCCATGGCTTTCCAGAATCTGAGCGTTTAAATCCAGGCTCGCCATGAGAAGATATGAAGGGCTGGTGCTTTCCAGCATCTGAAGTCTGTCCTGAAAAACGTCAAGATCGACTCTGTCCGAGCATATGTTGGCTATTGCGGTCTGGGTGAAGGACGCAAGGGTTTTGTGGGTGCTATCTATGACGATGTCCGCGCCAGCCCTTTCTGCCGCAAGTCTTTTCTCCATAAACTGCAGGTGCGCACCGTGAGCCTGATCCACTATGAGAACCATTCCGTGCCCGTGTGCAACCCGGGCTATGGCCTCTATGTCGCTGCAAATCCCGTAGTAGTTGGGGCTGGTCACGAGAACAGCCGACGCCTCCGGAGCCTCCGAAACGGCCCTTTCCACTTCCTCCGCCGTTACCTCGCCGCAGATTCCGTATTCCTCTATTATCTCCGGCCACGCGTAGACGGGCGTGATTCCGCCGAGCCTTGCGCCGTTGAACACGGACTTATGGCAGTTTCGCGCCATGATGAGCTTTCCGCCCTGGGGAACGGCCGTGAGAATCGCCGCCATGAGCCCAGCGCTGCTGCCGTTTACCAGAAGATATGTCTCCCGGCTTTCGTAGAGGCTGCGGTACCTGTCCATGACCCGGCGTATTACGGTTTCCGGCTGAAAAAGGTTGTCGGCGCCCGGAATTTCAGTTATATCGTAATCGGGCGATCTGTCAAAAAGTGCTGCGGCCTCAGGCGCGTACTTCTCGTAAAACCTGCGGCCTTTGTGGCCCGGCATATGAAAAGAAACCGGGTTCTCTTTCCGGTGTTCCTCCAGAAAAGCCGTAAGGGTCTCTCTCGTGTTCACCTTTTGTCCTCCCTACATGAGCGGGCTCAAAAGTCTGAGCACGCTGTCGAAAAGTATTCCTATAAAGCTCGTCCTCGTATCCTCAAGACCTATCTCTTTCGAGACGCCGAAGGTGTCGAGGCAGTCCTGCTTCAGCCCGGCCAAAGCGCTGCACCCGGACATGAGCGTGCCGCACTCAAAGTGCAGGAACAGGCTGCGGTAGTCCACGTTTATGGAGCCCACCACACCGACTTTGTCGTCGGAGATGAAGCTTTTGGCGTGTATGAATCCGGGCGTGAACTCGTAAATCTTTATGCCGGCTTTGATGAGAGGCCGGTAGTAGGAGCGGGTCAGCCTGAAAACTATTTTCTTGTCCGGAATGGCAGGGGTCACGATTCTCACGTCCACGCCGCGCTTTGAGGCCAGCTGCAGACAGGTCATCATTTCGCTGTCGACTATAAGGTACGGCGTGAAAATGTAGAGGTAATCCGTGGCACGGTTTACAATCTCGAGATAGACGTTTTCGCCTAGGTTTTCGTCGTCAAGAGGGGAGTCGGAGTAAGGCTGAACAATCCCGTCGCTTTCCTGCTTTTTCGGGCCGTATATGTAAGGACGGAACATGCTGTAGTCGTCCTCCGTTTTTCTGTAGGCATTCCAGAGGTTCAGGAACATAAAGGTATAGTTCCATACGGCGTCGCCCTCAATGCGCACTCCGGTGTCCTTCCAGTAGCCGAATCGTTCCTCTTCGTTTATATATTCGTCCGCAAGGTTGAAGCCTCCGGAATAACCGATGTATCCGTCAACGACGAGAATCTTGCGGTGGTCTCTGTTGTTGTATACAAGCGACGCTATAGGCTTTACCGGGTTGAAAGGCAGAACTTTGATTCCGTTTTTTTCAAGGTGGGCCGCAAAAGTAATGGGCACCTTCTGTATGCTTCCGAAGTCGTCGTATATGAATCTCACATCCACTCCGGCGGCGGCCTTTCTCTTCAGAATCCTGAAGATTTTGTTCCACATTTTGCCGGTGCCTACGATGAAGTATTCAAGGAAAATGAAGTGCTCCGCCTTTTCAAGGTCCTCCAGCATATCCATAAAAGCGTCCTCCCCGGATTTATAGTAGCGGGTCGACGTGTTCTTCCACGCAGGGTACGGGCCGAACTTTGAGATATACTCCATGGTCTTCCTCACCCGGACGTCCTTCTCTTCTATCAAAGGCATCTCCTGTCTTGCATCGTCACGATGGGCATGCTCCACCGGATACACTTTCTTTCTTATTGTCCTCGACGGCCGCTTGTTACCGAAGAACAGATACATGGTGGCGCCCAAAACCGGCAGAAGGCATATGAGCAGAACCCAGCCCATTTTGTACGCCGGGTTGTCGTTTCTGTACACGACAAAAAGCGCCATAATCGCCGAAATCACCGTGAATATGACGGTTATCACCTGCGAGTAGTCCGCAAGCTCCACTAATTTCACCGCTATCCATCCGAACTGTATCATGATGAGCAGCACCATTATGAAAAAGCGGTTGAATACGGTTCCCAATACTTTTTTGACTGTCTTCAATTTATGTCTCTCCTCTTATGTCATTACTGTCGTTTAGTTGTCACTTCAATCCATTTCTTAGGCGACATTGTAAAAGCATTTGCTCCGGCTTGTTTTCTAAACTCCTCGAATTCGAGGGGTTTAAAATCCGGATTATGCAGCTTTTCCCACAGACCTAAAAATTCTATCACATCTCGATTTCTCATCCAGTTCTGGATAACCGCGGCAGGTTCATCACTCTTATATCGGGCAATATCCGTCAATGATATGAATTCATTTTCAAAATCCCGCGTATAAATTCCGATATCAATTCCAGCCGCATATATTGTGTCTTTAATTATTTTCTCCATTATGTTTCCCTCTATCCTCATCTGTCGAATACTACACATTATATATCACGCCGGGCCATTTGAAAAGGGACCCGGAGATTAAAGTCCGAGTCCCTTTGTAACGTTAGAGAGAAAATCCTGTACGTTGGTTACTATGCCTTTTGCCGAGAGGCTTCCTCTGTCTCCCAGCTTGCTGGCCGCAAAGTCCGAAGTGTCCACCATGTAGAAGTACACCGGCCTTACGGTTCCGTCTGCCAGCACCCTGTAGGTTGGAGTCATGTTTCCGGTGGCTATGGTGTGAAGCACCGTCGCCATACCTATGACCGTGGTGGCCTTTCTGACGTGAGATCTGATGGTGTCCTGGCCCACATAGGTGTGCTCGTAAACCTCAGGCAGCGGTCCGTCGTCTCTGATGGAGCCGTTTAAGACAAAAGGCACGTCGTTCTTTACGCAGCTGTAGATTATACCGTTATCTATGTGTTCCTGCTTGATGAATTCCGGAATAGAGCCGTATCTGTTTATGAGATTTATGGCCTCAAGGTGGTTATAATGACCGTTGGGATGCGGTTCCTGGGTCTTTATATCCTGCCCTAATGCGGTGCCCAGAAGGGCTCCTTCCAGATCGTGAGTAGCTAAAGCGTTTCCCGCAAGAAGCGCATTTACATATCCGTTTTCTATGAGCTTTGAGAAATTTTCCCTTGCGGTGTAGTCGAAAGAGCACGCAGGCCCCATAACCCATACTACATATCCGCCCGTCTCCTTCTCGTGCTTTAAAAGCTCTATGAGATTGGCGTAATCGTAGCTGAATGCCGTCTCTCTTGTTCTGCTCTGTCTGAATGCAAAAGCCTGAGCTTCCTTTTTCTTATCCGATTCAAAGCAGTCTGTGTGAACGTAGATTCCGTCCTCACAGTCCTCCGTTCTTCCAACTACGACCATATCGCCCTGTTTCACGTTTCTGAATTCCCTCACGTGAATCTTTCCGTTTTCGTACACGGCGACGCAGTCCATTCGGGTGTCCTCGGCGAGGAGCCACTGACCGTTTATCTTGAAGTATTCCGGAAAAATAGAAGTCGCATGGAAGTTGTCCGGTGCGGATTTATCCCTCGGAGATGCGATGAGTGTCGCCTCCGGTGCATTCACAAATTTCTCCTGAGTAAAGTCAGGTTCTATGTACTTAGGTAATTTAAAAGCCATCGGTTATCGCCTCTTTCTGATATCTGTTCTGATTTACTGCCATATTCTATCACAGGATTTTAAGGAATGAAATACAGAATATAATATGTACAATATAGTGTAATATAATCTGATTATATGCTTATTTTGCTTGAAATTTTAACGATTTAGTACTATACTATATTCTATACACTGTTTTGTATTGAAAATAAAACTTTGCAGATTTTGTCGGAGAGACTCAATGAAAAAGAAAAACGACCGCAACACTAAGGGAAAAATCGTGTCGGCAGCATGGCAGCTTTTCTACCAGCAAGGCTACGACGATACAACCATAGACGAGATAGTCGAGGCTTCCGGGACGTCCAGAGGCTCCTTCTACCATTACTTCACCTCAAAAGACGACCTTCTCACTTCCCTTTCATATCTCTTTGACGAGAAGTACGAAGAGCTCATGGAGACCATGGATCCGGCTCTTTCGCCTCTTGATAAGCTGGTGTATATGAATCAGGAGCTGTTTATGATGATAGAAAACACTGTCTCCGTTTCGCTTCTGTCTCAGCTCTTCGCTTCGCAGCTTGTGACAAAAGGCGAGCGCCACCTTCTGGAGCCCAGCCGCACATACTACAAGCTCCTCCGCCAGATAACCATAGAGGGCCAGCAGAAGGGCATATTCAGAGATGAGCTTTCAATCAACGACATCACCAAGGCATACGCCGTCTTTGAGCGGGGACTCATGTACGACTGGTGCCTGTGCAACGGGAATTACTCACTCTGTCAGTACTCGTCCATGATGCTGCCGCCGTTTCTGAAAGGGTTCTGCAAGTAGGCGGGGGGATGACTTTCCAAGAAAAGCCGCCTGATGTCAGCTTCACCTGAAGTTTTCTTCAATTATTTTTTCTATGAGACGGGTGTCAAGGTTGCCGTCTTTATCGTCGTAGGTAAAGAAGACATCGCGGTCAGGCATATACCCTCCCGCAATATACGTTGCAACTTTTCGCGCGTAGTCTGCCTGATACCCGCGGTCAAACATCATTCCGCAGTGCTCAAGAATCTTCACCTTATTCTCTGTCTCCACGTAAACGATGAAATCCGGGCAAATATAGATTCCGTCAACCTGTATCTCCTGCTCGTACCGATATGGAATTCCTTTGCTGTGAAGCATATTTGCGATAGTGAGCTCCGACTTGCTCCGAACCGAATCCCCTTTGAGAGTTACGTGTCCGGGCGCTTTGCGCTCAGGGTCCCACTCCACCCGTTTCGGATACGGAGCGTTCTCCCACGCCCTGGCATTGGTATACCTTCCGTTGAATACGCCCGTTTCAGTCGTTTCAATGCGATATGTTTCAGGAAGCATCTCGACAATTTCTCCGGTTTCGAACGGCCGATAGTTTTCATACAAGGCCTTCAGATATTTCACGTTCGTCGTAACCACCTCAAGAGCGGTTTCGGCGTATTTTCTCTCTTTAATCTGCCCGACCAGCTCCGGTTTACGTTTCCCAAGATACATTTCCCCGGTCTCGGTGATATACGTGTAATAGACGCCTCCCGTTTTTCGGCAGGCACGCAGTCTGCCCCGCGGCAAAGTGTTCAGTCTTTGCTCAAGATCCTCTCTTGCCTCGATATTTCGCTCCAGTTCCTGCCTGATAATAGATTTTATATTCATACATACCCCATTTCCACAATCGCTTTAGCCGATTGGTAAAATTATACTTCCATTTATTTCATAAATCAATCTTTTATTGGCATTATTTCTTTTTAAAAACCGTCTGTCGAATCAGTTGCAGAGCACGTGTTAAACTTTTTTCAGGTGAAAGCTTGATTTGGTAGAGCGAAATTCTACCAGACGCTCCGTAAGCCTCGATTTGGTTTACTTTTTACCTTCACAAAGACGTCTTCTGGCCTGCTCCGAAGCAAAATCTTCTACCAAATCCGATAAACGCCGTAAAAAAGTATAAAATCGGTAAAACAAAATCAAATAAACGGCAATAAAGGTTGAAGTTGTAGCAGTAAAGCGCCAGTTGTGTTGAAATGATATTGCGGCGATATGCATGGGGGTGGGCGGCGGCCCGATGCAGCGGAGCGGCAAGTGCCTGGCGTGCGGCGGCCCGATCCAGCGAGGGGAAGCGGCGGGCGCCCGCCGGGCGCCGCGCCAAAGCAGAAAGGCCCTGCACCGCTTCAAGGGGTGCAGGGCCTGCTTTGTCTGTCTGATTCTATTTCCAGTTTTCGATTACGTCTACTCCCATGTACTTTCTCAAAACTTCAGGAATGATTACGCTTCCGTCGGACTGCTGGCAGTTTTCCAGAATAGCCGCAACGGTTCTGCCTACCGCAAGGCCGGAGCCGTTTAAAGTGTGAACGAATTCAGGTTTGTTCTTTCCACGTCTGAATCTGATGTTGGCTCTTCTCGCCTGGAAGTCCTCGAAGTTACTGCACGAGGAAATCTCCACATAGCGGCCGTAGCTCGGCATCCATACCTCGATGTCGTATGTCATCGCGGAGCTGAAGCCCAGGTCGCCGGAGCTCAGTCTTACAACTCTGTACGGAAGACCCAGCTGCTTGAGAACCTCTTCGGCGTCGTTTGTCAGCTTTTCAAGCTCGTCGTAGGAAGTTTCAGGTTTAACGAACTTAACCAGCTCCACCTTGTTGAACTGGTGCTGTCTGATAAGTCCTCTCGTGTCTCTTCCCGCAGAACCCGCCTCTGCTCTGAAGCAAGGGGTGTATGCCGTATAGTATACAGGGAGCTCTTCCTCGTCCATTATCTCGTTTGCTCTCAGGTTGGTTACAGGAACCTCTGCAGTCGGAATCAGGAAGAAATCCTTCTGCGGAATGTAGAACATATCCTCCTCAAACTTAGGAAGCTGTCCGGTTCCGGTCATTGCCGCGCGGTTTACCATGAACGGCGGCAGGATCTCCACGTAGTCCTGATCGATGGTGTGAAGGTCGAGCATGAACTGGATAACAGCTCTCTCGAGTCTTGCGCCCAGGCCCTTGTAAACGGTGAATCTTGCGCCGGAAATCTTGGCCGCTCTCTCAAAGTCGAGAATTCCAAGGTCCTCGCCTATATCCCAGTGCGCCTTCGGCTCAAAGTCAAACTCCGTAGGTTCGCCCACCTTCCTCAGCTCAACGTTGGCGCTGTCGTCCTCTCCGTACTGCACATCCTTATACGGCGTGTTCGGTACGTTGAGAAGGGCGGTTCTAAGGTTGTCCTCTATCTCTGAAAGCTGTCCGTCCAGATCCTTTATTTCGGCGGAGAGTTTCTTCATCTCTGCCATGATCTCGCTGGCATCCTCTCCCGCCTTCTTCAGCTTCGGAATCTCCTTGGAAACGGTGTTCTGCCTGTTCTTCATGGCTTCCACCTCTGCGAGAAGTTCTCTTCTCTTCTCGTCGTACTTCTTTACGTTCTCGATTCCGAAATCGCCCTTGCCTCTGAATTCAACTCTGGCCTTGACGTTTTCGTAATCCTCTCTGATGCGTTTAATATCAAGCATCTGTTTCACCTCTTTCTGATGTTATCTAAAGAATATTCTTGGTATATCTTGCGTACAGATCCTTCAGCACGTTCATCTTCTTCTGTATCTCTATCTGAAGATCAGACGCCGTCTCGTAATCTCTTCCGTCCATAGCCTCCTTGCACCGGGTCAGGAGACACTTTTCCGTTATGGTGTCCTTCCCCAGCTCGTGGCGGATTTTGTCTATCTCTATCCAGTTCTTTATGTCGTAGTCGGAGAAGTCCTCGTCCGCATGAGCCTTCCGGCAGTCGCGAAGCACCGCCATATCCTGAGGAATTATGCGGTCGTGAACCTCGGTCCTCCACTGTGAAAGAACCTGGGACTTGAAGGATGCAAGGGAGATATCGGTCATGACATCGCCCTGTTTAAACACCTCCAGTTTCTCGGGATATTTATCAAACGCCGATATGTTTTCCCAGACGGTGGCAGGGGCCTTGCCGAACAGCTTGTCCCTTTCCTCCTGGGTGTAATCGGTAAAGATATTCTTTTCGCTTCTGTATTCTCTGTCCTTCTCCAGGTAGAAGTCCTCTTCGCCGTACTTCTTGGACATGGACTTTTCCAGCTCCTCCGGAGTTTTCTCCGCGGAAAGAACCGCTCTGATTCCGTCAAGGGCCGCCATGTACGCTGCGGCTATTACAAGGTACGTGTTGCTCTTAGGGTTAGGCGCTCTCAGCTCAAAACGTGTAGCCATCGGGTTGTTCACGTCTCTTATGAGTCCCGCCAGAACGGTTCTGTTTCTGGAAGGCTCCTTTGCCGAGTGGCCCAAAGACGTAACTATACAAACCGGAGCCTCAAATCCCGGCTTCAGTCTGTTCATGGCGTCGTTGGAGGAGCTTACGAACGGATTTATGACCTCGTAGTTCTTAAGGATTCCCATGAGGGCTCCGTAGCCTACCGGATTCATAAAGTCCTTCGTCATGTCGCAAGGAGCGAACAGGCTTACGGTTTTGCCGTTTTTCAGCTTTGCGGCAAGTCCCAGGTGGGTGTGTTCTCCGCTTCCCGCAACCCCTTCAAAAGGCTTTGCCATAAACGTGACGTCAAGGCCGTGCATGGTGAATATATCTCTCACCACGTACTTGACCTGATTCTCGTTGTCGGCCGCCTGCATGGCGTCTGCATATTTCCAGTCTATTTCCAGCTGCTCCATAACGTGGTCGTAGTGGCCTGTAGTGCCCATTTTGGCCTTTACGCCTCCGACCTCCTTATGTCCCATTTCCACGCCGAAGCCGTACTTTTCGAGAAGGGTAAGGGTGTCCTCAAGAGCCGTTCTCACCTCTCCGTAGGTTCTCTTCCAGTACTGTTCCTTCAGGACCTGAGCGGTGAAGAGCTGCTCTCTGTCGCCTTTGTCGTCGGGAGTCTTTACCCAGAATTCCAGCTCCGTTGCGCTAGTTATAATTATTTCATCTATGTCGTCTGCGCTGTCGATTCCGTTTATGTACTTAAAAGCGTAAGGATGAGCCTTGAGGGCCTCTAAAAGTCCTTTCCTGAAATAGTCCAGGGCGTCTCTCAGCATTACTCTGGAGCCGCACTCAAAGCTTCCGTTGTGAATGAGGAAGGACGGAATCCTTAAGGTTCCAACCGGGAGCCCCAGCTTAGGGTCGATGTTTCTGAAGTTATAGTCCACATACCAATTTGCCGAAAGGTCAGGCACTATGTCTATTTTCGCGTTGTCAAGCTTCGCGATTCCGGGAAGGGCTACGCTGGAGCCGTCTGTCTGAACGCCGGACGTAAGCAGGTTGTCCATGTCCTCGCAGAACAGTTTGACAGGTATCTTTTCATCGGTATCGTGGCCGCCTATGTCTATTCCCACCAGCGATGCGTACTGAACCTCCGGATGTTCGGCAAGAATGGCTCTCACTTTGTCCGGAGCGTGGTCGCAGGGCGGAACGGTAAACAGCATTTTGTCAATGTCAAAGTTCAACATTTCCTTCTCTCTTTCTCTCTTTCTTCACTTCACTATATACGACTCATAGCCGGCGCCGGATTTCAAAGTCGAAATCCTGCTGCCGGCTATAATATTAAACTTATTCTGTCAAAGCGTTCAGACTGGCTTCAAGCTCGTCCATGTACTGTCCGTACTTGGCCCAGTCGCCGTCGGCAAGCGCGTCCTGAGCGTTGTTATACGCGTCGGATGCGGCTCTGATGTAATCCTCCATGCTCATGGAAGGCGTATCCGTCGTTTCACCCTCTCCCGAAGGTTCTTCGCTTTCCGCAGGCGGCTGACTCTCGCCCTGTCCTACGTCTACGTCCTCACCGAACAGGCTTACGAGGGCCTCCTCCAAAGTCGGCTCATATGCAATCTTATCTCCGTAGGCTACGATGATTCTCTTAACCTCAGGAATTGCCGAATTGGACGACTCCAGATATACAGGCTCTACGTACAGGAGCGAGTCCTCGATAGGAATTACGAAGAGGTTTCCGCGGCTGTACTTGGATCCCGCCTGGCTCCAGAGGGAGAAGTCCTGAGAAATCTCCGTGTTCTGGTCTATCTGAGCCTCTATCTGCATAGGTCCGTATACGTTCTTGTTCTTCGGCATCTGGTAAACCACAAGCTTTCCGTATGCGTCCCCGTCGTTTCTGGCGACGATGAGAGCCGTCATATTCTGCTTGGACTTAACGGTATACGGCAGAATGCTTATGAACTCAGGCTGGCTTTCACCCGGAAGTCTCGCGATGTAGTAGTTAGGAATCATCTCCTGCTCGTCCTTGCCGTAGATTTCGTGAGCTATGGCCCAGCGGTCCTCGTCCTGGTAGAACAGATTTACGTCGTTCATATGGTAACGTCCGTATATGTCGGCCTGGATTCCGAACATGGTATCCGGGTATCTTATGTGGCTCTGAAGTCCTTCAGGCATTTCGTCAAAGTCTTTAAAGAGCTTCGGATAAATCTTCTGGTACGTCTGAGCTATAGGATCGTCCTCGTCTACGATGTAGAAGTCCACATCGCCGTTATACGCGTCCACTACTACCTTTACGGAATTTCTGATGTAATTGATGCCGCCCGCAGTGCCGTCATACGGCTCCGAGTAAGGATAGTAGGAGCTTGCCGTATAGGCATCCAGCATCCAGTATATCCTGCCGTCAACGGTTACGGCATACGGGTCCCCCTCGTAATTGAGGTACGGCATTATCCTGTTTACGCGATCGACAACGTTTCTGTTGATTATTATCCTGGAATCGCTGTCTATGTTGGACGAAACCAGAAGCTTCATGCTGCCTTCTCTTATGGAGAACAGCAGACGGTTGAAGAAGTTCAGCTTTATTCCCGCATCTCCCTCGTACCTGGTGTACTTGTTGGAGTTGCCGTCAGGGTAGTCGAATTCCTCCTCGTCGGTTCCGACGATTACGTAATCGTTAGAAAGCTCGCCGAAGTAAATCTCAGGTCTCGTTATCTCTATCTCCTCCACCGATGATTCGGTAGGAATGTTCTTAATGAGAACGTCAGGCTGACCGCTGGCCGTAATGGTGTCCACTCTGGAAAGGGTGAGTCCGTATCCGTGAGTGTATTTAAGATGCCTGTTCAGCCACGTATCGCTTATTCTGCTTTCATCGATTTCGCGGATGGAGAGGTACGTCTGGGTGTAGTCCCCGTTAATGTTATATCTGTCCACATCGATGTCATTGAAGGTGTAGTACTGCCTTATACTCTGAGTCTGATTATAGAAGGTCTTAACCGGATCGTAGTCGTTGATTCTTATGTTGCTGATGGTATCCTGGTTGTTGTTTATATCTCCCGTAGTCAGAGTATTGTTGGCGGCAAACTCCTGAACCTCCACGTCGTCAAGATCATAGGCGTGCTGGGTGTATTCTATGTTTCTCTGAAGATATTCGGTCTCCTTTGCAATCTCGTTAGGAGATACGATGTAGTTCTGAACCAGAAGCTCCGCGCCTATTCCTACGGCTCCCACCGCAATCATAACGGCCGGAACTATGAGTATCTTCTTCAGGTCTTTTTTCTTTATGAATACTACCGTAGCCACCGCGCCTAAAACGGCAAGAACCACCAGAGCTCTGTAAACCCAGAGGGTCACGGTAACGTCCGTATATCCTGCACCGTAGACAGAACCCGTATGGGAGTGAAGCAGGTCGAACTGTCTCAGATAGAAGTGTATTCCCAGCATTATGAAGAATATCACTCCCAGAACGGAAAGCTTTCCGCTCGCAATGGAAAGAAGCTGCTTCACGTTGGTGTCGGAAACGTTTCTCGGCTTTGATGCCTGTTTTGCAGCCTTTGCGCCGAAAGCCCCGAACACCTTTCCGAAAGCGTTGTCATCGCCGAAAGGATTGTTGAACTCAGGCTCTTCCTCAAAAGGTCTCGCCTCATCCTCTTCATATATATCAGGGCTGTGCATGGTGAGAAGTATGAGATAATATACGAAGGTCACCACCAGGAACAGCACGATTATTCCTATGAGCATGTCGTTGCACTGCTTAAGGAAGTCGAATTTAAAGATATAGAACGAAATGTCGTATCCGAACAGCGGGTCGTCCAGATTGAAATCAGTCGAGTTGGTGAACTGCAGTATCTGGAACCACAGTCCGCTGACGCAGTAAAACGCAACGATAAGGCCGAACAGAATTGACATAATGTTGGTTATCAGGTTCAGCCTCTTCATATTGGTGTTCTCGCTGGACACGATTTTTTCAAAGTAGCCCTTCTTCAGATGTCTCAGGTATATGTTCAGAAGCACTGTCACTACTATGAACAGCGGGATTCCGAACTTGAGCTGAGTGAACAGCTGTGTGAAGAACACGCTGACGTAGCCCATTTCACTGAACCACATCCAGTCGGTTATAAAGTTGGTAAGGGACACTAAAAGTCCCGCAACTATTACCAGTACAAGAAATACTATGGTCAGATTCCTGCTGGCTTTAGACGGATTTCTCGTCTTCTTTGATTTCTTTTCCCGGTTTTTATTAAACAAATCAGTTTTCCTCCAGTACGTCTACAACTTCGTTTACAGTCACTTTCTTATCCTCGGCAACCAGGTGAACCACGTATTCTCCCTTTGTCACATCGCTGCTGTCGCTGGTGACTTCCTCGGTTTCAACCATAACGTAGAAGTCCACTCCGTTCTGCCTTATTTCGCCTATTCTCAGGGTGTTTATGCCGTATGTAACGGACTCTCCGCCGGATTCTTCATTTTTAGAATCAACCTGTCCGGAGTAATACGACATAACCTGACCTACGACAGCGTTGCCGTAGTTGACCGTCTCGCCATCGTCATCGGTATACCACGCCATATCCACAAAGGTCTCGGATCCGTCAAGGCCTGAAAGTTTGTCTTCCATTCCGGAAGGAATCAGCAAATCTGCTGAAGCTTCAACCTTTCCAATGCTCGGAGCCATATCCTTTTCAGCCTCTATGAGAGCTGCCGTTCCGGTAAGCGCCGGCTCATCAGGAGCCGGTTCATTATCGTCCGCAGGTTCCTCTTTATCACCCGTAAAAAATCCTATTACTCTCGCATATCCGTCGTTTATGTATTTTGCCGCAGTGCTGTCCTTTGCAAACATGAGTATTCCCACCATTGCAAGATTAACAACTACGATTATGGCAAGTATGGCTATGATTACGTTCAGTGCTTTGCCTTTTTTGTGCTTATGAGCATCTTCTTCGTCAGACTCGTCGCCATCATCAAAGATAGCAGTATCAGCCATTTTGGATTTATCTGCTTTTTTATCGCCGTCGTCTTTTTTCTCTTCGCCGGTCTCGTCTTTTTTTTCTTTCTTTTCATCGCTGGGGGGACAGGTCTCGGTTTCTTTTTCGGAAATCTTGTCTTCAGATTTTTCTTCCTTATCCTCTTCAGTCCCGGCGCTTTCTTCCGGCTCATCATGTACCTCAGTCGCCTCGTTTTCCTTATCTTTATCTGTCTCGTCCTCTGCACTATCCGTATCTGCTTCCGCAGGTTCGATATCTGCTTCAGATTCTTCCTCATCAGACTTTTCTCCGGCTTCTGCAGCTTCCTGTACGCCTGTATCGGCCTTTTCAGTCTCCGCCTCTGAGGCTGTCTCCTTTTCAGGTTCCGGGCTTTCCGCAGATTTTTCAGCTTCTGCTTCTGCGGTTTTTTCCGGTTCCTCTTCTGCCTTTGTCTCCGCCTTGTCTTCGAAAAGGTCTGATATAACATAATCGTCCAGGCCGTCTACCTCGTCATCTGCCTTGCTCGATCTGTTTTTCAGCCTGTCCACAGCGGCCATAACCCCGCCTACTGCAGCTCCCGCAGCGGCTCCTGCTCCGGCTGCTCTCTTTTCTTCGGCAACAGCGTTCTTTATTTCCTGCCTGTTCCAGTCGTCTCTTGCTTTCTGGAGTCTGTCATATTTTTCCTGGAACGAAGCCTCGGCTTCAGACTCCTCACGTATTCTCTGTCTGAGTCTCTCATACTCCTGATCCAGCAGCGCCTGAAACTCTTCGTTCTTTTTATTAAACGTGTAGAATTTATCGATTTTATGGCTGCTGTCCGATGCCTGTTCGCTCACCAGTTCTTCAATCTCAGGCACGGTATCCTCTTCCTGTACGTCTTTTATCTCCGGTTCGGAAACCGCTTCAGCTGAAGTCTCATCTTTAACTTCTTCCGCCTTTTCCGGTTTTTCTTCTGCTTTCAGGGCTTCTTCCCGTTCCCTTCTGACAACATCGGAGGGTCGTTCTATTCTCATAGTAGCCCCAAGATTCCAGTCAAAGGAGCCTCCTTTCTCCTGAGCAGAATCTTCCGGTTTATCAAAAATCCCGTAATCCTCTTTCGGCAACGGTTTTTCTTCATACCCTCTGTATATGTGATTGTCTCGCTCTTCCAGAACAGATGACCAGTTGAAGTCGATGTCATCCGTCGCAGGCGACTCTTCAGCAGGGAATCCGTCGAGATCCCACTTCATCTCGTCCATGTGAAACGGTTTTCTCTGAGATTCTCTTTCTTCTTTTCTGCCGACGTCAAACGATTCCATAAAGTCAGGAACCGGCGTCTGCACCGGTACAGGGGCTCCGCAGTTACTGCAGAATCTGTCCCCCTCTTCAAGTTTTTTACCGCATTTTTTGCAATACATACTTTCCTCCCGGATGATTATTTCTTATCTTATCTGATTTTCCAGTTCTTCAAGAGTGTAATGGTTGCCGTTTTTATCTGTGGAACAGTCTCTAGAAAAATACTTCTTAGGAACAAATCCTGCGTCACCGGCAGGCTCCTCGATGGTTTCGCAAACCTCCGGCTCCGGACCGGCAGCTTTTATCTCCCGGACCTCCGTCATATTCTCTTTCTCTTCATTGCCGCCTGCGGCCTGCACATTCTCTGCGTCCGCTTTTTCCGTCACTGCAGAAGCTTCGGCTTTCTCCGCTTTCTCACCGCCGGCTGATTCATCTGCAATGGCTGTCAGAGCTTCACTTATGTCATTGACCTTCTCGCTGATTTCCTCCAGAACCGTCTTTCTCTTTACCGCTCTGGCAAAAGCTCTGATTATCGCAAACAGAATAATCAGCCCGAGAAGAATCAGAAGCCCAATCTCTATCTCATACTGATATGTTATTATGAATTCTCCTATAGTTCCGACTGCGTTCATAGGGTTATCTCCTTGTAGATACATTTCGTTTTATTATACTATATTTCCTTCAGTTCGGCAAATACTATCAGCGCAATAACATTGAAGTCTGACAGGTTTTGTGATAAGATATTTCTATATTTGTGGGAGGCGGTAATCTATGCATAACACTGAATCTATGGAAAACTATCTGGAAACCATACTGGTTCTCAGTAAAATCAAGCCTGTGGTTCGTTCTGTAGACGTGGCCGAGGAGCTGGGCTTTAAGAAGTCCAGCGTCAGCGTTGCCATGAAAAAGCTGAGAGAAAGCGGTCACATCACCGTCACGAAGGAGGGCTACATATACCTTACCGACTCCGGCAGGGAGATAGCAGAAATGATTTTCGAGCGTCACCAGCTCATCTCCCAGTGGCTCATGTTCCTGGGAGTCGACGAAAAGACCGCCCTGGAGGACGCGTGCAGGATGGAGCACGTAATCAGCGCGGAAAGCTTTGAGGCGATAAAAAGGCATGCCATGACCGGCATGAAGAATACAGACTGAATCCGGTGAATCCGGTCGGTCATAGAACGGTTTTGAAACCGGCCTGGCAGCAGGTTTGAGCCGGCTTTGAAGCAGGTTTTGAGCCGGCTCGGTAGCACGTTTTGACAAAATCGTCAAAACGGCATGGTCAGGTCAAGGCGTTTCTTTACAAAATGAGTAATGATATGCGAAAAGGTCAAGGATATCCTGAGGCTAAATGCCGATTTCCTTGACCTTATTTCTTTGCTGCCGGCGGAATGTCAAATTTCGCCTTGACCTATTTAATTCTTAACCGGCTTTTGGTCAAACCCACCGCCATGGCCAGCCGGCAGAATCCCATCGAGATACTATACCCGTTCATACGCAATCCTCGGTGTCCCGTCCTCAGTGCATCTGATGATTCCGCATCTTGTGAACCCGTATTTTTCCAGGAGATACTGCATTATATTATTATCATGGTGAGTATCTATTCTGATATGGTCCGTCTCCTTCGTACAGAACTTCAGGGCTTTCGCCAGAACGCCGGGGATTTTCCCATCTCCTGCAATCCTGTGAATTGTCCCGTACTCGGTTTCCGAAATCCACTCTCCGTCAATCTCTTCATACGTCTCATCTTCGCCAATCATAAATGCAAATACTCCGTGAGGGCCGCTTTCGTCTTCAATGACATAAAGCTGCTTCTTTTCTATGTCATCTTCTATAACTTCCCGCCATGGCCAGCCGCCTGTCCACTGATTCGGGTTGCCGTTTTTTGTCATAAAATCCCGTGCGTATGCATATATGTCCATAATTCGGGGAAGATCCTCCCTGCAGGCAAATCTTATTCTGCAATCTTTTTCTTCTCTCACTTTTCTATCCTTTAAATGCGCGTATGGCGTCGCTTACGGTCTTTACTCCCGTCATCATAAGACCCTCCAGGCGCTTTTCTCCTTTGAGTTTTTCCGCATCCCTTGCAGGAAGAATCATCTCCTCGTAGCCCATCCTCTTTGCCTCAATGGCGATTTTGTCCGCACCGGATACCGGACGGATTCCACCCGTAAGTCCCACCTCTCCGACGGCTATGATTCTGCGGTTCGAAGCTATGCCGCGGTACGATGAATATATGGCAAGAACTACCGCAAGGTCCACCGCCGTTCCGTCGGGACGCACGCCTCCCGCAACGTTCACATAGACATCGCTGTTCATCATTGGTATTCCCGCCTTTTTTTCCAGAACGGCAAGGAGCATGGAAAGTCTCTGACTGTCGATACCCACCGCGGTCCGCCTTGCAAATCCCACGTTGGCCGAAGCTGTCAAAGCCTGTATTTCAAACATTACCGGCCTGCTGCCCTCGTAGACCGCAGTTACGACGGAACCCTCCGGCTTTCCGCAGGTGCCTTCCACGAATATCTCGGAAAGATTTGGAATTTCAACGAGTCCCTCTTCCTCCATTCTGAACGCGCCGATCTCGCTGGTGGTGCCAAAGCGGTTCTTATAGGCGCGGAGGATTCTGAGGTCGTTATCCCTTTCCCCGGTAAAACTTAGCACACAGTCAACCAGATGCTCTACTATCTTAGGGCCCGCCAGTTCGCCGCTTTTGGTGACATGGGCGACTATGAACACCGGAATGCCGCGCTTTTTGCCGAGGCGCATGAGGAGGTTGCCGCAGCCTCTGACCTGCGACACGCTGCCCGGCGCCGAATCCATTTCCCGGGTGTACATGGTCTGGATGGAATCTATTATGACGAATTCCGGGTCGATTTCATCGCACACCGCCTCAACGTTTTCCATGTTGGTCTCCGAAAGCACAAAGAGCCTGTCACTGAAGTCGCCGCATACCCGGTCGGCCCGCATCTTTATCTGCTCTCCCGATTCCTCACCGGAAACGTAGAGAACTCTGCCGCAGTCCTTTGCGATATTTGCCGCCGCCTGTATTATCAGCGTGGATTTCCCTATTCCCGGTTCTCCCGAGATGAGTACCAGAGATCCCTTTACCAGGCCTCCGCCCAGCACCCTGTCAAGCTCCGCTATGCCCGTCTTTATGCGGCTGTAGTCCGCCGAGCCCACCTTCTTAAGAGGCGTGGCTTTAATTCGCTCTCCCGGCGCCGCTCCAACCGTGCGCCTCCCGGAGCCGGCATCATCAGGCTCGATTACCTTTTCCTCGACAAAAGAGCCCCATGCCCCGCAGATACACTGCCCCAGCCATTTAGGGCTCTCATATCCGCATTCCTGACATACGAACACCGTTTTACCTTTCTTAGCCATAATCAACCTCTGTCTTTCCTGTAATTACCTGTCCTTAGAGTATATCAAAACCTCTATACCGTGTCCATGAAGTTTTTTCCGTGGGTTTTCCCGGCGGCTTAGTGTATTATATAGTAAACAGACTTTTTCGGGAGAGGGGGCAAAAGATGTGCCGGACAGTGAAATAATCAGTCTGATCCTGTCAAAAGATGAACGGGGCCTAACGGAGCTTTTAAATAGATACGAACCGCTGATCAGGTACGTCATCACCCCGATTTTAAAAAGCCCCGAAGACGTGGAGGAGTGCCTTTCCGACATCGTCATGCGGGTCTGGGACAAGATACGCCTTTACGATTCCTCCTGCGGCTCCTTCAAAGGCTGGCTCACAGCCGTATCAAGAAACACCGCCCTGAATCATGCGGCAAAGCTCAGGCGCAGGGAATACCGTGAAGAGCTCACGGAAAACTCTCCGGCAGAAGACCCTACCCCGGAGGAGGAAGTCCTCAGGCGGGAGCAGCAGGAAAGGCTTGAAAAAATCATAAACAATCTTATGCCCGGGGAAAAGCTTCTCTACTACAGAAGATATTACTACATGCAGCCCGTCTCCCAGATTGCGGCTGAGTTGGGCATGTCTGAAAGAAGCGTTGAAGGGCGGCTTTACCGCCTGAAACAAAAGCTGAAGAAGCAGTTTAAGGAGGTGACCGGCGATGACTGATAAGAACAGGCAGACTGTGCCCGATCAGGACTTTGAGCGCATTCTCAAAGCGAGCGCAGCCGATATCCCTCCGGCCGACGTCATTCGCGGCATAACTCCTCACAGAACCGCAGTGAACCGAATCATAACCGGACTGGTTCTCACGACCTTTACTCTGAACATTGCGGGACTCGACTATATCGGGCCTGCCATCGGAGCGATACTTCTCGCGGCAGGCTTCAGGATAATAAGGAGGGGAAACGGCTTCTTCAAAGCCGGTTATGCGCTTTCCTTACTCAATATCGCGCTTATGGCGGCTCTGCTCACCGTAAACGCTACCATTTACGCATCGGATTTTAACGGGTCTGCCGTAAGCACCGCATACGGCGTCGCAAGTCTTCTGGTGAAGATGTCCGTTACAATATGCTTCTGGCGGGGACTCGGATCGGCAGGCCACCGCTTCGGCGTTTCCGGCGCTACCGGCGTTTCCGGAAAAATCGACTCCGGAGCCCTTCTGTGTCTGTGGTACGGAGCCGTTTCAGCCCTCGGACTCATCGGCGTAACGAGCTGGCTTATCGCCTGTGCTCTCGTAGCCCTGTACATTCTGCTGATACGAAGCCTCCTAAAGCTGTCCGACACGCTGGAAGATACAGGATACTCAGTTGCCGCCGCGCCCGTTCACATAAGCGACCGGGTATATATCGGCGTTCTGACCACTTTGTTCATACTGTGCGTCGCATTCGGCTACGGCTTTTCCGGTTCGTATCCTATGGCGTGGGAAAGCGCGCCTGCAGACATTGCGGTGGAAAGTGAAGCGGATTCAGTGCGTTCCGAGCTGACAGACGCAGGTTTTCCTGACTTTGTCGCCCGGGATATGGCGGACGAGGACATACTGAAACTCGAAAGCCCTGCCAAAGTATTCACGGATTCACGGACGAGAGCCGTCGACGGCGGAAAGCTTGAAATCACAACGATAGTTTCCATGAATTCAGAGGACGCCCTCGATTTCAGCGTAATCCACTACTTTAAGTGGGCGGATAATCCGGATCACTTATACACGGAGGGTATTAAAATATATCCGGCCTACGCGGATCCGGGATTTGAAGCAAAGGGTGAAATTTCAGGGCGGGTGCTCTGCGAAAAGGACGGCGGAACCCTTGTGTCCGGATATCGTTCCCTCGGTGAGGAGATTCTCACAGGAACTGATTTCTGGGGCGAGTACAGCGATACGGTCATAATAGGGACGTATTCCATTCCGGACGGCAGCAAAAACTGCAGAGGCTACGTTATGTATTCGGCAGAATCGCCTGACGACAGCCTGTACGGAGGATATAAATCGGGGTTTTTCTTCGCTCATCAGAACAGTCTGCTGATATACCCTCACGAAACCGCAGAAGATGAGCTTATATCATCAGATTTTTCGGAGTACAGCTGCTTTGACACGGATTCAATCTTCGCAACCGGAAGCAGGGACAGCATGGAAATGGGATTATAGAGGAGGTTTAAAATGCAGGAAGGGGAACTTATAAATCGTCTCGTAACGAAGGACGGGAAGGGAATAGACGCCCTTGCCGAAGAATACGGCTCCATGATCAGATACGTCATAAGGCCTATACTGGCGGGAAGAGGTGACGAGGAGCTGTGTTTCGCCCGGGTAATCGAAAATGTAATGGCAGGTATCCATCTTTACGACGTTAAATCCGAGAATTTCGCCGGATGGATCACTTCAGTCGCTCACGATACGGCAATGGAATTCCTTCCGCAGGGAAGAGCCGAAACCGTCACCGAAGAGGACAGACGAAAGCTCGACGACGCCATTTCATCTCTTTCTCAAAGCCAGAAGATTTTCTTCTACCGGAAGTATTACTACATGCAGTCCGACATGCAGATGGCCGGAGAAATGACCACAGAGGGCTGGATTTTGGAGAAATGGATGGCTGCTATCAGGCAGAAACTCAAGCCATACTTCGGTTCATCAATATCGGACGGCGCTCTCGATGAGGCTCTCACAAATTATGCCCACGGAATTCCTCCCGCAAAGATCGTCAGGGACGTGAATCCGTGGCGATCTGCAATGTACGATATACTTCTTGGCATGGGGTTTTTCTTCGGGGCTTACGCCGGTAGGCTCGAGTACTTCAGCATGGCGATAAGCACCGCCCTGCTTCTGGCAGGCTTTGCCGCTTTACGCGAGACCAACAGCTTTTTCAAAGCCGGCTTTTACTTCAGCATCCTGCGCGTGGCTTTCGTAGCCCTTTACATATGCGCCCTGCCCGGACTTTCGGAAAACCCCGGCGCAAATGCCGCAGTTTCCGCCGTCGGTAACGTTATCGAACTGAGCGGATTCCTCTGCCTGTTCCTTGGAATCAGAGCCCTGACGGCAAAGAACGCCTTGAAATCGCCGGCTCTTTCCCTAACCCTGTTTGCCGTAATGTACATCGCCATAGGCGTAGCCTACGTGGCAGGGTACAGAGGGAGCTCCTTCAACAGTATATACGAACTCGTCGTCATGTTCATCGCCGTTGCTGCCGTATTTTTAAGCTTCTTCCGCTATATCTATAAAGGCGCCGGCTTCGGCTACGACATAGTCGCAAGACCATTACCTCACTTCGGCCCTTTCGCGCTGCTTATCGGACCCGTAGTTCTCTTTCTCGTATGCGCAGGAATTCAGGAACTGATATGGTGAGGGTATGGTCTGCATCGATTTTCTGCCAATCGTCGGATTAAATAGTGGCCAATCGTCGGAAAAATTTTCGGCCAATCGTCGGAATTTGCTTGTTGGTTTCTATGCTTTAGTGTAGAATATAGATATATTACACCTTTTGGAGGTTCTTACGATGAAAAGCTACCGAAAAAGAATCGCAGACGATATACTTAAACGAAAACTTGAAGGAAAAGGCGCGGTGCTGATTGAAGGTCCTAAGTGGTGCGGGAAGACGACCACTGCCGAACAGATTGCTTCCAGTGTCCTATATATGGATGACCCTGAGAGCAAAGATCAGAACATATCCATGGCTGATCTGAATCCTAAAAGGCTGCTTAGAGGTGAAACTCCACGTCTGATAGACGAGTGGCAGCTCGCACCCAAGCTGTGGGATGCAATTCGCTTCGAGGTGGATCACCGTGGTGAACAGGGGCAATTCGTTCTTACCGGTTCCGCTGTGCCTCCTGACACTAAAGAAATCACCCATTCCGGAACAGGCAGATTTACATGGCTTACCATGAGACCCATGAGTTTGTTCGAGTCGGGAGATTCAACCGGTGAAGTCAGCCTTAAATCACTGTTCACCGAGACATCAGAAATCGATGGCAGCTCAAATTTAAATATTGACCGGCTTGCCTTTCTTGTATGCCGCGGCGGATGGCCTCAGGCTGTCGATATGCGCAATGAAATCGCTCTGGATCAGGCGATTGATTATTTTGACGCAGTAGTTCATTCCGATATAAACCGCGCAGACGGCATACAGAAAAATCCCGAAAGAGTTCGCAGACTTATGCGATCTTATGCCAGAAATCAGGGCAGTCAGGTTCCCAATACCGTTCTCGCTCAGGATGTCAGCGGAAGCGACGAGACCACTATCAGCGAAGAAACCGTATCGTCATACATAAATGCCCTTAGAAAAATATTTGTAGTGGAGGATATGCCCGCCTGGAGTCCTAATCTCCGCTCAAAGACTGCTATACGCTCGTCGGACACCCGCTACTATGTGGACCCGTCTATCGCAGCTGCAGCCTTAGGTATAGGCCCTGACGATCTTATTAATGATCTGAAAACATTCGGCTTCCTTTTCGAAACACTTTGCGTCAGAGACCTCAGAGTCTTTGCAGATGCTCTTAACGGCGAAGTCTATCATTACAGAGACAAAAGTGGTCAGGAATGCGATGCGGTTGTTCACTTGAGAAATGGGAAATACGGTCTCATCGAAATAAAACTGGGCGGCGACAAGCTCATAGAAGAAGGCGCAGTCAGTCTGAAGTCTATGGCAGCTAAAATCGATACTGATAGGATGAGAGCTCCTTCATTCATGATGGTTCTGACAGGAACGGGTGATTATGCATATCGCCGAAGGGATGGCGTATGCGTGGTTCCGATAGGATGCTTGAAGGATTAAATTAATGAAATAGCATTTCGACGTAAAAACCGGAAAACCGGATTATATGGTATCGCTGAATCTGATAGATCCTTGTGGAAATAACCCTGTAACATACAAAAGGTCGAAGAATATGCGGCAAATTCGCCACATATCTTCGACCTTATTTTTTTAATGCTTCTGGAACGTCAATTTTTGTCTTGACATCTCAGCCCATAATTTATTCTTTTGTCAAACAAGACGCCACGTCCGCCCGGTAAACCCGGTCATACCGCAAACTCCACGGCATCCGACGCTCAACGACTCCCTACACTTCCTGGCCTGCCTGGTAAGCCTCTATAATCTTATCGGCAAGCTGTTTAGGCATTTCGTCGTATCTCTCGAAGGTCATCTCGAAGTGTCCGCGGCCCTGAGTCATGGAACGAAGTCCCAGAGCGTAGTCAAAGAGCTCGGACTGAGGAGCTTCGGCGAGAAGCTTCTGTCCGCCGTTTGCGAGAGGCTCCATTCCGAGAATCTTTCCTCTGCGCTTGTTCATGTCGCCCATAACATCGCCCATGTAATCGTCAGGCACGGTTATCTCGAGGTGCATGATAGGCTCCAGAAGAACAGGCTTTGCCTCTACGATACCCTTCTTAAAGGCCAGGGATGCGGCAATCTTGAAGGATACTTCGTTGGAGTCAACATCGTGGTATGAACCGTCGTGAAGGACAGCCTTAACGTTTACTACCTTGCATCCTGCCAGAGGACCCTTCTGCATGCTCTCTATGAGACCCTTTTCAACGGCAGGAACGTAGTTCTTAGGAACGGAACCGCCGAAGAGCTCTTCCGAGAACTCGAATTCCTTATCGGAAGGGGAGAACTTGATCCACACGTCTCCGTACTGGCCTGCGCCTCCGGACTGCTTCTTATGCTTACCCTGTACGTCGGAGGTTCCCTTGATGGTTTCTCTGTAAGCTATCTTTCTGGGAACGGTCTTTACGCTTACGCCGAATCTGTCCTTCAGCTTCGCAAGGATGATTCCCAGCTGTATGTCTCCCTGTCCGCCGAGGAGAGTCTGATGAGTCTCCGCGTTTCTCTCCACCACGAAGGAAGGGTCTTCCTCTCTCAGTCTTGCAAGGCCGGTTCCCATCTTTTCCTCGTCGTTCTTGTCCTCAGGCTCTATGGCGATGAAGTAAGTAGGGGACGGGTAGTCCAGAGGAAGATATCTGATTACGTCGTTCTTATCGCAAAGGGTGTCGCCGGACAGAGTATACTGCAGCTTGGCAACGGCAACGATATCTCCCGCCTCTGCATAGTTAAGCTCCAGCTGCTCCTTTCCTCTTAAGAAGAACAGCTTGCCCAGCTTTTCCATCTTGCCGGTTCTCTCGTTGAGAACTTCCGTTCCGGAGTTTATCTTTCCGGTAACTACCTTCATGATGGAAATCTTTCCTACGAACGGGTCGACTATGGTCTTGAATACGAACGCCGACATAGGCGCGTCAGTTACGGAAATTCTCTCAACAGGCTCGTTCTTATCGTTGAATCCTGCGTAAGGTCCGTGCTGGAGCGGAGTAGGAACGTATGTAAGGAGCAGATCCAAAAGTCCTTCGATTCCCTGTCCCAGCTGGAATGCGGAAGAGCATACGGGAACGATTACGCCCTCGGATATACCTTTTACGAGACCGTTCTTAACTTCCTCATCGGTAAAGTCGTCACCGTTAAAGTATTTTTCCATGAGCTCGTCGTCGGCCATTGCGATGGCTTCCTTGAGATCCTCGTCGATCTCAGCGGACAGAGGCCAGCTGAACGGAATGAGTGTGTCGCCGAACTTGGCCTTAAGCTCATCGAAGGTCTTATAGAAGTCGAACTCGTCCTTATCTCTCTTATTTATAACGATAAATCTCGGAGTCTTATATCTTTCGCAGGCGTTCCATGCCTCTTCGGTACCTACCTGAATTCCCGCTCCTGCGTCTACCAGGATTACTGCGGCTTCGGCAGCTCTCAATGCGGCATTTACCTCGCCTACAAAGTCGAAATATCCCGGAGTATCTATAAAGTTAATCTTGCTTCCCTTCCACTCTACAGGCACAACGGAAGTGTTGATGGAATATCCCTTTTCAATTTCCATTTTGTCGTAGTCGGATACAGTGTTTCCATCCTCTACCTTACCCATTTTCTTAGTTACGCCGGTAGCGTAAAGGGCCGATTCGAGGAACGTAGTCTTGCCGCATCCGCCGTGTCCCAGCAAAGCAACATTTCTGATAGTTTCACTTGTGTAGCCTTTCATTAATTAGACCTCCTGTCTGTAAATATGCACTAAATGCATTATATCAAAAAAGCCCTGACAGTACAACGGCTTTTTGGAATAGTGCGAATTCCGTTTTTCTTCGGGTTTTCTTTGACTTTCAGATTTCCTTCTGATATCCTCTTTATGGTATATTTCAATTGTTTCATAAGAATCGGAGGCATTATTTATGGAGTATATTTTACTCATAGTCGGCTTTGTCCTTCTCATCAAAGGCGCCGACTTCTTTGTGGACGGCAGCGCCGCTTTGGCGGGTTATCTCAAAGTTCCGTCCGTAATCATCGGCCTTACCATCGTTGCTATCGGCACATCTCTTCCCGAAGCTGCAGTAAGCATTTCGGCTGGCCTTGCGGGAAGCAACGAGATTGCGGTGAGCAATATCGTAGGTTCCAACATATTCAACACGCTGGTGGTTGTAGGCGCCAGCGCACTTATCAGGCCTTTTGCCGCCGACAGCCAGATTGTAAAGAGAGACCTTCCGGTAAACTTCCTCGTCACCGTGATTCTCTACATCATGGTGATAGGCGGAATGCTTTCAAGAATCGAAGGTCTGATTCTTCTCGCCGGCATAATCACCTACATAACCGTAATGGTGCGCTCGGCTTTGAAAAACAGAGTGGAGGAGGAGATTGAGCCTATTTCTCTCTCAAAGGCCGCACTTTTCATCGCTCTCGGTCTTGCCGCAGTAGTCTTCGGCGGAGACGTGGTGGTGGACAGCGCCACAGCCATCGCCAAATCCCTGGGTCTGAGCGAAACTCTCATCGGCCTTACCATAGTCGCCATAGGTACATCGCTTCCTGAGCTCGTAACCAGCGTCGTTGCTTCCAGAAAAGGGGAAAGCGGTCTGGCTCTCGGAAACGCCATAGGCTCCAACATATTCAATATTCTCTTCATACTGGGTATGTCGTCAACTCTGATGCCGATACCCGTGGTGAGTGAAAACATTTCGGACGCTCTCGTCCTCATAGGCATATGCGTTCTCATCTACGCATTTGCCCGGTTCGGAGAGAAGATTGGAAGAATCAAGGGCCTTATAATGATTGCGATATACATCGCATATACGGCATATATTATTATGCGGTAACGGTTTAAAAGCTGCACGTCGGCAAAACATCACCTTCGTGCAGCTTTATTTTGCCATCCGGCAACTGTTATTTCAGCTTCCAGCCTGCGCTCTGCTTCTGAAGCTCTACCATCCGTGCGAATATTCCTCCCTTCTTCATCAGATCAGCAGGAGTCCCTTCCTCTGCAACCCGGCCTTCCTTCAGCACAATTATCTTATCCGCAGCCTCCACCGTACGCATACGATGAGCTATTACCAGCACAGTTTTTCCCCTGAGAAGTCTGGACAGCGCTCCCTGAACCTTCGTCTCATTTTCAACATCAAGACTTGCTGTTGCTTCATCAAGCAGAA
This sequence comes from uncultured Bacillota bacterium, assembly GCA_949287095.1. GTDB lineage: Bacteria > Bacillota > Clostridia > Peptostreptococcales > Anaerovoracaceae > Avanaerovorax. The sequence continues at coordinate 95,424 of CASEFA010000007.1, forward strand.
TAATCGGAGCGTCCTTCAGCAGAGCCCTGGCTATAGAGATGCGCTGCCGCTCTCCACCGGAAAGCTTTGCTCCGTTTTCTCCGATAGAGGTGTTATAGCCTTCCGGAAGCCTTTCGACGAATTCGTCACAGTTTGCAGCCTTTGCCGCCGCAAGAACCTCTTCATCCGAAGCTCCGTGTTTTCCAAGCCTTATATTTTCCATTACCGTATCGTCAAAGAGAACCACATCCTGAAAAACCACCGAGTAGTCCGTAAGTAGAACCTCCGGATCCACCGTCGATATGTCAACGCCTCCAACCTTTATGGTTCCCTCGTCTATGTCCCAAAGTCTTGCAGCAAGCTTTGCGCAGGTGCTCTTTCCCGAGCCGGACGGTCCTACCAGAGCCGTAACCTCCCCTTCTGCCGCGGTGAAGCTCACATCATCCAGCACCTTTTTCTCATCATACGCAAAGCTTACGTGTTCGAACACTATATCGTGGCCTTCAGGTTCAAAACGCTCTGCTCCTTCTGCCAAAGGCGTGGAGTAAATCTCGTTTATCCGGTCTGCCGATACCTGGGAGACGAACATTTCGGCTATCAGAGCCAGGCTCTGGTCAAAAGGTGCGTACACCCTGGTTATCACCATCAAAAACAGAAACAGCATCATGAAATCTATATTTCCCGACAGTATTTCTCCGGCTCCTGCCAGAATTGTAGTGGCAACGCCCAGACGCATTATCACGCTTGCGCCGTTTATAAACAGTCCGGTACTAAGCTCCCCTTTTATCATAACCTTTTCATGATCATCTATCTTCCGGTTCAATTTTTCAAGGTAAAGCTCCTCCCGGTTTGACGCGCGTATCTCCCTGACGTTTTCCAGAGCCTCCTGAATGCCGTCAGAAACTCTAATGGCTGCAGCTTTTGTCCGCTCTGCTGCTTTCTCCGTCATCTTCCTGCTTCCGAACAGAAGTATAAAGGCGACGGGAACTCCCCACAGGCACGCGATTGTCAGTTTCCAGTCGTAGAATACAAGGCACACGGCGATCAAAGCCGTAGAAATATAAGATCCGTACAGATAACCCAGAACGTGCGACCATACGTGCTCCATTCTGTTCACATCGCCCATCAGGGTTTCCGTAAGATCTGCAAGGTCTCTTTTGCCGAAGTATCCAAGGGGAAGCCTGCGGAGCCTTTCGGCCAGAGTCAACCTTGTGGTCCTTACCTCGTTATATACGAGGCCGTAGGTGGTTCTGTACTGCTGCACGTGAGTCACCAGAGACAGAATGACAAATATAACCGTAAGAGATATGAACATTCCCGCTCCCGGAAGAGGCACCCCATCATTCAGCGTATCCATGAAGGCCGTCATCAGCAGGTAGAGAATGCCGATGCCGCACATAACTGTAAGGTTGACAATCACCGTCCACAATGCGCCTTTTTTCGTGTTTTTAAGCCCCTGCTCCGTCAGAGCATATTTTCTGCGCAGATTTTCACCGAACATCCTTATCCGCCTCCTTCTCACTAACAATCTTCCAGCGGGCCGCGCGATTATATTCATTCCACATCCGGGCATAAAGTCCTCCTCTTTCGACCAGTTCATCGTGAGTCCCTTCTTCTGCCACGCTTCCCCGGTCCAGAACAATGATTTTGTCGGCATTTACCACGGTGGAAAGCCTGTGAGCGATCATAATTACCGTCCGACCGCGCATCAGGGTGGTAAAGGCTTTTTGAATCAGAACTTCATTTTCGGGATCAGCAAAGGCCGAAGCTTCGTCTAAAACCACTATGGGCGCATCTTTCAAAATTGCCCTTGCCAGCGCTACTCTCTGCTGTTCACCTCCGGAAAGGTAGGTTCCTCCGGCGCCTATTACCGTGTCCGCGCCGTCAGGCAGCTTTTCGATTATGTCCCCGCACTGTGCGGCCTTAAGCGCTTTTTCGGCGTCTTCCCGGGAAGCATCCGGCCTTGCCGCTCTGACGTTGTCAAGAATGCTCGCTTTAAAGAGCCTGCTGTTCTGAAAAACGAAGGCCACCCTGTCCATAAGCAGGTGTGGATCAACATTTCTCACGTCAACACCTCCGACCCTGACGGAACCCGACGTTACATCCCAGAATCTCGGAATCAGACTTGCCGCCGTGGTCTTTCCTCCTCCGGAAGGTCCTACCAGAGCCACCGTCTGTCCCGGTTCTGCAGTAAACGTCACGTGAGAAAGCGCCGGAGTATCTGCTCCGTCATAGGTAAAGCTGACATCTGTAAATTCCACCCTGCTGTCTTTCGGGATTTCGGGGCTTTCGCTCACCGGAACCTCAGGAGCTTCCATTACCTGATCGATACGCCCAAGGGCCGTAGACGCCAGCATCATTCCTGACGCCGCAAACATTATCCTTGCCAGAGCCGTAGAAATTACTGCAGAAAAAACCGCATAAAACGCAAAGTCTGTTACAAATGCCGCAAAATTCCCGCCTGCCAGCGCTCCCGGAGCAAGGAAGATCGCCGCCGGAACAAGAAACACGAACGCTCCTTCGGTAAATGTAAGATTTATGGACTGAGGCACTCTGCACACATCTGCCTGATAATGTTCCGCCTTCCTACTGTAATCATCTATAGCTTCCTTGAATGCTCTGAAGGAGTATACCGTCTGCTGAAACACCTTGACCACGGGTATTCCCCTGACGTACTCGGTTCCCGCCTTCGATATCCTGTCGAGAGCTCCCTGATATTCCGCCATGATTTTCGCGTTTTTCCCTCCCATCATGGAAAACATCGCTATTATCGAGATGATTGCAGCCAGTACGCAGGATGCGCCCATTCGCCAGTCAAACACGAACATGAGTACAAGCATGGATACGAACATCACCACTGTTCCTACAACGTCGGCAAGGTTGTGGGCAAGAAGCGTCTCCGTATCCGATGCCGCCGCATCAAGCCTTCCTCTTATCAGACCGGATGCATTCGAATCAAAATATCCCAGGGGCGCCTTCATCAGGCGGGCCGCTCCCCGCTTTCTTATGTTGGAAGCCGTTCTAAACGCCGCAAGGTGAGTGCACATGAGGCCGACAAAATAGATCAGTATCCCTCCCACGGCAAAAGCGAAGGCTATCCACCCGTACGCAGTCACATTCCCGGCTTCCTTCCAGTCCGGAGCCACGGATATAAGTTCTCTTGCCACAAGCCATATCAGAATGTACGGCGCCATGCTTAAAACCATAGATACCGCAGACAGTATCAGCCCAAGAAACGTGAGTCCTCTGCGGTTTCCTGCGTATTCCAGCAGCTTGGCCACATCGTTCCTTTTTTTCTCCTTCTTCATCTTTCCCTCCTTTTTAACAATATATTAGTTTTATATTATTTTGGTTAGTTATAACTAACCAAAGGCCAAAAGCTACAGGGCTTTCGCCCCGCAGTTTTTTTCGTGTCATTGTCCCATGATTTTCATCCAGCCCGCCGTATAAAACGTCCTAAGCTCCCTGAGATAGTTCTCGGCCTTATCCATAGGCATCTCGTGAATCACCAGCTCAAAGAATGCGTTAAACATTCCTGTAACAAGTATGTGAGCGAGATGTTCGTCTATATGAGGCGCCGGCCTTTCGAGTTCCTTCAGCACGTCCATGTATGCGTACGTCGCATCCAGTTCTATTTCCACCATCTCGTCTATCAGGTGGGAAAATCTCGTCCCGTCCGATTTAAGCAGGATCAGTTTAAACTCTCTCAGGTGTTCGTATGCATAGTGAAGCATGTCGAACATGCATAGCCCTGATACGGAGCTTAAATTTTCAGGCTGCCTCTCCTCAGGTATTGCCGCAAACTCTTCCTGGGCGGCTTTAAACCTGTCCAGGATGTAATCGTAGTGCTTTCCTACTATATCGGAGAAAAGCTCCTCTTTACTTCTGTAATACCCGTAAAAGGCCCCCGTGGTAACTCCCGCCTTCTTTACTATATTGCGAAGGGATGCCGATTTATATCCCTTATCGGAAAATTCTACAATAGCCGCCTCTGTTATAGCGTCGAGAGTGGAGCTTTCCGTTTTTATAACGCTGTTATATATCACTGTTATATTCTATACCTCTGTTTCGCTTATGTCAATACCGATATTTCGTTTTTAGAAATCCGAATTTCCGAAAGGCCTCTGCTCCGGTGTCAGGTACGAATCCAGTTCCGCCAGACGGTCTGCACCTTTTGTCACCTGGGCTATGCCCAGACGCACTGCGCTTCCCACTCTCATAGAACCCATCAGGATAGAGGAAAGGTCTCTGAGCCTTAAGCTTATCTGGATATCGGCACGTTTTCCGGAATCGTCAATCTTCCAGCCTCCGTCCTCGAAAGCGATTGTAATCCAGTTCATTCCGCTCACAAGCTCGTACTTATATGCAAACTCGGCGGTAAGCCTTCCCCGGCATGCCGGAATCTTTCTGTGTGCCGTCTGCTCCAGGAACCTGTCCGGATCGATAATCTTCTGCATCACGCCGATGGCGGAAACGTTGGTCTGAAGATATCCGAACGGAATGTAATTACCGGAAATATCGGCGCTGTCCTCGAGGACGTGGTAAAAGTCGGGGTCTCCCGTCCTGAGAACCACGGTCTGAACCTGATCCGCCTGAAGTCTCAGAAATCCGAGAAGCTTTTTAAGCACCGCGCCGCTTTCGTATATCATCTCGTCAACCACGATACGGTTCAGAGTATAGTTCACATCGCTTGCGTTCTCGAACCGGTAGGCAAGATATCCTGCCAGCCTGTCTCCGTCAAAGCATCCTATATACTTAGTCACCTCGTCGGCATTCATCGCCTCGATTTCCTCGGAAAACTTCATCAGCTGACCGTGTCCGGCCTCCACGAAACGCCTGAAGCAGGCAAGAACCTCCCCCTTTTCGTCCCCGGTAAGGAACCTGAGTCCGTCAAGGCTTTCAGCCTTTGGCAGAGATGTGGTCGGCACGCGGTACTCGTCCATCTTGGAGCCGTAGCCGTAACCCATGTCGTGATAGAACTTCATATTGAACGGAAGCAGCACCGCCATGGCGTATCCGCTGTCCGTGGTGTAATCCTCGAAATAATTGACCATGTCCAGGGCGATTTTTCTCTTCTTATACAAAGGGTGCACGCCGAGAGCCATAAGTCCCTTTGTCTTTCTCATCTCACCGAAAAGATTTATATCAAAATCCACGATCTTCATGGTGGCAGCAAGAATCCCGTCCTCAAAGCATCCGAAAAACTCTACGTCCCTGCCCCTTTCCATATCGCGGATGGTCTTATCCCTGTAGTACGCTCGACACTCGTCATCCAGCGTCTTATACGCAGGATAAGAGTTAAAGTAAATCTCCATGTATTCATCGATGCGTTCTGTCCCGATTCTTTTAATCTCTCTCATGGTTTTCCTCCTGTCCGGCTCACGAATGCTTTTTGTCATTATACCATATTTCAGAATTAAATGGACGCTTCGCCAAAATACTTAAGAAATTTTTCTTGCAAAATCCTCTCCGGGATAATAAAATATACGTGTTGCACTTATTACATAAGTATGCTTCCATGGCTCAGTTGGTAGAGCAGCGCATTCGTAACGCGCAGGCCGTGGGTTCGAGTCCCACTGGGAGCTCCATTTCTAAAGCCCTTGAAACTGCCCTGAAATCGGCGTTCAAGGGCTTTTATATTCCTTCATTTTCTATAATCCTGCAGCCGCATCGTCCTCTGCCCACAGTGATTTTCCCCGATGTTTCCAGCTCTTTCAGTATATGCCTGAGCCTGTCATCGCTGATATATACATTGCGGCGGCGCAGTTCTGCAAGTATGGAGAGCCGGCCTATTCCGGAGGAAGGCAGGGTGTTTTCAGAAATAATACCCAGAACTTCTCTATGTACGTCGTGTATGTCTTTCTCCGTCCCTTTTTTATCCGGCTTTTCAGACGTTCCTTCAGCAGCAGCTCCATTTGAAACTGTTTCGGGAAGCTTTCCCAATGTTGCAAAATAGTCAGCGGCATTTTTCAGCTCTCTGACGTTTCCCGGCCATGAGTAATCTATAATCCGGTCGAGCTCCTGACTGCTAAGCTCATGATACTTTTCTCCCAGCATATATTCCATCAGAAGAAGAGCATCGCGCCCTCTGTCCTTCAGCGGCGGCAGCGTTATGGGAATATTGCACAGGCGATAATACAGATCTTCCCTGAATGCCCCGGTTTTCACCTGTTCTGCCAGATCCTTGTTCGTAGCTGCAATGATACGGACGTCGACGTCGATGACCTTATCGCTTCCGAGACGCATTATCTGTTTCTCCTGAAGAACCCTCAGCAGCCTCGCCTGAAGATTTAAAGGCATATCTCCTATTTCATCAAGAAACACCGTTCCTCTTCCGGCCTGTTCGAAGAGTCCCAGTTTCCCCCTTCCGAGGGCTCCTGTAAACGCTCCCTTCTCATAACCGAACAGCTCTGACTCAAGCAGCGTCTCAGGTAAGGCCGCACAATTTATTGCTACGAAAGGCTGATTGCTTCTCTTCGAATAATTGTGCATAGATTGCGCCAGTAGCTCTTTCCCTGTGCCGCTTTCTCCGTAGATCATAACCGTAAAATCTGTAAGCGCCACCTTCTTTGCAAGTTCCAGCGTAGAGTCCATAACCGGTGATTCTCCTATGATCTGGTTGAAGGTGTATTTTGCAACCAGACCCCTTTTCATGAGCAGATTGCTGAGATCCTGCTCAGAATTTTTTATGTCCCTTTCGTCGTCAAAGAGATAGTAGCTGCCCATCACCTGATCTACAATTTTTACGACTCTTTTTTCTACTATGTAATTCACTCCGTCGAAAGTAAAAAGTGCATTTTTAAACGAGTACGGTTCCAGCATTTTCCCGTATTCGCCGTTAAACAGCCACGTGGCGTCACGTCTTCTGCCCTCATAGGGAAAGAATCTCTCCTTTGCCCTCCGGTTCACATACACCACTTTGTTATCATTGTCTGTTATAAATATTGCTCTTTTTGCATCGCTGAAAACCGAATTGAAAATTTCGCTTTTAAGTCTCTCCCGTGCGTAGGCTCTGTTTCTTCCCTCGTTTATCTCAGCCGCTATCTCGCTGTACCTTATTATGTTTCGCGTGACCTGCGGCGTATTAAGTCCCAGCATATTGGTTATATCCATTATGGTCTCCACGGATATGCATCTATTGCCTATATTTATTATATGCTCTATATAGTCCGGAACTAATTCCGTCTCGTCAGGGGTTATGGAATATCTTATGTTCTCAAAGTCTGCAGCATCCGATGTGCTGAGAAGCGGTATAAGGTTCAGATTGTTGAGCCCCAGGGCATAAAGGTTGTTAATGGTCTGGAGGGTGCTTTCGTCTGTATCGTTTACAACCAGAACTTCGGTGCCGTCAGGAATTACGAATATTTCCGGGAGAAACTCCCTTCTGATAGTCCTGGTCATTGCTATTACCCTGTCCAGAGACGATATGTATTCCCTCATAGCGTGTACTCTATCCTCATAAAGAACTACAAATACATCCCCGTCATCTATGGAGCCTCTGACAATCTCGCTGAGAAAACACAGCTTTATCCGTACGAGTCCACCGTATACAAGCTTCAAATCCTCCAGCAGTGATTCGGACACCTCTGACTTCTCTCTGTTATTGAATACAAGATAGATAGTTTTCATAATTTCTCCTAAAGCTCTATGACGCTCTCCTTACATATTTATTAGGATATAATTATAGGATGTTTAGCCCATTTTTTCAACCTATATCCTGTTTTTATCCCGTAAAGCGCCCCGGCTGCACCAAAAAAACGTTAAAACTGCGTCTTTTGTCTCGTGGCATAGCTTTTGCTTTATCTGAATCCGGAATCGGCTGCCGGATGGAGAGAGCCGGCAGTCAAAAGAGAAAGGAATGGAAAATATTATGTTTGCACTGTTTGAAAACCTCACTAATTTTCTGTGGGGAACACCGCTTATCGCAGTAACGCTGATAACCGGTATCTATCTGACCTTAAGGTCCGGATTCTTTCAGTTCCGTCACTTCGGACACATCATCAAAAGCCTGTTCAGCAAGGACCGCAGATCCGGCGGCGGAGAGGGAGACGAGAAGAAAGCCCTTACTCCTTTCCAGGCCATTTCAGTCGCTATCGGAGGAACCGTAGGCGTCAGCAATATGAGCGGTGTCGCCACGGCTATTGCGACCGGTGGTCCGGGAGCGCTCTTCTGGCTGTGGGTAGCAGCCCTCATGGGAATGATAATAAAAATGGCCGAAGTTACCCTCGCCGTATACTACAGAGAAAAGCAGCCTGACGGAACATTCCGCGGAGGCCCTACATACTACATGCAGAACGGCCTCGGAAAAGAAAAGGGATATAAGTTCTGGAAGATATTCGCAGTAATCTTCGGACTCTGCATCTTCATGACCTGGTTCATCACCCTCCAGAACTACACCGTATCCGAAGCCATAGGAGGAACCTTCGATATCCCTTACATTATTCCTTCCATCGTCTATGTTCTCGGAATTTATCTCGTTATTATCGGAGGAATAAAGAAGGTCGGCGTAATCGCATCCTATGTTACACCTGTCATGTGCGCGTTCTACATCATAGGCTCACTCATCATTCTGGCAGTAAACTGGGACAACATTCCTAACACCTTCGCCATGATCTTCAAGGGAGCCTTCACCGCGCAGTCTGCAGCAGGCGGCTTCCTCGGAGCATCCGTAGCCTATACCATGAGACTGGGCTTTGCCCGTTCCGTGTACAGCAACGAGGCGGGCTGGGGAACCTCTCCTATGGTACACGCTTCCGCCAACACGGATCACCCTGTGAAGCAGGGACTGATGGGTGCATTCGAGGTATTCGTTGACACCATCATCATCTGTACCCTTACAGGTCTTGTAGTTATTGCAACGGGTTACTGGAATTCCGGGCTCGAAGGAGCTACTCTCACCCTTACGGCATTCGAATCTGTAATGGGCTCCGCAGCGAGAATCATGGTCGCACTGAGTATTTTCCTCTTCGGTCTGACCACTTCTACCGGCTGGTTTACCTACTATCAGGTCATACTGGATCACTGGCTGGGCGGCAATCAGAAGGTTAACAACATCGCATCCAAGATCTTTATCATTGGAACACCGCTCTGGGGTTTCCTGGTAACACTGCTTACTGTTTATGGAAACGGCACCCCTTCTCAGCTGTGGGTAATTGCAGACTTTACGACTGTATTCCCTACCTTCTTCAACATAATCACCCTGTTCCTCCTGAGCGGAACCTTTATCACGCTGCTTAAGGATTACAGGGCAAGATACCTCGGCGAAGGTAAGCTGAACGAAAACACCGCTCTCTTCTACGAAGAAGCTGTAAAAAGAAACGGAAACAAATAGGAAGTTAACTCATGGACAGAATTTTTTACAACGGTAAGATAAGCACTTTGGATGAATCGGACAGCTTCTGCGAGGCCGTCGGCGTTAAAGACGGCAAAATCGTCTTTGTCGGAAGTGACAAAGAGGCGGCAGAGCTTGAGGCGAAGGAAAGGGTGGACCTTAAGGGCCGCCTTCTCCTTCCGGGATTCGTGGACTCCCACCTTCACATGCTGCACTACGCATTCGTGGCAAACTCTGTAAAGCTCTTTGACTGCAAAAGCGTAGAGGATACGTATGCTGCAGCAAAGGCCCGCCTTGACCGGCGCGAGGAAAGACCTCTGAACTGGCTGTTCTGCAGAGGCTGGAACGAAGAGCACTTTGACAGGCCTGTTTATCCGACAAAAGCGGACCTTGACGCTCTGGCAGACGACATTCCGATAATAATGGTGAGAGTCTGCGGCCACGTAGCCGTAACCAACACCTGCGGCCTTGAAAAGCTGAAAAAAATCAGGGAATACCCGGAGATTGAAAGGGATGTGGACGAGGAGACGGGTCTTCTTAAGGAAAACGCCGTTCAGTTCTACTATTCAGTGCTGGACGCTCCTCCTTCGGAAGAGATAGAGTACCTTATCAAATACAGCATTGCCGATTTAAACAAAGCCGGAATCACCGGAATACAGTCCGACGACCTGGCTTCACTTCCGGGAAAAGACTGGCGCAGAATCATGAATGCCTATAAATCTCTGGATGCAAAAGGTGAGATGAACCTAAGAATCTATGAGCAGTGTCTGTTTGAAAGATTCGAGGATCTTAAGACCTTCATAGGCGAAGGTTACCGGACCGGCGACTGCGGAAATTTTTTCACCACAGGCCCCGTAAAGCTTCTTCACGATGGGGCTCTCGGCGCGAGAACGGCTGCCCTGAACGAGCCTTATGAGGGCTCTGATGACAACCTCGGAATTTCCATATATCCTCAGGATGAGCTGGATGAAATCGTAAGATTCTGCGATGAAAATCACATGCAGATAGCGGTCCACTGCATCGGCGACAGGGCTATGGACATGGTTCTCGAAGCCATTGAAAAGTCCCCGTTGCGGGCGGATAATCCGAAAAACCGTCACGGCATAGTCCACTGCCAGATTACCAACAGGCGAATCCTTGAGAGGATGGCAAGAGATAACGTTCTCGCATACATCCAGCCTGTATTCGTTGATCTGGATATGGATATCGTCGAAGAAAGAATCGGTAAAGAACGGATGGACGGAGTCTATGCGTGGAAATCCATGCTTGACCTTGGCATCAGAACCATGGGCGGCTCGGACGCTCCCGTAGTCAGCTTCGATATACTGGAGAACATCTATTTCGCAGTCACCCGAAAGAATATGAGCGGCAAACCTGAAGGCGGCTGGATTCCAGAAGAGAGGCTGCCTGTAGCCGAGGCTGTACGCCTCTTCACAAAATATCCGGCTTACGGTTCATATTCGGAGGGCGTGAACGGAACCGTTGAGCCCGGAAAAAACGCCGATTTCGTTGTACTTAACGAGGACATATATTCCGCTGACCCGGACCGCATAAAAGACATCAAAGTCGATATGACGATACTTGCCGGAAAGACAGTTTACGAAAGATAGAGAGTTAACTAAAACCCCCGCCGGACTGGTCGGCAGGGGTTTTCCTATATTCTTTCTATCTCTCTTTTGGCAGCTTCTTCCATCGCAACGCATCGTCTGAATGCCTGCTCCATATCTTTTCCGCAGGCAAGCATGCCATGGTTTGCCATTATGCATCCCGCATTATTTCCAAGCGCTCTGACCGTGTTTTCAGTGAGCTCCTTTGAGCCCGGAAGACCCGGTCCGCCCGCTTCCGCAATCTCTCCCATTATCGCTTTAAGTTCAGGGGCCTCCGTTTTCAGAGGTTTTCTTGCCACCGCAAAAGCCGTGCAGTAATCCGAATGAGTATGAATGACCGCTCCTGCATCAGGGCGTCCCATGTATATGGCCGCATGCAGCGGGCTTTCCGACGTGGGTTTAAAAGGCCCTTCATACTTTAGTGTTTCAATTTCCACCTTAACGATATGCTCCGGAGTGATTCTCATATAATCCATTCCGGACGGGGTAACGAGCATGTATCTCTCATCCAGACGTGCCGAAAGATTACCCCATGTTCCGCGGACAAGACCGGCCTCAAGTACCTTTCTTCCGTATTCCACCAGTTCGTCTCTGAGTATCAGTTCTCTTTCGGATTCCTGCCTGAATGAATTCTCCGCCGCCGAATAATGCACTATATAATCGGCTCTCAGCTTTTCCGCATCTGCACGGTTCAGGGGGACTGCGCCTCCGAGAGCCTCAGCTTCAACAGCTGCCCTCATGCATTTTTCCACTACTGCGGCCGCTATGCCGGCTTCGTACTCACTTCTGCCCGCAGCAAAAAGGACGCCGTCCGGAGTAAAAAAAGCTGCACTCTTTGTCATATTCCGTTCAAGCTGCGAAAGCCCCCCGGCTTCATCTGTTCTGCACACTTCAGCTCCGACCAGCTGAGCCATGTCTCCCGTCACAGCCGGAAGAATGTCATGGTTTTCGGCGTACTTCCTTACTGTATCCGAATCCGATATTTTATTTATTATCACCTTTTTCTCCTCTGAAAAAATCTGCTATTCCTTCTGAAATCTGAATAAATGCCGCAAGCTGTCCTGCAAAAGACGCATCTCTTTCTCCCATAACTATCTCAAACCCCGGCGTCTCTTCATCCGCATAAAACTTTTTCCGGGACTCTTCATTCAGAAGAAGGTTAAGGGATCCGTCGGCGTTGCATCCCTGAAACAAAGGCGTCATGAGATCCTCTCCGGGATTTTCCACAGAAATCAGTGTCTCAAGCCCTGCATACGCGCATATTGCAGAATCCTCCGGAAGCCTGGCTCCCCGTCTGTATCCCGGGTCTTCTCCGAAAGAGCTCATCCACTTGACTGTGCTTTCCAGCTCGCTGTGCCACGTTGAAAAAACCAGTGGGCGCAGGGCTGAGTCTGCATCGGCTAAGGCTGCCCCGTACTCCCACGCATCCACATCCCATGACGGCGACGAAACAGCGTCGTAAAATCCCTCAAGGTACGCCGAAATATCGGCGCCCTTTATCATGAGAGGCAGAATAGCTCCGGTGGAGTTGGCTCCGTAAATATCCGTTCCCTCCTCAAGGGGAATCACCTGATACTCGCTTTTTACAGCATCGTTTACAACTGCCTCGCTGTCACGGCCGCAAACCGCATAGATTTTTCCAAATGCCCCTGCCGGCCCCATTTCCGAAACTATGAACTTTTTCAGAATGGCGAGGGCTCCCAGAAGCTCTACCGGTTCTTTTCCGCAGCACACTGTAACGAGACCCGCCTTTTTCCCCTCAAGTCTCGTAAAGAGTCTGTCATAGTCTCCAGTAGAAAGAGTATCGCCAAAAACTATGATTTCCGTTCCATCATCATCACCCGGCACGGCTTCCGTTACGGCTCTGATGGTTTTTGCAAGCCTTCCTGCGGCAAGGATTACCACCGTATCACATTCGGACGACAGTTTTTCCGCAACAGGGGAAAGGGCTTCTGCCGTTTTATAATCCGTTCTGGATATGGAAGCCTTTACCCACGGAGCTTCCCAGAGCGCATCCAGGGCGCGGCCTGCTTCTGCAGCCCTCTGTCGTTTCTGACTATCCTCGATTAAATTTCTTCTGTTGATCTTCAGTTCCATTTTTTCTCCTGTAGACAGCAATTTTGCTACTGTCAGTGGTTTGAAAGTATTCTCATTATTCTGTAGCATATACATGTGTTTTCGGCAGAACCCGTTCTATACCGCAAAAGAGGAGGGGGCCGGTATGAATGAAGTTCAATTCATGGACCGTGTAGGCGGTAATCTGCGTCTTCTGAGGCAGATGCACGGGCTCACTCAGCGTGAGCTGGCTGAACGCCTGCAGATATCCAGGTCGACTTATGCGACCATCGAAAAAGGTGAAAAGACACCGTCATTATTTGTAGGTTTCGCTCTGGCTGCAATCTATAACATACCTGTAGAATCACTTTACAAAACAGATCTGAGCGCCGCGATGCGCAAACTTATCTTATAATCTCGCGGGTTCTGTCTTAAACACCGCTGTACACGTTAGCGGCTTCGTCTCCTTTTAGCATTCTCATCGCGCCGTCGGCAAGAGCCTGCATCTCCTTTTCGCCCGGCATAACAACGATATTTCCAAGATGCCCCGCGTATTTCTTTATCATATCCGTAAGCATTTTCGAATGAGCTATTCCGCCCGTGATTATTATCGCATCCACATGCCCCTCAAGTGCCACTGAAAGGCCCGCTATGGACTTTGCAACCTGATAAGCCATGGCTTCGTATACTACGGCTGCCTTTTCGTCTCCGGCTTCGATTCTCTTTTCCACCTCGATGCAGTCTTTGGTGCCGAGGTAGGAATACATTCCGCCTTTTCCGCTTATGAGTCTGTCCATATCCTCGGAAGTGTGCTTTCCGTCAAAGCAGAGGTTCTTGAAGAGAATCAGGGGAACTCCTCCCGACCTTTCCGGAGCCATCGGGCCGTCATCGTAACCGGCGGTATCTACTACCTTGCCGTGTTTCTGAGCATTGGCCGTGATTCCTCCGCCCAAGTGACATACGATAAGATCCAGGTCATTATAGTCCCTTCCTGTCTGCTTTGCGTAATCCATCGCCATGGCTCTGGAGTTGAGAAGGTGTATCGCTCCGTACTTTTCCACTTCCGCTATTCCCGTAATCTTCGCAACCTCTGTCAGGTCGCAGCCCATAGGGGAGTCGTATATGTACGAAGGTATTCCAAGCTCTTCTGCGATATCGTAGGCAAGAATCGCTCCCAGGCTGGATGCGTGAGCAGGAAGCTCGGGGCTTGCCATTCTCTCGCAGAGTGTTTTGTTCACCAGATATCCGCCCGAAGAAAGTTCAAAAGCCATTCCCCCTCTTCCGACTACCGCTGAAAGCCGCGACTTGTCGTATCCGTGTTCTCTCAGGTAATCTTCCAGCATCCCTCTTCTGTAGTCCTCCTGGCTTGCGATTGTCGGGAAGGACAGAATCTTCTCCTCGTCGTGAACTATGGTGGTTTCAAAGAGCTTCTTCGTGTTGTTTTCGGTAAACACCGCAATCTTCGTAGTGGTGGAACCCGGATTTATAACCAGGATATCCTTTACTTCAATGCTCATCTTCAATCAACTCCTTATCTTAACAGCTTTATCTCCCGGGCATAGCCGGAAAGGTCCTCCTGAGGCGTCTCCAGTATGCACGGCAGGTCTTCGAGTCTCGGGTCGTGAACGACTTTTCTTATTGTCTCAAGCCCCAGCCAGCCTTCGCCGATTTTCGCGTGGCGGTCCTTATGCGCTCCCGCAGGGTTCAGGCTGTCGTTTATGTGCAGTGCCTTAAGCTTTTCAAGGCCTATGATCGCATCAAAATCTTCAAGGACTCTGTCAAGGTTGTCCTTTATCTCATATCCTGCATCGCTTACGTGGCAGGTATCGAGGCATACTCCAATCTGATTCTTCAGAACCACTCTGTCTATTATGGCCGCAATCTCCTCAAAGCTTCCGCCTATTTCACTTCCCTTGCCGGCCATGGTTTCAAGAAGCACCGTGGTGGACTGATCCGGATTCATAACTTCATTAAGCATATCCGCTATGAGCTCGATTCCCTTTTCCGCTCCCAGTCCCGTGTGGCTTCCCGGGTGGAAATTGTAATAATTCCCCGGCAGGTACTCCATTTTATCAAGGTCTTCCGCCATTGCCGTCTTTGCGAACTCCCGTACCCTGGGATTCGACGAGCACGGGTTTAAAGTGTACGGAGCATGGGCAACCAGCGGTCCGAAGTCGTTTTCACGCATCAGCTTTATGAGAGCTCTCGCATCGTCCGGGTCTGCAGGCTTTGACGCGCCTCCACGGGGATTTCTCGTAAAGAACGCGAAGGTGTCCGCCCCTATGGAGAGCGCCGTTTTTCCCATGGCCTCAAAGCCTCCCGACGACGAGAGGTGACAGCCTATATAACGCCTAATCATTTTTCGGACTCGGCAGAGCGTGCTCATATCGGCTGTCTACGCCGAAGTATTCCTCCAGAGTAAGCCAGTCTCCGCCGTTGTACATCTTCTCGGCAAGCTCCCTGCCGACAAATCTCATGTGCCACGGCTCATATTTATATCCCGTGATATCGTTCTTTCCCTTAGGGAATCGCAGGATAAATCCGTATTTCCAGCAGTTGTCGTTGACCCATTTGCCTTCTTCCGTGTCCGCAAACTCATCGCTTATGGTGTTAAGGTCGAATGCCAGTCCGCTCTGGTGCTCCGAGTGTCCGGGTCTTGCGGAATATGTATCGGCAACGTCTCTGCCGTCCTCTTCAACATATTCATTGTAAATCTTATTCTGATAGTCGTAGGATCTGAAACCGCTGGAATTGTATAAATCAAGGCCAAGCTTTTCCCCGTCGGCCTTCATTTCCTCGAAAGCCTTTTCCGTCTCCGGCGTAAGTCCATCTCCAAACTCCGGCGAAAGTGGATAAGTCTTATTGACCATCAAAACTCCATCGATGTAATATGCCCCTTTTCCCTCTGTTACTGTAAATCCTTTTTCAGTTTTCATGATTATCTTGTCTCCTTCTCTTCGGTCTTTTTCTTTTTCCCTTTAATTTTGACTGCGGCCACATAGACAGCTATGCCTGCAATCACCGCTGCGGCTGCAATATATATCCAGGTATAATCCGCAGGCGGCTCAAAGTCGTCGGTAAGCCTGTACAGAGAAATTGTATCCACGAAATCGCCCTGGATAATTCTCTCTTCATCATAAGGCAGCTCTTCCCCGCCCATGACTACCGATATAAACTGATACCCGTCTTTCTCCAGGCATCCTGTAAAGTTATATCCCGACGCCGGAATCCATCCCGTCTTCACTCCCGTCATGTACTGTGAGTACGGGCTTTCGTATCTGTCGTCAGGGAACATCACGTAGTTGGTGGTGTAGTAGTCGTATCCTTCATCTCTCACATTTGACGGCGGAATCGTGCCGCTTTCGTGGGATACGGCCTCTCTGAATGCGTCAAATGTCATGGCGTATTCCGCAATCTTCACCATGTCCCTTGCAGTGATTTTGTTGGAAGAGGATATTCCCGTAGGATCCATGTACGACGTGTTTTCACACCCGAGCTCCTTAGCCTTCTCGTTCATCATGTCGACAAAAGCGTGAAAGTCTCCGTCGCCGAGTTCAAAGGCAAAAGACGTTGCCGCTTCGTTTGCAGAACAAACCAGCATGTACTGCATGCAGTCCTTATATGATATTTCTTCTCCTGCCTCCAGATGATACGTAGGCGTCATAGAGCTGCAGTAATATGAACTTACCGCATCCTCGCTTACCGTCAGGGTTCCTTCCAGCTCAGGATTCTCCTCCAGAACGATAATCGCCGTCATGACCTTCGTCATGCTCGCCGGCGCCCTCACTTCATCGGCATTTTCCTCAAACAGAACTGTTCCTGTAGTTGTTTCGTACAGTATTCCCGCAGCAGAATTGGGAATTCCCGGTTCCTGTTCCATAGGGTCCGGCGTGCCGGCGCTTTCTTCTGCAAATACCGCAGGCGCAGCAGCCGATGACAAAACAAGCACCAGAGCCGCAACAAGCCCTGCCATACGTTTTAGTCTCCTCATTTTCTCGTCATTCCTCCTGAATCGTCACAGTTTATGCCGGCATGAATCAACCGGCAGACATAATTTTTATCTAATGATAGAGTATCACTGTCCGGGTGAAAAATCAAAGGTTATATGTATACCGGACGGGTTCCGGGCAAAGAATATATTTAACTGATGCGAGAACATGTCTCAACTCATTCCGATTGGGTACAGAAAGAGTTCATATCCCTCTGCTTACATCCTTCAATCAGTCCGGCATATCTTGTATCTTGTGGGATTGTTGGCTTGTGGACTTGTGGGCCGAAAAAGCTGAAAACAACAGTTGCGGCCGACGAAATCTGTGCCACTTCGAGTTGGAATCAGAGATGTGGCCGAGAAAACAGCCGTTACGGCCCTGACAGAGGGGCGAAAATCTTGGCCACATGTTGAAATTTTGGCGATTTTGCAGTAAAATCTGTGGGCCGCGAACCGGGAAACAGGAGTAGGCGGCCCAGCTGCGTGCCTGCCCCGCCGCCCACGGTTTAAGAAACCGGATACGATAATAGTAGAAATTTTAATGGAAAAAGAGCAGGGAATGGTAGAGTATCGGCATCAGATATATTATAATTAAAAAAAGGAGGGTAGGAAAATGTGGCATAATAAAAGAGCTCCTGGAACTCTTAACAGCAACCGCAAATTTGGCAACAGCCCTGCTGATTATGAGAAACTCAAGGAAGGATTGAGGGCGAAAGCCCTCCCCCTTCCGGGGAGCTCATCTACATTATACGCTCACATTTAAAGCTATGCAAGTTATTATTTGGACAATGCGAATAGCAGCATTCATTCTATCTATAGTCGCATTAGCGGCAGTAATTCGGAGGAAATAATGGAAACCGTAAAAAGAAATGTCATGATGAACAAGGCGGGAGGCAACGCAAGTAAAAATGCTCTGACTTACAGGATAAGCCTCCCCGCCGGAGCCATTAAGGCACTGGGAATAACCCCAGAAGACAGAAGCGTAATTCTAAGTTATGACAATGAGAAAATCGTTATAGTAAAAGAGTGAAGGCAAAGCACGTAAGCACAGATACGGTAACGCACAATACATTATCTTATCCCGCAGACACATAGCCAATATGACCGTTTACGCTTATTCTCCCGGAAGAAAATTCCGCTACAAACAGCATCACTCCATTCGCGGTATAACAAACCATCCCCGCGTGAAAGCGAAGTGCTCATAAGACAGTTAACAGCCACAATAGGTTGAACCGCTGTGTCTGTTCTTGTATTTTATCCCGTTATGTGATAAGGTGGAACCGAACACACCTGCAAATTGGAATTTGTAAAGGAGTGA
The DNA here is from genome assembly GCA_949287095.1 of uncultured Bacillota bacterium. Lineage (GTDB taxonomy): Bacteria > Bacillota > Clostridia > Peptostreptococcales > Anaerovoracaceae > Avanaerovorax. The sequence goes on from CASEFA010000007.1 coordinate 113,702, forward strand.
AATTGTCGTTATGAAGGATATCAAAACCACTTGTAAAATCGCACTAGTACAGGCAGAGCCTGTTATGTTCAGCAAAAGCGCATCACTTAAAAAGGCACTTCAATATATTTGTGAAGCAGCAAGCCAAAAACCGGATTTAATTGTTTTCCCGGAACTGTTTATTCCGGGATATCCTGTTGGAATGAATTTCGGTTTTAGCATGGGAAAACGAAGCGATGAGGGACGAAAAGACTGGAAACGATACTACGATGCCTCTGTTGTTGCCGGAGATTCGGAGTTCCAACAACTCGCAGAGGCAGCCAAAAAAGCGGAGGCATACATCAGCCTTGGATTTTCCGAGCGAGACGCTGTTAGTGGAACGCTCTACAACAGCAATGTCATTTTTGAACCGAACGGGTCATATAAGGTACACAGAAAGTTGAAGCCCACAGGCTCTGAGCGTGTTGTATGGGGAGATGCGAATAAGGATTATTTCCCTGTTACTGAAACACCGTGGGGACCAATCGGCAGCATGATCTGTTGGGAAAGCTATATGCCGCTTGCTCGGGTAGCGCTCTATCAAAAGGGAATCACCATTTATATTTCGCCAAACACCAATGACAATCCAGAATGGCAAGCCACTATTCAGCACATTGCAATCGAGGGGAAATGTTTCTTTGTAAATGCTGATATGATTATCAGACGCAGTTCGTATCCTTCTGACTTGTGTGAGCGCAATATCGTATCGGAACTTCCGGAATTTGTGTGCAGAGGCGGAAGCTGCATCATTGATCCGTATGGTCATTATTTGACAAAGCCGGTTTGGGATGAAGAAACCATCATCTATGCAGAGCTCGATATGAGCCTGCCTGCCGCCTGTAAGATGGAGCATGATGCGATTGGACATTATGCACGTCCGGATATCCTTGAACTTAAAGTCAACGAAAAATAATAGTCTGTTGGCTCATCAACTTCCGATTTGTCGAACAGATACAAGGGCGCACTTCTATACGGGTAATCCCCGTATGTGCGCTCTGTGAGACGGAACACCCCGGACACCTGAATGTCCGGGGTGTTTTGCGTCGCTGCGTTCCGAACAAGGAATTGTATCCCTTGCGCCGCTTTGCAGCTATCCTCCTAAGGCAAAAGGCGTGACTTTCTTCGTAGCACACTTTTTGCATATTTTACTGTCTTATGGCTCCCTGCGAAAACGCGGGGTTTTTCAGATGCGGGCATAGCCCTTGCTCCTCGCGGTACGCGTGCAACACGTAATGCAGTCTGACAGCTGCGTGCTACTATCTTACTTTTTCTTCTTGTCTGCCAT
>CASEFA010000008.1 GCA_949287095.1 uncultured Bacillota bacterium
GAAACCGGCAACGTCCTGCTTTCCCGGGCAGTCTCCCGCCAGGTATCATCGGCGCTGGGGAGCTTAACTTCTGTGTTCGGGATGGGTACAGGTGTGTCCTCCCCGCCATTGTCACCGGATTTCTTCTTCCTCTTTACACATTCAACTTGAATGACACAAACACATTCCCTTGAAACCCTGGTCAGGATTTCGGCCTATTAGTATCGGTCAGCTTAATATGTTACCATACTTACACCTCCGACCTATCAACGTGGTAGTCTCCCACGAGCCTTACCTTGCGGAGGAGATCTTGTCTTGTGGGGGGCTTCGCACTTAGATGCTTTCAGCGCTTATCCCGTCCATACGTAGCTACTCGGCCATGCACTTGGCAGTACAACCGATGCACCAGAGGTATGTCCGTCCCGGTCCTCTCGTACTAAGGACAGCTCCACTCAAATCTCCAACGCCCACAGCGGATAGGGACCGAACTGTCTCACGACGTTCTGAACCCAGCTCGCGTACCTCTTTAATGGGCGAACAGCCCAACCCTTGGGACCTACTCCAGCCCCAGGATGAGACGAGCCGACATCGAGGTGCCAAACACCCCCGTCGATGTGAACTCTTGGGGGGTATCAGCCTGTTATCCCCGGGGTAGCTTTTATCCGTTGAGCGATGGCCCTTCCACTCGGAACCACCGGATCACTAAGCCCGACTTTCGTCCCTGCTCGACGTGTCTGTCTCGCAGTCAGGCTCCCTTCTGCCTTTGCACTCTTCGCGCGATTTCCGTCCGCGCTGAGGGAACCTTTGGGCGCCTCCGTTACTCTTTAGGAGGCGACCGCCCCAGTCAAACTGCCCGCCTGGCACTGTCCCAGTACCGGATTACGTTACGTGGTTAGAAATTCAACGTTACAAGGGTGGTATCCCAACGGTGACTCCTCTAATACTGGCGTACTAGTCTCATAGTCTCCCACCTATCCTGTACATGCAACGCCGAATCTCAATACCAAGCTGCAGTGAAGCTCCACGGGGTCTTTCCGTCCTGCTGCGGGTAACCGGCATCTTTACCGGTACTACAATTTCACCGAGTCTATTGTTGAGACAGTGCCCAGATCATTACGCCTTTCGTGCGGGTCGGAACTTACCCGACAAGGAATTTCGCTACCTTAGGACCGTTATAGTTACGGCCGCCGTTTACCGGGGCTTAAGTTCTGTGCTTCTCCGAAGATGACACTTCCCCTTAACCTTCCGGCACCGGGCAGGCGTCAGCCCCTATACTTCAGCTTTCGCTTTTGCAGAGACCTGTGTTTTTGGTAAACAGTTGCCTGGGCCTTTTCACTGCGGCCTGCCGAAGCAGGCACCCCTTCTCCCGAAGTTACGGGGTTATTTTGCCGAGTTCCTTAACAATAGTTCTCTCGCTCACCTTAGGATTCTCTCCTCATCCACCTGTGTCGGTTTGCGGTACGGGCACCTCGGGTCTCGATAGCGGTTTTTCTTGACAGCGTGAAATCAGTTGCTTCAGGCTCTTTTGCCACCCCATCACGCCTCACCATTGACGAAGGGGACTTACCTCCCTCGTCTGACTCGACGCTTGGACACGCTCTACCAGCGGCGTGCTCAACTTATCCTTCTGTGTCTCCGCTTCTCTCAGACGACCTCCGGTGGTACAGGAATCTCTACCTGTTGTCCATCGCCTACGACTTTCGTCCTCGGCTTAGGTCCCGACTTACCCTGAGTGGACGAACCTTCCTCAGGAAACCTTGGATTTTCGGTGGGCAGGATTCTCACCTGCCTCTCGCTACTCATGCCAACATTCTCTCTCCTATGCAGTCCACCAAGCCTTACGACTTAGCTTCTACCCGCATACGATGCTCCCCTACCATACCGTAGTATCCGTAGCTTCGGTAACAAGTTTCAGCCCCGTTTATCTTCGGCGCAGAGCCACTCGACTAGTGAGCTATTACGCACTCTTTGAATGAATGGCTGCTTCTGAGCCAACGTCCTAGCTGTCTGTGCAACTCCACATCCTTTTCCACTTAACTTGCATTTGGGGACCTTAGCTGACGGTCTGGGCTGTTTCCCTTTCGACTATGAAACTTATCTCACATAGTCTGACTCCCGTGTATAATACTCTGGCATTCGGAGTTTGATAGTTTTCGGTAACCGGTGAAGGCCCCTAGAACATTCAGTGCTCTACCTCCAGGTATCTTTATCACGAGGCTAGCCCTAAAGCTATTTCGGGGAGAACCAGCTATCTCCGGGTTCGATTGGAATTTCACCGCTATCCACAAGTCATCCCAGCCTTTTTCAACAGACACGGGTTCGGTCCTCCATAACCTGTTACAGTTACTTCAACCTGCTCATGGATAGGTCACCCGGTTTCGGGTCTACAGCGCACAACTTATCGCCCTATTAAGACTCGGTTTCCCTACGGCTCCGATGCTCCAGCATCTTAACCTCGCTATACGCCATAACTCGTTGGCCCGTTCTACAAAAAGTACATGGTCACCTTAGCTCCCATTGCTTGTAGGCATAAGGTTTCAGGTTCTGTTTCACTCCCCTCCCGGGGTCCTTTTCACCTTTCCCTCACGGTACTGTTCTCTATCGGTCACTGGGTAGTATTTAGGCTTGGGGGGTGGGCCCCCCGGCTTCAGACCGGGTTACACGTGTCCGGTCCTACTCTGGTGCCACCTTGCGCCTTCCGTCTTTCGCGTACGGGGATTTTACCCTCTGTGTCCTGACTTTCCAGTCATGTTCCGCTAAACTTCAGGCTGCTCTATGGTGGTCCTCAACCCCGATAGCAAGCTATCGGTTTGGCCTCTTTCCCGTTCGCTCGCCGCTACTAGGAAAATCGATGTTTCTTTCTCTTCCTACAGGTACTTAGATGTTTCAGTTCCCTGCGTTCCCTTCTCTTAAGATATGTGTTCTCTTAAGGATACCCGCGCATTACCACGGGTGGGTTCCCCCATTCGGAAATCTGCGGATTGTCGGATATGTGCTCCTCCCCGCAGCTTATCGCAGCTTGTCACGTCCTTCGTCGGCTCCCAGTGCCAAGGCATCCGCCTTATGCCCTTATCTTCCTGACCTACTCGGGCCACTTACCTATCGTTAATTTCGGTAAATCGCTTTTTTCTGGTTTCTCGGTTGAAATCGTTTACTCGCTTTATCGTTGTTCACAACTTAGCTTCTCGATTTCGTCTTTCTGTGATTTGCGTCATTCAGTTGTCTATGTGCTGTATCCGTCTCCTTAGAAAGGAGGTGATCCAGCCGCACCTTCCGATACGGCTACCTTGTTACGACTTCACCCCAGTCATTGGTTTTGCCTTAGACAGTCTTCTTAGCCGACCGGCTTCGGGCACCCCCAACTTCCATGGTGTGACGGGCGGTGTGTACAAGACCCGGGAACGCATTCACCGCGGCATTCTGATCCGCGATTACTAGCAACTCCGGCTTCGTGCAGGCGGGTTGCAGCCTGCAGTCCGAACTGGGACCGGTTTTTGGGTTTCGCTCCGGCTCGCGCCTTCGCTTCCTTCTGTACCGGCCATTGTAGCACGTGTGTAGCCCAGAACATAAGGGGCATGATGATTTGACGTCATCCCCGCCTTCCTCCGAGTTGTCCCCGGCAGTCCCGCTAGAGTGCCCAACTTAATGATGGCAACTAACGGTAAGGGTTGCGCTCGTTGCGGGACTTAACCCAACATCTCACGACACGAGCTGACGACAACCATGCACCACCTGTCTCCTCTGTCCGAAGAAGGGACCGATTAAGGTCCTGTCAGAGGGATGTCAAGTCCTGGTAAGGTTCTTCGCGTTGCTTCGAATTAAACCACATGCTCCGCTGCTTGTGCGGGTCCCCGTCAATTCCTTTGAGTTTCACACTTGCGTGCGTACTCCCCAGGCGGAGCACTTAATGCGTTAACTGCGGCACCGAAGGCTTGCGCCCCCGACACCTAGTGCTCATCGTTTACGGCGTGGACTACCAGGGTATCTAATCCTGTTTGCTCCCCACGCTTTCGTACCTCAGTGTCAGTAACAGTCCAGAAAGCCGCCTTCGCCACTGGTGTTCCTCCTGATATCTACGCATTTCACCGCTACACCAGGAATTCCGCTTTCCTCTCCTGCACTCAAGCTCTCCAGTTCGCAGGGCGAACAATGGTTAGGCCATTGCCTTAAACCCTGCGCTTAAAGAGCCACCTACGTACTCTTTACGCCCAATAATTCCGGATAACGCTCGCCCCCTACGTATTACCGCGGCTGCTGGCACGTAGTTAGCCGGGGCTTCCTCCAAAGGTACCGTCATTTGTTCTTCCCTTAGGACAGAAGTTTACGATCCGAAGACCTTCATCCTTCACGCGGCGTTGCTGCATCAGGCTTGCGCCCATTGTGCAATATTCCCCACTGCTGCCTCCCGTAGGAGTTTGGACCGTGTCTCAGTTCCAATGTGGCCGATCACCCTCTCAGGTCGGCTACTGATCGTTGCCTTGGTGAGCCGTTACCTCACCAACAAGCTAATCAGACGCAGGCCCATCCCTTGCCGATAAATCTTTGACCGAATGTCCATGTGAACTCTCGGCGTTATGGGGTATTAATCACCGTTTCCGGTGGCTGTCCCCCTGCAAGGGGCAGGTTGCCTACGCGTTACTCACCCGTCCGCCGCTTTCCATCTTAAAAATCTACCGAAGCTTCATTTTAAGATTTCTCGCTCGACTTGCATGTGTTAGGCACGCCGCCAGCGTTCATCCTGAGCCAGGATCAAACTCTTAATCAGTTTGTATATTATCCCTCACTGAGGGCTTAATATCTCCTTGCTTTAGAACGCTTAGCGTAATCTGCTACGCTTTCATTTCTTCTCGAAATTATTGTTCTTGCTTGGAATTGTCTTAGACCCATCACCTTAGTGATGGCTTACCATTTCATGGTATGTTCTTTGACTTCTTTTCCGTATTATATGGTTTTCTATGTTCCGTCATGCTCTCGCGTGACAGCTTTATTATTTTTTCCGGGCCTTTCGCCCTGCCTCAGGTGACAGCTTGTTTAGTTTATCACTTTGACTAAATGGTGTCAAGGATTTTTTCGTCGTTTTTTACGTTTTTTCTCGTATGCCCTCTATAATGGATTTTCCACAATCTCCTGAAGTTCTTTCAGTCTTGCGCCGTCCATATCATTTACGCCTTCCAAAGGATAGCTTATGCCCAGCTTTTCGTATTTTGTCCTGGCCATGCTGTGATAGCCCAGGAGTTCCACCTTCTCCACTTTATTGACAGCCCTTATGAACTCTTTGAGACCCATGACGTACTCCTCTGTATCGTTAAGGCCGGGCACTATGACCTGGCGTATCCACACGGAGGTATCCGCTTCGTTCACCGCTTCTATGATCTGAAAGAGCGTGTCCATATCTCTGCCTGTCAGCTTTTTAAACTCAGCCGGATCCGTATGCTTTACGTCCAGGAGAATAAGGTCGGCTTTTTCTATGACCTCTTCCGTTTTTCCGTCAAAATACGTTCCGCTGGTATCGATGGCGCAGTTTATACCTTCTTCATGAAGGGCGTCTATGGCCTCCGCCAGAAACTCTCCGTGTATGAGCGGCTCTCCTCCGGAAAATGTCACGCCTCCGGAAGGCCCGTAATAAGGTCTGCATCTTTTGGCCTTTCTTACCGCTTCTTCAGCGGTAAGCACACCGGCAGCACCGGCGTTCATATCCCATGTATCGGGATTATGACAGTACCTGCACCGGGCGGGACAGCCATGAAGAAAAAAGACGGTCCGGATACCCGGACCGTCCACAGCACCGAAAGTTTCTATGGAATGAAGTTTTGCAGTGAGTTCTTTTTTCATCTTTCCTCTTTCCTAAAGACTCTGGTGGAAGGTTCTTTCGATTACTTCCTTCTGATGTGCTCTTGACAGAGCGTTAAATCTTACAGCATATCCGGAAACTCTTATGGTCAGGCTCGGATACTTGTCAGGATTTTCGTATGCATCCAGGAGAACCTCTCTGTTAAGCACGTTCACGTTCAGATGATGAGCTCCCTGACTGAAATATCCGGAAAGGAGGTTTACCAGATTTTCCTTTCTCTGATTCCTGTCTTTACCCAGAGCGTCCGGAACGACGCTGAAGGTGTTGGATATTCCGTCCTGGCAGGTGTTCCAGTCTATCTTGGCGACGGAGTTTAAGGAAGCCACCGCTCCGCTTTCGTCCCGGCCGTGCATAGGATTTGCTCCCGGAGCAAAAGGAGTTCCCGCTCTTCTTCCGTCAGGGGTATTTCCCGTCTTCTTTCCGTACATTACGTTGGAGGTAATTGTGAGTACGGAAAGTGTGGTAACCGCATTTCTGTAGTTCGGATGCTTTCTCAGCTCGGCTATGGCACGCTCTGAGATGGCAACGGCTATTTCATCAACCCTGTCGTCGTCATTTCCGTATTTCGGAAAATCTCCTTCTATTATATAGTCCACTATGACGCCGTTTTCGTTTTTTGAAGGAGTAACCCTGGCGTATTTGATTGCCGACAGTGAATCCGCAGCGACGGAGAAGCCCGCAACGCCGAAGGCCATGAGACGCTTCACTTCGGAGTCGAGGAAAGCCATCTGAGTTCTCTCATAATCGTATTTGTCGTGCATAAAGTGAATTATGTTCATGATGCGGGAGTATACGCCCATGAGCCATGCAAGGTATATCTTATATCTTCTCCATACCTCGTCGAAGTCTAAAGGCCCGTCTCCCATAGGCTCCATCTGCGGCCCCACTCTCTCGCCGGTCCTCTCATCAATTCCGCCGTTTATGGCAAGAAGCAGGCACTTGGCAAGGTTGCAGCGTGCGCCGAAGTACTGTATCTGATGGCCCATCTCGATGGCGGATACGCAGCATGCGATGGAGTAGTCGTCTCCGCAGTGAGGTCTCATCTTATCGTCGTTCTCGTACTGGATGGAATCGGTGTCGATGGAAACCTGGGCGCAGAACCTCTTGAAAGGTTCAGGAAGCTTCTCGGACCACAGAACGGTCAGGTTCGGTTCCGGAGCCGGATCCAGGTTATAGAGGGTGTTCAGAACCCTGTATGTATTCTTGGTTACTCTGTGACGTCCGTCGTTTCCAACTCCGGCAAGACCTTCGGTTATCCACATCGGGTCTCCGCCGAAGAGTTCGTTGTACTCGTTGGTCCTCAGATGCCTTGCCACCCTCAGCTTGAGAATGAAATCGTCGACGAACTCCTGAATTCTGCTTTCGGTATAGGTTCCGTTGGCAAGGTCTCTTTCTGCGTATATGTCTATAAATGTCGCCGTTCTGCCGAGAGACATTGCGGCTCCGTTTTCCTCCTTGATTCCCGCGAGGTATGCAAAATAGGTCCACTGAATCGCTTCCCTTACATCCTTTGCAGGCTTTGATATATCGTAGCCGTACTTCTCGGCCATTTCCTTTATCTCTCTGAGTGCGACTATCTGATTGAATATCTCCTCGGACAGCCTGATGTTCTCCTCGCACATATCCTCACGGGAGGCTATCTCGTCGTGGTCCTTCTGCTTTTCTTCTATAAGTCTGTCGATTCCGTAAAGGGCGCAGCGTCTGTAATCGCCTATTATTCTTCCTCTGCCGTAAGCGTCGGGAAGTCCGGTTATGTATCCCAGATGGCGCACCTTTCTCATCTCCGGAGAGTAGGCTTTGAACACACCGTCGTTGTGGGTGGTGACGTATTTGAACATGAAGTTAATCTCTTCAGGCAGCTTTTCTCCATGTTCTGCAAGTTCTTCTCTCACCATTCTTATTCCGCCGAAAGGACATATTCCGCGCTTTAAAGGCTCATCGGTCTGAAGTCCCACGATGAGATCGTCGCTTCTGATTATATATCCCGGCTCGTAGGCATTTACCCTCATTATGCGGCTTGCATCAACCTTGAGAGTTCCGCCGGCTTTTCTCTCCTCCCTGAGAAGTTCTCTCACTCTGTCGTTGCAGCGGAGAGTTCTCTCAGTCGGTCCCTCCAGAAAGCTTTCATCTCCGTCGTAAGGAGTATAGTTAAGTCTGATAAAATCGTCGGTGTCGATGGTATCCATCCAGGCACCGGGCTTGAATCCTTCCCACTCTTTTCTCATTTTCTTTCTCCTTTAAACCGGGCCGGACAATCCATCAGATTTCAGCCCCATAAACAAAATCGACTCTTGTAATTCAATTATATACCCACATATAGAAAAAGGAAGCAAATATTTGTCTTTTTATCACTCTTTTTGCTTCCTTACGATAAAAAATATTAAATTTTAGGATAAATAACGAACTATTTCTATATATATATTCTAATTGTTCGTTTTTCTTTCCGGGCGCGTCTTGCCGCAGCGTAAATATCTACGGGCTTTTCCGGCGTTATGAGGCTCTTTCCGCCAAAGGGTGATTCTCTGAATCTCAGAACCTCTCCCTTTCTGTCTCTGGCCCTTCCCCTGCCGAAGCGATGTTCGCTCACCATGAGGGGGTAATTGCCTTCCTCTTCGCCAAAGGCTTCAGCCGACGGAAAACACCGGGCTGCGCCCAGCTCCTTTAAAGCTTCCGCCGTAAACCCGTTGTAGACGTTGAGGCCCGCATCGGCGTAAACCATCACTCCGGCGTCCGCAAACGCCTTCAGCCACCTGAGGTTTCCCACGTATATTCCGTTTACGTCTGCGATTCTCACCGCGTCCGTAAAGTTTTTTTCGATAAAATCGTCCTCGGGGCCTTTGGAAATACCGGTTATGTACGGAACCGTATCGAAGCCGCTTTCCTCCGTTTCTGCCGCAGCCTTTCCTCTCATCATTTCCGTCAGCGGGAGCAGGCATCTCGTCCTTACGCCGGTATCTTTAAGTCCGGCTGAAAGCCTTTCGTAATCTTCGGCATCGTAGAAAAACACCTCAAGGACGGCCCCGGTATTTTCCTCTTCCGGAGTCCACGCTACAGCAGGAATTCCCCGCGGCTTTCTTCCACTGCGTTTAAGAGCTTCTTCCATCTTCCCAAGGAGTTCTCTTCTCAGGCCGTTTACTTCCGAAACGGGAACCATGCGGTCCACGGTTCCGTCAAAGACTATATCTCCTATTTCAAAAGGCGTGCCGCCGGTCTTCCTCAGACTCTTTTCTATCCTTGCAGCCGCCGCAGCGCTGTTTTGGGCCTCCTCGCCGGCGCCGAGAACGGCCGATACGGAAATTCCCCGCTCCGGTTCCGTCAGGGTGACCGTAAGACTTCCGTCGCCGCCGGTATTGACGGAAGCGTTCAAAATACGCTTTCTCAAATACTTTCCACGGTTGAAGGTTTTGTCCCTGTAAAATACGGCCGCCCTTTCCGTCTGCTTTGCCGACGTTATCCTGTACACGCCGTCGCCTGCTCTTACAGGCGACTTTACGTCTCCTATGTCCACCGCGCCCTTTGTCCCCGGCTTCAGGTAAGTAACGAGGGCGCTTACGTTTTTATCTCCGCGAATCTCGATACGGTCTCCCATGGATATGGGACCGGGGCCGTGCCTGCCGCCGTCCTCTCTGATTGAAACCACAGGTGATCCTTTTACCGCTTTCACTACCGTACCCATATATATTCCGGCATTCTTCGGAACCTCCTCCGCCATCAGGGCCTTTTCCGGGTCGCCGTCCATGTACCCTTCGGTAAATCCGCCGCGGTTAAAAATCTGCGTCAGAGCCTCCCTGTCGGCTTCCTCCACGGTATATCCGCCGTTCTCAAAATACATATCCATGTACTTTCTGTATATTGACGTTACCGTTCCCACATATTCCGGGGACTTCATCCTGCCCTCTATCTTAAGGGATGCCACCCCTGCGTCTATGAGCTCTCCCACTCTGTCGATAAGGCATATATCCTTCGGACTGAGGATGTGTTTTCCCCGGGGCGTCTTTCCCTCAAAGCCTTCCTCTATATCATATGCAAGCCTGCACGGCTGAGCACACTGTCCCCGGTTGCCGCTTCTGCCTCCGAAGTACCGGCTCAGCTGGCATTGACCCGAATAGCATATGCAGAGAGCACCGTGAACGAAAACCTCGATTTCTGTCTTTGTCCCTGCGCATATCCTTCTTATTTCCTCAAGGGTGAGCTCTCTTGCCAGAACCACCCGCTCATAGCCCAGTCCCTCTGCCACAAGAACACCCTCAAGGCTGTATACGGAACCCTGGGTTGAAAGGTGAATCGGCATGTCCGGAATGTACTTCCTCACCAGGCTGCCAAGGCCAAGGTCCTGAATTATGAGGGCGTCCGCCCCCATGTCGCACATATCGTACGCAGCCTTAAAGGCGTCATCCATCTCGTCATCCCTGATCAGTGTATTCATAGTCACGTAGGTCTTTATGCCTCTGAGGCGCGCAAAACCGAAAGCCTCCTTCAGCTCCTCACGGGTGAAGTTCCCCGCGTTCATACGGGCATTGAAAGCGGTTCCGCCCAGATATATGGCATCGGCTCCCGCCTCGGCTGCGGCTATAAAGCTTTCAGGTCCGCCTGCAGGAGCAAGCAGCTCGCATTTTTTCATAATATATTTCCTCCAGTCAATATGATACTATCTTACTTAATTCTTCGCAATGTGGTATTTTTATAAAACTTTCCATGTTTTTATGCAAAACCTCTTGATTTTATTCTCTGCCGGTGTTATATTACATTCATGCGATAATTTATGCACTATAATTTATATATATTTATGGAGGTTTTGAAAAATGGCCAAGGAAAAGATTGTCCTCGCGTATTCCGGAGGACTGGACACATCTATTATAGTAGCGTGGCTTAAGGAGAACTACGACTGTGACGTAATTGCAGTATGCTGCAACGCAGGTCAGAAAGAGGACTTTAAAGCCATAGAACAAAAGGCGTACGATACGGGAGCTTCTAAAGCTTACGTTCTCGACATACGCGAAGAATTCATAACCGATTTTATCTATCCCGTTTTAAAGGCTGACGCCGTTTACGAAAACGACTACCTGCTGGGAACTTCCATGGCCAGACCGCTGATGGCTAAAAAACTGGTCGAAATTGCAGAAGCCGAAGGAGCGTTTACCATAGCTCACGGATGTACGGGTAAGGGAAACGATCAGGTCAGATTTGAAACCACCATTAAAGCTCTGAATCCGAGCATCAAGATTATAGCTCCGTGGAGAACCTGGAATCTCCACTCCAGAGAAGAATGTATAGAGTATGCCAAGGCTCACAATATTCCTATCGCTCAGACCGTGGAAAAAATATATTCCAGAGACGAAAACATATGGCATATAAGTCATGAAGGCGGCAACCTGGAAAATCCGTGGAACGAGCACAAGCCTGACATTCACGTGCTCTCCAGAACTCCGGAAGACGCGCCGGATAAGCCGACATATGTGGAGATAGACTTTGAGAAAGGTATACCCGTAGCCGTTGACGGAGAAAAGCTGGGTCCTGTGGATCTTCTTACAAAACTCAACGAAATGGCCAGCGAAAACGGTGTGGGCACCATTGATATAATAGAAAACAGACTTGTGGGTATGAAGTCCAGAGGTGTGTATGAAACTCCGGGAGGAACCGTACTGTTTGCAGCTCACAGAGATCTCGAAAAGCTGATTCTCGACAGAGATACCATGCAGTATAAGAACATCGTGGCTCAGAAGATGGCACAGCTGGTTTACGACGGTCTGTGGTATACCCCGCTCAGAGAGGCAATTTCCGCATTCGTGGACAAGACGCAGGAGCTTATGACAGGAACAGTAAGAATGAAGCTCTATAAAGGCAGCGCCGTTCCCGTAGCAAGTAAATCCGTTTACTCTCTCTACAACGAGGAGTTTGCTACATTCAGCGCAGACGAAGTGTACGACCAGAGCGATGCGGAAGGCTTCATAAACCTCTTTGCCCTGCCGCTTAAGATCAGAGCCATTCAGAAGCAGAACCTGGAAGGCAACATCACCGAAGCTCAGAAAGCCCTCGGAATGAAAGTCCTTCGCGGCGGCGAATTCGTAGAATAGCATACTTCAGTTCATAAACTCTTCTTTAGCTAAAAGAGGCTCCCGGAAAAACTCTTCCGGGAGCCCTTTTAAGGTATTCAGACATTGCAGACATCATGCGGTGATGTCTGGCAGTGCAGACTGTTATTTATTGACTATAACGGTTCCGGTCTTTCCTTCCAGAGCCTCTACAGCCTTGTCGAGGGAAGTGATAATGGCCTTCTTTTCAGGGAATGCCTTTACGAACTTCATTGCAGCCTCAACCTTAGGAAGCATGCTTCCCGGAGCAAACTGTCCGTCAGCCTTATGCTTCTCAGCCTCTGCTACTGTAAGAGTGGAAAGATCCTGCTGGTCAGGCTTATTGAAGTTAATGGCAACCTTCTCTACTTCAGTGAGAATCATGAGAATGTCTGCATCAACACTTTCAGCCAGAAGCTCTGCAGCAAAATCCTTATCGATAACCGCAGCCACGCCTTCGAGGCTTCCGTCGTCGTTCTTAACTACAGGGATTCCGCCGCCTCCACAGGAGATTACGATAGAAGTATCCCAGAGAGTCTTAACGGCATCGATTTCCACAATTTCTTCAGGTATAGGCGATGCAACCACTCTTCTCCAGCCTCTTCCCGCATCTTCTTTCATGGAGTATCCCTTTTCGGTCTGAAGAGCTTTTGCTTCCTCTTCAGAGTAGAACGGGCCTATAGGCTTCGTCGGGTTAGTGAATCCCGGGTCGTTTTTATCAACGACCATCTGAGTAACCACGGTAAGAACCGGCGTTTTCTTGCCTCTCTTTTCGAGAGCAAGTCTCATTCCCTGCTGAAGGTGATATCCGATATATCCCTGCGACATCGCTCCGCACACGTCAAACGGCATTGCAGGAGTAACGTCCTTTGCGGTTTCAGATGCAAGAAGGATTCTTCCTACCTGAGGGCCGTTTCCGTGTACCAGACCCATTTCATAACCCTTAAGGCTGATGTCGGCAATGTATTCGCAGGTCTGCTTTACCACTTCCAGCTGAGCTTCAGCAGTAGCTTCGCTTTTTCCGGACTGGAGGGCGTTTCCCCCCAGCGCTATAACAATTTTTTCTGGCATGTCGTTAATTCCTTTCTAAAGGTCGTCTCTGTTGACAGGGCAGGACATACATCTTGGACCTCCACGGCCTCTGGAAAGCTCCGCGCTCGGTATGGTGAGAACGTTTATTCCCTTCTTATCCAGAAGATCGTTTGTCACATAGTTCCTCTCGTACGTAACCACCGTTCCCGGCGCTATGCACAGGGTGTTGGAACCGTCGTTCCACTGCTCCCTCTGAGCAGCCATCGGATCGTTGCCTCCGCAGCGGATAAGCTCCACCGCCGGAAGTCCCAGCACCTTCTTTAAAATATTTGTTAAATCGTCTGTTACAGATGTGAAGTTTGCCTTGCCATCCTTTCCGAGAGTAATCTCGAAAAGCTGAAGCGGACCTTCAATTTCCGGATGGATTGTAAACTTATCGTAGTCGACCATGGTGAACACCGTGTCGAGATGCATGAATGCACGACACTTCGGTATGTTAAATACTAACACCCTCTTAAAAGTCGATTTGTTAAGCATGTTCTCGGCAAAACGTTCAATAGCTGCGGCCGTAGTTCTCTGACTCAGGCCTATAGCTACAGTCTCCGCATTGAGAACGAGAACATCTCCTCCCTCAATAGAGGCTTCGTGGTCATAGTCGTACCAGAGCTGAGAGCCTTCAGGTGCAAAGTCTCTGTTATGCATGAACATGTACTTCAGAAGAAGAGCTTCTCTCCTTCTGGTTCTGGTGCTCATGTGATGAACATTAAGACCGTTGCCCACGCAGGCGCCCGGATCACGGGTAAAGTAGAGATTAGGCATAGGATCCATATAGAACGGATACGCCGAAGATATGAAGTCTGCGAGAGACTTCGCCTCATGATACTCTATGTCCGTTCTCTTAACTCCTGCGATGAGCTTGGATACCATTTCCTTAGGTGGCATCTTGATGAGATAATCGTAAATCGCTTCTCTGGCTCCTTCGGAAATTATGTTGCTTTCATCTAAAAATTTATCGAGAAACTCCGCCCTGACTCCGTCATCCGACAGAGCTTTGGCTGTTTCGTCAACGTAGTAGATAACCTCTACGCCGTTCTCTCTGAGAACCTCTGCGAACCGGTCATGCTCCTGACGCGCCACCTTGAGAAAAGGTATGTCGTCAAACAGAAGTCTCTCAAAATTGTCAGGTACGAGACCTTCAACCTCTTCACCTATCCGGTGAAGAAGAACTTTATTCAGTTTTCCTATTTCAGAGTAATTATGAATTCCGGGATGCATAAGGTGTTCCTCCTTCCGGCGCCCTACACCTCAACGGCGCCCATATAACAGCTGTATTTTATGATTTAGCCCATTGTGGCTACCATGACAGCCTTAATCGTGTGCATTCTGTTCTCCGCCTCGTCGAATACTACAGAATGTCTGCTTCTGAATACTTCATCAGTAACCTCGCGGATGTCATAGCCTGCTTCCTTCTGAGTTTTAGCCATGGTAGTCTCGAAATCATGGAACGAAGGGAGACAATGCATGAAAATCACGTCAGGATTTTCTGTAGCTGCCATCATTTCCTCAGTTACCTTGAACGGTGTAAGCATTCTTACTCTCTCAGGGATTTCAGCTTCTTCACCCATGGAAGCCCAAACGTCAGCGTAGATTACGTCAGCGCCCTTAAGAACTGCAGGGTCTGCAGAAATCTCGATAACTGCTCCAGTTTCCTTTGCAACTTCCTGAACCTTTGCGATTACGTCCTTGTTCAGCTGATCCTGAAGCTCTGCAGGTCCGTATGCAACATAGTGCATTCCCATCTTAGCGCAGCCGTACATCCATGCGTAGCTCATGTTGTTTCTGATGTCTCCGCTGAATACAACCTTGACTCTGTTAAGAGGTTTTGCAACGTGCTCTTCTATAGTCAGAAGGTCTGCGAGAATCTGGGTAGGATGGTCAACGTCGGTAAGTCCGTTCCATACAGGAACGCCTGCATACTTTGCAAGGCCTTCTACGACAGCCTGGTCAAAACCTCTGTATTCGATACCGTCATAGAATCTTCCAAGTACCTTGGCGGTGTCTTCCATGGTTTCCTTCTTACCCATCTGGGAGCTTCCGGAATCGAGGAATGTAACTCCTGCGCCCTCGTCCATAGCTGCTACTTCAAAAGCGCATCTGGTTCTGGTGGAAGTCTTCTCGAACAGAAGAACGATGTTCTTTCCTTTAAGAACTTCATTGTGAATTCCGGCTCTCTTTTTAGCCTTCAGGTCATGAGCCAGATCGAGCATGTACCTGATTTCCTCAGGTGTAAAGTCCATAAGTGTTAAAAAACTTCTTCCCTTTAAATTTACTGCCATTTTTCTTTCTCCTTCTCACTTTCCTGCGGGACTTCGAGGGTTAATCCGGGGTTCCCGTCTGCCTCCGCTGACAAAAAATTTAAACAATTTGTGTATTAACTATGATACCTGCATTTTGTCACCAATGAAAGTACCAGCTTATTAGATTTTTTGTAGACCAGTTGACAATTGGATTTTTTCTCACACGAAAAAAGACCGGAAACGTTTATTTTCCAGTCTTTTCTTCGTACATATCCGATATTATTTTTATGAGAATATTCATTCCCGACTCTATCCTCTTCTTCGTTTCAAAAGAATAGTTAAGACGTATGCAGTCCTTTCCGCCGTGATGTTCCGGATAGAACACGTCTCCGGGAATAAGCGATATTCCGTGGCGGAGAGCTTCCGTCATAACGTCTCTTCCTCTCATTCCCTCAGGAAGCCGGCACCACACATACACACCGCCTTCCGGTTTCTTATATGTCAGTCCTATGTCCCTTAACGTGTCCAGGCAGGCGCACATTATATCTCTTTTCTCCCGGTTAAGTTTCGCGATTTCTTTCAGTTTCTTTTCATATGTTCCGTCCGTAAGGTACTTTGCAAGCAGCTTCTGAGTAAGCCAGTCGAGAGTCATAAGCCGGATGGAAACCATATAGCTGAGGCTTCTGATAAGAGTCTCCGGGGCTGCCACGAACGCCATGGACATTCCCGGTATGAACGTAAGAGAAAAGGAATATATGTATATGACGTTGCTGTTTTTGTCCATAGACTTCAGAGTCGGCAGTCCTCTGCTTCCATAAGCAAGCTCCGACGCCGCATCCTCCTCCACTATGGGCAGTCTGTATCTGTCCGATATTTCTATCAGCTTTTTCCTCCGCTCCAGGGACAAAATATTTCCTGTCGGATCGTGAAAGCTTGAGTTTACGTATATGAATTTCGGCCGATGAAGACGTATGAGGGTCTCCAGCCCGTCAGTTATCATTCCGTCATTATCGACGGGAACCGTTATCGCTGTACACCCCGCAAGGCTGAGTACTCTGTATACGTCCGGAGAGACCGGTTCCTCTATTATTACCCTGTCTCCCGTTCTCAGCAGTGCCGCAGCCAGAAAGTCCAGAGCCTGATTTGTTTCAGACAGAACCTGCACCTCGTCCGTATCCGACTTTATACCCTTTGTCCTCAGATATGCGACTATTTTCCGTCTCAGAGTCATATCGCCCTGATAAGGCGAAAGGAAAAACGGTTTCCGCTCCTCTTCATTGAGGATTGCCGCTATGTCGTCCGCAATCTCATTCTCGCTGTAAACCTGCGGCGGCATGCCCGTCGAGAAGGATATGTTCGTTTCTCTGGCAAATCGGAGAAAAATATTGTCAAAGCTCTTTTCCATATCCAGATAGTCGTCTTTTATGAGATAACTCCAGTTTACCGATCCGCCCTTTACGCCTCTGGGTTCTTCTTCCTTCTCCCCGGGAAATGTTACCGTATATCCGACACCGGGCCGCGAATCGACAAGCTGTTCATCCTTCAGTATTCCGTACGCTTTAACTACGGTATTCCTGTGAACTCCGAGAATTCTCCCCATCTCCCGCTCAGAAGGAAGCACTGCACCGTCAGTCAGCTCGCCCCGTATTATTTTTTCCTTTATTTTTTCATAAATCTGCCAGTATACCGGCGTCTTTATATCTTTGTCTACAGATATCCGCATATCTGCCTCCATTATCCGTTGTTCCCTGAAGGTTTCTTCCCATGAAACTGATAGTAGCACACTTCAAGTCTTCCGTTGTAGAGCTTTCGGCGCCTGTCGGCCTCTCTGCCGAAAATCTTCTCCTCCACATCTCTGTCGGTTGTTATCATGAACAGGGACCAGTCGGGATTTTCTCTGAAGAATTTTCTGTACACGGCGTATATCCTGTCCTTCTGACCGTCGCCGCCTATTCTCTCTCCGTAAGGCGGATTGGTGATTATTATTCCCGAAGGTTCCCTTGCCTCGATTTGAGACATATTCATCCGCTTGAATACTATGTAGTCATCGACGCCGGCCTCGGCCGCATTCTCCCTTGCGGCTTCTACGGCTTTCGGCTCCACGTCTGAGGCGAATATCCTCACGTCGGCGTCGTAATCTATGGCGTCAAAAGCCGCCTTTCTCTCTTCCTTCCAGACAGTCCCGGGAATTATGTCCCAGCCTTCACAGGCGAACTTCCTTCCGAGGCCCGGCGCGATGTTTCTTCCTATCATGGCCGCCTCTATAGGTATGGTGCCCGAGCCGCAGCACGGATCCATAAGATACCTTCCCGGTTTCCAGAAGGAAAGCTGTACCATTGCCGCCGCCAGCGTCTCCTTTATAGGCGCGGCAACGTCCATCACCCTGTAGCCTCTCTTGTGAAGTCCGGCTCCGCTTGTGTCTACCGTCACGGTGACGTTATCCTTTAAAATCGTTATCTTCACCGTGTATTCGGCTCCGGTTTCCGGAAAGGTCTCGAGACCGTAATATTCCTTAAGTCTTTCGACTATTGCCTTCTTTCCTATGCTCTGACATGCGGGCACGCTGTGCAGAGCCGATTTAACCGACGTCCCCGTTACGGTGAATTTCCCGTCGGCAGGAATGAGATTCTCCCATCTTATGCCCTTTATCTGTTGAAACAGTTCTTCAAATGTAACGGCTCTGAATTCGCCCATCTTAAGGAGAACCCTGTCTGCGGACCTGAGCCAGAGGTTGCTCCTGACTATGGCCCTCTCATCTCCGGTGTATGTGATTTTTCCGTCCTCGGATTTTATTATCTTAAACCCCAGGTTCTGAAGCTCCCTCTTCACCACGGCTTCTATGCCGAAGGTTGCGGTAGCGATAAGTTCGTATTTCATTTCTTCTCCGTCCTGAATTTCCGGTTTATATAAAAAACCGCCTCGCCGTATAAGGTCAACGACGGGGCAGTTTAAACGCCTGTTAAAGATAAGGTTCCCTTCTGTTCAGCTTGTTATTTTCGATATTCTCTATAACGTTGAGAGCCTTGCCCGTTCCTATGGCAACGCACGCCTCAGGATTCTCCGCAATGTGAACCTCTATACCCGTACGCTCGTGAATTCTCTTATCCAGTCCCTTAAGCAGAGCTCCGCCTCCGGTCAGTGTGATTCCGGAATTGGTAATATCTGCCGCAAGTTCAGGCGGCGTTTTCTCCAGCACGGCATGAACGGTCTCGCAGATGGTGTGCACCGGCTCCTCCAAAGCTGCCGCGATTTCGGACGACGTTATCTCTATCACCTTAGGAAGTCCCGTTATAAGGTCTCTTCCCCTGCATTCCGCCGTCGGATCCTCGTCAAAGACTGCCGCCGCTCCTATCTCAAGCTTGAGTTCTTCCGCCGTTCTTTCACCTATGTAAAGCTGATGCTCTTTTCTCATATATTTAATGATGGCGTCGTCGAACTTGTCTCCCGCCATCTTGACGGATTCGCTGGTCACTATTCCGCCCAGGGCTATCACGGCAACGTCCGTGGTGCCGCCGCCTACGTCAATAACCATGATTCCATCAGGCCTGGATATGTCAAGTCCCGCTCCTATGGCGGCCGCAACCGGTTCCTCTATGAGGAAAGCCGATTTCCCTCCCGCCTGCTCCGTAGCCTCTCTTACAGCTCTCTTTTCAACGTCCGTAATGCCGCTCGGTACACATACCATTATTCTCGGTCTGAAAAATCTTCCGGATCCACACGCTTTTCTGATGAAGTACTTAAGCATTCTCTCCGTAATGTCGTAGTCAGAGATAACTCCGTCCTTAAGAGGCTTTACGGCAATTATATTAGCCGGCGTCCTTCCCAGCATCTGACGTGCTTCTTCCCCCACGGCGAGAATCTCGTCCGTGTCGTTGTTCACGGCCACTACTGAAGGCTCGTCTAAAACTATTCCTTTATTCTTTATGTAAACCAGTACGTTGGCTGTACCGAGGTCAATACCTACATCCATTGCCATTCCCTGTTCTCCTTTCAAATCCGTATCATCTAATTATTATACATAAAACCTGCTGACTTTTCAACGCTTTTACCTCGGCCGCGGAAAAATAACCGTCACCGTCGTTCCCTGCCCCTGTCTGCTGGAAAGTTCTATCTCGGCGTCGTGAAAAGCCGCGGCGTGTTTTACTATGGAAAGTCCCAGGCCGGTCCCTCCTATTTCCTTGGAATGGCTCTTGTTGACGCGGAAAAACCTTTCGAATACCCTGTCCACATCCTCCTCCGGTATTCCTATTCCCGTGTCGCTTACTTTAAATCCCGGCCTGTTATCGTCCGTCTGGAAAGTCTCCACGTTTACGCTGCCGCCTGTGACATTGTATTTTACGGCATTGTCGCACAGATTATATACCATCTCTCCCACTATCTGGCGCACACCGCTTATATATACCGGCTTTCCGCCTACCTTGACCGTCACGTGGTTCTTCTCAGCCGCATCCGAAAGCACGTCAGCCTGCTCTTTGCATATTTCGAGCAGGTCAAGCCGTTCCTTTATAGCCGGCACTTCCTTTTCGTCAAGCTGTGAGAGCTTTATTATATCTCCCACCAGAGTTACAAGCCTCTGGGCTTCATCATATATCCTTCCCGCAAATCTCGGCACGTCGTCTTCCTTCACCATGCCGTTTTTCATTATCTCGGCAAATCCTGAAATGGAAGTAAGCGGCGTCTTAAGTTCGTGGGACACGTTGGCCGTGAACTCCTTTCGGAAGTCGGCTTCCCTCGTCTTTCTGTCCACGTCTGTCTTAAGCTCGTCGATCTGCCTGTGGAGTATCTCGTTCTGAGCGCTGATTCTTCCAACCAGAGGCTTCACCTCCGGGTACACCGACGCAACGTCCGGATTTTCAAGATCTATCTCCGACAAAGGCTTCACTATGGATTTCGAAATGCTCTTTGCAAGAAATACGGAAATGAGCACGGCCACAATGAGCACGTAAATTCCCGTCTTTACAATCTCCGCCGTCAGCGCCACCACCGACTTTTCCGTTACGGCTGTCCTTATAACCGTACCGTCGTCAAGTCTTTCGGCGTAGTATCTGGTCACCTCGGACAGGGTGTCGGACATTCTCTCACTGCTGCCGCTTCCCTTTTCCATAGCCTCTGCAATTTCTGGCCTGTCAAGGTGATTTTCCATTTTCGTCTCGTCGGCTCCGGAATCATAAAGCACCTCTCCGTCAGCGGATACCCACGTGACCCTCAAATCCTCGTCGGTTTTCAGATCTCTCAGATAATCCTCGCCGAAATTTTCAACTCCCTGTCCTATTATCCCGGCGTCCTTCTCCATATTTTCAAAGCTCTGACCGGAATATACGGAATAGAAGTACCCGGCTATGACCGCGGTACAGAGAACCCATACCAGCACGGAGGAAATTACCATTCCTCTGAATATGCGACTTTTCATCAGCTTGCTCCTCCGGCTTTCTCCGTTCCCATTCTGTATCCTATACCCCTCACCGTCTCTATGAGACTTCCGCATTCTCCCAGCTTCTGACGGAGGGATCTTATGTGAACGTCTACCGTTCTGCTTTCCCCGTTAAAGGCGTATCCCCATATGCGGGTGAGCAGCTGATCTCTCGTGAATACTATTCCCTGATTTTCCATCATGAGAGCCAGAAGTTCGAATTCTTTAAGCGTAAGTGCCACCGGCCTTCCCGAAACGGTGACCTCGTGCTTCGACGTTGAAATTCTGAGATCGCCTATGGTATATCCGTCTTTAGCATTTCTGCGGCCGCTCCTTCTTAGGAGGGCTTTCACTCTCGCCACCAGCTCCATCATTCCGAAAGGCTTCGGAAGATAGTCGTCGGCTCCGTAGTTAAGACCCATGACCTTATCGTATTCCGTTCCTTTGGCCGTCAGCATCATAACCGGGATATCCTCCATATCCGGCATACTCCTTATCTTCCTGAGTACGGTAATTCCGTCCTCTCCCGGAAGCATAATATCGAGGAGAATCAGGTCAGGCTTTGTCCCTGCTGCCGCCTCCCAGAACAGAGCCGGGTTTTCGAAGCCCTCGGCCTCAAACCCTGTTTCCCTCAGAGTGTAGAGAACGAGCTCCCTTATACTTTCGTCATCTTCTACCAAATATATCACTTTCATTTCCTCCTTTTCCCCCGGAGCGGGTTTAAAGCGCCTTCAGGAACGCATCCACGTCTTCTTCCGTGGTTCCCCAGGATGTAACCAGTCTTATTACAATCTTTCCGTCCTTTTCAGGCACCCACTCGTAGAAGAAGAAGTCCTTTTCCAGTTCCTTCACTTTCTCCGCAGGAAGAACAGGGAATATCTGATTGGTCTGGGAAACACCGTCAAAGCCGTATCCCTTCGCTGCGATTCCTTCCTTCAGCTTCTTAGCCATTGCGTTGGCGTGGGCTGCCATCTCAAAGTAGATGCTGTTTTTTCCGCCTTCGAGAAGAGCCTCGAACTGAACGCCGAGAAGTCTTCCCTTGGCCAGCATGCCGCACTTCTGCTTTATCATCCAGCGGAAGTGGTCGTTAATCTCAGGATTTCTTATTACGAGAACCTCTCCAAAGAGAGCTCCGTTCTTCGTTCCGCCGATATAGAAGGCGTCGGTCATAGTCGCTATATCATGGAGTGTAAGGTCGTTATCCTCGCAGGTAAGGGCGCATCCCAGGCGCGCTCCGTCCATGTAGAGGTACATGTTCTTCTCTTTACACTTCTCGCTCAAAGCCTTAAGCTCCGCCTTTGAGTAGATGGATCCGTTTTCCGTAGGGTTGGATATGTAGGCCATCTTAGGAATCACCGTATGCTCATCCTCGTATTCCAGCCACGCGTCGTCTATGTTCTGCGGCGTAAGCTTGCCGTTATCTCCCTCTTCGGTTATGACCCTGTGTCCGCCGGCCTCCAGGGCTCCCGTCTCGTGCACGTATATGTGTCCGGTTCTCGGTGCAACTACGGCTTCGTATGCCCTTAAAGCTGCCGAAACCGTGGTTATGTTGCACGGAGTTCCTCCTACCATCATGTGAACCTCGCAGTCATCGACTCCGATAAGCTCTTTCACCATTTCCCTGGCATGGTCGCAGTGCTCGTCAAGGGCATATCCGTCTGAATGTTCCATGTTGGTTTTCATTAGAGCCTCCATTACCTTAGGGTGGGCTCCAAGGCTGTAATCGCTTCTGAAGTATATCATTTTCTTACACCTCCCGGTTTTATCAAAATCTTCTTCATACGGGTATATTATAAACTGAAACTCTCCCGTTAGCAATTATTCCATTTCAGTTTTCCTGATATGCTCCTCTGCAGCCTTTCTTATCTCTTCCTCGTATCCGGTCAGCGCAGCAAAGGGTGCAAACTGGGCGGCTCTGTTTCCCGCAGGCATCGGGGCCCTGGTCTCGGATCTGTGATGAGGTCTTTCCATTATACTTTCGTACTTCTTCATTTCCCCGTTTATGTCCCTTCCGTTCACGCTTTATGTCCTCCTATCTGATTATTTCTCTGTATGCCTGTAGCTCCCTCTTCAAGGCTGATTCCCCTTACAACAGCGTTTTTCCCGAATTTCTTCTTTATGTCCGTCATGGCCTTCTGCAGTTCTCCGTCCTTTTCCGCATTGGAATCGCCCAGCTCGTCCTCGCACCCCTTCTCCGGGCCCGTCCCCTGCCCGGGATTATCAAAAAAGCTGAGCTGATACGTGCCCTTCGCCTCTTCAGCCTTTGTCCTGTCGGTCACGTGACACGCCGCAACGGTTATTCTCCTTACGGTAAGGTTCGGGTTTACGATTCTGTCAAAGAGTTCTGTCGCTGCTTTCAGCATTTCACCTGATGACGACGTCATCCCCTTCAGATTCGCCGTGCCGTGAGCGTGCTTCGGAATCAGTCTGCCGTACCCGTCTCTGACGATTTCCCCCTTATATTTTCTTCTCCGCTCCGGGTCCTCAAGGTTCTCCCTGTCGTATCCAACGGTGAGCACTATCTGATTCGTCACAAGTCCTTTCGACGCCAGGTCAAGAGCCAGAGAATCCACCATCTCCTCCGTTACCGTACGCGCTTTGTCAAATGGATATGGCTCCATGAGAACCTGTCCCGACCCCACGCTTTCCGCAGACGGCCTGTATTTCTTAATGTCCGCCATAGTGCAGGGTTCGTATCCCCAGGCATGGTCTATGAGCAGCTCCCCGTTGACTCCGAACAGCCTGTACAGCAGATCCTCGTTGTGAAAATCGCTTTTCCTCCCCTCCGAGCAAAGGGCGATATCACCCATGGTATACAGCCCCACCGAGGCCAGCTTTTTAGCGTATCCCCTGCCTACCCTCCAGAAATCGGTAATCGGCCTGTGAGCCCAGAGCTTTTTTCTGTACGTCATCTCGTCCAGTTCTGCTATGCGCACCCCGTCTTTATCGGGCGCCATATGCTTCGCTACTATATCCATGGCGATTTTAGCAAGGTACAGATTGGTTCCTATTCCCGCTGTCGCCGTTATTCCCGTCTCTTTCAGAACGTCTCTTATCATGGTTTCCGCAAGCCGTCGTGCTGTCACGCCCCGGGCCGCCAGATAATCGGTCGCATCTATGAATACTTCGTCTATGGAGTAGACGTGAATATCCTCCGGCGCAATGTACCTGAGGTATATGTCGTATATTTTCGTGCTCAGTCTTACGTATTCCGCCATCCGCGGCGGCGCCACTATAAAATCCGCCTCAAAATCCGGAGACTCCGACAGGGCCGTGCCGTCAAAGCTTCTCCCCGCAAATCTTCCTCCCGGAGCCCGCGACAGCCGCAGCGCGTTCACCTCTTTCATCTTCTGTATAACCTCAAAGAGCCTGGGTCTTCCCGGTATTCCCAGCTCCTTCATGGAGGGAGAAACCGCAAGGCATATGGTCTTAGCGGTTCTTTCGGGGTCCGCCACCACCAGATTGGTAGTCATGGGATCCACTCCCCGCGCCGCACACTCCACCGATGCGTAAAAGGATTTCAGGTCTATGGCTATATAGCTTCTCTTCTTTACAGTGTCCTCTCCCAAAGCCTTCACCTCCCGTCCCGGGCCGTATCCGCACCTTCCTACAAAGCCTTTATTATGTGGCAGGCGACGCCCTGAATGTAGCATTCATCAGGTACTATGTCCTTCATCCGGCTGTTTTCCGGATGAAGAATCACTCTGCCCGTCTCCTTATCTCTGAAAAACCTCTTCAGCGTACTCTGACCGTTTACCAGCGCCACCACTATGTCGCCCTCTGCGGCCTCCTTTCGCTTTCTCACCACCACCAGGTCTCCGTCGTCGATTCCCGCATCGATCATGGAATCGCCGCTGGCCCTCAGCGCAAAGAAATCATCATTTCCGAACACGGCCGTGGGCAGAGCTATGTACTCTTCTATATTTTCCTCCTCGTACTGAGGCGTGCCGCACGGTACTGAGCCTACTACGGGGGTCATCACGATTTCAGGATTCATCTTTACAGTCTTTTCCGTGGAGACTGTACCGCCGTCATAGCTTATGATACCTCTTGCGTCCATCTCCACCAGGTATCTGTACGCCGTGGCCCTGGATATGCCTAAGGCTTCCCCTATATCGGCCGTGGACGGAGATTCGCCGCGCCTCATAACGCAGCGCTCCACATATTCACATATTCTGTTCATCAGTTCAGGATTCTTGCTCCTCATGACTGCTCCTTTCACTCTATCTGAAACAGCATGTTTCTTTTAGACTATTTTATCACCGGTTCTTCTTAATCGCAAGTCATTTATCCTTTGCTTCACATATAAAATGTGCGCTCCGGGGCGCACACAATTTTAAAGACCGCAGAATTAAAAATCCTGCGGTCCTGTTTTTTTCGCATGCCCGGCACGGTCCCGGGTCATAGCAGCATATATTGAATTTTTTACTCGTGATGATTATGCAGAAGCTTCTGCTGCTTGCCTTTCAGCAGTCCATCGTAAAGAGCCATGGCGAACGGATTATCGCTGGAGATCTTTATCTGCTTTTCGTCATCTATCTCGTAGATTCCCTCGGTTCTCGCAGCCTTAATCTGTGGAGTTACAGGTACAGGCTGTCCGCCGCCTGCAACGCAGCCGGAGCGGCATGCCATAACTTCTACGAAATCGTAGTACATTTCTCCGCTCTTGATGCCGTTCATTACGATGCCGGCATTCTTAAGGCCGTTTACAACGGCAATCTTCACTTCGCGGCCCTTGAGATTTACTGTAGCTTCCTTGATTCCGTCGTTTCCGCGGATTCCGGTAAACTTTATGGCCTCAAGATCTTCAGGCTCGTAGCTTCCTACCAGTCTTCTCAGGACGGCCTCGGTTACGCCGCCGGTTACGCCGAATATGGCAGCGCCTCCCGAGGACAGACCGAACGGCATGTCCATGGTTCCCGGTTTTATGGATGCAAGGTCGATACCTGCCTCTTTTATCATTCTGGTTATTTCGGTGGTGGTCAGAACGTAGTCCGTATCCTGCTCGCCGTCGGTTCTGTGTTCAGGCCTTAAAATCTCGGCTTTCTTTGCAGTACAAGGCATGATGGATACAACTACGGTCTTTCTCTTTTCCTCGGTGTCCATTCTTGCTTCTTCCTTGAGCACAGCGCTGAACATCTGCTGAGGCGATCTGCAGCTGGAGATGTGTTTTCTCAGTTCCGGGAACTTCTCCTCGCAGAATTTGACCCATCCCGGACAGCAGGAAGTGAACAGAGGAAGGTCTCCCGATTCTATCTTTTCCACCAGTTCCTGAGCTTCCTCCATAACCGTAAGGTCAGCGCCGAAGTTGGTGTCATAAACCTGGTCGAATCCCATGAGTTTAAGAGCCGCAACAAGTTTTCCGAGAGCATTTTCTCCCTTAGGCAGTCCGAATTTATCGCCTACGGCAACTCTTACGGCAGGAGCAATCTGGGCGACCACTCTGGTATCCTTGTCGGAAAGGGCTTTCCATACAGGATGTATATTCTGCTTAACGGTGATTGCTCCCGTAGGACATACAACTCTGCACTGTCCGCATCCTACGCATGCAGTCTCGGAAAGAGGCCTGTCAAAGGCTGTAGTTACGCGCATTTTGCTTCCTCGATGAGCAAAATCAAGTATTCCCAGTCCCTGAATCTCGGTACAGGTTCTCACGCAGTCTCCGCAGAGTATGCACTTGTTAGGGTCGAAAACGATACAAGGAGAGCTGTAGTCGAGAGGCAGCTTAGGCTTGTTGTTCTGGAATCTTACGTAATTTACTCCCAGCTGATTTGCAAGCTTTAAGAGTATGCACGCGCCGTTGGTTCTGCAGGTGGTGCAGTCAGTGCAGTGGGAAGCCAGCAGCAGTTCGAGAATCATCTTTCTGTGGTGCTGAAGTCTAGGCGTATTTGTGTATATCACCATGCCGTCCTTAGGCTCCTCCGAACAGGATGCGAAGATTTTGCCCCTATCGTCCTCCACAACGCACATTCTGCATGCGCCGTATGTGGAAAGCTCGGAGAGATAGCAGAAGGTAGGCAGCTCTATACCGGCTTTTCTTATTACAGACAGCACGTTTTTCTCGTCGTCAAAAGCGACTTTTCTGTTGTTTATGGTCATGTATTTCATCCGTCTTCACCTCCTACCATTCTATATGTATTGCGCCGAACGCACATGCGCTTTCGCATGCGCCGCACTTGATACATCTCTCATTATCGATAACGTAAGGTTCTTTAATCCTGCCGGAAATTGCATCCGCCGGGCAGTTCTTTGCACACTTGGAGCAGCCTTTGCATCTCTCAGGGCTGATGACAAAGCGGCGCAGAGACGTACAAGTATGGGATGCGCAGTGTTTGTCCACAACGTGCTCCAGGTACTCTTCTCTGAACAGCTTCAGCGTACTCTTTACCGGAAGTGACGCCGTCTTTCCGAGGCCGCAGAGAGCGGTTTCCGTGATGGTATCCGCAAGCTCCTCGAGAAGGTCGAGATCCTCTTCCTTTCCGTTTCCTGCAACGATTCTCTCCAGGATCTCCAACATGCGCTTGGTTCCCTCACGACAAGGGACGCACTTTCCGCAGCTTTCCTTCTGGGTGAAGTTCATGAAGAACCTTGCAACCTCTACCATACAGGTGGAGTCGTCCATTACTACAAGACCGCCGGAACCTATCATTGCTCCCATCTTCTTCAGGGAGTCGAAGTCAAGGCTTATATCCAGCTGCGGCGTGATGAGACAGCCTCCCGAAGGGCCTCCAATCTGCACAGCTTTGAATGTGCCGTCGTTTTTGATTCCGCCGCCTATGTCAAATATTACTTCTCTCAGGGTCGTTCCCATAGGAACCTCTATAAGGCCGGTGTTCTTAACGCTTCCCGTAAGTGCGAAGGCTTTGGTGCCCGGGCTGTTTTCAGGACCGATGGATTTAAACCATGCGGCTCCTCTGCTGATTATTCCCGGAACGTTGGCGTATGTCTCAACGTTGTTCAGAACGGTCGGCTTGTCGAAGAGTCCGTGCTCTACGGTGCGCGGCGGCTTAACTCTCGGCATACCGCGGTTACCCTCTATGGAAGCCGTAAGGGCGCTTCCCTCTCCGCATACGAACGCTCCCGCTCCGCGGTTGATGTGAAGCTTAAACGAAAAGTCCGAACCTAAAATATTCTCGCCAAGAAGCCCCGCTTCCTCAGCCTGAGCTATGGCGTTCTGAAGTCTCTTTATGGCAAGAGGATACTCCGCTCTTACGTAGATGTATCCCTCCTGAGCTCCCGTAGCATAAGCCGCGATCATCATGCCCTCGAGGACTCTGTGCGGGTCGCCTTCCATGATACTTCTGTCCATGAATGCGCCCGGATCTCCCTCGTCGCCGTTACATACGACGTAACGCTGCTTTTCAGGCTGACGGGCAACCTGGCTCCACTTGTATCCGGTCTTGAATCCGCCGCCTCCGCGTCCTCTCAGGTTGGACTCGGATACTTCCTCTATGACTTCTTCAGGAGTCATATCGAACAAAGTCTTCACCAGCGCCTGATATCCGCCTCTTGCTATGTATTCCTCTATGTGCTCGGCGTCTATGTGGCCGCAGTTTTCAAGAACCACACGGGTCTGCTTCTTATAGAAAGGAATGTCCTCCTGGCGGGCGTACTCTATTCCGTCCTGCTTGTAGAGAAGCTCCCTTATGATGTCGCCGTTTTTAACGGTTCTCTCAAAGATTGCCTTGCAGTCGTCTACGGAAACCTTTGTATACAGTATGCCCAAAGGTTCAATCCTCATCAGCGGTCCCATTTCGCAGAATCCGTGACATCCGCTCTTCTTTACGGCAAAATCATCAAGGTCTTCTTCCTTAATTCCTTCAGCCTCGGCATCCTTTCTGGCTCCTGCGATCTTTTCAACGGCAGCTCTCGCCTCTTCCTCAAGACCGTGTCCCGGAAGCCCCGCACATGCAATCTCAGGCTTGAAATCTATCTCAACGTCAGGATTATCCTTTGCAAGGCGGCACATCTCCTCATAAATCTCACCGGAACCTCCGGCCAGACATCCCGTTCCCGCACATATGAGGATTCTGCACTTACATGCGTCTATTTTCGTCTTTGCGCTCTGACAGACCTGATTCAGGGCCTCTGCGCTTGATATTCTCTGCATCTATTCCGCTCCTCTCAGTTCCTCAATGAGGTCCTCTGCTGCATCCGGAGTCATAGCCGGATATACCTTATCGTTTACGGTCAGAACCGGAGCCAGTCCGCAGGCTCCCAGACACGATACCGTCTCCAGCGTAAACAGCATGTCGTCTGTGGTCGCTTTGTCCTCGGAAAGACCCAGAACGCTATAGAGTCTTTCTAAGATAGGAATGGACTTTCTTACGTGGCACGCCGTGCCGTCGCAGACCTTGATCACGTATTTTCCCTTAGGCTCAAAAGAGAAGTTTTCGTAGAACGTCGCAACGCTGTAGGCTTTGGCCTCAGTAATTCCAATCTTCTCTGCCACGTAAGATAAAAGCTCTCCGGGCAGGTAGCGGAACTCGGTCTGGATGTCCTGTATGATAGGGATGAGAGACGACTGGTCAGCGCCGTGAATGGCGATTATCTCATCTGCCGTATCATAGTATTTCTGATCCAACATAGATACCTCCTGATAAAATTCAAAAAATAAGATAAGACTTGAAAATATTATATCTTAGGTACGATAAAAAGCAATAGGATTTTGTCAGGAATTTAACAACAAATTATTTATTTTCTTATTTTTGTGATATACATTAGTGTCCGTGGACTCCCGGGCGCACTGCTGCCACGAAAAAACACACAGGGAGACAAAGCTTCCTGTGCGTTTTTCGTTACTTTTTTATGCTTTTTTCAAATCCGTCATGCTGTTTAACGTTATGGCAACGGTAGATGCGTTGTGCAGCCATGCCGATGTTGCAGGCTGCATTACACCGCTGACCCCGCAACCTATAAGCCCGGCGTTTATCCCCACAATCTGCCTGTAATTTCTCCCTATTCTCTTCATCTGAAGCTCGCTCAATTCTCTCAGCGTCAGAAGCCCCGAAAGATCACCTGACCCTATGGTAATATCAGCTATCTCTCTCGCAATTTCCGCTCCGTCACTTACCGCAATTCCCACGTTTGCAGCGGAAAGAGCAGGAGAATCGTTTATTCCGTCGCCAGTCATTATAACCGTATGGCCTTCCGCCCGCTTTTTTTCAACGAACCGGGCCTTATCCTCCGGCAGAACTTCTGCATAGTATTCCTCAATTCCCGCCTGGGCCGCGATGGATTCTGCAGTCTTTGCGCTGTCGCCTGTCATCATGACCAGATTGTTTATACCCATCGATTTCAGGCCTTTTATTACATCTCCGGCCTCCTTGCGCACAGGGTCCTCAATGCATATTACAGCTGCAAGCCTCCCTTCTATCGCCATGTAAAGCTGCGAATAATCCGAAGGTATCCCGTCAAATTTTTCCTTCTCTCCTTCGGGAATCACACATCCTTCATCTTCAAAGACAAAGTGATAACTTCCTATTATGACTCGCCTGCCGTCTATTTCAGAAACTATACCGTGCGCCACGATGTACTGAACCCTGGAATGCATCTCTGCGTGACTGAGATTTCTCATTCTCGCTCCTTCAACTACGGCTTTTGCCATTGAATGGGGAAAATGCTCCTCAAGGCACGCCGCAATCCGGAGCATTTCGTCCCGATCACCGCCTCCGAAAGGTACGACGTCTCTTACCACCGGCTGCGCTTTCGTAAGAGTTCCCGTTTTATCGAACACTACCACGTCGGCGCATGCGACCGCTTCCATGTATTTGCCGCCTTTTATCATTATATCGTATCGTCCCGCCTCGCGAATGGCGGACAGTACCGATACCGGCATAGCAAGCTTAAGGGCGCAGGAAAAGTCAACCATAAGGACGGACAGCGCCTTAGTGACGTTTCCGGTAAGGAGATACGTGAGTACGGTACCCGCCAGAGTGTACGGTACCAGTCTGTCCGCAATGTGCTCCGCCCTGCTCTCAGATTCCGATTTAAGCTTTTCGGTCTCCTCTATCATAGACACTATCTTTTCATACCTGGTGAAACCTTTAGTTTCTTTTACCTTTATTGATATTTCGCCCTCTTCCACCGCGGTTCCGGCGTATGCGTAGCCGCCCGCCTCTTTTTTGACGGGCATGGATTCTCCGGTCATGGAAGACTGGTTTACCATCGCTTCTCCCGATTCTACGGTCCCATCGAAAGGTATCACATTCCCCATGCGAACTACCACTATATCATCCGGCTTCACCTCGTCAGCCGGAACGAGAATATCTCCTTCTCCTGCTCTGAGCCACACTTTGTTGACCTTAAGTGACATACTCCTTGCCAGATCTCCCACGGATTTTTTGTGAGTCCACTCCTCCAGAAGTTCTCCTACTCCCAGCAGGAACATTACCGAACCTGCCGTTTCAAAGCTTCGCCTGGCAAGAGAGGCCGATATGGCCACAGCGTCCAGCACCGGTACTTCAAGCTTCCCCTTTGTGAGGCACCTGATTCCCTTTAGAATGTAGGGTACGGCGTTTACAGCGGTTACGGCAGCCCTTACCGGATACGGCAAAAAAATCTTCTTCGCATACCGGAAAATCACCTTTTCAATCAGCTTCTCTCTGTAGTATGAGTTCAGCTGCCTTCCGCTGTCGTAATGAACTGTGTCGGAAACATCCGCCGTTTCAAAGCTGAATCCCCGAATACCGGCAATTATCTGCTCCCTGCCGCACGTAAACACTATTGCCGCATCGCCAGTCCGCTCATACACGGTCACCTTTATAACTCCCTCGACCTTCATCATGCGGTCGCGGAAAATGTCCGCTTCCCTGTAGGTCAGAGAGGATCTTCCAAGATTGAACCTGATGCGGCCCTTTATTTCATCTTTAATTAAGAATCTCATATTACCGTCAGCCTTCAGACCCTACTCGGCCTCCGAAACCGCAGCCGAAGCTTCCTCCGCCTCGCGCTCTTCGTTTATCTGCTTTGCACCGGCAAGAACATCCTCTGCGTTTTCCTGAATCGTGGTCACGGTTTTCATTATACTGGCCTTTGCCCTTAAGAACGCGGCAGTGCACTTAGTGTATATTTTCTTTGCGTCTTTGCTGGACAAAAGCTTTATTCCTGCCGTTCCGAGAAGCAAGCCTCCCGCAAAAAGTCCTACCTGATCCTTTTTCACATCAATTTTCATTTTACTTTTCCTCCATTCTCACTCATTTACTTACTTTCTCTTATATCCGGTCATCATAGCCATTGCAAAACACGCAACCGCGGCCCATGCCCAGAATCTATGCTGTTTCATAGCTGCCCTCCCTTTTTATTTCACCCGGCGCACTATAGTTAGTTTAATTTCGCTGTAGTTTGCTTCTTTTTATTTCCGTTAGTTTATGCTAACCTCACTGCAGATTATTTTACTACTCTACTGCAAATTTTGTCAAGGCATACAGCTGTACATATTTCCGCGTTTTATGATATAATCGTCTTACCGATACCGATTGAAATCACATTTCAAGTTGAGATTACTGATTTTTAAGGGAGGTACACATGGGAAACGATTTAGAGAAGACGATTAAGCAGAATTATGAGAAGGAAAAGCAGGAAGCCATAGGCGCCGGAGTCAGAGCTCTCGACAGCCTCAGGGCTGCCAGCCGATATCTTGAAAACGCTTCCAACTGGGGCTTGCTGGATATGATAGGCGGAGGCCTCTTAACCACCATGGTCAAGCATTCTAAACTGGATAATGCCGCACAGGCCATGGAAACCGCCAGATACGATCTCCAGAATTTCAGCAAAGAGCTCGCCGATATAGACAGACGTTTTAACCTTAGCCTTAGTCTTGGGGATTTCCTCGAACTTGCCGATTACCTGCTCGACAACTTTTTCGTGGATTACATGGTGCAGGAAAAGATTACCGACGCCCGCAGACAGGTAGAGACAGCCATAATCGAGATAGAACGGATACTCTGTGAGCTGAAGGCGGAGTAAACGGTGTACGGCGCGCGACCCGGCTGTACTTTAACACCGGCTCCGGACTCAGGTTAAAACTTTTTCGAAGTCCTGCGGGTTTCGGTTTACCGATTTTCTATCTTTCTTCGGATCTTACCTGGTTTGGTTGAAAAGTCCATGGAATTTTCGCTTCACAAAGAGTGTTCCGAGCCGAAAAAGTAAACCGAAATCAGAATGCACACGTAAAAGGTTGAATTTCGTTAAACCAGATTGCGACTTAGCTAAAGAAAGGTTTACCGGCCACCTTAAAGCTGTTTCAACTCGGATTATGAACAGCAGTAAACTAAAAACGGGGCCGCCGCGGTCAGACTCATTCGATCTGCCCGTGGCGGCCCCGTTTCGTTAATGTAAGATAATCCTATGCCTCTATGATTCCCAGCTCTATCTTGAGCTTCAGAATTCTCTCGACGGATTCGTCGATTCGCTCCTCCGATATGGTTCCCGCTTTTACGGCGTCTATGACCGCAGGAATCTGGGTCTGGAACTCGGTGCAGCAGAGAAGGTCATTTCCGGCCTGCACGGCTCTCACGGCGATTTCCGTATCCCCCGCAAACTGCTTTACTCCCTCCATGGCAAGGTCGTCTGTTATAACCACCCCGTCAAAGTCAAGCTGGGTCCTCAGGATTTCGTGAACCTTTGCCGATATGGATGCAGGGCTTTCCGGGTCCATGCAGTTTACCACGTTGTGGGAAACCAGAACCATACTTGCCCCCGCTTTGATTCCCCCGTCAAAAGGAATGAAATCCGATGCGTTGAAGGTACTTATGTCGGTTTTGAGCGACGTTATTGGATCTGTAATACAAAAAAGCCTCTCGGGGCTTTTTAATATGCCCCGAGAAGCCTTGATATAAGTATAATACCGGTATTTTTATTTTTGCTTTTTCTGTTTCCAACTGCTTAAAGCGTCGCGTAATTTGTTGAAAATCAACTGATTTGGATAATATCTGTAATCAAGAGTTAATATGTAAAGGGTGGTTTCAGCCACCTAATACATATGACTGCGGCTCATTTGTGGTGAATTGAAAAGCAGTTATAGGAAAGGAGCAAAATTCGTATAACCGCTGAAATCCAACACAGAAAGGAGCTGTTGCTTTATGAAATCCCTGTTTGAACAGGTGGGCGGCACTTACCATCTGGGGGGAGATTACCTCATCCCGAATCTCGCCCTGCCGGACACCGGCGACAATCAGATCGGCAGATACGGGCGTATGCGCCGCCGTTACCTGAAAGAACACCGAAGGATACTTTACACAAACCTGCTGACGTCAGGCAATTTGCGCTGTCATTTGGCTGAAATCGACCAAGCCTGCAATGAGCGTATGGAAAGCATCGTATCTGCTATGGCAAAGCAGGAAGGCGTAGCCGAAGCGCTGAAAGCGGCCGACCAGATGGAGTGGGTGCGCCGCATGAATAGTATTCGCAACCGTGCAGAGGAAATTGTACTGACGGAACTTGTATACGCTTAATAGAATGCCCGTTATCGGCTGCATGGCTGATAACGGGCATTCTCTTTATACTTTTGGAACTCTGAATTTGTATTTCCCTTTTCCGAACCCACTGACGGCTTCAATCAAATTCGCTTTTTTCATCTTTGTGATAAGATTACCGGCGGCAGTAACGGAATCGCTTGTAATAGCGGCTATGTCGGAACGTCCAAAGATACCATCAACGCCCATGCTTGCGAATACTGTTTTGGCTTTTTTAATCGTAGCTTGGCTTGCGCTCAGTCCGTCAATCGCAACCTCAATCGCAAGATAATCAGGAGTAATCGCAACATTTTCATCTTCAATCATAACTTTAGCTGTGTTAATTGCAGTCCCATAATTCAAGTTATACAGCGTAACTTGAAATGAACTTGCGTCGGAATAAAATTTAGGCTCCAATTCATCCCGGTAATTATGGGCTGCATGGTAGGCTTCCGTGATTTTCCGAAATCCGCTTCCCTGTCGCTCCATATATCCCAACCGGCCAAAAATATCAGCAAGAACTGGATTGCGGCGGGTAGAGGAAATATTGAAAATATCTCTTTCCTGTATCCGTGTACCATCTGCCATGCCGCCGGGGGAAGTAATTGTAAGACGGTCATCGTAAATGTCGATATGGACTTCGCTGCCCAAGATCAGATAGTCACGATGGATCAGCGCATTGACAAGAGCTTCAAAAACGCTCCGTTCGCAGTAATCTGGCATTTCAATGCGGGAGTTGGATGTTTTCTTCCAACGTGTTTTCATATTCCGCTTTACGAAACTAACCCCTTCATTAAGCAGGATAATCAGGCTGCCGGAATACTCTGCGCCATCGAGCGCATCCACCATGCCGCCGCTTTTATCAAGGCCGTTCCAGCGTGTACAGAACAGGCGGGATTGCTTAATCGGTGCATCATCTGCAAGCAAAGCGCCTGCATTGGTCAGCTTACCGTATTCATTCCGTATTTCAAAGGAATCAAACAGCTTTTCCTCCATGCTATTACCTGTCCAAGCCTTATATCGTTCACGCAGCTTGGAAAAAGCATAGTCCTTGAAATTATATTCGGAAATCAATGCGTCAAAGGTATGATTCATCCCTTTGAGAAGGAGCTGATTCAATACATATGATGGAGCCATCACGCTTTCGTTCCCCATACGGATATATGCTTCCATCACGCCGTCAGCCTTGTAATAATATGGCGTGGAAAGCCCTGCGGAAATAGACAGTATAAGAATATCTCTGCCTTTTTCCCGTTCGGGAGTGAGGATAAAGTTCGGATAAGGCGTGATACGCTCTTTAATCAAACGGCTGATTGCTTCAGCGTCCGCCTGTGCGTCGGCAAGCCCCACTACATTTCTGTTATCATCAATACCGAAAAATAGTGTGCCGCCGATGCCGTTTGCAAAGGCGCTGACGCTTTTCAGCCAGCTTTTCGGCTTTCTCACTTCCAGAGCAACCTTAAAATCACATTCCGTTGCTTCGGCGATCCATTTATCAATCATTTCCTTGTTCCTCCCTGTCTGAGCGATTCTTTTTTGCCCTGCTCTTGTAAACATTGTGCTTATTCTTGCACTGCGGGCTGCAAAACACGGCGCTCGGCCTGCTTGCGACAAAGGCTTTTGTGCAGTGCCTGCAAAGGCGAATCGGATTTTTGCTGTCGGTCAGCATAAAGCTGAACATCATTTGTATACCCAAAAGCAGAGAGTGGAAATCCCAGATAATGGTCGGCTTATCCAGCAGAGCGATATGATAGGTGGGCGCATTGCCGCCAAAAGCCGCCATGCTCTGCTGCATCAGACGGCGGGTATCTTCGTTCAATGTGTCGTAATCTTCATAATAAAGCATACTGTTGACATAGGTAAACGCCCAGTCGATGAACTGCTGCTTCATCCAGTCATACCGTTCCGCATACTCCCGCTGAAAGCTCATATTGACTGCCATTGGCTTGTCCGTCATGGTCATTGCCAGCGCCATCATCACACGGTCATTTTCGATATTCCACATGGATTCGATTCCATGCTTAATCACATCCAGCTTGTCAAAGGGAAAGAAAAGTTCCAGATATTTTTCGGTGGACATCGTTTCCGCTTTTATAAAGTGGTTTTTCGGCAGGTATACCGCTTCATATTCCATAAAATCCGGCGTGGTGGGCAGTGCGGTCATCAGGCCGAACAGCCCGTACTTCACGGCAAACTGTCGGATAGCGGTCTGGATTTCCGTATCCGGTTTCTTTGCCATTCCCATGCGCCCGATGTCGATGGCGTCCAGCACGATCTGCCGGTATTCCGCCAGAGGATCGTAGATGCCCGGCTGCGCTGCTTTTGTGGGGGTAAGATACAGAGCCCCGTCCTCTGCCTCTTTCCATTCATATTCGCTGTACCGTACCCATTGGGAACTGGTGCGTTCAAAAAGGTTATTCATTTTCTCACCCCTGTTTCCAATCGCTTATGCCGTACTTGGATAAAAGCTTTTTTGCCAGTTCCATACCGCTTTCCGTAATATATACCGACTTGGAACGGGACGGATGATTTCCCTGTCGAATATAGTCCGCATCATCCAGTTCGTTTAGTATATCATAATCATAGCCTTTCCACGCATAAAAATCGGCTGCCTCGTGAAAATTCTCTCCCTGTGCAAATCTGGAGAGATATAACAGCATCAACGTTAATTCCCTCATTGCTTCTTCTGCTTTTATATTTCCCATATCAGTCTAAGCCTCTCTTAATATTGTAACCCAAATAACTTGAATTTATATTATCTATTATACTGTTTCTTTGTTCCGTTATCAACCGTCAGTCCGCACTCTCTTAAAAATTCTTTGTAGAGCTACAATACAAATTGGACAGAGAGGAAAAAGAAGAGAGAAAAAAGTAGAAGGACAGAGCCTTCATAGGGTATAGTTAAGTTACCACACACAACAAACCCAAAAAAGGAGCTCTGTCCCTCATGAGTAACAGTATAACACAAGACATGTGGTATCGGCAATCCCTAATGCAATATGCGGCCAAATATGGCGTGAGCCGCGCCAGCCGGAAATACAACAAGAGCCGGTCGTATATCTACTTCTGGAAGGCACGCTGGGATGGAAGTGTGGAATCCCTGGCCTGTCAGTCCAGACGCCCGCACCACCATCCGAACCAGCATACGGAGGCAGAGCTCAAGCTCATCCGGGATATGCGAAGAAGGAATCCAACACTGGGCATGGTGGAGCTGTGGCACCGGCTTCGCAAGCGCGGTTACACCCGCCGCCCGGAAAGTCTGTTCCGGGTCATGCGCAAGCTTGGAATGTTCCCGCAGCCCAAACCCAAAACGCCTTACAAAGCAAAACCATACGAGCAGATGCAGTATCCCGGCCAGCGCGTACAGGTGGATGTGAAAGTAGTCCCACTGAAATGCCTGGCCAACCCGGAAGAGCGGCTGTACCAGTATACGGCAATCGACGAGTATACCCGGTTGCGCTATCTGGGCGCTTATCCAGAACAAAGCACCTATTCTTCCGCCGACTTTCTGGAGAAAATGGCGGCCTGGTTCAAACGCCGCGGCGTGCGGGTAGAGTGTGTGCAGACGGACAACGGCTTCGAATTTACCAACCGTTTCTCCAATAGCAAAAGAGACCTGCCCACACGCTTTGAGCTGACCGCTGCACGGCTTGGGATCCGGCACAAGCTGATCCGTCCATACACGCCCCGCCACAACGGCAAAGTAGAACGCAGCCATCGTGAAGACCAGAAGCGTTTCTATGACACCCATCGTTTCTTTTCCCTTGCCGATTTTGGTACGCAGCTCGCCGTGCACCAAAATCGCTCCAACAACTTACCTATGCGCCCCTTGGCCTGGCTCTCCCCCAAAGAAAAACTTGCTGCCTTCTTTGAATCTCTCGCTGTACAAAATGTTTGACAAACCTACACAGTCCGCACTCTCTTAAAAATTCTTTTTCCAGCAAGGTCATCGGCTGCTGCTTTTCCGCCTTATCCGTCAGGGCGGCAAGCAGCTTTTTGCGTATCTTTTTGAACATCGTGCCACGCACCTTGCGGATATTCCGGTCGCTTTGTCCCCGTATTTTGGCGATCCGTGTGGAACTGAACAGCCGAACGGCGCAGAGGAACAACAATTCCTTGTGTTCCTCATTCAATTCCAAAAGGATCTGTGATAGTTCTTTCTCCGCCACAAGCTCGTGTATATCATAGGGGCAGCAGAAAATCACATCAAGAAAATCTCCTTTGCGGAGCTGCTTTTCCATCACACCGTTTAATGTGTCCGGAAAAAAGAGCTCATTCACCGATGCTCCGTATTCCAGCGGAAGATCGTCCCCGCTGCGGCTGAGTTCATGATAGCGTTCCCTTCGCTCCCGGTTAGCATCCAGCCTGTCCCACCATGCGATGACATTTTCAAAATCCTTTTGCGTTCTGGCAGCGTCCTCCAGACGAGCAAGGGCTTCCGCCTGCAATTCCCTTCTGAGTTTCTTCCGTTCCGGTTCTTTTTCTTCGGTATCTTCCTCAAAGGGATGTTCTGCGGCATCGGTTTCCAGATCTTCAATAAGACGCTGCTCTTTTGCAAGCTGCCTCTGAGCCTGCTCGGATAAACCGGCTTGCTCAATATCACTTTCGTTTTCATAATCATCTTCAAACACCGCAGAAACCTCCCTTCAGACATATTCTTCAAAATTTCTTTGATTTTGCGAAAAAACAGTTCCGCCAACCGCCCTGTATTTCTCCTATTAGTGAGGGAGTAATCTATTTCTTTTGTTTTAGATTACTTCCAGCAGTAAGAAAGGAGGAATGACCAATGCCAAGCCAAAACCGTGAACTGACAGGCCGGGAAAAGCAGCGGATAAAAAAACTGATTACTTCCTTGTGCGCCAACTACGACAAAGAATATGGATGTTTGCCGCTGAACTGCGACTGTCCCATGTTCGGTATCTGCTACACAAACAGCGCTCTGTGCCGGTATTTCCGCAGCGCAGTGCTGCCGACCGACGCAAAGCTGCAAGCTGTGTTTAGCAGTGAGCCGATGCCATTAACGGCTTGCGGGCAGTGCGGCAAACCGTTCCCGGCTGACGGGAAACGGATGTACTGTTCACAGCGCTGTGCCGAAGAAGCCCGGCGCAGGCAGACCGCCGCACGGGTACGGAAATACCGGGAGAAGAAACAACAGCAGATGTAACGCTTTTGCCCTCGGAAAGCCTTACGGCACAAGGCTTTTCCGGGGGCATTTCTGCACCGGCAGGGTGTTTATCCCTTATGTTCGTTTTCAGCCGCATAAATGGTTACACCATGCCGGAACTAACCACATTATACAAAAATTTTATGAATTTTTCAACAAGAGGTGTCTATGGCAAACAATGAAAACAACAGCGCTTCTTATATGACACGCCGGATCGGCGGCACCACCTACAAAGTCAGGGTGTGTTTCAGCGAAACGGCGCAGGAAACGCTGGAAGATAAAATTTTACGAATGATCCGAAATGAAACGGTTACAAATGCCGGAACTTGTGATATAATGAAATCACCACAAATGAGCCGGAAGTCTGAAAGGAGCGCATCATGAGCGTGAAACAGACGGAAGGAAAAATCACAGCATTATACGAAAGACTTTCCCGTGACGATGACCTGACCGGGGACAGCAATTCAATCATCAATCAGAAAAAATACCTCGAAGCCTACGCACGCCAGCAGGGCTACGAAAATCTTGTCCACTACACCGACGACGGGTATTCGGGCGGCAATTTTGACCGCCCGGCATGGAAGGATTTGATTGCGGATATTGAGGCCGGGAAAGTAGCGCATGTCATCGTAAAGGATATGAGCCGGGCAGGGCGTGATTATCTGCAAACCGGCTTTTATACCGAGGTGTTTTTCCGGCAGCACGGCGTACACTTTGTTGCCATTGCAAACAGTGTGGACAGCAACGACCAGAGCAGCAATGAGTTTGCGCCTTTCCTGAATATCATGAACGAGTGGTATTTACGGGATCTGAGCCGCAAGCAGAAAGCCGCTGTCCGGGTGAAAGGTGAATCCGGCAAACCAACCACCAATATCGCTATTTACGGATACAAAAAAGACCCGCAGGACAAATACCACTGGCTGATCGACGAGAAAGCCGCCGCAGTTGTCCGCAGGATATTCCGCCTGACCATTGAAGGAAACGGCCCGTATGAGATTGCCCGCATCCTCTTTGACGAGCAGGTGGAAACGCCCGCCGTTTACTTTGGCAAAAAAGGTATGGGCGTCTGGAAAAGCAGGAAGGAATTTCCCAACCCGTATAACTGGAGCGGCTATATAGTGGGGCAGATTTTATCCAAGCCGGAGTATATGGGGCATACGGTCAACTTCCGTTCCCACAAGGCCTCCTATAAGGATAAGAGCAGTGTCCCCAACCCAAAAGAAGAATGGCTGATTTTTGAAAACACCCACGATGCTATTGTGGATAAGGAGACATGGGAGCTGGCGCAGAAGCTGCGGAAAACGCCCAAGCGCATTGACACCATCGGAGAGGCGAATCCTCTGACTGGGCTTCTCTACTGCGCCGACTGCGGCGAGAAGATGTATAACCACCGTTCCAGAGGCGGTACAGTGAAAAATCCGTACCCGTCAGACTTCTTTGACTGTTCCTCCTATACGCTGGCACATCAAAAGCGCACCCACGCTTGCAGCGGCCACTATATCCGGACAAAAGCGGTCAGGGAGCTGATTCTGGAAACCATCCGTGCAGCCAGCGCCTTTGCTGTCGCTAATCAGGATGAATTTATGAAAAAGGTACGCTCCGCTTCCCGGATACGGCAGGCAGAAGCCGCAAAGGAAATCAAGCGGAAACTCAGCAAGGGCAAAAAACGCATTGCCGAGCTGGATACCATCATCAAAAAGCTCTACGAATCCTTTGCCATCGGGCGCATTTCAGAAGAGCGCTTTGACAGCCTGCTGGCAGAGTATGAAGCGGAACAGAAATCGCTTCAAATATCGGCTGCGGAGGCCGAACAGCAGGTATCCGCTTTTGAGGAAGATACCGGCCGTGCGGCGCAGTTCCTTGCGCTGGCAAAGAAATACACCGACTTTTCCGAGCTGACCACCCCGATGATCAACGAGTTTATTGACAAGATTATTGTCCATGCCCCGGAGAAGATCGACGGGGATCGTGTGCAGGAGGTGGAGATTTACCTGAAATTCATCGGGCGGTTTGAATTGCCCGCCCCGGAACTGACGCCGGAGGAGATCAAGCGGCAGGAGCAGCTGAAACGGCACCGCATAAAAAGCCGGGAACGGTATCAGAAAATCAAAGCCGGCGAACACGTTGTGGGACAACCGTTCAAACTGACCTGTAAATGCTGTGGGAAAGAGTTTGAATCCAAACGGTCAAATACGC
Organism: uncultured Bacillota bacterium; assembly: GCA_949287095.1. GTDB lineage: Bacteria > Bacillota > Clostridia > Peptostreptococcales > Anaerovoracaceae > Avanaerovorax. The sequence goes on from CASEFA010000008.1 coordinate 41,455, forward strand.
TGTTTTGCGGCCCCAACTGCCGGGCGAAATTTTACCGGCAGGAAGCGGCAAAAAACCGAAAACGGGAATTCGTCTGCGAAAACTGCGGCAAGACCTTTACAACAACGAGAAACAATGCAAAATACTGCTGCGATGAATGCAGGACGCAGGCAAACCGGAAAATGCAGAAGGAACGCAATGCAACAAAGAAAGCGGCGAGCGCTGTGCCGGTATTGCAGACGGCCGAATCTTCTGAAAAGGCGGAACAGAAAACAGCATAACGATATGGGAAGCGGATTGATGTATGTTGATCCGCTTCTTTTTTTGAGATGGTTTTTATCACTGCTTTCGCCCCTTGTTTGGTATGACTGCGATACCGAACGGAGACATTTTTGCTATTACTAATATTCCCAGAAAAAGCGTAATACCAAATGGGAGGATATTTGGTATTACGATACTATCAACCAACCTTATTTTTACTACCACAGGAGGATTCTATGAACATGAATATGACAGAAAATGAAAAGAAATTATTGCAGGCTAAACACCGGCTGGAGGAAGCGCAGATGCGTGACCGGCAGAAAGAACGCAAGGCACGGACACGGCGGCTGATTCAAGAAGGCGCTGTTTTGGAAAAAGTCTATCCGGCTGCTGCTGACATGGACTTGACGAAGCTGGAGGATTTTCTGTATTGGGCATTACGATGAAGTGTTATGGAGGCGCTCCGGACAACCGGGGCGCTTCTCTTTTTCCCGAAGGGCGCACTTACTCACCACCTGTAAAACAGGCGGTGGCAGCCCTCCCGTTGGTCGGGCTTGTGCGCTCTCAGAGGGGAATTGCGTCTCCTGCGGGAGCCGCCGGACGATGCCACAGCCCGGTTGGTTCTGCTGTCATCGCCCACGCAGTTATCGCAAGCACACCCGCTTTTGCGTGTGTGAGCAGGGGTACAGTTTGTACCCCTGCCTTGCGCCAACTGCCTGCGAAAACCTGCCACCGGCAGCTTTGTTGCAGATATGGGTACCGCTTCTCCGGCGACACCCATTTTCTTTTTGCGAAAAAGAAACAAAAACGAAGGGAAGGTGAGAACGAATGGCAATCTACCATTTGGAAGCAAAAGTAGTCAGCCGGGGCAATGGGCGTTCTGCTGTTGCCGCTTCCGCCTATTTGAGCTGTTCCAAGATATTGAATGACTATGACGGAGTACAGCATGACTTCATACGAAAGAAAGGGCTTATATGGCAGGATGTGTTCCTGCCGGAATTTGCTCCGTCGGACTGGAAAGACCGCAGCGTTTTATGGAATGCGGTGGAGAAAAATGAAAAGACGAAGGACAGCCGCCTTGCCCGTGAGTTTGTTCCTGCTTTGCCCATTGAGCTGACACCGTCACAATGGCAGGAACTTCTGACGGATTTCATTCAGAATAATTTTGTTGCTGATGGGATGTGCGCCGATGTTGCTGTCCATGATCCATATCCGCCCGGGCACAATCCCCATGCCCATATCATGGTAACGGTTCGCCCTTTGGACGAAAAAGGAAACTGGCAGTACAAGGCCGAGAAAGAATATGTCTGTGTCCGAAACGGCGAAGAACGGGGCTTTACCGCCGCTGAATTCAAAGCGGCGCAGGCTGATGGGTGGGAGAAGCAGTACCCTTACAAGGTCGGCCGCAAGAAGGTATATCTGCCGTCCTCCGAAGCAGAAAAACACGGATATGAACGGGTCAGCAAATACCCAAAAAGCACGAAATACGGAAGGCAAAATCCTATCTCCGAGCGTTGGAACAGCGAAGAACAACTTGTCCAGTGGCGCAAGGCGTGGGCAGATGCAGCGAATCGTTATCTGGAACGGTACGGACATGAAGAACGCATTGACCATCGCAGCCATGCAGAACGGGGGTTGGACGAGCAGCCAACCATTCATGAGGGCGTTTTCGCCCGTTCGCTGGAACGGCAGGGAGTCATCTCTGACCGCTGCGAGATAAACCGACAGATCAAAGCAGACAACGCTTTGCTTCATGAACTGAAAGCCGCCGTCAGAAAGCTGGCACAGGCAGTCAAAAACACGATTCCCGCCCTTGCGGAAGCAATGGAACGGCTGCGTGGCAATATGATAATCTTTCGCTACCAGCTTCGCCATATCGGTATGGGAAAACACCGCATGAGCGAGCATATTCAGGCGGCTATACCAAAGCTGGAACGGTATATGGGCTTGGTACGGCAGCTTAAGGAAAAAACGAAAGAACGGAAAAATCTGCTTGCCGAGAAAAAGGAAACACCATTTTATCAGATACCAAAGCTGCGTGACCTTGCCCGACGCATTGCGGAGCTGACGGAAGAATTGGAAGAACTGAAAACGGAAAAGGAAATGCGGCTCTGTTCTCTGGACTGCACCGATGATACCGGTATTTCTTCTGTAAAGAAGGATATTGCCGCAATGGAAAGTGCGCTGAAAAAACTGGAAGCGCAGGAGGCAAAGTATTCTGCCGAACTGGACGCCGCACTGAAGGAATACAGCGAATTGAAGGAACAGGCATCAGAATTTGACGCCGGTGAGCTGATGGAGGCACGGCTTTCCATCCGTGAGGAAAAAGAACGCTCTGCGGTTACTCGTGTGCAGAACACCTACGGCGAGAAATACGATTCGCTGATAATGTTTGACAGCAAGCGGGATGTCGCAAATTTGCTCCATGAGGAAGCGGAAACACGCTCCGTCCGGGAACGCCTGCGGCAGAAACAGCAGGCACAGACACAACGGCAAAGAAAACCCAAACACTATGAACAGGAACGGTAACTGAAGTGACCCCCAAAAGTTAGACAATATTTGAAAGTAAAAATTGTTCAAGCAGCCGAAAGGGCTTGTTGTCTGTGAAGAGCAGGCGGCAAGCCCTTTAGCTTTGCCTTGATTCTGAAATTGTTGTAATAATCGAGATAGTCAATAAGTTCTTGTTTGAACTGTTCCATGGACTGGAATTCTTGCAGATAGAGCAGCTCACTTTTGAGTAAGCCAAAGAAGTTTTCCATGACAGCATTGTCCAGACAGTTGCCTTTGCGGCTCATACTTTGCCGGATGCCTTTGCTCTTTAGCATCTGTTGGTACTGCTTGTGCTGGTACTGCCAGCCTTGGTCAGAGTGGAGGATCAGCCCTGCTCCATCCGGTATGGTTTCAAAAGCCTTGTCCAGCATGGTAGTAACCATACTCAGAACCGGTCGGTCTGAGATGGTATAGCTGACCAGATATCCGTTGTGCAGATCTAGAATTGGGGAGAGATACAGCTTCTGCCCAAACAGGCTGAACTCTGTCACATCGGTGACCCACTTCTGGTTTGGCTTTTCGGCATAGAAGTCTCTGTTCAGCAAATTTGGCGCAATCCTGCCAATTTCTCCTTTGTAAGAGCGATATTTCTTGATTCTGACGTGGTTCAGGAGAAATCCTCGGCTGTGAAGTACCATAGTGATACGCCGGTATCCGTATCTTCCTTTATTTTCGTGGTAGATAGCAGCGATTTCTTCTTTTGCCCCTGCATATTTGTCTGCCCGCTGCATCCGTTTCAAATAGTAGTAAAAGGTTGCTCTGGGCAGTTGAGCGATTTCAAGCAGAAGCAATAACGGATATTTCAGCCTTAGTGTTTGGATCACCTGCGTTTTTTGCGCTGGCGTCGCTCTTCTTCCAAAACCAAGGCTTGCAAATTTTTTAGGTAATCGATCTCCGCGCGCAGCCGCTGATTCTCGGCGATCAGATCTTCTTCAACCGCCTTCGACAGCTTGCTCGACCAGCTGCTATTTTTTCGCCCTCGCCGTTCTATCGCCAATCCTTCCGGCCCTTCTTCAAGATAGATTCGCTCCCAGCGTTTGATGATGCCATGGTCATTGATCTCAAATCTTCGCATTGTTTCGCAAATGCTTAAGCGTTCCTTTCGCATAGTTTCTACTACCAGTTGCTTGAATTCTGGCGTGTATCTCTTGTTTGGTATTCCTTTCGGCATAATAAATCACCCCATCTGTTAGATAGTATATCATACTTGTCTAACAAATGGGGTGCAGTTCAAGCCGCTTTTTTCTGTTTGTTGATTTTTAATTAAAATCAAGTGTTTGATTTTGTGGTGAAAAGGTGTGGCAATTTTGACACACGCGGCACGATATTATTAAATTGTAATGAAAACCGCCTATCGCGTATACAGGTGTAAATTTGGAGGTATCAAATGATCTATGCTGTCAGCGACCTGCACGGTTGCTATGAAAAATATATAAAAATGCTGGAAAAAATACAATTTCGCGAAACCGATACCCTCTACGTCCTGGGCGACGTAGTAGACAGGGGCAAAGGAGGCATGAAAATTCTTCTTGATATGATTCAGCGAAAAAATGTGATCCCCCTGCGGGGCAACCACGACTATCTTGCATACTGTCTGCTGAAAAATCTGTCACGCCCTTTGCAAAAACAAGATACAAACAAAACAAAAAAATTGTATCAGAGCTGGTTCCGCGACGGTGGTTATCCCACCTATACCGCATTTGTAAAATTACCGCCGGAAAAGCAGAAGATGTTGTTGGCTTATTTGAACGTCTTCCTGCTTTACGACGAGGTCAAAGTCAAAGACAAACGTTTTTTTCTGTCCCACACGGTGCCAGAAAGAGAGCGGATGCTTCACTTCGATACACTGCGCTGGCAGGAGCTGATTGTAGGAGAGCCGGAATATGAAAAAGAATATTTTCCGGACCGGTATCTGGTCACCGGCCACACGCCGACCGGTTTGATCGATAAAAGCTGTTCAGGACGGATCTATCAGAAAAACAACCACATTGCCATTGACTGCGGCGCGGTGTTCGGCAATCCACTGGGATGTATCTGTCTGAATACATTAGAAGAGTTTTATGCACAATAAGCAAAGGGAAGAAAGCCAAAATATTACTGGCTTTCTTCCCTTTCAAATTATTAAGGAGTTTTTAAGACTTTTCTTCTTGTTCTGCTTCTTTATCCGCCCGTTTATTTCATTTTTCTGTTTTGCTCGCGAGAATCATCCTTGTCTGTTCCTTGAGGAATCCTGATAAGGTTCTATCGAGAGGGGATTTTAATTTCATTGCCGTCCATTTCTTTTACAACTGCGGAAGACGGAATCAGCAAGTTACAGTACTTTGTAAGAAAATGCGAATTATCACATACATTAATGGACTTTCAGGAGATTATATATACGAGAGAGTAGACATTGCTGTTTGGTTAATACTTCCGGCGGACAATATTCGCAATTCATTATGGGGGGAACAAGACAGCTGATGCAATTTGGATTCTCCTTGTGCTGAAAAAAGCCCCGTTCCGTGTGATAAGGCTCCGGCCATTCGGCAATGAACACCCCTTCTGTAATGGTCGGTTCTGTTGCATCCGGATTCCCCGGGCTATACAGCAGGTCATTCGGTTGAAACGGCAGCGGAAAATGCAATCCGGAGCCTAAGTGCACCATATGAAACACCCTATATAGAGCCCACTCATCAAATTCCATATTTTCTATGGCGTACAGTGAGCCTGGTTTTGGCTCTACGGCTGCAAGCCGGTGATCCGGCAGAAATCTTGCCGCCATCAGAAAAGCGCCTGCTGTGTTATACTGTTTTATTACAATTCGTTTGACATCACCATTGTTTTGTGGAACTGCCTGGAGACATGCTGTCAGCGTGGGGAAATCTCCATTTATTTTACACCAATGCCGCAAAAATTGCTCTCCATTTGGTACGAATTGGTATTGTGCCTTATAAATGACGGGGTCATCTGTCTGTAAAAATACTGATGTTAATCTTTTCTGCTGTGCAATGTATGCCCGCAGAAAAGCGTGCGTACTGTCTTCGTATTCCTGTTTCAATCCTGCAGTATGTCTGTAGGAGGGGCAATCCGGCATGGTATCAATAATCTCCCGCCAGGCGGTGTATTTTTCTTTCAGACTAAGTGTTTCACATTGATATACAATCCAGGCAGCTTCCATGGCGGTTGGCTGATACTCAAGTTCCTGCAAATGATTACGAACCGTATTTGAATTGATAAATTTTAAAAAATCCATTGTTTCTTTTTCCTTTCTGTTTTTTAATAATATGAAGTAAAGAGAGGAAAAATGAAAATGCTCCGGGTTCCCCCTTTAAAGTGGTCGGGGCATTAAGATTTTTGCTCTTGCCCTGCTTCTTCGCCCCATTCCTGCTCCATTTCTTCTATCTCCTCGTCCCAGTCCCAAGAATCGTCCTCATCTGTCCCTTCGGGAACCTTTGCAATTTCTACAGAGAGAAAAATCTTGTCTTCACTGCCGTCCGTTTTCGTCCCTTCTGAATCGGCAGGCGGCGGGAGCAGCAGGTCGTGGTAGCCGGTAAGGAACGTTGTAAAGTCCCAGCAAAAATCCCAGCCGCACTGTTTCCCTTTCAGAAATTCGCTTAAAAGAGAGAGCAGCCGGTGCCGTTCAGTCAGTTCTTCAGCCGGATAATATTCACAATCCATAATCCGGGAAACATGAGGGATTATTTTATCCGGGTGATCCTCCCACTGGAAAAATCCGAACCGGTGGCAATAGGAATCTGTTTGTGCGGCAACGAATACTCCGCCGCAAAATGTCGCTTCCGGACTGTTCGGATCGTAAAGCAGATCGCCTGGACGGAACGGCAACGGAAAATTAAGTGTCTGCTCGGAAGGTCCAGCAGGGTAAAGCAAGCCGGTATAAACGGCCCATTCGCTCTTCTCCATGCTCATAGCATATAGAGAGCCTGGCCTGGGTTCTGCAAACGCAAGCCGATGATCCGGCAGAAATTTTGCCGCCATTAGAAAATCTCCTTCTGCGTTATACTTTCTTACTATAATTTGCCTGACTTCCCCCTCGTCCCGGGGCACTGCCTGTAGACACGCCTCCAGAGTAGGAAAATTCTCGTCTACCGTGCGCCATTGCCGCCAAAATCGTTCCCTTTTGGGCAGAAACTGGTATTGCAGGTCATAAACGGCGGGTTCATCCGCCTGAAGAAACGCTGCGGCAAGCTGTTCCTGCTGCGCGATGTACGCCTGCAGAAACGTGTACACACTGTCGCGGTGCTCCGGTTTAAGTCCTCTCGTTCGGCTTCCGGTTGGGCAGTCCGGCAGAGTTTCTATGATTTCCCGCCAGGCGGCGCACTTTTCTTCCAGGCTGGCGGTCTCGCATTGGTAAACAAGCCAGGCGGCTTCCAGGGAGGTCGGTTGATAGCGGATTTCCTGCAAATAGCCGCGAACCGCGTTAGAATTGACAAATTTCAAAAAATCCATTCTTCCTGTTTCCTTTCTTTTTTATTTTTATCGATTCCGTAGGTGTGATCCATTTTTTCTTATTTGGCAAATATTGTTCTGATTTTCCAAAATCGGCCATTTCATGTAACTGTATAACTGTAATCGCCCCATCCGCTTTAGAAGAACGGATATCGTGGATCAAACTGTCTGAGCAGTTTCCACAGGGATTTCGATAATTTCTATCCCCTGTTTTTTTGCATACTCCATGGTTTTTACGGTTCCGCCGCAGGCATTGGATTTGCAGTACACGGCGATCAACAGATCGCTGTGATCCACCATATATCGATTCCGTTCGAAAAATGCTGATCTTCTGTTTTTGGCCCTACCGACAACATGCACAAGGTCGGCTTTTTGCTGCACTCTTTGGCAGGCAGGCTCATTTGCGTTATGCCCGGCAAAGGGCAGCGCGATCTCCAGAAAAATTTGCGGCTGTGCTCTTTTCTTTTTCAGCACCAGTTCCGCCGCCCATGTATCCACGCCGATCGCATTCCCACAGATAAAGTGCGTCGCTCCTTTGGCGAGGGCCAAATCGATTGACCTCTCCAGCTTTGCCAACAAGGCTTTGTGCTGCGGATGCTCGGTATCGTCCTTCCACGGAAAGGATCGGTGCCCCGTAAAACAGCAGGTCATTTTTATCCCTCCAATCTGGTTTCATGTCAAGAACCACCTGTTTCACATTCAAAATCTGCCTTTACAAATCACCGTTGTTGCAATCCCCTTTCTCTTGCCGATTCCTACTTTCTCAATCCCACAGATCGTTAAAATATGTTTGAAACATCTCCAAGGCTTTCTTTTGGCATTGAAGGCGGTATTCCCACCCGTCCCCGAATTTCCAGCCGGCGCACCACGCTTTTCGCATCAAGTCTGCCATTTCCATCAAGGTGCTCCCCCACGCTTCATAAGCTTCAGTGTCCATTTTTTCATATAATTCCGGGAAATCCCATGCGCCGGAAATAAGAAATTTCTCCCGGGACACGGGAAGCTCCTTTTCGTGTTTTTGAACGCATTGCTTAAAGAAGGCATTCGGATAACTGTTTTTGCGGCGGTCGAACTCTTCCAGCATTTCCGGCATGATGCCCAGAAACCAGGTGTCGATCTCCCACAGATCCTTAACACAATAACCTTTTCGGATCCGGTCCAGGCAGCATTTCAGGTCACGAAAAAGTTGACGGATACTGTAGAGAGGCCTTTTGATTGAGAAATCGAAATCATAGAACACGCTGCCTTTGTGCTGCATTTGTCATCCCTCCATTTTATTTGATTATCTGCTTAAACGAATGGATCGATAAGCTTATCGATAAAAATCTCCGGCAGTAAAATCCTCAAGCGAACGGCTTGTTTTCTGCTGCAATACCAGAATATCAAAATATATGCCCGCAAAATGGTACACTGCAAAGAAAAAGGCCGACACAGAAAAGCCCCTGTATCGACCTGTTTTGTATTTTAGAAGTAATTTAACGAAAGGATATTATCAATCCCACTTGTAGATTTCGCCGCTCATTTTGTATTTATTGTCTTTACCCTGTTCCACAACGATCCAGCCGAATTTTAAGCGATCGGCTTCGTCCGCCGGATACCACTTAAACCCGTTTCCATATTTTCTTAGATAATCTTGATCGCCGAGAATATGCCAATCAGTTTGGCATGTTACCTTCTCACCTTCGAATTTTTCTTGAAGCATCTGAGCTGTCTCTCCTTTTTCACCATGGAAAGCACAGATCACACCGTCCAAAAGATGCTTCATGACAGAAACAGGGTGAGTTGTTTTATTTGACTCGGGAACAGTCAATGTAATCTTAATACCGAAGGCGGTTTCATCACACCGTTCCAAGCCGCATAGCATCACCTCATTTTCATCGGGTTCATCTTTATTTTGGGATTCCACTCTTGAGTTTCGTATCGCGGTGCGCAGCGCGAGGTAATATTCTTCCGCTTGTTTTGGGAGAGTACTGCCGATGGTAACGTTCCATTCTGCTATTTTCTTTTTTCTTTTCAGCGTATCCTCTAATTTCTCCTTAGAGATAATCTCATACTTGTATAGATACCTGTAAGATGATTCTTCACCGTCTGCTTTTTCAAATGCAATCTGTTTCGGAGAATTTTTAAATATGCTTGAAAAAGCGCCCGTACCTATATTGTAGAACAGCTTGTTTTCTATGTCGTAATTTTTATCTGGTGCTTTTCCCCCGTACGAGGCCAGTAAAACATTATTATCATCCACACAAAGCGACTGTACTTCCTCGTAGATATGATATTTCAGGCAATACTCTTTCGGGTGGAGGAGTTTACCGCTCGGGTATGTAACAGTCGTATTCGATTCGATTTGTACTGAGTTTATCTTGTGTTCATCTTCAGCGTTTTGACCGTAAGTTACATGAATTTCTAGTGGTTCATCTGGTTCTTTAGAATGACCGTCTTTTGGCCACACGTTTGTGTTTACTGTAAGCTCTTTGTTACACACAAAAACACTCCATTCTACTTGTCATCTGTTTATAATATAGCACAAGTCTGTACCCTTTACAATCACAACACAAGAATACCCCATCCATTGTCCCCTTTTAGGCCCATACCATCTGTTATACTGACAGCGTAGAAAGGAGGTTGTTTCATGAAGGTAGAAATTCACAGCATCCAGTCCCTAAAGCGCCGGGCGCACAAGCCCTTTGCGCCGGATACGGCTTTAATCAGCATCGGCAATTTTGGAACAGAGCTTCCGCAGATGGAATATAAGCCGGCGCATATCCTGCGGCTGGAGTTTGACGATGTTACCCTTTCGGAAATTGACTATGAATCCAGCGGCGGGTATGCTTTCCGTCTGTTCTCAGAGGAGCAGGCAAATCAGATTGCGGAGTTTGTTTACCGCCATTGGGAAGATTGTGGGATATTGCTTTGCCAGTGCCATTTCGGCCAGTCCCGCAGCGCGGCGGTGGCGGCGGCCATCAAAGAGCATTTTTACCACAATGGGATTGAAATTTTTGCCGATGAAAAGGAACGGTACTGCCCCAACGTCTATGTATTCCGCCTGACTCTGCGGGCGCTGCGGAACCGGGAAGCAGAGTGCGGTTCTCTGAAAAGAGCGGGATAAATGCATGAACCTTTACAAAGGGCGCTTCCGGTTGGCAGGAGAAAAGCCGATTTTTGGTAAAATTCCACCCAATACAAATGTAAATCTATTGGAATATGGCGGAATTCGATTTAACGGAGTATCCGACCACATGATACCGTTCCCACCTTTTGGGGATCGTGAAAGGAGAAGAAAGTGGACCTGTTTCGTTTTATTGACTCGAAGGACATTCGGGAGCATCTGCGGCAAATGGGTTATTCCTTTACCGCGCCGGAGGCGGCTTTTTTGGTATGGCAGTGCCGCAGCACTACCCTCAAAGAAAAAATTGCCGCCTGGCGGGAAATTATTGAAACCATGCCGGACTGTTCTATGGTTGAGCGAATGAACATGGACGCTATCCCCAGCGTTCACAAATTTCTGGAACAGTATATTGCGCTTATGAAACGGCTCCTGGAAAATTTTTATTGCGAGGAACATGCCGTTTATTCTTACGGTGGTTCATACCGGGACGGTTCTGATTTTGATGAAGAATATGATCGTCTTTATCCGGACGTTACTTCCTGTGTAGCCGGACTTCTCAATGACGAAGTTATTCCTTGGGCCCCGGAAGCGGAGCATGCAGTCGAAGACTATTTGCAAACGATTGAAAATAGAGAATGTAAATCGCTCCCACCCTATCCCGTATCATTATTTGAAATTGCAAGTATTCGTCTCAAAAAAAGAAGTTTGACCTCTCCGGTAGATTGTATTACCCTGATTTTAAACGATCGGTTAGAACCCGTTGCAATAGATACCTTTGGTCAGTTCCTCACCAAAGAGGAAGAAAATCTGCTGCTCACGTTTCAGGGAATGTGGTTCGCCTTTCCAACGCCGTTCAAGCGCGGGGATATTGTTTTCCCTTGTTCCGAAGGCAAGCATACCTTTTATTTCCAACACGGGAACGCCGCCGGTAACCGGCCTTTGCCGCCCGATGAGCTGTATGTGTTGGATTCCCTCCCTACCTGGGGGAGCGAAGAAATGCGCCAAAATGGGTTTGCGCCGGACAGCAATAAGGTAAAAAACAGTGACCGGTGGCTCCGTAATCTTACAAGGAACGGGGACACCAGCGATCTTTCTTTTTCCGCATATTATATCTACCAAAAGAGCGTTATCAAAGAAATTGAGGGCAATTATTTATTACTTGAACGCTACAACGGTCCGCTATCGGGAGAACATAGGCTGTTAGGCGCTGTCAGCAAGCTTTTGACCGGACGGATAGAACCGGATATCTTTTTAAATCTCTTTGAGGTAATTCAGGCAGAAGAACAATGGAAGTCTACTGCGGGCCTGCGTGAAATGTTATGTCTTTTACCGGAAACCGCGCATTTTGTGGATTCATCCATTGAAGGAAAAGGCAAATAAGAAAGGAGCAAAGCCGTCTTGAATTATACACGCTTTATCAATTCCAAAGACCTGCGCAATCATCTCATGCAAATCGGCTATTCTTTCACCGCGCCGGAGGCGGCTTTTCTGGTATGGCAGTGCCGCAGCGTTACCCTCAAAGAAAAATTTGCCGCCTGGCGGGAAATTATCGAAACCATGCCGGACTGTTCCCTGACGCGGCGGAAAGAAGAACCGCTTGGAAGCTGCCACGATTTTTTGCGGCGTCATATTGCATCTCAGGAAACATTGTTAAAAGAATTTCCCAATGGAAAGAACGGTGTTTATCGGTATGAACTCCATGGACCTCAGCGTTGGAACTGGCCGCAGGACGATGGATGGTGGGGCGGCGGGGAATATTTTAACAGCTTTGCTCCCTGTCTCTCCCATTGTCTGCGGCAGCTGGACGGAGATACCGAAACAGACAAAATTCGTTTTTACCGGCAGGAGTGGTGCGGGGCAGATGAGAAAGCAACCATACAATGGACCCTGGAAACAGATCGGGAACAAACTCCTGTATGGGTCGACCGCTGCGGAATTCCGGGCGGCGATGAACTGACGGATACGGACTGCACTTTTTCGGATATGTGGTTTGCTTTTCCAACGCCGTTCAAGCGAGGCGATCTGGTCTGGAATCCCTTCTGTGACGAGACCGCCCCGTTTGCTCTGAACTATTTGAATATTTGGGACAATCAGGAGATGATACGTCAGGGGCTTTCCCCAGAGGGGGTATATGCCGGATTGGTGCGCAATGCGGACAAACGGGTGCAAGCGTACCGCAGAACGGGATGTGTCATGGACATGGGCGCCTATGGGTACGGCTGGCGGGACGGGTTCGGCATCTGGAACGAATTTGGCGGCTGGGCAAACTATCTGGATTTGGAATATTACCCCTTTGAGCTGAAAGGAAAAGAACGGGTACTCAGGCCGGTGAGCGAATACCTAAAAGGGAATTGCGATCTGGAGTTGCTGTTGAACAGTTATACCGCCCTGTTGTTGGAGAGCAGGCACGGGGAGCTGGTAAAAGCTTATCAGAAAGAGTATACTAAGGACGCATTGCAAATGGTCAATATATGGCCGAAGCAGAAAAACCAGGATGAAACAACCTGATGCTGTATCATCCGCTTCAAACTGGTTGCATTGCAGAAAATCCAATCTTGCAATATTTACCGTATCCTTTCCGAAAGAACAAGAAAGCTGTTTTCGTGAACTCAAAAAAGGCCATCCATTCTGTTATCATACAAATAGAAAAAAGAAAAGGAGTTGTCAAATATGCCAGTTGAACTCTCTATGGAAGCTTCGCGTGCCTGGAACATGCGTTACCTTTTGGAGCTTGGAGAAAACAGGCCGGAATTGCTGTTGTTTTATGGGCACAGGGTCACAAAAGCAGTTACAGAAACCTGTCTGAGTCAATGGTATCCCTGCCAATTTGAGGCAGACGGCGTGACCTACACCTCCGCCGAGCAGTATATGATGGCGGAAAAGGCAAGACTGTTCGGGGATGAGGAAATCCGGGCAGAAATCCTGAACACCTCGGACCCTCGGAAGTGCAAAGCCCTGGGAAGAAAAGTAAGAAATTTTGATAAGGCTGTCTGGAACAAGGAAAAAGAGCACATCGTAAGAAAAGGGAATACCAAAAAATTTCTGCAAAATAGCGCGCTAAGAAGTTTTCTGCTTTCCACAGGCGACAAGGTACTGGTAGAGGCCAGCCCGACAGACTGGGTTTGGGGAATCGGCTTGGGAAAAAATAATCCCGATGCCCTTGATCCCCAAAAATGGCGAGGGCAAAATCTATTGGGATTTGCATTGATGAATGTCAGGGATTTTATTGCATTCATGGATAGCTTTGGAGAATTTGATGGGGAAACCGAAGGACATCCAGAACCAGCCAGAAAGGGGAAAGGCTGAACCATATTCTGACCGTTGCATCCCGGACACAGCGCCAGCCGTGTCCGGGTGTCCGCATTTGGAACCGCGTTGATTTCCGGTTCGGTCATATTGCGCAACACCATAAGGGATGATATAATTGGCATAAAGAGGTTGGAGGGATGAAAATGTATGCCAAACAGCCAAAGAAACTGATGATTATCAATATTCTGGATATTCTCCGTCGTTATACGGATAAGGAGCATCGGCTCAGCCAGAAGGAAATTGCTGAAATTTTGAATAATGAATACAATATGCAGGCAGATCGAAAAGCGATCAAGCGCAATTTAATGAATCTGATTGATTTTGGGTACGAAATCGAATACAGTGAAACCATCCGCATGACGCCGAATGCAAAGACCGGCGAGCTGGAGGAAAGCAATATTCTTTCCGATTTTTATCTGAGACGTGAATTTGACGACTCTGAACTCCGGCTTTTAATCGACAGCCTGCTTTTTTCCCGCCATATTCCATACAGCCAGTGCAAGGCGCTGGTGGAAAAGCTGGAGGGCTTATCCAATATTTATTTCCGCTCTCGGGTCAGGCATATTGCCACTTTGCCGAAAGATAAAACCGATAACAAGCAGATTTTTCTGAATATTGAATTGCTGGATGAGGCGATCAGCCATAACCGCAAGGTGGCTTTCAAGTATGCCGAGTACGGAACAGATAAGAAGATGCACCCAAAGAAGCAGGCGGACGGGACCGAACGGCAATATGTTGTAAGCCCTTACCAAATGGTAGCAAAAGATGGAAAATATTATCTGATCTGCAATTACGATCCGTACGGCGATATTTCCAATTACCGCCTTGACCATATCCGGGATCTGAGCATTCTGGATGAGCCTGCCAAGCCCTTTGAGACTTTGCAGGGTGCAAACGGACAGCGCCTGAATCTGGCGGAGTATATGAAAGAGCATCTTTATATGTTTTCCGGTGAAGCCGTGCGGGTAAAATTCTGGATTACAAAACGGATGATCGGCGAAGCAGTGGAACTGTTTGGAAAGGAGATTGCTTTTTCAGATGAAACCGCGGATGGAGTTGCCGTGACCGTCCATACCAATGAACTATCTGCGGAGCAGTTTGCAAAAACCTATATTCCGGACGTCGTGTTGCTGGAACCACAGAGGCTGGCGGAAAGAGTGAGAAACTGCTTGAAAGAAACCGTGCAGAGATATAAGAAGAATGATAAGTATTTCCAATTAGCCGATTCTTTGTATGCATATTTTGTTTCCAGACAGCTTTATTCTGCAAGACTGGATTGCATTAACGAAGATCTACTTAACCTGTATGATATCATCCAAAGCCGAAAAAACTGCGATGATTGGTCAGACTTCGGCATACGCGTCGTTGATGATGCCCCGGATATCATCGCTCAGTTTTCTAAACTCACGGAATCTGTTCAATATGCCTTGTTTTATCCTCCATTTGTAGAGGGATGTATTGAGGCTTTGATTTTGTTGGCAAAATGTCCTGTGGATTTTGGCGACCTGGAACCCATTCGGCAGGCTGCGCTACAAGCTGTTTCCGTGTTCCACACCCACATTAGTCATTCCGGAATATCAAAGGAAATGAAAGAATTCGCTGACGCTGAGTATCGCAAATTTGCCGATCCCCTGGAGGAATATTATGCCTCGACGGGATTTGATTCCGAGGAACTGTGGCATATCCACGATGACCTCGGTGATCTATATGAAAATATCCTAAACGGAAACGCTGTCAATGTAGAAAAAGCAACCGATAGGATTCATCGCCTG
This sequence comes from uncultured Bacillota bacterium, assembly GCA_949287095.1. GTDB lineage: Bacteria > Bacillota > Clostridia > Peptostreptococcales > Anaerovoracaceae > Avanaerovorax. The sequence continues at coordinate 56,878 of CASEFA010000008.1, forward strand.
TTGGAGATTGTCGAACCGATTCAGGGAGCACCGTTTTATCCCATCGCTGTGCAGGAATGCATTCAGGTTTTATTTTTGCTGGTAAAATGTCCTTTGGACTTTGGTGATCTTGAACCGATTCGGCAAGCAGCAAGACTCGCTTATTACAACATTTAATCTGGGATATCAGAAAATTCAAAAGAGGAGGCGGCGAACATGAGAGACAAAGCAAGAATCCGCCGATTTTGCGATGAACTGGCGGCCCTGTGGGAGGGGAAAAGGCCCAACATGAGATTTGGGCAGCTTGTCGTCACCCTGAACCGGGCGCTGGACAAGCCGAGGCATGACATCTTTTATCTGGAAGAAGAGGAAATGCTGGACGTGCTCCGGCGCTTTTTCAGCAAGGAGTACCAAAAATCCGTGCGGGAGGACAGCAGGGGAGATCAGCTTACCGAACGCTGGCAGGAAGCGATAGAGGATCTGCGGTACAATACGGAGTCAGACGCCTTTGACCTGCCGCTGCTCAAGACACTGCTTGTGGACACCTGGCAGTATTTTATCGATACGGTAGACGATTTTGGCATCGACAATGCGGATTTACCCCTGATCGGCGCCATGTACGTCCTGGTAAACCGCACAACCTATCCTGACGGCGTACTGCAGTGGGAGTATGAGGCCTATATCAAAATTCTGGAAGGGCTGCTCAACGCTCTGCAGGATCCCCTTTTCCCCCGCGGATATGACGGGGATTTTTATGACGGGTATATTACGGTGTGGGAATATATAAGATGTGACCATACGCTTCATATCAGCGAGTTTGATCCTTATTTGAAAGAGCTTGCAAAGATGTATTATGAGGATGCCTACAGCGACACCTATGACGAAAACGGAAAGGAGTGGGAAGAAGACACAGAGGAATAGGGGACAAAAAACGGTTGAATCAGAAAGGATGGTTGAAAATGAAGTTTTATGATAAAGACGAAAAACAATTTGTAGAATTTGGGGACTCCTTTATTGAACAATACGCAGAGGCATACTATTATCCTGAAAATGGGGAAATTGATCAACCTCTTATCAAAGGGCTGTCTCGTTGTAGTCAGTATTCTGAGAGAGAAATTGATAGTTTATTAGAAAGTGGCATAAAAAACGAGGAAGATGTAATCCATATTCTTGCCTGGAAAATTGGAAAAATCGCCCATAAAACATGCAGTGAAAAAAAGCCATTCTCCTATAGCAGTGATTGGGCGGATTTAGAAAATTATGATAAATGGGCATGTCATTCTTCTACAATTAGATTACGTAAAAATCAATTTCCAATCAAAGAAATTGCTGAATATGTTTTAGTGAATTTAAATCATTGGGAAGAAGATATCGAACAGAATAACTGGTTTGGTGTATTGGAAGATCTCAATAAGGCCAAAAGGGAAAAAGGTTGGAAAGGCCTTGGAACCGTATATTGTATTACGCTTCTGTATTTTATATCCATGGGAAAATACCCGATCTTTGATCAGTTTGCAGATAAGGCACTTGATGTGATCAGCCAAAATAAAGAGGAATTCCCGAATACCGATGACAAAAAGTATGAACCTTTACCGTCTGATTTGCCGACCAAAGACGAAAAAAAGATGGAATTCAAAAAAAGATATGAAGAGTATTGCAAGAAAATTGGAAAACTGAAAGATCAATTATCTGATCGTTATCGCGATCCGCAAAACCGTGGTCTAGACAGAGCGTTATGGGTGTATGGGCATATAAAGTGCGCAGAAGATGTGAGATAGTAAAAAAGCAGGGACTCGGAGTAATCCGAGTCCCTGCTTTTTTCACATTCCGATTTTTGGCTGTTCTGGCGCGGAGATAATTCTATTGAACCGGTTTTCGTCATTGCCAGAATGATCGTTTTATAGGCTCAGCAATAAAAATCACCATAATATCCGTGTTCGCCACCATCCTGGTATCCATCTGGAAGTAGCGGCATGTCGTCGTGTTCACTCCGAAAGGTTAGCGTCACGTCCTCGTGGGCGGCGATATAATCGATGATACTTTTGTACTCATATGCAAAGTAAAATTCACGGACGCTTGTCAGCATACGCAGGCAGGCGTTTCTGATGGCGGTATATTTGCGAAAGAGATTTTCAGCCGTGATATTCGTTTTTTCCTGGTAAAGATGGGCAAGTTGATCCAAACGATCCTGCGCTTCCTCCTCGCTTTCTAAAAAGTTGTCAAACAGTTCTCGTTCATAATACGTGCGTGATGGCTTGGCAACATTATATTCATCCGTTGGGATTCTTCTGAAAAGACGAAACTTGGAATTGCATTCTCCTTTTTGAGGCATCGTCCCCTTGGCTGCATGTGCTTTCTCACGGCTGTTGCGGAGCGGATAGGAAAGGCTGCCGATAAACCAAAATTTGATGCTTGCCATCAAAAGCCAGTAAGCATATTGAGGATGGTCAGGGCCAAAGGCGAGGCAGGCTAACAAATTTTCGTTAAACCAGGATTCTTTCAGTTGAATGTACAGTTCCTGCTTGGAAACGATCACCTGATTACAGTGTTTGTGGTAAATCAAACCGGATGTGATCCGGCGCTTTTGGCGTCGATGGTATTGCAACTTTCTCCACCATTGCGGTTTGCTCATGATTCAGGCCTCCATTCCGTATCTAAATAGCAGCGGTAATGAGCGGTATGCTCATAGTGTATTTTGATGTCTCCGACGATACCGAAAAATGCTTTGATTTCCGTCACGAATTCGCCTGTAATGTACGGACTGAGATAGAGATGCACCGAACCGTCTTTCGCAATATGCACCCGCCCTCTGGGATAATAATGATAGGGTTTTCCGCAGCCTTTCGGGCAGACAATACGCCACAGCTTTTTGTGGGTATAGGTTACCTTTGACTTTGCAAGCGCTTCCGGATATTTTCCCTCTTCAAACGAAAAAGCAAATAATTTTTCCTGTATGACCCAAAACACCCCTCGTTTTGGGCCGTTTATTTCACACATAAAAAACTCTCCTCTCAACACAAATGACAGCGAACCGTATCAGCCCAGGGCCGGGTTCGCTGACATTGGGCAAGTGTATCTTTCTGTTTTAGACTAAATTTGTTCGACTCATGTGGCTTATGTAAATATACAGAACTGTTTAAGCAGTAAAGCCGATTTGTCGTATTGATGTTTTCGAGGCGGCCGGTACTTCAATGTCCTCTGCGCACAATGTCGCAATGTCTTCGCTGGTAATCAGGTCAAAATCCTTTTCAAGCAGCCGGGTTGCCTGACGTATTTTTGCCTTTTCGATCACATTGCGCGCATACCTGCCGTTGCCGAAATCGCTAGTGCTTTTTGCCGCGTTGAAAACGTCAAGGAGTTTTCTTCCCGCTTCTTCCGTCAGTTTCAGTCCTTTTTTCGATGCGATCAAGCCGGCAATCCGACAAAGTTCATCAGAACTATAGTCTGCAAATGGGACATAGAACGCAATTCGGGAGCGAAGCCCCGGGTTCTTTTGCAAAAACGTCTCCATCTGATCGGGATACCCGGCAAAAATGACAATAACATCCTCCCGGTGGTTTTCCATTTCCTGCACAATAGTATTGATTGCTTCATCCCCAAAGGAGCCGCTTCTGTCATCAACAAGAGAATAGGCTTCATCGATAAACAGCACGCTGCCTTGGGCTTCCTTGAATTTTTTCTGAATGGTGGGGGCTGTCCAGCCGACATATTTACCGACAAGGTCGCCCCGGCCCACCTCAATGAGATTTCCTTTCGACAACAGGTCGTTTTCCTTCATGATCTTCGCAAAAAGCCTTGCTACGCTTGTTTTTGCGGTGCCGGGATTTCCGGTGAAGACCATATGCATGGTGGGACGGTCTGCTTTCATACCCTTATCCGCAAACAGTTTTTGTGCTTTATAGTAATTCAAAGCTTGATTGATCACTTTTTTAGCACCATCCAGGCCAATCATCTCCATGAGTTCATGATAGGCGGATCCTTTTGGCTCCGCCTTCGCCACTTCGCTTTTTACTGTGGCAATCTCCTGATACTGAGGGTAGACACTGGTTTTCAGCTCATAGTTATACCAATCGTCAAACAGGCCGCGAAGCTCCGGAGCAAGATAGCCTTTATCCGGTTCCAGTTTTGCAAAAAGCTTTTGATTTGCTCTAGTTCCATGCTCGGAAGCCAGCGTTTTTAAAAATTGGGCTGCACGGTCGCTGGATGCGAAGCCCTCTTTCAGTTCCACAAAACTGGTATTGCCCAGATTCTCATAAAACATCGATTTGGACGTCGTACACTCCCGGGGAAGACAAAATATGGTCAGCACCTGGTTGCAGTATTTCTTCATGGTTTCACACAGAACTTCGACCGTTTCCCGTCCGCAGGCGGCATAATCGTCTTCCGTGTCATCATCTGCAAGATACCTGACGATCACCGTGCCGCCAAAACAACTTTTGTAAAGGCAGTCATAGACTGTACTTGAAAGGTTCTCTCCTGGCCTAAGTTCCAGAAAACAGTACCTTTTGCTGTGCAGCCGGTTTCTGGCATATAACGCCTGAAGCAAAAGCCGGCCCATTTTTTTTCGTATATCAGAATCGTCTGTCTGTATGATATAGTGGACAGGATGTCCTGTGAGGTTGTTTTTTGCTTTTCCGGCATAAATACGATCCAATTCGGGAATCAGCGTTTCATTGGAAAGAAGCTGAGCCGCAGCAGCGTAAATTTCTCTTTTGGAGGAGCTTTCTATCAGGCCTTCGTCAAATCTGCATCCTCTGCCATACCGATAGTCTAATTTATCAAGGCCAAACTGTTCCAGCACCTCATCATCGTCTGGTATATAATCGCGTTGATTTGCCCGCTGGAGCATATTGCGTATAGCTCCAAAAGTAATTTCTTCCAAACAGGTGTCTTTTAGTTCAATTCCTACTGACTTCATGTATTCTTCAAGCTGTTTTTGAAGATGTTGGGAATCTTTGGAGATCGCGCCAATTGTAATTGTGTCTTCAGAAGCATCGGTCACAAAAAAGTATGATTTGCGCTGCAGTTTCTGATTAAAAGAGTCGCTTTTCAAAGCAATTTTTCTAGTTTTTTCATGCATTGCACGCCGGCTATCATTTTCCTGAGACCATGTTTCACATAGCACCTGTCCCTCATATTTAAAAAACTGCATACACGTTCCCTCCGTTGTGCCTTTGTTATTCTTACTGGAAATAATGTATCATTTGTTATGGACCATATAAGGTGCATCAAGAAATGGACTTCTGAATGATTTAAACGATTTGTGAGAACTTTCTCGTTGTCGCAACAATTAGCTATAAATGTTACTCATATTTCCTAAAAAGTCCTCTTGACAAATCTCGTCTCAGCAAATACTTCTATTCCGGATTTTTCAAAGTGTTCCTTTATGGCTGCGGCACAGGCAGCACTCCTGCTTTGACCGTACTCGCACTGACAGATAATGTCCATTCCTTGCTCAACGACCGTATATATAAAATCTGCCAGTTCCTCAACTTCGGGAAAATAAGTCTCGTATGTCAATCCATACTCTCCGAGTATTTCAATATCAATATCATGTATTCCAACTGTAAAGACGCAATCGCATATCCCATTGTAATTTATGGGGTTGTATTCTTTTAACCTTGCCCCGCCGCGTCCATCCTTGGGATCATAAAAACTGATTACTGCTGTATTCTTAGGAAATCCGGATTCAATCAATATGTTCATTGCTTTACGCGACATGATTTCTACATTAGTTTTCATAGATTATGCTGCCTTCGGTAACTCTTCAGAAAGAAGTTCGAACAAGGTTATCTGTCTGACGCAATCTTCTGCGACAATCTCCGAATCACCAAAAATAAAGATGTCAGGATCGGGCAATCCATATTTGTTTACCAGATCATCTTTTGCGAGTTCAATCGCTCGTTCAACTTTGCCGATATCATAAAGATGCTCTGGCAGAGCGTATCTAATATCATCCTCCGAGTAAATATACCCATCTCTATATGGTGCATCTTTAGCAATTAGTTCTTCCAATCGGTCTTGAAGATCATCAAGCCGCCAAAGTAGTTGCATTTCCGGTGCTGGATAACTCCAATCATAATCATCGTCTATAATGTACGGGAAGTACGTATCATAATATTTCACGAAAATTCCACCTTTCTTATTTATAATATTTGTCGGCCAGTTTTAGAGCAATCGCTTCATTTGCCGGAATGTACCATTCCGCTTTTCTGCTGATATAATCCCGTAACCTTTCCTCTTTGACCATAGATTTTCCGACGATTTCTGAAACCAACATTTCCTGAAGACGGATCATTTCATTCAGTTCCTGTTTGATTCCTTCAGTCTTGTCATAAGCAAATAAAGAGACATCGTGAAACATGAGTGTCGCAGACTCTCCGACAAAGCGTTTTGCTCCAGAAAGCCACACCCATAATGCCATACTCATACATGATCCTATACAAACAGTATGTACCGGTGTTTTGCTTCTCTTAATAATGTCTATAAGAGCAAGTCCGTCATATACACTTCCACCGTACGAATTGATAAACAGTTGTATGGGTTTTCTCTCCCAATCTTTATATATTTCTTCCTTCTCGTCATCATCAAAATTGATTTCAAAAATGTCTTTGATAATATCCTTGACTGTACCTTGTGATATCCGATCACTCAACAGCAAATCACGCTTGTGATGTTCGGGACGTTTGTCTGCGCTCATATTTTCTTCCAACTTTCTCTCTTTCTTTATTTACAGGCAACAAGACTATTACTTGTCTGCCTGTATCCATCGCCCGGTCAAATAGGGTGCTTATTTCATTTTGATCTTTTAAATGTTCTCCATAGCCTTTCAAGATAAAAGGTTTTCGCACATAGTGAAGATTACGTATATCTTCAAATCCGTCCCAAAACTCTAATGCTTTCAAGTGGCACAAGAGCCTATACTGCATTTCATCGTTTGGGATTTCCTGAGGAGTATCTTTGATATATCTGCGTAGCCATAATCTGAACGAATTGGTATTGGAACAACCATCAGTTAATTTTGATAGACTCTTTTGCGGATAAAATGTTTCCTCGTCCATATAGTGATACAGTCTTTCTGTGATTTCAGGATCACAGCCGCTGAAAACTGTTAAATTGTCTTCCTCGACGCAGTGCATCAAATTCAAGCAATATTCTGATGTTTTGTCATTTCCATCAGAATCGAATGCTTTCAAAGTCATTTCGCTCTTTTTTTCATCGGTATCAATCCTAACTGTATACTGTTTATCAGCAAGAAACACGGTTGCAGTAATTCGAGTACCGTCTCTTATCCATGATGCAGAAACCGGAAGTTGTGGCTCAACACTCAAAAGCCTGGTCAGTATTACGATCATTTCTTCAACGTAGTTTGTTTCCATCAGGTGGATATGCTCATCTAATGAAACAACAAGATGAGCAATCCCTCCGAAGTTCTCAATAGTAATTTGATTGATAGTCGTTGCCATTGCAGTTGCCGGTAGGTAGTATTCCCGTTACAGAGCAACAGGAGTAATCTTACATTCACTCTTAATCTGCTTAATATCAACCGCTGACAGGAGTCTCTTCTTTGCCAGGGCGGCGGCAACCTTCTCGAAGAATTCCATATTGAGAGAAATGATTTCTTTAGCTTTCCGATAATATTTCTCAACTTCAGCGGATACGGCCTGTTCCTGCTCCGACCAAAGGCGCTGAGAGTCCTCGAACGTATTCTTATGGAGATGTAACCCACAGACGCAGTTATTTACAACAAGATCTTTGGTTCTGTCAAATGCGAAGTCAAGGTCGTGGTCGCACCCTGCATCGAAAATCCCGTATTTCTGCTCAATGGCTGCGGCTCCACCCAACGCACCTATGATACGGCTCTTGCTCCAGTATAAAGGAGCAAAGCTGTGGTCGTTATAGTAGTCTGTAAAACCACAACTCTCGCCCCCGCGATTATGAGCCGAAACAAGCGTGATGCTTTCTGGGCAAAGAATCTCTGATACGACAGCATGACCGGCTTCATGATAAACGATCTGCGACAGGAATTTGGTGGAGTCTGCCAGTGAGTTATTCTGCCAGGAATTCTCACATTCTTCATCGCAATCGTCATCGTCATCATAGTCGTCATTATTACCGGCTGGAACGTCAAATATTGTTCTCAGACACGCTTCCATGAAATGGTCCATGGTGATTGCTTCTGCACGTTCAAATCCGGCATACAGCCCTGCTTCGTTAATGACCGTCTCAAGCTCGGCGCAAGATCTTCCGTCCATAATTCTGGCAATAGTCCTTGCATCCACACCATCGACAAACTTCTTGTTTTTCAGATAATGTGCGATGATCTTTTCTGCATCTTCTCCTCGCGGAGCACTAACTTCAATCTTGCGGTCAAACCTACCGGCACGTCTCAAAGAATGCGGAAGGCACCGAATGTTGTTGGCCGTTGCAAGAACAAATACCTGTTTTCCTTTAACCTCATCAATGCAGGATTGAACAGTTACATATTCCTCGGCATCAGGATGACGTTCGTCGCCGTTTGTGAACTTGTCCATGTCGTCAAGATAGACGATTGACGGAGCATTCTCGGCAGCCTTGTCAAAGGTTGCTTTGATTTCCTTAACAAAGTCCCCGTTGGGCTTGTCTTTACGGCAAGTAAATACCTTTCTTCCGCTTTCCTCAATGATGGCACTTGCCATCAGCGATTTTCCCACACCGGGTTCTCCGTAGAGCAGTAGTCCCTTCGGAGCAGATACTCCGAGGCCTGCATAAACATCCTTGTTCTTCAGTGTATCACTGATTTGTCTGAGTTCCTTCTTGATTGCCGAATAGCCGATAATCTTATCAAATGCGTTCATATTAGTAACCTCTCTTCTTTATTTCTGAGAATAGTATAACAAATGTAATGCACCGTTTGTGGTGCTTAAGCAACGAATCCGATGCGCCGCTTTTCTTTAGGTTTTGCTTTGGGTTCTGCAATGTCTTCCGCTTTGATGGTTACAACATCTTCGGTAGTTATCGAATCAAAGTCTGCTTCCATCAAGCGTGTTGCTTGTGACATTCTTGCCTGTTCCAGAATGTTTCTCACATACCTTCCGTTACCGAAGTCATTCTGTTGACGTGCTATATCGAATAGGATCTCAAGTTTAGCAACGGCATCCTTGGATAATTTCAAACCTTTGATCTTTCCGATAAGTTTTGCTATACTGCACAGTTCCTGAGAATTGTAGTCTGCAAACGGCACATGAAATGCAATACGTGAACGTAGGCCTGGATTCTTCTGAAGAAATCCTTCCATCTTATCCGGATACCCGGCAAATATGACAACCACATCATCGCGATGATTTTCCATTTCCTGAACTATCGTGTTGATGGCTTCATCACCGTATAATCCGTCACGATCTTCTACAAGAGAGTACGCTTCATCAATGAAAAGAACACCACCAAGTGCCGCTTTGAACTTGGATTTGACCGTAGGTGCCGTCCAACCGACATATTTGCCGACAAGATCAGCTCGTCCTACTTCGATTAGCTGTCCTTTAGAAAGCAATCCGTTCTCTTTCATAATTCTTGCAAAGAGTCTTGCCACTGTGGTTTTGGCTGTTCCCGGATTTCCGGTAAAGACCATGTGCATCGCCGGTCTGTCTCTCTTTACGCCTTTCTCTTCGTAAAGCTTTTGCATCTTGTAATAGTTCAATGCCTTCTGTATTACTTGCTTAGCGTCCGACAGGCCGATCATCTCTTTCAGCTCGTCGTAGGCGGAGCCTTTCGGAGCCGCTTTGATAACTTCTTTCTTTGCGACCGCAATATCTTTGTACTGAGGATAGACAGATGTTTTCAATTTATTGTTGAACCAATCGTCAAAGAGATTATGAAGATCGGGAGCAAGATATCCTTTATTGTTTTCAAGTTTGTTGAACAGTTTCTTGTCTGTACGGACACCTGCGTTCTTTGCCAGCATGGAAAGGAATGCCTTCGCTCTTTCGCCGTCTACAAACTCTTCGAGGAGTTCAATCATGGATAATGTCCCAAGGTTTTCGTAGAAAAGGCTTTTTGCTTTTGAACACTCTCTCGGAATGCAAATCACGGTCAGCACCTGATTCCTATACCGTTTGGCATACTCACAGATGCTTTCAATCGTTTCACTATCACAGAGCGCACGTTCATCTTCTTCTGAATCGTCATTTGCGTGATAACGCACGACCACAGCACCGCCCGAACTAACCTTGTATAAAGTGTCATAAGCCATTTCCGAGAATCTTTCTCCCGGTCTGAAATCCAGAAAGGAATAACGTCTGCTGCTCAAACGATTGTTTTCGTATAAAGCCTGAAGCAAAAGTTTATACACATCTTTCCGTGTGTCTCTATCATCGGTCTGAATCATGTAATGAACCGGATGACCATACGCTTTTGAAGTTGGCTTTGCGGAATAAATACGATCAAGTTCCGGGATGAAAGTCTCGTTTAACAGGTACTTCCTCGCCGATTCGTAAATCTTTTCCTTGGTGCAATCTTCAATAATATTATCTCCAAATGCAATTCCGCGTCCGCGTCTGCCGGTGATTTTGTCAAGGCCGAAGCGTTCCATGATGTCATCGTCATCTTCAATGTAATCCATTCGGTTTGCTGCACGGAGGAGATTTTCTATTCCGTTGAAAGTGATTTCGTTGATCGAAACGTCTTTCAGCGTTAAATCAAGATATTTGAAAAATTCCGCAAGATCTGATTCAAATTTATTCTTATTGTCAGCAATTACACCTGCAGTTACCACGGTGTTGTCAATCTCGGAAATAAAGTAAAATGAATTGCTGGAATGATTACGGTTGAATTCTTCGCTCTTCATTTCAATCTTTCTCTGATTTTCTCTTCTAACTCGTCTATCTTCTTCCGGGGCTTCGTTGGCTTCCATTATTCCTGTAACCTTATAGAACAGCATTGCAAATCCTCCATCGTTAATTCATCTCATCGTGTCTTACTATAATATTTATACCACAAGTAATGTACCAAATATGGGAGATTAGAATTAGTTGCTTTGTTTAATGCGTAATGCATTATCATTTGGTTTTCAAGCAATTAGGCGGTAAAACAAGTGCGTAAAAAAGGAGTCCGAAGACTCCCTCATACTACTATTCGTGCGATTTTTCCCCAAGGAGGATTCACTTCCTCGTTCAGCGCACCGATAATTTTTTTGTAGTCCTCTCTGGTTACTGACGAAATATATTCAATATCAACCCGTCCAAGATTAGACAGGCTGTAAATGAGACCATCAGAAATGCTATCAGCGTGAACACCTTGAGTCCTTACATCTTGATTGAACGCATTTTCCCAATCGAGCGGAAGATCCATGCTTGTAACTTCTCTGATATGGGCTTCCTTACGTTCCTTTGCTTCACAAGCTTCTCTTTCACGTCTCTCACGCTCTTCTTGCTGTCTCTTCTTTGCTTCGATAGATTCTTTCTTCCGTTTTACACCGGATAGCTTATCAATAATCTTTGATATATCTTCGGAACTGAATGTGTTTTCTGGGTCGTCCAACAGATTCATTATCTGGAAGATGGACACCTACTCGAAAATATCAGGTTCGTTTTTGTTGCTCATTTTCTTTAGCCTCCGAAAGTTCAGTTCTGACTTGCATGAGAATATTTCCCAATAGATTCTGTGCCGTTTTGTTTTTACACTTATCACAGGTACAATGCCCCCAGCGATTATCATGCCAGTGGTTGCCCTCTTCCAAATATGCGTCACCAGTTGAAAGAAGCATTTCCCCAAGTTCGGGAACAGCAAATTTGGCTCTTTCAATTTCCAGCATGATATTAACGGAAATCAAATCCCAATCTTTTCTTAAACCAGGCTCTTTTTTACCCATTTGTTTAGCTCTCACAGGATTTTTGACCTGAGTATATTTGATTTTGTCCTCATCATTGGTGCACTTTTGGGCTTGGAAAGCTGCCTCAGCATTAGGATATTGCAGTCCTTTGAAAACAAAAGGATATTGAAAGAAATTTGAAAGAAACCGATATTCATCTCTAAAACTTGTGATCTTCTCCATAATAATCTCCCTCTTTGTTATTTTCTTTGCTTTAAGTATAATCAAACCAATGTCCTATATTTTGTGCATAATATTAAGCACAAAAAAATGGAGTTGTCAATAGCGCAAGCATTAAAGCAAGTGAAATGATTTGTTTTGTTTTCATATAAATCCTCCTGTGCCGAAAATAATCGGCGTTTATTTTGGTAATTTTATTATACTTGTGACATCGCACCATATTTGGTACATAGCAAAACAGAGCCGCATTTTGCAGCTCTGTTTTATTTTTTTGTTCAGTTGAATAAATCGCCTACGCAATTTTTACAGTGGTAGTGGTCATCATATTCTACTACATAATCCCCAATATCAAATGCGTCAATAATCTGAGATAGAACATTTTCACGATTTATACATGGATCAATGTAAATTATCGAGTGAATCTTTTTCTCGTCCCATACAACCCTTCCACGAGGATAGTCTATGTACTCTCCGGTTTTGAAGTGTGCATCATATAGTTGATCATGACCATAAGAGTTATCCAGTTTTCCGGCTTGTTCCCGGCCTTCAGAGAGGGGACAGGCATTATATATTAGCTTTCCTCGAATATAGAAGAATGGGCCTATTTGTGTCATATTCAGTTCCATCCCGAAAAAGAATCTATACCACTAATTAAATCACCAGAGTTAATCCAAACAAATCCATTAGCAGATTCTTTATCGTTTACCACGTTGTAAACCTTGTCTGTCCGGCTCCCATTCTCAAAGACTTCATACCATCGGTATTTGTTCCCGTTATAATCAAATTCGACTCTTACGCCCCAGTAATAACCATTCTGATAAAAGTTGAACAATGAATCAGTAATAGCTATGATTCCCGCATCTGCCAAATTCTTGAGGGCAATATTCTTATCTTTTCTTTCGGAGCTTAAATAAACGCCTTCCGTTTGACTATAGTCTTTATGTACCGCCCAATATAGATGCCAGTGATATCTATACTTATAATTTTCAGGTTTCCCGACAACTTTACTGATCAAGCCACTGTCAAGAAAGTCTTGGTAATCAGTACTATGTTGCGGCTCCGCATTATCCATAAGCATAGCATGTACTTTTGACAGCACGTCATCTACATCACTGCATAAAATATCTTTCTTCCAACATTTGTGACGAGCGTGGTAACCTACGGATGTAAATAAATACTTGTCCTTTATTTTCTCAAAACCTTCAAATTGTTTTAACAGTTTTTCAACTGTAGTTGTCGGTACTGGATTAGCAAACAGTATTTGCGCCGTCTCAAACTTCTTATCAAAATCATTCCAGTCAATATTTGTTACATTTTTATATAAGAAACGGATGGTTCCATTAAAGAATGCACAATTCTCGGCTTCTTTAATCTTATTTTCCCATACATTGTCGGTCAAAATCTTTTCGGCTTTTTCTTTTTCCTCCTTTAACTGGCACTCCAATTGGCTGTTAGAAAAAGGTCCTGTATAGTCTCTCAGACACTCATAGATATCATTATTAAAGTTCACCATTTTATCAGAGAGTTTTTTGATCAAGCGCATACATGTAACCATAGCTGGGATGTTATCAATGGCTGCGTTCTCAGTCAGATTTTTAACTACTCTCATCCATCTAAAGAATTTCGTCTCATTAAATCCATTGACAATACGACCATTCAAAATAAAGTAGCAAATAGCCAGGAAATACACCCTTTCCTTTTGGCTTGTAGAAAGAAGAACATTCTCCTGATCAAGACCATACTGCGGAATAAATGTATAACCATTTGCAACACCAGATGCTTCTTCATCGTCCTCATCGGCGTCTTTTATGGAAAGAGCTGACTCAATGTCTTTTATAATGGTAGAATCAGATAATTTAGTTAAGATATAGTCAATCTCACTAAGAGATTGGAAATTGACATACTTTTTATATACTTCAAACCCCTCATAATTAACCAAACTATCATCAGCAGATGATGCCCGAAGCCCGGTACCAAATAATCTGTCAAAAGCAACTTTATCCGCTTTATGAGTTTCATCTTCCTTGCCTTGTGCATACTCTGCAGGTGACATTGGCGAGTCAATGCAAATCTTATTCAATACGAACCTGTTTATGAAGGAGAAATAGAGTCCGTCAATCCTTCCGTCAAATTCTTTTTGTAGTTTTTCTCGTGACGAATTCCAGAAAACATCCGTCCATTTATTATCAATCTGAGAAGGATAATACTGCTTATAACTGATTGAATTAATCGACTTATCAAACTCTGCGCTATCCGGATTATCGGGTGCCTGAATCCATGCAACAAGATCCGCTTTGAAGTTTTCGAAATCCGTTAGACCTTTACCTCTGGCATTCATCTTGATATATAAGTCATCAGAAATAGGGAGTTTTTCGCCTCCAATAATCATCAGCTTAAAATCTATGACTGGATGATCTATCAACCTGTCTCTCAACTGATTATAGTCACAGTCACCAAATATGGCATCAATATTATCGTCTGTCTTGTTTCCGTCACCTCCTAGAGTTCGTAGCATTGCACTTACTGTAGGATCCTGAAGCCAGGCAGAATAAAACCACGTTTGGGACTTGATAAATTCAACAATTCCAGCATATCCGGCAACATCGTCATATGTTGCGGACTGCATTTTCTCACATAATTCTGCGCAAAAATCACTGGATGATGATCTTGTCTCATATGTAAATCTTTTTAATTTTTTGCAGTCCGTTTCAAGTTTATCTGCCCTAAATGAAACATACCAAAAAATCAGCCACAGCGTTGTAAGACGTTGTTGCCCATCGAGTGGGTAAAAACGCGTTCCGTCAATATTTCCGTAAACGAAATCCAAAGTTACTGCTTCATTATCACAGAGATAAGATTTGATTTCGTTAAGAAAAGTCTTTCGGATATATTCATTGTCTTTTCTTCCTTGGGCATAGTCGCGTTGTATTACCGGCACGACAACATCATACTCGCCAAGCAATTTCCATAAGTCATATGTATTGTTCATGTCCTGCCTCCATTACACAATACCAATTTGATTAAAATAGTACTGCAGTTTTTCTTTGATATCATTCCAATAGGCCTCCGCGTCATCAATATTCCAGTTCATCATTGTGGAAGGCATTTCCGTGTAAAATTTCGAAAAAACATTTTTAGTACACGGAGGCACAAAGGCTACTTCCGGTGCTTTGCTGTCAATTACGAGTTGGCCGTTACAAAAGCTGTAGATAATCTTAACACCTTTTTCTTTATTTGCAATAAATGCTCTCTTTACCGGGAAAATCTGATTTCCGTATTCTTTGTTTGTTGATTCATCCAGCAAAACATAATTCCATATTCTGTTCTTATCTTCATCTGGCAAAGGACCGCCTTTTTGAGTGATTTCAGTTAAGATATCTGTAAAGTCATCTTTGCCTGCAGCGTCACCTATATAATCATCGATCTTTTGCGTCAAGATGGGATCATCGGTAAAATACTGTCTCGCCAAAGACAAATACAGGACATCTGCACCGTCCTTTTTAAAATCATCCCCAGCATTAGGTCTTATATGCTCAACCTGCCATTTTTCACGCTTATATAAGTGGAATGGAAATTTCGTGAAATTAGGTAGATTATACTTTGTTTCAGAAACAAACTTATCATTTTGCTGAATAATTGTCTCGATGTTGTGAAGAAGTAATATATCGACAACTGCCCTCTTACCAACTACTTTGCCATTGTATTCCTGATCAAACTTATACTCAAAAATTTGTTTAAACCATTCTTTTCTACTCAGTTTCTGTGCTATGGCAGTTTTTAACCATTCAATATATTCCGCCTTAGTTTGTCCTTCCCATGACAAAACATAATCAGTAATGTCGAAATCTGAATTCTGAATAGAAGTAAGATATCCGATGTAATGATAAAAACGATAATCTTGGTACCATTCATTAAATACTTGATAATACTTCTTGACCTCTTTCCATAAATCATCAAGCCAATCTGTATTTACATTTTCGGTGGCGTGCGTAGCAGCGTTTATTTTGGCGCAAATAAAGGCCTCATTAAAATATCGGAATGTTCTGTGTTCATCGTTTCCGATTCGTTCTTTTAATGCCTTGTTATATGCTTCAATTTCACCTCTGTAGTCATAATTCTTAGTTTTCTTGCGGTTCTTTGTTTCCTGGAACAGATGATACCTGTCTTTTTCGCAAATAGAGTTCAATATAAAATCAATTCGGGTAGGTTTGTTGTAATTGAAGTCATGTAAAAACGCCCAAAACTCGTCGTTTTGGAGTGCATATTCAATTTGATCCCATTCTATGGCTATCTTACGTTGCTTTGCTTCTAATTGTTTCTCGTCAGCATCAGATTCAATGCGGAAATTTGCTCTATTCAAGAAGAGTGCTTTAATGAGTTCTGAATCTGTCAGTGGAATTTTTCCAATGTTAAGCCTTGTAAATACCGATATTTCATCTGCTTCATCAACCTGATACCAAATGAAGTTGACCTGATTAAGAAGTGCATCCAAGATTTCTTTCCGCACGGATGGATCTTGTACCTCTTTTGAATCAATCCATTCATTTATAGTTGAATAAACCAAATACATATGATAGTAATCAACGTTGCTCTCGGCATCTGCTGAGTTCTTTGATTTGATATTAGCCAAAAAATCTTTACTACCTATTCTTGTGCAATAATCAATTTCATATCTATCATCAATGCCAAGACAGCTTAAAAGCAAATAAATTGTTGTCAGTCTTTGCTGTCCATCAACCACCGTCCATGAGCCTTTTATATATTTTTTAATATCTTCAAGTGTCGATTCAGGACGTTTACATTTTTCCAATATGTCATCTGCTTTTTCAGAAACCACCAACGGCTGTATACAATAAATTTCCTCACTGGTATGACTTGTCTTTAAAGCAAACGCATAAATATCCTCAAGCAAATCAATTGCTTGTTGCTTCTCCCATCGATAACCTCGCTGATAATCGGGAATAAAAAAGTTCATTCCCAGCAATTCTTTTACAGGTTTTAACGAAATTACATTGTTACCCATATATTACTCATCCTTTTCCTTCATTCGCTACTAACTCACTTATACTTTTTGAGTCCGTTTTCAAGCGAATTCCTTATCCGCTCTCTCAGCGTTTTTGGAAAAACGACCTCTATATAATTTGCATACTGCATTGCCCAATGTTCCATTGCATTTGGGCTGGCTACAACCGATACTTTAACCTGATTTTCATTATCGCTGCTTTGGGCTATTCTAATGTCATTTCCAAACCAGTCAACAATCTGGTCCACTATTCCGGCATCTGCCACAAAGTCGATCCGTTCCGGCTCATCCGAATACATATAAGGCATTGCCGATGAAAGCTTTTTGTAATCGATTCCGTTTTTGTAACCGGGTATGGTCTGCAAATCAGTGGCCTTTTCTTCCGTCAACTTCATGTTTGTTATCCGATCAAGTCGATGAAACACCATATTACCCCAATATTCGCTATATGCCATGAGATAATACCGCTGATTGTGAAGAATCAGCTGATAAGGACTAACCACCTGATAAGAAGATTTATGAAGTTTCTTATCAATTCCGATCTTATTGTAATCGTATGCAACACGGAGTTTCTGCTCAATAGCGGTATCAATCAATTCAATGTTAAAGAACAGTGCTTGATTGTCTGTTTTACTCCAGTCATTAACTGAGTAAATGTTTTTCACATGAGAGCGGAAATATTTATTGGAAAGCCCACATAGCCTGTCAATTAAGTCCTTTGAATGCTTTGCAGTAATATGTTTGCTACAAAGAACACCGTCAATAAGCAGCTTGAGTTCGGAATCTTCAAAATCTCTTTCTTCGAGGTAACTACCGGCACGTCTCGATTCAATTTCGATCCCTGCTTCTTTCAAAAGAGATATGTTTCTGCTGATTGCTTTTCGCTCAATAACGATTCCATAGTCGTTTTCAAGATGCCTTGCAATATCGTCTTGGGTAAGAGGATGGTCGTAATCGCTATACTCTTTCAAAATCTGCCAGATTCGTATCAGCGCCAGTTTTTTAGGTTCAAAGCTTTCCATAGGTTCTGCTCCTTTGTGAATATCTTGGTATTTTAGTCCAAAGTACTCAAATATAATTATACCACTGATGCACGGGACATATTTGGTACATTACTTATTACTCTTTAGATTTCTTTTAATTTTTCCCAAACCTTTACCATAGCAAAGGTATCAAGTCCACAGTATTTCAGCAACTGTCCTCTTGCTGTTTCGAGTTCTTCCGGTTGCATAGTTGCCATTTTTGCAAACATTTCTGAGGCTTCACCGCCGTTATGAACCCCGTCAAGATTATGATAATCAAGCGTAGGATCATCAGGGAACAGAGCAGGGAGAACGTATTTGATTGAATATGATCCCTGCATAGCACGGCAGTAATACCACTTTTTCTGGAACGGAATCATCAAATCCTGAATGTGGTCGTGAATGTTCATCAAATGGTCGCGTAAATCCGGATATAACTCGGCAAGACCACGTATTCTTCCTTTTTCAAAGCCCATGTTGTAAGCGGTAGTGCAAACATCCAAAGGAATATCAGCACACAGCTGCTCAGCAAGAGCTCTGCGCGGGTCACTACCCGGATAGGCAAGGAACTCAGTATGTTTTAGTTCTCCACCCTCATGCTCCACATAATGAAGTGAATATTGAAATACTATTTGCTCATAGGGGCGAGAATTGTCAAACAACGGAATAGCAGGCTGGAATGACTCGAAATCAAGGAAGTACAATGGATATGAAAGATTCTTCATAAAGCCTCTGATACTATCCATATCAATGTAAGGGGGATAGCCAAACAACTCATGCTCAATTTGTTTGTACTGTGATGAAGAGAACACATCGCAAGTATTCAGATCTTCAAAGGATATGATGCCTTTGTTGTAACATTTCAGTTTTGTACTTGTCCTTGCGCCGGCAACATCAAACACATTAGGTGTGGGCAGATGCTTTGTGCAATGTCCAAAAAAGCCACAAAAATATGGGGAGAAACAATGTTCTCCAATGTCGTCGGTTGGCTCCTCGGGTTGCAGCATATGTTCTCTGATACTGTCAATATTGTCGGAAACGTCGGGTTGCAGCATCGCAGCATCAGCGGTAATGTCTTCTACTGTAAATAATTCATTTATGTCAAGGTCGCCATGCCGTACATACTGGTTGTTGATATGAACGATTGCACAAGATTTAACTTTATAGCCAAGTTTGGATAAAACATGACACTGGAACGAAGCGTCTTGATAGTATATTTCTTTAACTTCAGTAGAGCTTTTAACCTCGTATAACTCAACCGTCTTATCTCCAAGATTCTTCAGAATATCAACACTGCAGAACAGCCCATCAACGGAAAACGATGCCTCCGCAATTATCGGGGTGTTGGCTTCGATCAGTTCTTTCGTCTTTTCAATCATTTCTTTAAGGTCGCCAAAAGGAACCTCAACATACTCCCCAAACAGTCCCATTGCAAGATCGCCGACTTCGTTGCCGGTAGCCATCACAGCATCGTTTATAACGCTATTATCAAACTCTTCCGGCATATTTTTCTTTAACCAAAGCATTTTCGGGCATTGTACTCCAGAGCAATATCTTGATTTTGATAAATTGTATGCCATATAATCCATCCTCCCAATTTCTTCACTTGGTACTATTACCATCCGTATCAAAGCCCATTTTTGACATCATATCTCCGAAACTCTTATCAAATTGCTCTTGAGATATTGCACGTTTGTCAAGAAAGTCTTGTAGTATCTTCTTTTGTCTCAGGAACAGCTGCCTCTTCTTTTCATCAGGAGACAGTCTTTCCCATTCTGCTTGTTCCATATTTATCCCTCTAAAACATTAAGGACTTCAACCTTATTCTTATTTGCATAAACGATAGTATTTCGCGTTCCACCAGCTTCGCCGTTATAAACCGCTATCACGCGAGAAGAATGATTTACCATCCATTCATTACGAATCTGGAAGCAAGCTTTACTATACTTTTCGCAGATGAACCGTCTTAGATCTGCTTTCTTCATTATCGCCTTATATCGATTCTGCCACTCTGCTTTCCAACTTGTCTCAAACCCTTCAAACGGGCTTGCGCAAATCAATTTTATTGGAGACCGGCATCTCTATATTAGCACATCCGGATAATAAGGTAAACAAAACCGCAACAATAATAAGTATTCGTTTCATAGGATAACCTCCTTTTTCCATGGGGTTTCCTCCTTTCTTTATTTATAGCTGTCTGTTTCCAAACAGCTATGTTCGTGTGCGTTATTTGTCCACGACACCCCACGCACAGGGAATACATCAGGCGCTTGTTTGCGAAACAAGTCCATGGGAATCTCACCCGCGCCGGGTTCTCCGCCGCCTCCGTAGAGAAGTATCATTAACCCCTGTGCTTGTCATCGCCACCACCGAAAGCAATTCGGGTTAAACTACATGAGTTTTATCGCTCGCCTTAAATAATGGTCATGGCGCACTTGTAGGCTCGGCTTGAGGTTTCCCTCAGCACAAGGAACGTACCTGATGAATGTATATTCAGTTGTCAAAGTGCATCGCGGGTTTTTGCCCCACAATCCCTTACAGCAACTTTTGAGGCCGAAAAACGACACACTTTTTGAAACTTTTTCAAAAAAATTTTTAGGCTCATGTAAAACCTCCAGAAAGCAAAAAATCCCACCGTGAAATTCACAGCGGGAAGTACCTTATATATGTTGTTATATCTTCACAGACAAATTGGTCAGTTGGTCAAAACGCAGGAAATAAAAAAAGACCCACTACCTTTCGATAGTGAGTCTTGAGGGAAACTATAAGCTATTATGTGATTTTAAGGGATTATACGGGAAATCACACATTGATTTGCTCCAAATTGGAGAACGGTTGGTGATTTTTGGTGACTAAAACGGAGATTTTAGCCTTTTTTTGACCCCAATCAATAGAGTTTTGCGCCTGCAGGAATGGCGTCGTCCACTATGAGAAGATTGAGTCTCTCCTCATCCCCTTCATTGTGAACTGCCGATATCAGCATTCCGCAGGAATCGATTCCCATCATCTTCCTAGGCGGCAGGTTCACGATTGCGATTGCCGTCTTTCCCACAAGGGATTCCGGAGCGTAGTATTCGCTGATTCCGCTGAGAATGGTTCTGTCGGTGCCGGAACCGTCGTCAAGGGTGAACTGAAGGAGCTTCTTGCTCTTAGGCACTGCCTTGCAGTCCTTGATCTTGACGGCGCGGAAGTCGGATTTGCTGAAGGTTTCGAAGTCCACAAAGTCCTCGAACAGCGGCTCTATTACAACCTTGGAATAGTCTATGGTAGGCTTCAGCGGCTTCGGAATCGCGCTGAGCTTTTCGGCGTTTTCGTCTCCTTCACCGCCGACCGAATCGGCTCCCAGCGGCTTCATTGTCGGGAAGAGGATCACGTCGCGGATGGACGGCGAATCGGTTATGAGCATTACTACTCTGTCGATTCCTATTCCAAGACCTCCTGTCGGCGGAAGACCTACTTCCAGTGCGTTTACGAAGTCCATGTCCATAGGATGGGCCTCGTCGTCCTCGCCGGATTCCAGCTGCTTCTGCTGCTCTGCGAATCTCTCGTACTGATCTATCGGGTCGTTAAGCTCGGAGAATGCGTTTCCTATCTCCCAGCCGTTGATGTACGCCTCGAATCTTCTGGTGATTCTCGGATCCTCAGGATCACGCTTTGCCAGAGGTGAAATCTCCACAGGATGTCCCACTACGAATACCGGTCCGTCAAGATATCCCGGAACGTCCTCGCAGAACTCCTCGAACATCTCGGCGATAATCTTTCCGCGGGTCCAGCCGCTTACTTCATCCTTATCCATACCCTTTTCTATGGCTGCGGCTCTCGCCTCTTCGTCGGTGTCTATCTTCGAGAAGTCTACGCCGGTAATCTCCTTTACGGCGTCGGCCATGTTAAGGCGTCTCCAAGGAGGGGTAAGGTCAAACTCCTTTCCCTGATACGTTATGACAGGTGAACCGTTTACGGCGATTGCAGCCTTTGATACAACCTGCTCTGTTACGTCCATCACGCTTTCCATGTCTCCATAGGCCATGTAGCATTCCATAGACGTGAACTCAGGGTTATGGTTTCTGTCCATTCCCTCGTTTCTGAACATCTTGCCCATCTCGTAAACTCTGTCGAGACCCCCCACTATGAGTCTCTTAAGGTAGAGCTCATTGGAGATTCTCAGCTTCATGTCAAGGTTTAACGTGTTGTGATGGGTATTGAAAGGTCTGGCATTGGCTCCCCCTGCGATGGTTGTGAGGATAGGAGTGTCCACTTCCAGATATCCGTAGTCCTCTTCAAGGACTCTCTTTATCTCCTTTATTATGCGGGCGCGCTTTATAAACGTCTCTCTTACCTCAGGGTTCATTATTAGATCGGTGTAGCGCTGTCTGTACCTGATGTCAGTATCCTTCAGTCCCTGCCACTTGTTAGGAAGCACCTGAAGCGACTTGGAGAGGAGCACCAACTTGTACACCTGAATGGAAACTTCTCCCGCCTTCGTCTTGAATACCGTTCCCTCGACGCCGATGATGTCTCCTATGTCGTAGGTTTTGAACCAGTCGTACTCTTCGGCCCCGATGTCGTCCTTCTTAACGACGCACTGGATTCTGCCCTGTTTGTCCTGAATATCCACAAAGGCCATCTTGCCCATTCTTCTGAAGGCCATGATTCTGCCTGCGCAGGAAACCTCTTCATCCTCCATGGCGTCGAAGTTTTCCTTTATATCCATGCTGTGAGCCGTTACGTTCCAGTTTTCCTGGATGAACGGATCTCTTCCGGCCTCGCGGAGCTTCTTCAGCTTCTCTCTTCTTATCTGTCTCTGTTCGCTGAGATTTTCTTCAGAAAGCTCTTCCGCCGGTGCGTTTACGCTCAAATTCTTTTCCTGTGTGCTCATTTTAAGTACCACTCCTGTTTATTCCTTGGATATAGCAGTAACCCTGTAGTGAAGGATTCCGTCCGGAACGGTTATTTCCACGGTTTCACCGATTTTCTTGCCGAGAAGGTTCTTTCCCACTTCGGATTCGTTGGAGATTTTCGCAGGCTCTGCAAAAGGATCCGCCTCGGTGGAGCCTACTATGATGAAATCCATGCTTTCCTTGGAATCCACGTCTTCTACCGTAACTCTCAGACCTACGTTCACGTATTCGCCGGTCACCTCGTCTTCGTTGATGATCTTGGCGTTTCTCATCATGGTCTCGAGACGGTGGATTCTCTCCTCCAGCTCAGCCTGCTCGTTTTTGGCTGCATCGTATTCGGCGTTTTCAGAAAGGTCACCGTATGAAATGGCCTCCTTGAGTCTTTCGGAGACTTCCTTTCTTCTGACGGAAACCAGCTCGTCTCTTTCCGCCTCAAGTTTATCGTACCCTTCCTGGGTCAACAGTATTTCGTCTGCCATGTCGGTAAAACTTCTCCTTTCAAAATATCTATTTATTATATACTATTTTGCGCTTTTATGAAATCTTATTTTTACATTGGCGCTGCCCGTAAGGTAGAGCATGGCCCCGTAGTTGACGGCGAAGTCCAGAACATCTCCCAGCTTTATGTCTCTTTCCGCATCCTCCACGTCTAAAATGGTATGGTCGCTGGAACCTCCAAGCACCTCTATTCCTCTGTCTGCCGGGAATATGTTGTCGCTGTCTCCTATATCAGCTTTTCCGACGGCCACGATGGCCCGTCTTCTTATTCCCCGGTCCTCGTATGTAAGTCTTCTGCCAAAGGCGTCAACGCCGACCTCTCCCACCGGGTGAGTCGGCTTTGTCTTAACCTCAACTACCTCCGCCCGCAGGGTAAACACGTCGGAATGCATATCGCTCAGGTCATAGCCGTAATACTTCTCCAGATCGTAGGCGTTGAGAATCTGTTCGCCTATGCGCAGATGGTTTATCATCTCCGGAAGGTTTCCGTCCAGCACTCTCATATAGCTGGAGGTGGCGCCGCCCGAAATGATTTCAAGCTTTCTGCCTATGGCTTTCTCCACCTGCTCCGCGATGGACACCAGCTCCTCAAGCTTTTCCGTCGTCGGCTGAATCGCGCCGTAGCAGCCCAGATTGGTTCCTACGCCCTTAAGTTCCAGATTCTTAAGGCCTGTTTCCACTTCGACCGCCGCATCTATAAGCTCGGTTCTGTCCCAGAACCCCTCTCTCAGGTCTCCAAGGTCCGCCATGAGAATCACGCCGTGCCTCTTTCCTGCGATGCCGGCCTGACGGTCAAGCTCTCTTAAAACCGTTATCTCGCTGTTAAGGGATATGTCCGCAAGTCTTACGGCGTCTGCGGCCTCACTCATCATGGGAATTCTTATGAGCATAAGGGGCAGTCCCGTTTCAAGCCTTTTTGCCGTCTCCAGTTGCTCCAGACGGGACGACGCAATCTGCGTCGCCCCGCCCTTTGCAAAGACTTCAATACATTCAGCTATTCCCGTAGCCCCTTTTACTACTCCCGCTACGCTGACTCCCGCGTCCGCGCAGCGTCCCATGACAGTTCTCACATTTTCTTCGAGGTAATCCAGATTTATCATTACCTGTGGGAATTCTGTCATCTATTTATGTTCCTCCTTGTTGGAGTCCACGAAGCGCTTTATCTTCTTTGACGTATTCTTCTCGAACTCCTCGGATCTGACGTTAATCTTCTTTACTCTCTTGAAGAGAGGAAGTTCTTCGTTGACCTTGTCGATTTCCTTCCAGAGGAGATCCTTAACCTGCTCGTCGGTGTAGCCTGCTCCCAGAGCTTCCTCCACCTCTTCGGCATCGGTTACTATGGTTGCAACTATGGAGGTGTCGTTGGTTCCCTCTTCGCTTTCGTCTCCCCATACCATGCTCTCGGCTATGTAAGGGATTCTGCTCAGGTAATACTCTATCTCCTCAGGGAATACGTTCTTTCCGTTTTTGGTTATGATTACGTTCTTCTTCCTTCCCGTGATGTAGACGAAGTTGTCTTCATCCACATATCCCAGGTCTCCGGAGTAGAACCAGCCGTCCTTTAAAACGTCGTTTGTGGCGGCTTCGTTGTTGTAGTATCCCATCATGACGTTGTCGCCCTTGAAGCAGATTTCTCCCACTCCGTCTTCGTCAGCATCCACGATCTTAACTTCCATTCCTGGAAGGAGGTGGCCTGCCGATGCGTTTCTCATATCCTTTTCAACGTCAGGGTTAAGAGCCGCCATAGGTGAACACTCGGTAAGTCCGTAGCCCTGTACTCCGATGATTCCTATGTCGTTGAAGAACTGCAGAATCTCAGGATCAATGGCCGCTCCGCCGGAGATTATTACTCTCATTCTGCCGCCGAAAACGTCGAGAATCTGCTTAGTGAACGGTTTGCTTATGTCGAGTCCCAGCTTCTTCGTCTTTCTGTTAGCCTTGAGAAGTCTTGCAAGGGTCTTGTCCTTGCCCTGCTTCTTCACGTTCTTCATTATCTTCTTATACAGAGTCTCTATGAGGGCCGGCACTCCTAAAATCATGGTCGGCTTAACCTCTTCAAGATTCTGGGTTATATATCTGAGACCTTCGCAGAAGGCTATGGACGCTCCCTTGTAGAGAGGCATCAGGAAGTCGCATGTACACTCGTAGGTGTGATGCACCGGAAGCACCGAGAAGAATATATCCCAAGGATTTACCTTAAGAATTGTCGGCGCCGACATCAGGTTGTATGCCAGGTTGGTGTTGGAAAGCATTACACCTTTTGAAAGGCCCGTAGTTCCCGAAGTGTAAAGAAGCACGGCCATCTCGTCGGCTATAACCTCGGCGTCCAGATACTGTCTGTCTCCCAGAGCCACCTGGTTCTTTCCTTCCTCTATGAGTTCCTTCCAGGAGAGAACGTCGCCCTCGTGCTTATCCGAATCGAAGGATACGACCATTTCGAGGTTCGTCTCGCCGCTGTCCCTTATCTCCTTAAAGGTATCGACAAATTTCTTTCCGCATACTACAGCCGAAACTCCGGAATCCGCAACCAGTCCCTTGATTTCCTTAGGTCCCAGCTCCTTGTCCAGAGGAACCACCAGACCCACGCCGCCTATAACCGCAAGGTATGTGGTCTCCCACTGATAGCACGTCTCTCCGATGATGCTTATGCGTTTTCCCTTGAGTCCGCGGTTTATGAGAGCCGTTCCCAGACCGTTGACGTCAGCGAGAGCGCGCTTATAGGTGATCTCGGTGTACGGCTGTCCCTTGCCGAACTTCTGACGGAACGCCACGTTGTCGCCGTAGAGCTCCACGCTGGAGGTGAACATGTCTCTCACGTCTGTGATAGGACGGCTTTCCTTATATCTTACGTAAGGGTCTGTGCTTTCGGTTATGTACGTTCTGACAAAATCTTCAGCCCTGCGTCTTTCGGCCGCCTTTATCTCCTGATAGCTCTGAGCCATTATATCTTCCTTTCCGAGGGAGCTGTCTCCCTGATTTCCGTATCTCTTAATCTTTCCCGTAGTCGTCTTATCGAACTCCTTATCTCTGATATGGATACGCTTTATGGCCTTGTAAGGAGGCCATTTCTTATTGACCTCTTCTATGTACTTTCTGAAGAAGTGGTAAACATCGCTTCCGCTCATCTCCCCTTCCTTCTCCTTAAGAAGTTCGTAGTTAGGGAAAATGTCGGCGGTGACGATTACGTTTCCTATGTGTTCATCTGCCACGCCGTGAACGAGAACCTCCGAAACCAGTTCGTTTTCGGCGATTACGGCCTCAAGCTCTTCAGGGAAGATGTTCTTTCCGCCCTTTGTTACGATGACGGTCTTCTTTCTTCCGGTAAGGTAGAGGAAGCCTTCGTCATCAAGATATCCCAGGTCTCCCGTGTAAAGCCAGCCGTCCTTTAAAACTTCGGCAGTAGCCTCTTCGTTGTCGTAGTAGCCCATCATCACCGAAGGTCCGCGGGTCACTACCTCGCCTATGCCGTTTTCGTCAGGATTGTCTATCCTTACCTCCGTGCCCGGCATAGGTCTTCCCACGGAAGCAGCCTTACCGTAACGGTCCTGATTTACGGCTATGATAGGAGCGTTTTCGCTCATGCCGTATCCCTGAATCATAGGAAATCCCATAGCCTCAAAGTCCTCTATAACCTTAGGATCTATGGCGGCTCCTCCTGCAACCATGAGCCTCATATCGCAGCCGAAGCTGTGGTGAATGGCCTTGAACAGCTTCTTCATAAGCCTGCGGTTGTTGTAAAGCTTCATCTTTCTGGAAATGTCTATGGCCTTTCTCAGCTTTTCGGCTTCGCCTCTTGCCGCGGCCTGCTTCCACATTCCCTTGTATATCTTCTCAAATACCAGAGGCACGCCCACCAGATAGTTGGCTCCAACCTCCGCCATATTCTTCTGTATGTATCTGATTCCTTCGCATATTGCAAGAGTTCTGCCCTGGTACATGGTGGTCCAGATTGCGCAGTTCATCTCGTATGCGTGGTGGCACGGCAGAATGGAAAGAACTATGCCGCCTTCGTCCAGGTTAACCAGCTTCGACATGTTCATGACGTTGGAAGCTATGTTTCTGTGGGAAAGCATTACTCCCTTGGAAGCTCCCGTAGTTCCCGACGTGAACATGAGAGTAGCCATCTGATCCGGGGCAATCTCCGCGTCCACGTATCTCCTGTCTCCTTCCCCGAGAAGCTTTCTTCCTCTCTCCAGAATGTCGTCCATGGAAAGGGCTCTTTCGTCCTTAGCCTTCTTCATGCAGATGAAGTGCTCCACGTCGTACTTCTCATCGTATACACCGGCTATGCTCTTCTCGCTTCCCTGTGAGAACACCAGCGCCTTGGCTCCGGAACGTCTTATGAGATTCTTAAGCTCATCGGAAGGCAGGTTTTTATCCAGAGGAACGATTACGCCTACGCCGCAGACCGTGGTATAGTAGGTCAGCAGCCAGCGCACGCTGGTCTCTCCGATTACCGCAATCTTCTCTCCTTTAAGGCCCATATCAATGAGGCCGGTTCCGAGAGCGTCGATATCCTCCTTCATCTGTCTGTATGTCACAGGCATGAATTTCTCAGCTTTCTTATCCTTTTCCAGATATGCCGTCTTATCGGCAAAAAGTTCTGCGCTGGATGTGATGATATCCTTCAGAGTATCCACTTCCCGCACAGGGTAATATACACCGTCAAATTTCACATTGTTCATCTTAAATACCTCTTCTTCAAAAAAGATATAATCCTTGTCACTAACTCAATATTATAGCATTTTCAAGGGTTTTTGTAAAATGAAAACGGGTAAAAGGCCGTAAAGATATTTAAAATTTTTTAACAAAATGCGCCCGGCCGTGATTATCCTGTAAGCCCGGCCGTGGTTATCCTGTAATCAGAAAAAAAACCGAAAAAGGTTAAAGATTTTCACCCTTTTAAAGCCATAATTCAAAAACAGGTATAAACAAACCTGTAAAATCGGTTGTCAATTATACCTGTTTACCTCAAAGCGGAAATTTAGGTTGAATTTCTTTATTCTGAAATTGAAATTTGATGCGAAAAAGGTTAATCGCCGTATAGCTTGGAGGTCATAACCTCTTACTGCAGCATCTCTTCTTTCTTTGACAGAATGGCCTCTACCGCCGCGCAGGCCGGGCAGCCGCAGTACTTTGCGCCTGCAGCCTTTATCTCTCGTCCGTGAGATGCAACCTCGGGAGCCTTTTCTCCGAATACTCCCGCCCCTGCTTCAGATTCCGCAAAGGCGATAAGTCCGTCCACGGTTACGATATCCTCTTCAAGCTCTGCGACATACTTCTTCGTCTCTTCCTGCTCTTTGTCCGTTCCCACAGCGTCAAGCCACGCTTTTGCGGCTTCTCTCGCCTCCTGCGAGCATGTAGGAGCGTCTATGAGTTCCTTAGTCTTTTCAGTTACAAAATCTAAAACTTCCTTTTTCATTTCAGTTCAGTTCACTCTCCTTTGAAATCAAGTTTGAAGTTTTTCCGTCATCGTCTATTTTATCACATTCAGGTCCCGGCTGCTATCTTTTAATTAAAGGCCTCAGTCTCTTTACAAGGTATGCGACAAGCCCTGTTTTAACCAGATCCGGTGCAATATACGGAAATACGCACGTGGAAAGCACGGTCATTATACCGACTGTTCCTGCGTCTTCAGTGTATACCTTCATAAACCACAAGGTGCCGAGCAGGTAGCATATCAGAAGTCCCACGCATGCCGAGGAGAAGAACAGCGATATTCTCTTTTTCCATATCTTCTCCGTCGCCCACATGAACACAGCGCTTCCTAAAAATCCCGCTATATAGCCCCCTGTAAGTCCCGCAATAACTCCCGGGCCTCCGGAAAATCCTGCAAACAGGGGAAGTCCAAGGGCTCCTGTAAGAATATAGACTGCAATGGCCGCTGTCCCCAGCTTCCCCCCTAAAATTCCGACTACCATAAACACACCGAAAGTCTGCATTGTAAACGGCACTGCTGTGGGTATGGATATCCATGAACACACGGCCAGCAGCGCTACTGCCGCAGCGACGTAAGTCATATCCTTTGCTCTGCTTCTTCTTGCCGTACTAATTCCTGTTTTCACTCTGTCCTCTCAACCTTTCCCCTATGCTTGAAATCCCGTTTTCGACCTTAAGCTGATTTTCTGGTGAAACATCGAACGGTTTTTCGATGTTTCACTGAGATTTCGCTTTTTCATCGAAGAATTCGGGCTTTTAAATGCGAAACGAGGCGTTTTTTTCGATGTCAAAGCCTGATATGCTATATTTCATCGAAAAACGCTTCGACCTTAGGAGGCAAAATCGCCTCTGACATCGAAATCGCCTGCTATATTAATGCAACTCCCCTCTATAGCTTCATGTTTCAATCGCCGTCCCAGTTATTTTACCATTAAAAAAGAGGATTGTAAACCTATATATTCATACAAGTTTACAATCCTCCCTTGATTCACTTGCGCTATGCTATCTCCAGCGCTATCTCCATCATCTGGGTGAAGGTGTTCTGCCTTTCTGCGGAGGAAAGTTCCTCTCCCGTTACCAGATGGTCTGAGATGGTGCAGATGCAGAGGGCGTTTTTGCCGGCTCTTGCGGCTTCCATATAGAGGGCCGCCGATTCCATCTCAACTGCGAGAACTCCCATCTTCTGCCAGTCAAGAGCTCCGCCTACGTCGTGATAGAAAACGTCGGAGGACAGGAGATTGCCCACTTTGTATCTCACGTCTCCCATGGCCTTTGCCGCTTCCACAGCCTTTGCCAGAAGCTCGTAGGACGCCGTCGGTGCAAAGGTTCCCGGAAGGGCGAACTGGTTCTGGAAGTTGGAGTCGGTGCAGGAGCCCAGACCGAAAACTATGTCTCTCACTTTCAGGTCCGTTGAAATAGCGCCGGCGGAACCGACTCTTATGATGTTCTTCACGTCGTAGAAGTTGAAGAGCTCGTGGGAGTATATTCCGATGGCAGGCATGCCCATGCCGGAAGCCATTACGGAAACCTTCTTTCCCTTGTATGTTCCGGTGTAGCCGTTAACTCCCCTTACATTGTTTACGAGAACCGGATTCTCAAAAAAAGTCTCGGCTATGAATTTTGATCTCAGCGGATCTCCCGGCATGAGAACGGTATCCGCAAAATCGCCTTTTTTTGCTTCGATATGTGGAGTAGGTATCATTCTATCGTCTCCTTTCTGACAAAGAAGGCGTATGCCGCGAAAAAAGCCGCACACGCCTTAAAATTAGCTTATATTGAACTTACGCTTCTGCGTTTTCGGAAGCAGGCTCAGCCTTAGGAGCTTCCGCTGCCGGAGCCTCAGCTTTAGGTGCCTCGGTCTTCGGAGCTTCTGCCTTTGCAGGAGCCGCCTTCTTCACGCGCATATTGAGGATTGCACCCGTAGGGCACTCCTTGGCGCACATTCCGCAGTTCTTGCACTTCTCAGGATCGATGTAGGCAAGGTTATCCACAACGTGAATAGCGTCGAACTTACATGTCTTTTCGCACTTGCCGCATCCGATACATCCGTTGGTACATGCCTTTCTGGTCTCTGCGCCCTTCGCATTGGAATGACACTGTACGACTACGATGTTCTTGGCAGGGGATATTCTGATGAGCTTGTTAGGGCACGTTCTTGCACATGCTCCGCAGGCTACGCAGTTATCTCTGTTTACTACCGCAACACCGTCACAGATGTGAATGGCGTCAAACTCACAGGCAGCCACGCAGTCGCCCAGTCCGATACATCCGTAAGGGCACTGGTTTACTCCGCCGAAGAACTGCTTTGCGGCGGAACACGTCTTCATTCCGGTGTACTCCAGAAGAGACTTTGCAGCCTCGTGAGTTCCGTTACACATAACGACCGCAACTTCTTTTTCAGCGGCCTCGGCAGTTACGCCGAGAACCTCAGCCAGGGCGGCAGCCACGTCAGGGCCGCCTGCGGTACATTTATTGCATGGCAGGGAATGATCCGCCGCCAGAGCGTTGGCATAGTCGTCACAGCCCGCATATCCGCATCCGCCGCAGTTGGCGCCCGGAAGCTGCTCTCTCAGAAGAGTGAACGTCTCGTCTACAGGTACGAAAAATACCTTGGAAGCGATTGTAAGTATGCCTGCGCATATGAAACCGATTACTACTACGATCAATACAGGTTCTAAAATAGTCACTTAACTCCGCCTCCTTTCTTACTGGAACATTCCGGAGAAGCCCATAAAGCTTACGGAAAGAATTGCTGCAGTTATAAGTGTGATAGGAAGTCCTCTGAACGGAACAGGAACGCCTGCTTCGTTTCCTTCCAGCTTTCCTCTTACGCCTGCCATGAGAATCATAGCCAGCAGGAATCCGAGGCCTGCACCGAAGGCGTTGAAGAGAGACAGAACGTATCCGTATCCTTCGTCGATGTTGGTGATACATACGCCGAGCACCGTACAGTTGGTGGTGATGAGCGGAAGGTATATGCCGAGAGCCTTGTGCAGGGACGGTATGTACTTCTTCAGCATCATCTCGATGAGCTGTACGAGAGCCGCGATTACGAGGATGAATACTACGGTCTGAAGATATCCTATGTTAAAGCTGTTCAGTATCTGCTGAATCGGCCAGGTCGCTGCGGTTGCAACTACCATTACGAATACTACGGCAATACCCATACCGATTGCCGAATCCAGTTTCTTGGATACACCCAGGAACGGACAGATACCGAGGAACTGAGCGAGCACGTAGTTATTTACGAGTATCATGCTCATTACTGTTGTTAAAATTAGCATGCCTTTTCAGCTCCTTTCCCGCTTTCTGCGTTCTTTATTTCTTTTCTGTCGGCGCCGCAGGAGGAAGCCAGGGAGCATCCCTCGCATCCGAAGTCCTTCTTAACCGGCTTGTCTTTTTTGATTACGTTTACGATTGCAACGAGTATTGCAAAGGTGAAGAATCCGCCCGGAGCCAGGTTGAAGATTCCCATTCCCGGAACCACATTGGTAAGAACCTCGATTCCGAAGAGCGTTCCGGAACCGAAGAACTCTCTGATGAGACCCATGCAGCCCAGCGCCAGGGTAAATCCGATACCCATTCCTACGCCGTCAAGGGCGGAATCAACCACGCTGTTCTTGCTTGCAAAGGCTTCCGCTCTTCCGAGGATTATACAGTTTACAACTATGAGCGGTATGTACAGTCCCAGGGACGCGTAAAGGGAAGGTACAAATGCCTGCAGAACCATCTGAACTATGGTTACGAAGCCCGCGATTACTACGATGTAGCACGGGATTCTTACCTTGTCAGGAATGATCTTTCTCAGCATGGAAATAACTATGTTGGAACAAATCAGTACTGCCGTTGCGGAAACACCCATTCCCAGACCGTTTATGGCCGAAGACGATGTGGCCAGTGTAGGACAGGTTCCCAGCACCAGTACAAGTACAGGGTTTTCTTTAATTATACCCTTTGTCAGTATGGCAAGCTTGCTCGTTTTCTTTTCTCCCATTACTGAACACCTCCCATCTGCTGGAACTGCTGGAGAGCACAGTAAACGCCGTAGTGAACCGCATTGGAGGAGATTGTCGCTCCGCTTATGTAGTCAACCTGAGTATCGTCCTTTGCAGTGGTGGAGTCGAGAGAGGTAAGTCCCTCGTACTGTGCCAGATGCTCAGGAGTCTGCGCCTTGGTTCCAAGACCCGGAGTATCGCCGTGAGCCGTAACCTTGACTCCGGTAATCTCTCCGTTGGAATTGATTCCTACCATCTCAGTGAGAAGTCCGCCGAAGGAGCTGGACTGAACGGTCATAACCGCGCCTG
The DNA here is from genome assembly GCA_949287095.1 of uncultured Bacillota bacterium. Classification (GTDB taxonomy): domain Bacteria; phylum Bacillota; class Clostridia; order Peptostreptococcales; family Anaerovoracaceae; genus Avanaerovorax. The sequence continues at coordinate 90,066 of CASEFA010000008.1, forward strand.
CGCCGTTATCGGCAACGTAACATTCACTTACATATACCTTGTCAGGTTCTGCAACGTAAAGCTCTCCGTCGTATGCGGTAAAGGAATCAGCCTCTGCCAGAAGCTCCGTCCTGTTGGCATCTGCGGTCTTCTTATCGTTTTCCTGGATTATCGGATTTGCAACTCCGTATACTGCCGCAAGGGCGGCGGTAACTACCAGACAGATGACTACCAGAACCAGAATAGGTGCAACGTATTCTTTGAACGTATTGTTATTTTTCATCTTTCTTTGCACCTCCGTAAGTAATCTTCAGGCACAGGTTATCGATAAGCGGAGTGAGAATGTTCATAAGGAGGATGGAGAAGGATACTCCTTCAGGATAATTTCCCCAAAGCCTTATAACCATCGTAATGAATCCGCATCCGATACCCATGATAACCTTTCCAAGCGGCATGATAGGTGAAGTTACATAGTCAGTAGCCATAAAGAATGCTCCGAGCATAACTCCGCCTGCGCAGATGTGGAACACTGCCATGTGAAGTGCGGAATAATCTCCGCCTACTACTGCATAGTAGATGAACGCAATCACAAACACGGTTCCGATAAAGCATGCCGGGATTATAGGTGAAATTATCTTCTTCCAGATGAGGAACAGTCCGCCTATGATGAGGGCGATAGCGCTCACCTCACCCATGGAACCTCCGATGAATCCGAGGAACATTTCCATGTTGGACGGAAGCTCTCCGCCGCCTTCCTTAAGGATTCCCAGCGGAGTAGCGCTTGTGGCTGCATCCACCGTGGACATGGAAGGTGTAGGCCATGTGGTCATCTGAGTTGCGAAGGATATGAAGAGAACTATTCTGGCAGTGATTGCCGGGTTGGCAAAGTTCTTTCCGATTCCTCCGAAGAGCTGCTTAACGATCACGATTGCAACGAAGCAGCCTATGATTGCCATCCAGTAAGGGAAGTTGGACGGCACGTTGAATGCTATGAGAGTACCCGTAACTGCGGCGCTGAGATCGCCTACAGTCTGAGGTCTGTGCAGGAGCTTATTGTAAGCCCATTCGAAGAACATGCTCGCCGCTATACATACGAGAGTAAGCACTATCACGTTCCAGCCGAACACGTAGATACTTACTGAGAAGGAAGGAACCAGCGCAATGAGCACCATGAGCATGGTCTTCTGGGTATCCAGATTGGTCACCAGATGCGGCGCCGAGGATACCGCCAGATTGCTGTAATAATTCTTGTTATCCATTATTTTACTCCGGCCTCCTTTACAACAGCTTTTCCAAGCTTGTTAATAAAGCTCAGAGGTCTTCTTGCAGGACAAACGAAAGAGCAGCTTCCGCATTCCATACACTGCATTACCTGAAGCCTGCTGAGTTCTTCAGCATCTCTTCTCTCGTAAGCTGCAGCCAGCGCAGTAGGAAGAAGGTTGAACGGACATGCCTTATGGCATCTTCCGCAGTTGATGCACGCGGTCTCTTCCGGAATGTAAGCCTTTTCTCCGGAGAAAGCCAGAATCGCGTTGTTGTTCTTAACGATAGGCATTTCGTCGGAGAAGATGGCTCTTCCCATCATAGGTCCGCCCATGAGAATCTTCTTAGGCTCTGCCTTGTATCCGCCGCAGAACTCGATGATGTCGTGAATCTGGGTTCCGATAGGAGCGATGATGTTCTTAGGAGTTGCAACCGCATCTCCGTCTACGGTCATTCTCTTCTTTATCAGCGGAACTCCGTCCTTGAAGTACTGTCCGACAAAAGCGACAGACGTAACGTTGGAGAGAATTACTCCAAGGTCTGCAGGAAGAACGCCTGCAGCCATGTGCTGTCCCGTAATCTCGTAAACCAGCACACGCTCTGCTCCCTTAGGATATCTGTCCTGGAGAGTGAAGGTGTGGAAGTTGGTGAGACCCTGCTCAGCGAACATTTTGTCGAACTTGGCGATAGCGTCAGGCTTGTTTGCCTCGATTCCGATGTAAGCCTCGTCAAGGCCGATGTACTTAACGATGAGCTTCATACCATCGATAATGTCCTGAGTGTCCTCAAGCATTCCCCTGTGGTCAGAGGTTATGAACGGTTCGCACTCCGCTCCGTTTACGATGAGAGTGTGCACATCGTCGATGTTCTTAGGATTATACTTAATGTGGGTTGGGAATGATGCGCCGCCCAGGCCTACGAGACCGCTTTCTCTTACAGCCTTGACAAAGCCTGCAAGATCTTCCGGCATCTCTGGAGCCTTGATGTCCTCGCTCAATTCCTGTTTTTTGTCAGTTTCGATAACTACGAGAGTATCGTTTCCTGCCACAGCGTTACGCTGAGTCTCAATACCGACCACGGTACCCGATACGCTCGAATGAATTGGAGCACTTACAAAAGCATCGGTATCGCCGATAAGCTGTCCGACTTTTACGGTGTCGCCCTTTGCAACCAGCGGCTTACATGGGGCACCGATGTGCTGCGACATTGAAATCTTGACGATATCAGGAATCGGCATGACTTCAGTTTCGCAGCCGGCCGTATTCTTATAGTGTCCGGCATCGATACTATGTAAATGCTTAGCACTTGAGCTCATATCTGAAACCTTCCTTTCTAAAAAATAGTCATATAATCATACGGAATATATTATACTACACTCCTTTTCAAAAATCATTATGAATTTGACACATTTCTGTCAAACAATTTCACACGGTCGCCAAAGAGCGAAACGAAGGATCCCGCCAGCAGAACCACGATTCCTACGATCATATTGAAAGGGATGACCTCGTGAAGCACCGCAAGAGCAAAGACCGGCGCCAAGATTGGCTTAAAGAAGAACACCAGATTCACGGTCTGCGCCTTAACCTTCTCCATGGCTATGAAGTAGCAGGCGTATCCCACGCCGGTAACACCTATTCCCACGTACAGCACCACAAGAATATTGTCCATGGAAAAGCCGGTGAAAAGCGGAATGCTACTGAATTTGTCCAGTCCCGCATCCGTAAGGAATCCGCTCACCGCAGGGATTTTCGACACCACGGCAAGAAGAATCATCTCCACGCTTGCGCAAAGAAAGCTGAAGCATGTGGTCACCACGCCTCCGAACTTTGCCGAATCCCTCTTTCCCAGAACGCCGTAAAGAGCGAAAGCTACCGTCGCAAGAATAGTGAGAATCACTCCCGTCACCGAAAGCTTCGTGTTCCACGGCTGAATGATTATCACGATTCCTATAATCTCAAGGACGATCGCCCAGATATTCTTCCTCTCAATTACCTCCTTAAGAAACAGCCCCGCAAAAATCGTCACAAACAGCGGGTTGCAGCTGAATATGACCGCCACTACCGACGCTTCCGTATAGGTGATGGCCAGCTGATAAAGGTTCATGCTGAGAAATATTCCCACAAATCCCAGGAATGCAAACTTCCCCAGGTACCTCGGCGTTACGGCCAGTCTCTTCTTCCTCAAAGTGTTCAGTGCGAAAGGAAACAGCACCAGCCCGCCGATAAAGAATCTTATAAGCGTCATCTGTACCGGGTTGAAATCCCCCGCCACAAGCTTCAGCACCGTCTCCATGGAGCTGAAGAGTATCGTCGTAACGGCTATGCAAATGTAGCCGGTTCTCCTGTTGTTAACGTCTTTATTTTCCATATTCAATCCATCCTCCGGAAATCTGTTCGAGCCATCTTCTTAGTAGAAAGGCGCAAAAATAAGGGAAAGTATATACGTTGCTATCGTAACCGATATTTCCCCCTGCAAACTTTATCCCCCACTTTATGTCGGGATATCTGTCGCTGCTTATGAGGGTGCGCAGAGATTTTGCCGTACCGTTTTTTGCCTTTACCTCCACCGGAACCAGGCAGTCCGCAGTCCTTACGAAGAAGTCCTGTTCAAGTGTTGAATCATCACGTCTGTAATAGTAGAGACCGTAGCCCGACTTTTTTAGGGCTTCACCCACCAGGTTTTCGTAGATAGCGCCCTTGTAGACTCCGAGATTCTTATTTACTCTGAGATCCTCCTGAGCTTCCTTATCCAGCATAGCCACGAGAAAACCCGTATCCGCAAAATAAAGCTTATACCTGGTCTCGTCGTAATTTCCCTTAATGGGAAGCTCCGGAAATCCGAGACAATAGCAGACATTTATCATTCCCGCATCGGCAAGCCACTCTATGCAGCCACGATACTCACGGAACCTTGCGCCCTTTGCAACTTTGGAAATCTGAAATTTCTTGTTGTCCTTCGCCAGCTGCACCGGTATGTGGTCAAAGACGTTGAGTATCCTTCCCTGATCCATTCCTTCCGCATATTTCCTTATATCTTCCCTGTAATCGGCAAGGAGCTGGCGCTGTGTCCTCAGCGATCCCGCAAAGCTTCTTTTTTCAACGAATTCCCGCACCACCTCCGGCATCCCGCCGAGAACGCAATAATCCAGGAACAGCTCCGAGCACATTCTCACTTCGGCTTCATTAAACGGTTTCAGGGTTTTCATGTGCTCCAGCAGATTATCTGTGAAACTGTCCCCATATCCCCTCGCCCACAGAAATTCTTCAAAATCCATGGAACTCATCTCATAATCCGCCTTATACCCCACACTGTTGCTTTCTATTTTCCTGTAGTTTATCCCCAGCATCGACCCGCTGCATATAACGTCGAATCTTCCGTCTATGGCAAAAAACTTCAGCGCTGTAGCTATCTCGGGGAATTCCTGAAGCTCATCGAAAAAGATGAGAGTATTTCCCTCTTCAAAAGATTTCGTCGGGTCTATAAGCGTTACGTTCTTTATTATGTTGTCCACGCTGTAACCGTCTGCCGTTATCGCCTTATACCCCGGCTCTTCCACAAAATTTATGTACACTAATTTATCATAGCTGTTCCTTGCGAAATGAATTATGGATTCGGTTTTACCCACCTGCCGCGGGCCCTTCACTATTAGAGGCTTCCTTACCGCATCAGCCTTCCACGCAGCCAGAAAATCGTCCACTTTCCGTCTTAAATACATCTCTTCTTTCCTCCCAAAATCATTATACCCGCTTCTCTTTGTAAAATCAAGTTTTCCGGTCTTTATCTCACAAAATCATAGCGAGTTTTTCGCGCTTTATCACATTTTCTGAGGGAGTTTATGCTTTTATATCACAAAATCATAGCGAGTTTTTCGCGCTTTATCACATTTTCTGAGGGAGTTTTTATTATTACGTCCCGGTTTCCGGTGGCTGGCAATATGACCGGCTCATAATCTGAGGCACATGCACACCGCCACAGAAAAGGCCCCCGGAACGCGATGTTCCAAGGGCCCCGATTCGTCAGTCTTTGATTTTAAAGCCGTGACTATCTTTCGATAACCATTGCGGTTCCCATTCCTCCACCGATGCAGAGAGTTGCAAGACCGTACTTGGTCTCAGGTCTCTTCATCATCTCGTAGATGAGGGAAATGAGGATTCTTGCTCCGGAAGCTCCGATAGGATGTCCGAGAGCGATTGCTCCGCCGTTAACGTTCAGCTTGGAAGTGTCAAATCCCAGTTCCTTGCCTACTGCTACAGACTGAGCTGCGAATGCTTCGTTGGCCTCGATGAGATCCATGTCGTCGATGGTCAGGCCTGCCTTTTCCAGAGCCTTCCTGGAGGAAGGAACAGGTCCGATACCCATGATGGTAGGATCTACACCTGCGGAAGCGTAGCTCTTGATGGTGCAGAGCGGCTTGATTCCAAGCTCGTCAGCCTTTTCTTTGCTCATTACTACGAGAGCAGCTCCGGCATCGTTGATTCCGGAAGCGTTGGCTGCGGTAACAACTCCGTCCTTCTTGAACGCAGGCTTCAGCTTAGCCATCTTTTCCATGCTTGCGCCGAACTTAGGATATTCGTCTGTATCGAATACGATTGGATCGCCCTTTCTCTGAGGAATCTCTACAGGAACGATTTCGTCCTTGAACTTGCCTGCCTTAACAGCGGCTTCTGCCTTCTGCTGGGATGCGAGAGCAAACTCGTCAAGCTCTTCTCTGGTAAGTCCCCACTGCTCGGCGATGTTCTCAGCGGTGATTCCCATGTGATAGTTGTTGAATGCTTCCCAGAGACCGTCGTTAACCATGGTGTCAACCATAGGAACGTTGTTCATTCTGGCTCCCCATCTTGCGGACGGCATAATGTATCCTGCAGCGGACATGTTCTCTGCTCCGCCTGCTACGATGATGTCAGCGTCGCCGGCCTTGATAATCTGAGCTGCAAGCTCAACAGCTCTCAGTCCGGAACCGCAAACCTTGTTGATAGTCATGGTAGGAACTTCCTTCGGAATACCTGCGTCCAGAGACATCTGTCTGGAAACGTTCTGTCCCAGTCCGCCCTGAAGAACGCAGCCCATGATAACCTCGTCGATCATCTCAGGCTTTATTCCTGCTCTTTCGATAGCCGCCTTTATGGATACGGCGCCCAGGGTTCTGGTCGGAACGTTTTTCAGGCTTCCGCCAAAACTGCCGATTGGTGTTCTGGCTGCTCCTACGATTACTACTTCTCTCATTGATGTACCTCCTTAAATACGCCGCACCGCGGCACACTAACTAAGCGATGAGAATTCAATTCCCCGGGGCTTACGGCGCTCCCTCCCGTTCGCGTCCGCCCGCAAGACCGACTTTGATAATTTTTTCACAGTCTTGTTACGTCTATTCTACTATATACTAAACAAAAAAGCAACACGAATATTTTTCTTCCATATGGTCCGGTCTCAGGGCCTCCTTCGCCTGTCTGAGATTCTCAAGCCCCATGTCCTCCTCACGGTTGACATATACTATCTCCTCGGGCAGACCGAGGCAGAACTCCCTGGCCACCAGCTGGTAAAGTCCCCTGTAATCATCGGAGGCTTTCTCAAAATGAGCAACCGCCGTATCCTTCCAGAGTCTTTCCCCTATGGAAAACGCCTTCAGCTTTCCGTCTATATATATCCCCACGGAATAAACATCATCTTTCTCTACAAAGGCCATCGCTTCCTCTATGGCGGCGGCCTCCATCCTGAGGCTCTCACCCTCGTCCTCTCCATAGTCCCTCGCCGCCTGAATTTCCGCGGAAAGAGCCATTACATCGTCGAGGTCAGAACCCTTAAGCGGTCTCGCCTCATAGGAATAGGTCTTCAGAAAATAGTTTAAATGATTTTTCTTCTTGTGTAAAGCCCTGCCGCTCAAGGTTATGAGCTTCTCCTTCAGGTAAACGTACTCGTCGGCGTTTCTGTTATGTGTAAATTCGACCTGCCCCGGAAATGCTTCCTCCAGGAATTTTCTCATATGACCCGGAACGAGAATCATCCTGAACGGAATCTTCCTCTCGTCGAATCGCCTCTTCATCTCCAGAACCGCGGATCTCAGTTCCTTTGGATCGTAGGTTCCGTCCTTTGTGAGAGGCATGGAAACTATGGCGCTGGGCTCTCCCACTATACAGTCGGCGCCTGCGATGCACAGGTACCCGTCTATGACCTCCCAGCACAGACACTGGGTGGTTCTCCATATGTAGTTTGCAAGAAAAGTATATCCGGCTCCTCTGTAATCAAAGCCGTGGAAATACTCTTCCATAATCTTCTCGTCTTCTTCAGTCACTACATCGAAGTTTCGACTGAAAATATTCATATTCTAAAACTCCAATCCTTTATCATGTCAAAGCCTGCTGCTGCCGTAAGGTCAAAGCTCAGCGGCGTCACTGCCGCATATCCCTCGTTCACCGCTCCAACGTCCACCGTCAGCGGGTCATAAGCCGAAGGATCTATAGCCTCGCCTTCCACTTTATAATACCCCTCAGCCGTCTTTACAAACCTGTCCTCGTAAAATCTCGGTCCCAGGCCCGTAACTCTGACACCCTTAAGTTCTCTTTCGGGAATGTCCGGGGTGTTTATGGAAAGAACTATGGCTGCGGGAAGCTCGGTCATCACTCTGTTCACCGCGCTCATGGCTATGGCGCATGCTCCGTCAAAGTGTGACGCCTCGTGGCTGTCCACGGAAACTGCCATGGCGTGGATTCCCGTCATGGCGGCCTCCATTGCGGCGCCTACGGTTCCCGAATATATGGTGTCCTTTCCCAGGTTTGCGCCCATGTTGATTCCGGAAAGCACCATGTCTATTTCAACGCCTTCCTCCCTGCACAGCTGAAATCCCAGTCTGGTGCAGTCCGCCGGAGTTCCTCCGGCGCTCCAGGCTTTGTCGGCAAAGGGAACGCGCTCCTCCTTCACCGCAACTTCCTTTCCCAGGGTTATGGCATGGCTCTTTGCGCTCTGCTGCCTGTCGGGAGCGCAGACAAAGACGCGCCCTTTTTCCGATGCCGCCTTTGCCAGAGCGTGAAGTCCGGGAGAGTTTATTCCGTCGTCATTTACAAGCAAAAAATTCATCAGTCTCCCATTACCTTTCCTATAGAATCGTATATCACCAGATCAGCCCTGTCGTCGTAAGGTGTCTTCGTCTTGTTTATGAGCACCAGGTGTCTGCCTCCGAAGTAATTTATGAGACCTGCGGCAGGGTATACGGCCAGGCTGGTTCCTCCGATTATGAGAGTGTCGGCCCGGGATATGGCGTTTACCGCGCCGGAAATCACGTCCTCGTTAAGCATTTCGCCGTAGAGCACTACGTCGGGCTTGATCCTGCCGCCGCAGCTGCAGTAAGGAACCCTGTGGTCGCAGTTCTTTTCGGCCATGACGTATTCCAGGTCGTAAAACTTTCCGCACTTTTCGCAGTAGTTTCTCAGAACGCTGCCGTGAAGCTCGTACACCTTTTCGCTGCCGGCTTTCTGGTGCAGCCCGTCTATGTTCTGTGTCACCACCGCCGTAAGCTTTCCCTCCTTCTCAAGTCGTGCAAGAGCTCTGTGAGCCGCATTTGGCTCCGCTTCGGTGTGAATGAGATTCTCTTTATAGTAGCGGAAGAAAAGCTCCGGATGTCTGTAGTAGAAATCCGAGGAAAGCATAGTTTCCGGAGCGTAGCCGTAAACCTGCTGCGCGTGGTAGAGACCGGATTCCGACCTGAAGTCCGGTATTCCGCTTTCCGTTGACACTCCCGCGCCTCCGAAGAAAACCACGGAACTGCTCTCGTCTAAAATCTTTTTAAGGTCTGGGTTCATAAAACTTTCACCTCTCTTACAGAAAGGCCTCTGCATACGAGAGGCCTTTACACAGATTCAATATTTACCCGAAGAGGTATCAGCCGCACTTGGAGAAGCCGCAGTTTCTGCAGATTACGCATCCGCCTTCATGCTCGACTACGCTTCCGCACTCGGGGCAGGCGTGAATTTCTCCTGCTGTTGCAGGCACTTCCGCCGGCGCTATCTTTTCGTTTTTAACCTTGAAAGCCTCAGGCGCAGGAGAAACTTCCTGTCCCTTTTCCTTCGATTCCTCGATTGTCTTGGAAACCTTCATGATAACCTTTGCGATAGCGTCAGGGCAGGAGGTGCAGCTCATACCCTGCTGTCTTATGGTGGACGGGCATCTGATTCCCTTAAGCTGGTCGTAAACCTCGTTTACGGAGATTCCGCTTCTCAAAGCCACGGAAACCAGTCTTGCGGTGGCTTCGCTCTGGCTCGGGCATCCGCCCGCCTTTCCGGTGCTGGTGAATACCTCGCAGATGCCGTTTTCGTCGTAGTTGGTGGTTACGTAGAGGCTGCCGCATCCAATCTTCATCTTCTCGGTAAAGCCCTTGGTAACCGCAGGACGTGGTCTCGGCTCGATGTGGCCGTATCCCGCCGCAGCCGCTCCTGCCGCCGCAGGCGCCGCTCCGCCTTCTCTGTTTACAGCTCCGATGTTGAGTACCTGCTCTTCACGGCTTCCGTCTCTGTATATGGTTACGCCTTTGCAGCCGTCTTTATACGCTCTGATATATACTTCTCTTACGTCGTTTTTCGTAGCTTCCTTAGGGAAGTTTACGGTCTTTGATACGGCGTTGTCGGTGTGACGCTGGAATGCGGCCTGCATGTTCACGTGAGCTTCAGGCTTTATGTCGTGAGCGCATACGAACACCCTTCTCACTGCAGGAGGAATCTCCTCACAGTGTGCCACAGTTCCCTCGCTTACTATCTTCTTAAGAAGCTCTTCGTTGTAAAGTCCCAGTTCCTTAAGCTTTTCCGCCAGAACAGGGTTTGCCTCCGTCATCTCGGTGTTATCCATGATGTTTCTTATGAAGGCGTATGCGAACACCGGCTCTACTCCGGAGGAACAGCCCGCTATAATGGACAGGGTTCCCGTAGGAGCGATGGTGGTGATGGTTGCGTTTCTCACAGGCTCGCCGTCCTTAAGGGTGCTCACCTCAAATAGCGGGAACGGTCCGCGTTTTACAGCCAATGTGGCGCTTGCCGCATGACCGGTGTTGTTTATGAAGCCCATAACCTTGTCGGCAAGGTCTACTGCCTCCTCTGAGTCGTAAGGGATTCCCATGAGAAGGAGAGCGTCCGCCCAGCCCATTACGCCCAGGCCTATCTTTCTGGAAGCTCTGGTGGTCTCCGCAATCTTCTCCAGCGGATAGTTGTTGGCGTCGATTACGTTGTCCAGGAAGTGAACGGCCTGCTTTACGGTTTCCTCCAGAAGACCGAAGTCGAACTCATATCCGGTAAGGGTCTTTCTCAGCATCTTCACCAGATTTATGGAGCCCAGGTTGCAGCTCTCGTAAGGAAGGAGAGGCTGCTCTCCGCAAGGGTTGGTGCTCTCTATCTCTCCCACCGTCGGAGTCACGTTGTCTCTGTTCAGTCTGTCGAGGAATATGATTCCCGGCTCGCCGTTCTTCCACGCATGGTCCACTATCATGTCAAAGACCTTAACTGCGCTTTCGTGGCCCACGACCTGCTTCGTCTTAGGGTCGATGAGGTCGTAATCGCTTTCGTTCTCAACTGCTTCCATGAACGCCTCGGTGAGACCTACGCTTATGTTGAAGTTGGTTATTTCCTTATTATCTGCCTTGCAGTTTATGAACTCTATAATATCGGGATGGTCGACTCTCAGCACGCCCATGTTGGCGCCTCTTCTGGTTCCCCCTTGCTTCACGGCTTCAGTGGCCGAATTGAACACCTTCATGAAGCTTACCGGGCCGCTTGCAACGCCTCCTGTGGATCTTACCGCAGAACCGCTCTGGCGCAGCCTGGAAAATGAAAATCCCGTACCGCCTCCGGATTTATGTATGAGGGCGGCGTTCTTCACCGAATCAAAAATTCCCTCCATGCTGTCCTCTACCGGAAGAACAAAGCATGCGGAAAGCTGTCCCAGGGTTCTTCCCGCGTTCATAAGAGTCGGCGAGTTAGGCAAAAACCTCAGACTCGTCATGAGCTCGAAAAACTCATCGCTGACTTCCTTAGTGTTTACCGTGTTGTCATACTTTGCATCGACGGCTGCAATCGTATCCGCAACGCGTCTGAACATCTCCTCTACAGTCTCTACTACGTTGCCCTCTTCATCCTTGGCCAGGTACCTCTTTTCCAGCACCGTCAGGGCGTTTTTTCCGATTTCGCTGATTGCCATTTTATTCCTCCCGAATACATTATCTATTAAACACTCGTCAATTATATCACTACATATAGTGGTTTGCAACGAAATTCTTCTTCCTTTATTATCCAGTGGGAATGGCGTTTCACGGAGCCCTTGCAGCGACTTGCTTACGCGGTTACGGATTTATTTTCAAGCCAGCTTTTTATCGTTTTTTCGTCTATGACGGGAATGCCCAGTTCTCTCGCTTTTTTGTTTTTTCCGGACGTGGAGGTTATGTCGTTGTTAACCAGATAGCTGGTTTTGGAGCTTACGGAGCCCGAAACCTTTCCTCCCGCCTTTTCTATTTCCGCCTTAAGTGCGTCTCTGTTTTCATAGAATTCAAGAGACCCGGTTATGACAAAGGTCAGTCCGTCAAAGAAGTCGTCCCTTTCCTCCTCCGTTTCATCGAGGGTTACGAGAGCCTCTATGTCCCTTACTCCCGCCGCCTTTTCCGGATCCGCGAAGAACTTCACGTAGCCGTCGGCCAGAACGTCTCCTATTCCGTCGATTTCAAGAAGCTCCTCCTTTGTCAGAGCCGTCATTTTTCTCCACTTTCTCCCGCAGGCAGAGGCTATGGTCTTTGCGTTGGCAACGCCTATGCCCGGAATTCCGAGAGCGTAAAGCAGCCTTTCCGGCGTCGTGTTTTTTGCCTTTTCCACGGAAGCGGCAAGGTTTGCAAACGACTTCTCCCCGAAGCCTTCCATTTCCACTATGGCATCCCTGTGCTCCTCTATCCTTAAGATGTCGGCCTGTTCCTTTATGAGACCCTTCGCTATGAGCTTTTCTATGGTAGCCTCTGACAGTCCCTCTATGTTCATGGCGTCCCTTGAGACAAAGAGTGTAAAGCTCTTTATCTGCTTGGCAAGACACTCAGGGTTTTCACACCAGAGAGTCCTTACGCCGTTTTCGTCCTTTATCCTCGTCTTCCCTCCGCAGACGGGACAGCTTTCCGGAGGCACGGCGCTTCCGCTTTTCGTAAGGTTTTCCGCAATCTGAGGGATTATCATGTTGGCCTTGTACACGGTTATGGTGTCGCCCACTCCCAGGGCAAGGTCCTCCATTATGCTCACGTTGTGAACAGAGGCTCTGGTCACCGTGGTTCCCTCCAGCTCTACAGAATCAAAGACTGCAACCGGATTTATGAGGCCTGTCCTCGACGCACTCCACTCTATCTCCCTTAAAACCGTTTCCGCAGTCTGATCCGCCCATTTGAACGCTATGGAGTCTCTCGGGGCTTTTGCGGTGGTTCCCAGGCTCTGCCCGTAGGCTATGTCGTCATAGGTGAGCACCAGTCCGTCGGACGGTACGGGATTTTTCTCAACCGCCTTCTCAAAATCCTCAACGGCGTCAATCACGCTTTCACCGTCTACAAGCCTCCACTCTACTGTCTCAAAGCCCTGAGCGGAAAGCCACTCCATTTCGTCCCTACGCCTTTCGAAATCCGTCCCTTCCGCGCTTACCAGCGAAAAGGCGTAAAATCTCACGTGACGGGCCGCCGTTATGCTGCTGTCAAGCTGCCTTACGGAGCCGCTGCAGAGATTCCTCGGGTTCTTGTATTTTGCGTCGGCGTCGGATATTTCCTCGTTGATTCTCTCGAACTCGTCGTAGGTTATTACCGCCTCGCCTCTGAGAACGAGAGAACCCTTGTGGGATATCTTAACCGGCAGGTTGACAAAGGTCTTTGCGTTGGCCGTTATGACCTCGCCCACCTCGCCGTTACCGCGGGTTACAGCCTTTGTCAGAGCGCCGTCCTCATAGGTCAGCACCACTGTCAGGCCGTCAAGCTTCCACGAGAGAAGTCCTTCCCTTTCTCCCAGCCAGTCTCTCAGTTCCTCTCTGCTCTTCGTCTTGTCGAGAGACAGCATTCTGGAAGGGTGAGTCTCCTTGGGAAGCTCGCTTGCCACCTCGTAGCCCACCTTCTGGGTCGGGCTGCCCGCCAGGATTATGCCCGTCTCCTTTTCCAGAGCCTCAAGTCTGTCGTAGAGGGCGTCGTACTCGTAGTTGGTCATTATCTCCTTTGCGTCCACGTAGTACGCCTTTGCGGCTTCGCTCAGCTTTTCGATGAGCTCCTCCATGACCCTGCGCACATCTTTTTCCATTTAGTCCACCTTTCTTACAGGGGCCATGCCCTTGGCAAGCTTCTTCTGACCCACCGAGTCGAAAATAACCGTTACCGTTCTGTCGTCCTGCTCTATTACCATGCCTCTTCCGAACTTGCTGTGTTCCACCGTATCTCCCGGTTCGTAAGTCTCCCCTGCGCTCTTTTCCGCTTCCCTGACTCTGGATTTCGTATCGTATATAGACGATGCAAGGCTGTTTCCAGGGCTTTTCGCCAAATTCCGCGCGCTTGCTCTCGCCGATTCTGCGGCCATCTTCTGATACGGATTGAAGTAGTCGTTTTCTCTCACGGCGTATCCGTCCGCAGATCCCGTATCCACGCCCGGGCCCGCTCCCTGTCTTCCCTTAGGGTTATATACGCCGTCTCCTTCCATAAGCTTCGGATCCATTTCCCGGAGAAACTGGGATTCTCTGGTCCAGTCGCTTCTTCCGTAAAGGGTTCTCACCGACGCGCTTGAAAGTATGAGCCTTTCCTTCGCCCTGGTCATGCCCACGTAGCAGAGCCTGCGCTCCTCCTCCATTCCCGAAGGAGAGTCAAAGGCCCTGTGTCCCGGAAAGAGCTCGTCCTCCATTCCCGGAAGAAATACAACGGGGAATTCCAGACCCTTTGCGCTGTGCATGGTCATCAGGTTTACGGAATCGGCGTTTTCGTCCAGATTGTCTACGTCGGCCATGAGGGCCATGTTCTCCATGAACTCCTCTATGTCGGGATTTCTCCCTTCCCTTTCGGCCTCCGCCTCGTAATCGTAAATAGCCGATTTGAATTCCATAAGGTTTTCGATTCTGGCTTCGTCCTCGGGAGCCTCTGATTTTTCAAGGGCTTCCATATATCCTGTGCGGACGAGGAGCTGGTCGTATATGTCGGACACCCTCATGTTCTGCCTCTCCGCTCTACATGTGGCGATGCACTCTGCCATATCGATTATGCCGTCTCTCGCCTTTGACGGGAGAGTCGCCTGAACCTCCGGATCCAGAAGAGCGTTCATCATGCTCTCCCCCTTTACCATGGCAAAGGCCGCCAGCTTGTCCACGGACTTTGCACCCATGCCCCTCTTAGGCTCGTTGATTATACGCCTTAAGGAAAGGTCATCCTTAGGATTTACAACCAGCCTCATGTAGGCCAGCATATCCTTTATCTCTTTTCTGTCGTAATATCTGAGCCCCGAAAGAACCCTGTAAGGGGTTCCCGTCCGCGCAAACATCTCCTCGAAAGGCCTGGACTGGGCGTTGGTTCTGTAAAGGACCGCAAAATCGCTGTACTTTCTGTCCGCCGTCTTTAAAAGCTCTATTTCCTTAGCCACAAAATACGCCTCGTCCTTTTCCGTGTCGGCTCTGTAATACGTAATCTTGTGGCCGGCCTCCTTCTCAGTCCACAGCTTCTTGGATTTTCTGCCCCTGTTGTTCTCTATGACGGAATGGGCCGCCGCAAGAATGTTCCCGCAGGACCTGTAGTTCTGCTCCAGCTTTATGACCTTCGCCTCTGGAAAATCCTTTTCAAAGTCCAGAATGTTCCTTATGTCGGCGCCTCGCCACTCGTATATGCACTGGTCGTCGTCGCCTACGACGCAGAGGTTGTGGTGAGCCTCGGCAAGAAGTCTTATGAGCCTGTACTGAATATGGTTGGTGTCCTGATACTCGTCCACCATTATGTATCTGAACCTGTCCTGATATTTTGCAAGAACCCGCTCATCCTTCTCCAGCAGCCTTACGGCGTTGAGAAGAAGGTCGTCGAAGTCCATGGCGTTGTTTGCCCTGAGATTCTTCTCGTACTCCGTGTAAAGGGTGTAAATGACCTTTGTCTTGTAGTTTGCCTCGGTGTATGCTTTGTAATCCTCCGGCGACGTCTCCTTTTCCTTGCAGTCGCTTATGACGGAGAGAACGTAGGCAGGAGAAAACTCTTTGTCGTTTACGTTAAGCTCCTTCAGGATTCTCTTCATCAAAGTCTTCTGATCCGACGGATCGTAAATCACAAATCCCGTGTCAAAGCCCAGAACCTCCCCGTGAATGCGAAGAAGCCTCAGACACATGGCGTGAAATGTCATTATCCACATATCCCTGCCCGGGGAAACTCCCGTAAGCTCCTCCACCCTGCTTCTCATCTCTCCCGCCGCCTTGTTGGTGAAGGTGACGGCCAGAATGTTGTACGGGCTTACTCCCTGCTCCAGTAGATATGCGATTCTTCCCGTCATGGTGCTGGTCTTTCCCGAGCCCGCTCCAGCCAGGACGAGAAGAGGTCCCTCCGTACAGGTCACCGCCTCTTTCTGTCTGTCGTTATATCTGTTAAGGTCTAAATGACTCATTTTAATCCTCCTGATTGTTTTCCACCGGAAATATATTTTATCATAAACCTGATAGATTTAGTACCGTATTTCTTGTTTCCGCCAGCTGAAAGATGGTGTAGAATAGATATAGATTTTTCAGGAGAAACTGCTATGAAAAAAGTTATAATGATCTTCAGCACTGACGAAAATATTGCTGCTATTCAACATTTACACAACCATCTCAAGAATATTTTTGAAGAAAACATAGAAATCCAGGATATATTTCTCGACAGACTGTCCAAAGACGAACCTCTTGAAGCAGATGCGTACCTTATACTGTCCGAGGATATTCTTCAGCTGCTGAAAAATAATATATCGGACTACTCTAAAATACTGGTTGTCCGTCGATCAATAAACAAGAAATTTCTCTCTGCAGTAACTGAAATTCCTGACGGAGAAACCGTCCTGGTTGTAAACGACTCTGTGGTATCATCGCTCCAGACAGTTTATAATCTCTATGAACTGGGATTCAGCAATCTCAATCTTGTTCCGTTCAACGAAACCAAACCGGCATCCCTTTATGACGGTTATACTACCGCTATCACTCCTAACGAAGAACATCTTGTTCCCGAAGATGTGAAGCACATAATCAACATAGGGTATCGTGACATTTCTTTTGATACACTTCTGCGCCTGACACAGCTTCTGGAGCTGGAGAACAACCGTACGTACAAAAACCTGATCCTCAGTATGAAAACCGTTACAGACTCCAGTTCATTTTTATATACCAAATATCTCCAGGACTTTCTTAAAGTTCAGGCTTTAAGCCACACCGTAACCGACGCCAATCAGGCCGTAATTCTCTGCAGTGTGGATAACCAGATTATATATACTAACTCAAAAGCGAATGATTTATTCGGCTCACACCTGTCGAGTCTCAATATAGATTCTCTCACAGAATTGTCTCCTATGCGCGAAGGTGATTATATGCAGGCCGAAATTGAAATCAGAGGTAAGCTTTACTCGGCCAACAAGGCTCCAATAAAGCTTATGGCTGAAAATATCGGCTTTTCATATACATTTCAGCCGTATAAGAACAACCCCGGAATTAAAAGAAACGGTATGTTCGCTAAATACACCTTCAGCGATATTATTCACCATTCAAAAAAGATGGATGATCTGATAGCTATGGCGAAAGACATAGCAAAAACCGACTATACCGTCTCTATCACCGGCGAAAGCGGTACAGGCAAGGAAATGCTCGCCCAGTCTATACATAATTATTCTTCCAGAAAAAATCGCCCATTTGTAGCGATAAATTGTGCTGCACTCACTGATTCTCTTCTTGACAGCGAACTTTTCGGATATGAAAAAGGAGCCTTCACCGGAGCCGACAGCCGCGGAAAAAGCGGTCTTTTTGAGCAGGCTCATGGCGGAACCATATTTCTGGACGAAATCGGGGATATATCCCCTCATATGCAGCTGCGACTTCTTCGAACGCTGCAGGAAAAGCAGATAATGAAAATAGGCGGAACACGGCTGATTGACATAGATGTACGGGTTATAGCCGCCACTAACAAAAACCTTGAAGATGAAGTGCTGAAGGGTAATTTCAGAGATGATTTATTCTATCGCCTGAATGTGATTCCGATTCACGTGCCGCCTCTTAGAGAAAGAAAAGAAGATGTACTGCCGTTATTCAGTTTTTTTGTCGGTAAAAAATTCTCTGATCTTACAGAGGCCGAAAAAGACATGTTGATGGCATGCTCCTGGCCGGGCAATGTACGACAGCTGGAAAATGTAGCAACTTACTACAATGCTCTCTCCAGATTACCGAATCTGGAAAGCACATCCCTGACAGGTTCTGCCAGTCTGCGCGGTCACACCGCATTTGATTTTGAAAATGTTAAATTCCAAGTGCTCGATATCATCTGCCAGCATACCCAGCTTTCACACGGAGCAGGACAAATTGTTGTTCTGCAGCATCTGCGGGAACGTGGTATAAATATCGGAGATAAAAATCTGAGACTTCTTTTAAAGCAGCTGAACGATGACGGACTCATTACAATCTGTAAGGGTCGAACCGGTATGAGAATCACATCCCTGGGGTATCTGATTCTTGGAAAACAACGATTATAATCACAATAAGAAACGGCGGCCTGAAGCCGCCGACGTCTTCCATTTATATGAAAATAAAATAGGCCGCTGCAACAACGACAACAGACAGCGCTATAAGGAAAATATTGCTGACCCTTTTGACGTTTTTTGCAGCTATTCCCTTTTCCCGGCATCGCTCTATGTAGGCGTTACACACAATCGCATCCAGAAGTAACGGAAGCTTAGTCAGAACCATCATAACCGCAAATTCCACAGGTGAAATATATACCTTCGGTTCAGCCGCCGGAATACCTGCGAAAATCCCCACCATCACCAGCATGACTGCCAGCACCTTAATGTGAAAGCTTATTCCACGCTTTGGCATCTCGTCAAAGTATGCGCCTGCCATTACAGACTGGAAGATAAAATGTAAAATAATAATCGAGCTTATGCAATATACCCGCGTACTCACGGATATATCGTTTCCAAACAGGTAGATAACCAGTGCGATGACATATGCAAGCGCTGTAACCCCAAGACAAACCGATTTCACTTTGAAATCGAGTTTCCTCATTCTATTCGCGTCCATATTCATATCTGTGCCTCCTGAAAAACAAGTGCTTATCCTAGTAATCAACCTCTTTTAATTTTTGTATAAATGAATTATATCAGAATATTTGTACGTTTGCAAGTTTAATTTCTTTAGATTTCGTTCGTAGGCTGCATTCTCTATCAAACATCCTCAATATGCCCTATTTCTAAACCGGGCCGCATCCGCTAATATATATCGTGTGATTGTTTGCCTCGTGCACTTCGCGCTCTCGGCAGGGTTGGAACCCCATAAGATAAACAGCTCCCAAACACATAATGTCCGGGAGCTGTTTCACAACTCGCGTTACACACTTCTATGCTGCTACATTTCTGAAGTTTCCATCTTCATCTGTAACTACGTCATGAAGGTAAAAGGCACCGACAGGTGTATACTTTATACCCTGTATTTCCGATCTCCAGCAGCGATATCCGCCTCTATCCAGGCAAGGCACGACCGTTTTATAATCCATTATAGTTTTTTGGATTTCGGTTATTTTTTCTGTTCTTTCATCATAATCGACTATACGTCTCGCTTCATTAATCATTTCTTTCTGCTTTTCAGGATCCGGATTGGTAGCTTCAGGATTTCTCAGGGCGAATAAATCCAGCTTGAGGAATGGTTCGTTCCAGCTAAGGCTCAGATAAGCCAAATCAAAATTGCCGTCTACAACATCCTGATTTACATACGACCACTCCTGTGTCGTTATCTGTAAATCTATTCCTAACTCCTTCATATCAGCCTGTATCGACTGTGCCATGCTCATGCTCGGCTCATCATTCCACGATGAGAATGTAAGTTGCATAGGTGTTCCATCTTTATCCCTTATTCCGTCATTGTCAGTATCTGTCCAACCGGCTTCCTCCAGAAGCTGTACTGCGCCTTCAAAATCGTAACCGTAATTTTCTTTGAAGTATTCTCCAGCTTCTTCATTGTAATTCAGGCATCTAGGAAGTATCAAATTGTATGTAGGTGCAAATATCTCCTGCAGATAATTTGAGAAGTTATCCCGATTTACTCCTTTCATTATTGCCAGTCTCACATTTTCATCCGCAAGAATAGGGTTCTCCATATTCATCTCAAAATAAGATATCGATGCTGATGCCGAATCAACAACTGTTATATCCTCATTCCCCTTGAGCTCCTCATAGTATTCCATCGGTACGGAAGCCAATACGTCATACTCTCCATTCTGAACTCCTTCAGCAAACGTGAAATCTTCTCCGGAAAATACCACTTTAATATTCTTTATCGGCATCGGACCTTTATTATCAACATTCGGATTGTTAGTAACGTATCCCTCATTTGCTTTTAATGTGACATAAGCTCCCGCTTCATACTCATCTATGTAATATGCACCATAAGGGTGTGCTCCCCAGAGCAGTTCATCTTTAGACATCGTATCCAGCTCATCTTTATCTATTAGTCCGACAAAGTTACTCATAAAATTAAATTCAGTATCGGCACGGAACTCGCTGAAATGAACGATTACATTTCTGCCGTCAACCTCCATGGACTCGATATTGCTGTAACCTTCGGCATATTCGCTGACTTCCTGTCCCCACTCTACCGAAGCGATAAAATCCTCAGGTTCTACCTGTTCACCTGTAGAATACTTCATACCTTCCGGAAAAGTGATGGTCCATGTAAGTCCATCATCGCTCCAGACTCCTTCTGAAGCAATACAAGGAACCGCTTCGCCTGTTTCAAAATCCCTGTCAAAAATAGGATCGGCTATAAGAAACTGCATATCGTAGTAGGAAGAGCACTGAAACATGTCAACACCCTGCCAGGCATCGTCCTGGATAATCAGTGTTTTTCCTTCACTACTCGTGTCTTCTTCCCCACCACATGAACCAAGGCCTACGCCCACAGTCATAACAACGATTACTAATACTGCTAACATCCTCCTTTTCATTTTCTGTTCCTCCTTACAATTCAAATCATATTAAGCATAACAGGTTCACAAGTCTTTTCTTTATCGCCAAAATAGCAGTAAGTCGAAAAGTTATAATAGAAAAAAGCAAATTGCGTGCCAATTTGCTATAATTTGATAATCGTTAAAAATCTTGTAATTTGTCATGGATTTTGCATATAATGGTAGTGAATCATACCTTAATGATATTGAACTACATAAGAAAGAGGTGAAATGATGTACGACACAAAATCACTCGACGAATATCTGAAAAGATTGTTTGACGAAAGCGGCTACCCCGGAATTTCCATATGCCTAATGGGGCCAGAGGGCATAATCTTCCAGAAGGGGTACGGTTTTGCTGACATAAAAAAGACCCGGCATGTTGATTCAGATACGGTTTACGGTATCGCATCAATGAGCAAATCTTTTGCCGCACTGGCTTGTGCTATACTTCAGGAGGAAGGCAAGCTCAGTTTTTCTGACCCGGTGACAAAGTACTTTCCTGACTTCAGAATCCCCGGAATACCGGAAGAGTGCATAACTCTACGGCATTTAGCAATGCATACGACGGGATTACCTCCAATCAGAAACATGGGCTGGTCAATCTCCATGAATACTCCAGATAAACACGATAATTATACACGTGGTATGAAAGCATCTGCCCCTAACAGTATGGGCACCATAGACGACATAATCGATTATATATCTAACAGCAACAGTTATAAGCTTCTGGGCGCTCCGGGTGAATATATGAGCTATTCTAACGAAGGATATGCGCTTCTTTCGTATGTTGTGGATCAGGCTTCTGGCATGTCCTTGGAAGAATTCCTGAAAGTACGAGTTTTTAATCCCCTTGGGATGACTCGATCTGTACTGGATATCGACGGTTCCGAGGCCGCTGCACTTGCGTACGGCAACATCTCCGAACTTTTCGATCTTGATGATGACGGAAAATTATATTCTGATACAATCTGTTCTGTTCTGCCGCCGTATAGAGGATGTGCCTGCATAAAGTCTACCGCAAGTGACATGGCAAAATATTACCTGATGCTGGCTCAAAACGGTGTATACGAAGGCAGACAGATAATCCCTGCCGGGGCTGTGGAAGCGGTGATTGGCAGAGAATTCCCAGAAACGGAAAAACCTTTTTATTGTTTTGGTTTAGAAAAAAGATTGCAGAATAACAGGGTAATCTGCGAACATTCCGGGGGACTTCACGGTGTATCTTCTCACGGAGGTCTCATAAGGCAAGAATTCGACAAACCCGGTTATTCTATGGTTGCCCTATGTAATCAGGGTGATTTGTTTGTTAATGATTTTGTCTGGCCTTGTTACAACCTTATTCTGGATATTCCGCTAAATACCCGACACTATTGGGCGAAACCATCCGGCGATTGTTTCGGTTCTCCGGAAATGTTGACAGGTAAATATATGAGTTACGAGTTTGTGGATGCCTACTGCATCGTTGAGAAAACCGATGATTCCCAGCTTAAAGCGGAGTACCAGGACCATACCCTTAATCTGCATTACTGTCATGACGCGCTTTTCAGTGCAAGAACATGCGAAGAACCCGATAAGGAATATACGACAATGGAGTTTTATATCCGAGACGGTAAAGCTTGGGGCGTCAAATGCTACAATCGAATATATCAACGTGTAGAGTAAAAAACCTGCTGGCTATTACTCATGGATCCCTCCACACAGTAAATAACAGCATCGTATGAAAGCGCATACGATGCTGTTATTTTATATAATTTATATACGTTTAAACCGCAATAAACCGTATTACCATCTATGATTTAAACGAAATCTTTTATCCGACAAAGTACCTGCATCTTGCAAGTTCCCTCGGTGTCTCTGCGGTATACGAAACCGTAAAGTCGTCTATCTTTTTCACGCCCGGGAACCAGGATGCCGTGGCGGCACGCTGGAAATCCTTATAGCAGAGAGTCATGGTATACTCCTTTTCCAGCTTTCTCGGCTCAGGCAGAGGCCTTGACAGAATTTCATCTACTGAAGCCTCTATTTCTGCGATTACGGTCTCGGGATGTCTGTTCCATGTAGAATCACCTATGCCGCGTTTTGTCGGTACGGTCTTTATTCCCGGATACTCGGCCGCAGCATCTCTGCAAGCCCCTTCGTCTCCCGCAACGAGAAGGGAAGGCACTCCCAGCTCGTCTGCAACCTGTGAATTTATAGTGAACTCCGATGCATACCTGCCGTTTATCTTGAACCAGTTATATATGTAGTCCTCACATGTGTGCTTAAGCGGGCTGTTTGCAGTCCAGGCGCCTGAGTGATATCCTATGTAAATTGCTCCGTCAAAGGTATCATCCAGTCCGCCCATCATGGACATAGGGCTGTTCATCCATCCTCTTATCAGCTCCACACCCTCAGGAAGAAGATTGTGATCTATATTCATCGCATCTTCATGCCCGTCCTTTACAACCACGTGACAACCGTGTTTTAAAGCTGCTCTGCATGCGGCGGCAACCTCCAGAGACATTTCACGACATGCCTCTTCATAACCCTTTCCGCCATATCTGGTGGCGTCCCAGCTGGTGATTCCGCTTACTCCTTCAATGTCTGCGCTTATGAATATTTTCATGTCGGCCTCCTTTGTTTAAAATTGCAACTTGTATTTTATCATCATTGCCGCCGCTTTGCAATAATTCTACAGCTTCATACATACGTCCCAGGCGTTCCATATTACCGTACGCAGATTTCCCACGGAGTTTGCGTCTCCTATCACGTGAACATGAGCACTCTTCTGGGCGAGAGGAGCAGGGGTATAACCTACCGAAAGAATCGTGCTGTCGCAAGGAATTTCCGTCAGCTTGCCGTTTTTGTCTTCGACTATGACGGACTTTTCCTTTATCTCGCACACGGACGTTTCAAGATGTACAGGAACGTGGTATGCGTTGAAGTAGTCTCTCAGGTAGCTGGAGTTTGCGAGGCATACGCCCTTTACGGCTATGAGGTCGTTTTTCATCTCGACGATAATCGGCTTCTTTCCGTGGAGATACAGGTCGTAGGCTATTTCGCAGCCCGTAAGGCCTCCGCCGATTATTACCACGTTTTCTCCCACTTCCTTTTCTCCCAGCAGGAACTCTGTGGCCTCGACGGCGTACTCGGCTCCGTCCACAGGAAGCTTCTTCGGAACGGCGCCAGTAGCGATTATGATTTCGTCTGCATCGAGTGTGCTTACATCCTTAACCTCTGTTTCCAGCTTTACCTCGATAGGATACTTCTTTATCTCCCTGAGGTACCACGCGATAAGGTCTCTGTCCTTTTCCTTGTAGCTCGGCGCTGCGGCTGCGATGAACACTCCGCCCAGATGGTCGCTCTTTTCGTAGAGAGTAACCCTGTGGCCCCGTTTTGCGCAGACTATGGCGGCTTCCATGCCTCCGATTCCTCCGCCGATTACGGCTATGTTCTTAGGATTTGCGGCAGGCTCCAGGTGATATTTGTCCGTCTGCATGGTCTCAGGGTTGAGAGCGCAGCGGGCGATGTGGCAGGCGTCGTAGAACGGCTGGCCGTTGGCGATGCCCTTATAGTGGGTCATGTTAAAGCATGCGTTGTGGCAGCATATGCACGGCCTTATGTCCTCCAGACGGTTTTCTATGAGCTTGGTCACCCATTCGCCGTCCGCCAGGAACTGACGGGCGATTCCCACGGCGTCTATTCTTCCCTCGGCTACAGCCTTTGCTCCTACGTCAGGCTTCATTCTTCCGGCGCAGACCACAGGAATATCCACGAACTTCTTTATGTGAGCCACGTCCTCCAGATTGCAGTTCTGTGGCATGTACTGAGGCGGATGAGCCCAGTACCATGAATCGTAGGTTCCGTTATCGGCGTTGAGCATGTCGTAGCCCGCATCCTGCAGGTATTTTGCGGCCTTTTCACTTTCCTCCATGTCGCGGCCGATTTCCTCGTATTCCTCTCCCGGAACGGCTCCCACGCAGAAGTCCTTAACCTTGGAAACAACAGAATACCTTAAGGAAACCGGATAGTCCTGACCGCAGAGGCCCTTTATTCTCTTTACTATCTCTACGGCAAAGCGGTATCTGTTCTCGAATGAGCCGCCGTACTCGTCGTCTCTGTGATTGGTGTAATGAAGTGTGAACTGGTCGAGAAGGTATCCTTCGTGAACGGCGTGAACCTCCACTCCGTCTACTCCTGCCTCCTTGCAGAGAAGGGCCGTCTTCGCAAAGCCGTCGATTATCTCCTCGATTTCCTTCTTCGTCATCTGGCGGCACGTAACCTTGTCCGACCAGCGGGACGGCAGAACGCTCGGGCTCGCCGACTGGTACTGAACGTCTATTATAGGCTTTGCCAGTGTTCTCAAAACAGGATTGTTATGAACAGGTACCAGGCTGTCGGTTATGGCCCATGACCTTCCCATGCCCGCTGTAATCTGAATGAACAGCTTGGCTCCCGTCTTATGTATCTCCTTCATGAAAGGCTTCAGCTCTGCGAACATCTTCTTATTCTGCCAAAGCCAGCGGCCGCCCATGGTGTCCTTTATCGGCGCAATCCCCGGGATTATAAGGCCTACATTGTTTCTGGCTCTCTCCAGGAAAAAGTTTGCGGCCTCCTTGTCAAAGTGGTTTCTCTCCATCCAACCGAACAGAGACGTTCCTCCCATAGGGCAGAGGACTATTCTGTTCTTGATTTCCACGTTTCCGATCTTCCACGGTGTAAACAAAGGTTCATATTTCGGATCCATTTCAGACATGATGTCATCTCCTCCCTTAAATCAGAGTTATTGCATACCCTTATTATATGTTCTTAATAGTCAAAAAACAAGACTCCAGTCCAATTTTATTTTCAAAAAGATTTCTGCCTCAAAATGGAAAGAGCAGGCTGACGAGGCCTGCTCTTTATGGAAAAAGAATGAAAAGCTAAATCCACAATTTAAAAGGGCTGTGGAATCCCCACAGCCCGTATTTGCTGTTCTGTTTCGCACAGACGGTTCACCGCCGCCGGTACAAATAAATCTCATGCAGGTCTCCTGGCTTACGGTCTATAGCCTTACTCCCCCTTCCCGGTTTCCCAGTGGGTCAGCATATGAGTTCGGCAGACCAGTTACAGTGGCGGGACCGCACAGGATTCTCACCTGCTTCCCTCTTAGCCTCTTGCCACCGTCTCACGTGCAATTCGCACTACATGTAGTGGTTCGAGGAACATGAAACTGTATTTAGATACAAGAGCATTATATCTCAAGATTTCGGGTGCGTCAATAGAAAAATATTAAAAGAGCCTGCAGCATATGCCGCAGGCTCTCAGTTGTTGCTCTATCGTAACAGAACCAATTATTCGATGATCTCGGTTACTACTCCGGATCCTACTGTTCTTCCGCCTTCTCTGATTGCGAATCTCAGTCCTTCTTCGATTGCGATCTGA
>CASEFA010000009.1 GCA_949287095.1 uncultured Bacillota bacterium
GGACACACCTGTACCCATCCCGAACACAGAAGTTAAGCTCCCCAGCGCCGATGATACCTGGCGGGAGACTGCCCGGGAAAGCAGGACGTTGCCGGTTTCGATATGAACGCTTCATCGCGAAGCGTTCTTTTTTTATGTGGTGCAGGACCTGAAATTATGGTATAATTCTAATGTTATTATGAAGGAGGTTCCGCATGTTTCTTCTTAAAGTTATT
The DNA here is from genome assembly GCA_949287095.1 of uncultured Bacillota bacterium. Lineage (GTDB taxonomy): Bacteria > Bacillota > Clostridia > Peptostreptococcales > Anaerovoracaceae > Avanaerovorax. Next base: position 216 of record CASEFA010000009.1, read on the forward strand.
TTTGCTGTCCTCATATGCTGCCCGTTTATATACATGGCTATGTATCTCTTCGGAAAGCTGATGAGGGATGTAAGAAGGAAACGCTGAGGTGGACTTGATTATGAACAGAGGCCTTTTTATTTCTATAGAGGGTTCCGACGGCTCCGGCAAGTCGACCCAGCTTTCATATATAAGGGAATATTTCAGAGACAGAAACCTGGATGCTGTTTTTACGAGAGAACCGGGAGGCACATCTATAGGTGAGAAAATAAGACATGTCATTCTGGATAATGAAAACAGCGAGATGTGTCCATTAACGGAGGCTATGCTTTACGCGGCTTCCAGAGCCCAGCACGTGAGGGAATTGATCATTCCTGCCCTGAAGGAGGGCAAACACGTGGTATGCGACAGATTTGTGGATTCAAGCATTGCATATCAGGGACATGGAAGAGAACTGGGCGACTGTGTGTCGGTTATCAACGGTTTTGCGGTTGGGGACTGCATGCCTGATTATACTTTTTTCCTGGATCTTGACCCGGAAGTAGGACGAGGCAGGATCAGAAGCGATGCTTTTGACAGACTTGAGCAGGAAAAGCTGACTTTTCACCGCAGAGTATACGACGGATATATGAAGCTTCTTTCGGAAGAACCGGAGAGGTTTATAAGAATCGATGCTTCCGGTACGGTAGAAGAAGTGAAAAAGGCAATATACGCAGGTCTCGATGAGATTTTTCAGATTCGGGAGAGAAACAATGGATAAGCTTTTGGACGCCATTGAACACGGCAGACTGTTTCATGCGTACATAATAGAAGGGGATGCCATATCCGGCAAATATGAATATGCGAAATCTGCAGCCATGGCGATTCTCTGCAGAGAAGAGCCGGGAAAGGGATGCGGCAGATGCAGTATTTGTCAGAAGGTTGCTCACGAAAACCACGAGGACGTTTACCATATATGTGCGGATGAAAACAGCCTGAAGGATGCGACGGTAGCTGAGCTTCAGGAAAACCTGCGGCATAAGCCGACTGCAGGGGACTATAGCGTAGCTATAATCGAGGATGCGGACACTATGACCGTAAGAGCCCAGAACAGACTTTTGAAGACACTCGAGGAACCAAACCCGGGAACGGTTATATTTCTGCTGTCGGAGAACAGCGATAATCTGCTTCCTACCATAAGGTCAAGGTGTGTGACGGTCAGAACGGCGCCGGAATTCGATGCGGATAACCCATATGTGGAGTTTGCGGCATTTCTGCTGGAAGAGACTGAACGGGGTGCATATTTTGCCACGATCAGAGACGCCCTTGATAAAAGAATCAAAGACAGGAAATCCGCTCTTGCCTTTCTCGATGCGGCTGAGATTCTCCTCATGAGATATTTTACCGGACAGGAGAAATCCATGTGGAGCAGGGACCATATAAAAGAAATCGTAAGTTACGCAGAAGAAGCGAGAAGAGACATCAATTTCAATGTAAATTATAAATATGCCCTCAGGAATCTGCTTATAAAAGCCGGTATGTAGGGCGCATATATTAAACCGTTTGGAGGAATTTATGATAAAAGTAGCCGGTGTTAAATTTAAGAGCGCAGGCAAAGTGTACTATTTCAGTCCCGAGGATGTAATGAATGTAAAGGTCGGAGACAATGTCATCGTTGAGACGGCAAGAGGGCTGGAATACGGTACGGTTACCATGGATATTACGGAGGTCAGAGAAGAGAGTATCGTCTGCCCGCTGAAGAAGATAGTAAGAATAGCTACTGAGGCTGACGAGAAACGTCACGAGGAAAACGAAAGCAGAAAAGCGGGAGCAATGCAGTTATGCCAGGAGAAGATAGAAAAGCATAATCTGGAAATGAAGCTTACCGATGTGGAGTACACCTTTGACAATAACAAGATTATATTCTACTTCACCGCCGACGGACGGGTTGACTTCCGCGAACTGGTAAAAGACCTTGCCGGCGTATTCAGAATGAGGATAGAACTCCGGCAGATAGGCGTCAGAGATGAGGCGAAGATGCTGGGGGGAATAGGAAGCTGCGGGAGAAGCCTCTGCTGCGCATCGTGGCTTTCGGACTTTCAGCCGGTATCTATCAAAATGGCGAAGGTGCAGGACCTTTCCCTGAATCCTACGAAAATTTCCGGCATATGCGGAAGGCTCATGTGCTGTCTGAAGTACGAAAACGAGATTTACATGGAACTGAAGAAAGGGCTGCCTGATAACGGTGAGAAAGTTAAAACGGCGGACGGTCTCGGTAAAGTGGTGGATACTGATATACTTGGAAGCAAGGTTAAAGTAAGACTTTTCACCGGGGAGAAAGACGAGGATGGAAACGAGAAGCTTACCGCCGACGTTTACACATACGGAAAAGCCGATGTGAAAAGGCTCAACCCGAAAAGAAAGAAATCTCAAAACAGAGATATACTCGAGGACGTTGATGACGAATACATTGACGAGCTCAAAGAGCTTATCAGGGAGTAATCATGGCTCTCAGGTATGACAGGACAGGTTTTAATGACATCGTAATATGCCAGGATCCCGATGAATTCTGTTATGGAACGGATGCTGTGATTCTCGCTCACGAAGCCGCAGGCAGCGCCATGGCCCACAGAAGGGACTGCGCTATAGCAGACCTTGGAACGGGAACAGGAATTGTGCCCCTCATTCTGTCTCAGAAAACCGAGGCGGGCAGAATAATGGGTATAGAGGTTCAGAAACACTCCTTTGACCTTGCAGAAAAAAACCGCAGGGAAAACGGCCTGGATGACAGAATCTCCTTTGTACTCGGCAATGTAAAAAACGTCAGCCGTGAGTACGGCGCAGGGTTTGATATAGTAACCTCCAATCCGCCATATACAGCGGAAGGAGAAGGTATTGAAAGCGGAAACAGCGCAAAGGCTATAGCGCGCCACGAGATTCTGGGGACTTTAGATGATTTCCTGAAAGCGGCCTCCTTTATGCTGAAGGATAAAGGAGAATTCTATATGATTCACAGACCGGGCCGTATCGTTGACATATGCCAGGGATGCAGGGAAAACGGACTTGAGCCCAGAGAAATGACATTCATTTCAGGAAAACCGGGGGAAAAGCCGAATCTTCTCCTGGTTAAATGCGTGAAAAACGGGGGCAGAGACCTTAAAATACTGCCGCCCTTTGCAGTGAGAAATACGGACGGAAGTTTTACAGAAAAAATGCTGCGCTGCTACGATACGTAGAACGAACAAGGTAAAAAATAGTTGTTATTATTTGGGAATACGGTTATAATAATCCATGGAATGGGTTTAGCCATAAAGGAGGGGCAAGATGATAACCATAGATATTAAGACTCTGCTTATTTATCTGGTGCTCGCTGCAGCGCTTGTGCTGGTAATCTATCTGATAGTACTGGTGAAGAATCTTATCGCAACGGTTAAAAGCACCAATCGTGTGCTGGAAGACACAGCTGTTGTGTCGGGGATAGTAGCCGAGAAGGCAAAGGCCGCGGACGGGCTTGCCGATGACGTCATAGAGGCGCTGGGCAGCTTTGCCAAGGCAGTAAAAGGTGAAGAGAACATCATTGCAGCTCTTTCCAACATAGCTAAAACAGTGGGAATGGCTATGTCTTTTGCCAGAAAAAAGGACGATAAGAAGAAAGAAAAATAGACTGTAGGCAGCTGAAGCTGCTCTGAAAGATATGAACGGTATTTAAAAAGGAGGATCCATTATGAAAGCGACAGGAATCGTACGGCCGGTAGACTCTCTCGGAAGAGTAGTAATCCCTATTGAACTCAGAAGAAATCTTGGAATAAACACTGACGACTCACTGGAAGTGTTCGTTGACGGACAGTTTATAATGCTTAAGAAATACGAGCCTGCCTGCATTTTTTGCGGTGAGGCTGACGGCGTGACTCTGGTTCACGGAAAGCCGGTATGCAGAAACTGTATCGATGAAATGAAAAATCTTTAATCATAAAAAGCCTGAAACTTGATGTGACAGGCTTTTTTGTTCGTAGATAAAAAACGCAGAATGGCGGAGGGGAAAATGGCAAAGTTTTTAGTTCAGAAGAGCGGGCCGCTGAACGGCGAGGTCGTTATAAGCGGAGCAAAGAATGCAGTGCTGCCACTTATGGCGGCTACCATACTGTCAGACGAGGAATGCCGGATAAGCGATGTACCGCAGCTGAGAGACGTTGATGTGATGAAAGACATCCTGAAGGCGCTCGGGGGAGAAATAAAAGCTGAAAATGACGGCGTCCTTGCCGTAAATATGAAAAAAATAGAAAAGTGCGAGGCAGACTACGATCTCGTGTCCAGAATGAGAGCATCGTTTCTGATTATGGGTTCGCTTCTGGGAAGGTGCGGAAGGGCTAAGGTTTACATGCCGGGCGGATGCACCATAGGCGCAAGACCCATAGACCTTCATCTCAAGGGATTCGAAGCCCTGGGAGCGGAGATAATAGTAAAGGACAATTTCATAGAAGCCATATCGCCGGAGGGCGGACTTAAGGGAGAAAGCATCTATCTGGACTTCCCGAGTGTAGGAGCTACGGAAAACATCATGGCTGCGGCGGTTCTTGCAAACGGTACTACATATATTGAAAACGCTGCCGAGGAGCCGGAAATAGTTGACCTTGCCAACTTCCTGAACAAAATGGGAGCCAGGATTAAGGGCGCAGGAACTGATACCATTAAAATAGAAGGCGTAGAGAAAGTTCACGGCGCCAGTCACACGGTTATTCCGGACAGGATTGAAGCGGGAACGTACATGTTGGCAGCGGCCATAACCAGAGGAACCCTTCTTCTGAAGAACATGGTGCCTGACCACGTAAAGCCTATTACAGCAAAGCTTCGTGAAAGCGGCGTAACTGTAGAACTAACGGACGAGGGACTTTATGTGGATGCAGCGGGAGACAGAAAGCTGACGGCAGTCGATCTGAAAACGCTTCCTTATCCCGGATTTCCTACCGATATACAGTCTCCGTTCATGAGCTTTCTTACAACTGTTGAAGGCTCCAGCACGGTTATAGAGACAGTATTTGAGAACAGGTTTATGCATGTTGCGGAGCTTAACAGAATGGGCGCCAACATCATGACGGAAGGCAACAAGGCTGTAGTGCAGGGCTGTAAGAACCTTGAGGGAGCTCAGGTAATCGCCACGGATTTAAGGGCCGGAGCGGCTCTGGTCCTTGCGGGACTTGTCGCCAGCGGCACTACCGAAATTTCCGAGATATATCATATAGAACGCGGTTACGAAAAGTTCACTGAAAAGTTCAGAGCAATCGGCGCTAACATAATGCGCGTTGAGGAGTAGAAAATGGCAGATCTGAAATATCTGGAGCTCCTGTCCAAGGACTATCCGAATATAAGGGCAGCAGCCGCAGAGTACATAAACCTTCAGGCTATTCTTGCCCTGCCTAAGGGCACGGAATACTTCCTGAGCGATCTTCACGGAGAGCACGAGGCCTTTATCCACATGATAAAGAGCGCTTCCGGAACCATAAAGAGCAAAATTGACGAGCATTACGGCGGGATTTTGAGTGAAGAGGACAGAGACGACCTCGCTGCTCTCATATACAATCCCGAGGCTGAGATAAAGAGAAGAAAGAAAAGCGAAGCGGACTTTGACAAATGGTGCGTAAACGTGATATATCGTTTAGTTACGATATGCAAATCCGTTTCCACCAAGTACACCAGATCAAAGGTGAGAAGAAGACTTCCGAGGTATCTGGACTATGCCATGGACGAACTGCTTCACGCCGACGACGAGGAAAACCGCGCTCACTACTACAGCGAAATCATAAACACAATCGTCTACAACGGCATGGCCGAGACGTTCATATGTGAAATGGCCGAGGCAACCAGCAGACTGGCTGTGGATCAGCTTCACATCATAGGCGACATATTCGACAGAGGAGCTCATCCCGATTCTATAATGGACTACCTTATGGATTTTCACGATGTGGACTTTCAATGGGGAAACCACGATATCGTATGGATGGGAGCCGCTGCGGGAAATCTGGCGTGCATAGCCAACATCGTCAGGATGAATATAAGCTATAACAACTTCGACATGCTGGAAGTGGGATACGGAGTTAACCTGAGGCGTCTTGCAACCTTTGCGGCAAACACCTATGCCGACGACCCATGCACTAAGTTTGCCCCGCATATTCTCGATAAGAACAAGTTCGATCCCGTGGACGAAAGCCTCGCTGCCAAGATGCATAAGGCTATAGCCGTATGCCAGTTCAAGGCCGAAGGCCAGATAATCCTGGCGCATCCGGAGTATCACCTTGACAACAGGCTGCTGCTTGACAAGATAAACTTCGAGGATAAGACTATAGTCATCGACGGCGTAAAGTACGACCTTATGGACACCAATCTTCCGACGGTGGACCCGGAAAACCCTTACGAGTTCACGGCGGACGAGCTGGAGGTAATGAATTCACTTCAGGCATCAATCCTGAATTCTGAAAAACTGCAGAAGCACATAAAGTTTCTTTTCAGCCACGGAGCACTCTATACGAAGGTCAACGGCAATCTCCTGTATCACGGCTGCATTCCGATGGACGAAAACGGGGAATTCATCGAGGTGGAGATAAACGGAGGGAAGTTCAAGGGTAAAGAACTTATGGATCACCTGGATGCTCAGGTGAGAAGGTCATATTTCTCTCCTGAAGAGGTTCTCCGCTACGGCAGAAGCGGCGACATAATGTGGTACCTGTGGCTTGCAAAGGATTCTCCGCTCTTCGGAAAGGAGAAGATGACCACCTTCGAAAGGCTTTTCATCGCCGACAAAGCCGCCCACAAGGAGCCGGTAAGACCTTACTACAAGCTGATTAAGGAAAGAGGCCCGTGTGAGAAGATACTCAGAGAGTTCGGCCTGGATCCGAACAGAGGAAAGATATTAAACGGTCACGTTCCCGTTAAGATAAAGGACGGCGAAAGCCCTATCAAAGGCGGCGGCCTCCTCTATGTAATAGACGGCGGCATCTCAAAGGCCTACCAGAAGCAGACCGGTATCGCAGGATATACATTTATATTCAACTCCCGGTTCATGGCTCTGGCTGCCCACAAGCCGTACAAGCCTCTGAAACCAGACGGCACTCAGGAATTCTCAAGCCCTGTGGTCACCACCGTGGAGACCCTGCCTGAAAGACTTCTGATAATAGACACCGACAAGGGAGCGGAGCTCACGGAGCAGGCGGAGAGAGTCAAAGAACTGGTCGACGCCTACAGAAAGGGAAAGATAAAGGAAAAAGAGAGAGAATAACGAAAGCGCGCCGCGCCCTGACGTTACTGGCAGGGGCGGCGCTTTTTGTTTCCCCCAAATCAACGTTTAGATTAAAAGGCGGTTTGCCCAAAGTCTACATGGAAAGATATCCTTGGCAAAAAAGTTTGCCATATTCATCTACTCCGATGGACAGGCGGCAAAATTTATCTTTTAGAGACGATGTTTATGGAGTGTATATGACTTCCGAGCAGACGTTTGCACAGTCTTGAAGTCCAATTTATAACAATAATATTAAAAAATGTATGGAATGGAGTGCTCCAAAGCCTGAAAGTTTGCCGTAGGAAGCTTGAGACGTAGTAAATTGACAAACTCCGTTTGCCCGGTCAGTACGCTAATGGACATATATGGCAAACTTCTTCCCTCGAAAAGTTCCGTTTCTGCGATTTCGGGACGTTAAATATATGTTTCACCAAAAGCATTTGATGCAGGTATTTTGACGATAACTAAAGCAGCTTTCCCGGCAAAAAATAACTGAAATTTTTCAAAAAATAGTATTGACAAACTATTATGATGGGTTATAATATACTCAAGAAGCGAGGAAGCAAAGAAGCGCAAGCGACGAAGCAGGTTCGCTGAAGATGAAGTTGCGATGTGAGAGTCGTAACCCAAGAAAGAGGTGAGTCCACCAGAAGTGACAGAGTTAAATCAGAAGAGATAATACCGGATGTTTTGAAGGTTTAGCGATTGTGGTTGATAGAGAGCGAGGCCGTGAGAAAAGAAACATCCGGTATTATTTTTTTGTTGTTTTTTTGAGGAATAGGCCTTTACTTTATCGCTTTAACGTGGTAGAGTAATAAAGCAGACATAAAGCAAGCGGATGAAAGCAGCTGAAATATAAACTGCAAAGCCAGCAGACGGAAACGCGAAAAAGAAAAAGAAACTGAAACTGAAACGAAGGCGGACTAAATGAAATTCAGATTTGATCAGACACTTACGAAAGAGGACATGAGGCAGCTGAGCCTCAGACACATCTACGAGCATTTCGGATACGTTCACTATAAGATGAACAAGTTCGAGGAATACGACCTTTACGCGGAGAATAAGGATTTTCTGGCGGGAGATAAGATTATAACCTTTACGGACACCAACGGAAGGCTGCTGGCTTTGAAGCCGGACGTGACCCTGTCCATAGTGAAGAACTATATCGACGTACCCGGGGAAGTGAAAAAGGTCTACTACAGCGAGAACATATACAGAACGTCGAGAAACACCAGAACATATAAAGAGATAATGCAGACGGGCCTGGAATGTATCGGCGATCTGGACGTGTACCAGACGGCGGAGGTGCTGATGCTCGCCGCGGCAAGCCTTGAGGCTCTGGGAGAAAGCAGATACATTCTGGACGTTTCCCACATGGGCCTTATAAGGGGCTTCCTGCAGGAGCTTGAGCTGAGGCCGAAGCACGAGGAAATGTTCCTTTCCCTTCTCAGAAAGAAAAACGTCCACGGCATAAGAACGCTCTTTGACAGCATCGGAACGGGGGACGAGCTGAGGGAGACGGCCATAGCCCTTGCCTCCACCTACGGCTCGCCGGAAAGCGTAATAGAGGTGCTTCGCGAATCGTCATTAAACGATACGATGGATGAGGCCCTTGATGAGCTTGAGACCATATGCAGAATTCTGGAAGCACAGGGAGCCGACGGCGTGCACCTGGATTTCTCCTTGGTAAACGATATGAGCTACTACAACGGAGTGATGTTCAGGGGATACATAGAAGGCATACCTTCAGGAGTTTTGTCGGGAGGTAGATACGACGAGCTTCTCGACAAAATGGGCAAGCGAAGAAGCGAAAAGTCCGGAGCCATAGGCTTTGCAATAAATATGGATCTCATAAACGGCTGCGCAGAGGATCAGGAGGAGTACGACGTAGACGTTCTGCTCCTTTACGGAAAGGCCGCGGAAAGTGAAGACTTTGATCCGGAAGACCTGGCGGACAGAGTAAACACTTTGATAGAAGAAGGATATTCGGTGCAGGCGCAGAAAAATCCTCCGGAAAGACTGAAATACAGAAAACTCATGGAATATCTGCCGGGAGGTGTGTTAAAATGAATGATATTATAAACGTTGCCCTCCCTAAGGGCAGGCTTGGAGAAAAAGTATACGATATGTTTGAGGCGGCAGGTTTTCCGTGTCCGTCCATAAAGGAGGACAGCAGGAAGCTCATATTCGAGTCCGAAGAGGCCGGAGTGAGGTACTTCTGGGTAAAGCCTTCCGACGTTGCCATCTACGTGGAGCGAGGAGCTGCGGACATAGGTGTTGCGGGCCGGGATATTCTGCTGGAGTACGAGCCCGACGTCTACGAGCTTTTGGACCTTGAGACGGGAAAGTGCAGAATGTGCGTGGCAGAAAAGAGGGACTTCAGGGACAATCCGGGAAAGACTCTCAAAGTCGCCACCAAGTTCTCAAACATAGCAGCGGACTACTACGGCAGGCAGAGCCGGGACATAGACATCATAAAGCTTTCCGGCTCCATCGAAATCGCCCCTATCCTGGGACTTTCGGACGTCATAGTGGACATCGTGGAAACGGGAACCACCCTTAAGGAAAACGACCTGGTGGTCCTGGACACCATAGTGGACATAAGCGCCCGCCTCATATCAAATAAAGTCAGCTTCAAGTTCAAAAACCGCAGCATAGAGAAGATAAGCAGAGCTTTAAGAGACGTGGTTCAGGATATGCAGAAACAGAGGTAGAAACCAATGATAAAAATACTAAAATATGGAAAGGTACCGGCGCCTGAGATATTTGACCGTGGAACGGCCGCGGATCCGGTGGAGGACGTGGTTGCCGGAATAATAGAGGACGTTAGAGAAAACGGCGACGAAGCCCTTTTGAGGTACTGCAGAAAGTTTGACGGAGCGGACCTTGAAAGCCTTGAGGTTTCGGAAGAGGAGTGGCAGGAGGCCATGGATGAAGTGGATTCCGCCCTCATAGAGGTGATGAAAAAATCCGCTGCCAACATCAGAGCTTTTCACGAAAAGCAGGTGAGAAACAGCTTCATCATAAACGACAGGGACGGAATAGTAATGGGACAGAAGGTGGTGCCCCTTGACCGGGCGGGCCTCTACGTTCCGGGAGGAACGGCCAGCTATCCGTCATCGGTACTTATGAACGCCATTCCGGCAAAGATTGCCGGGGTGAAGGAGATGGTTATAACTACTCCGTCAAAGGGCGGAAAGCTGAACCCTGTGATCCTGGCAGCGGCAAGGATAGCGGGAGTTGACAGAGTGTTCAAGGTCGCGCTTTTGTTGCAGAAGCGAAAAAGCAGGTGTTCGGCAGAGTTGCCATAGACATGATAGCCGGTCCCAGCGAAATCCTCGTTCTCGCGGACGGAACGTGCAACCCGGAGTTCGTGGCGGCGGATATGTTGAGTCAGGCCGAGCACGACAAAAACGCCAGCGCGGTTCTCGTGACGGACAGCGAAGAGCTGGCGGAGGCAGTGGCTTCGGAAATAGAAAGACAGCTTGAGACCCTGCCGCGAAAGGAAATTGCGGGAGCGTCCATAGAAAACAACGGAAAGATTATAGTGACGGAAAACCTTGAGGATGCGGTGAACGTGGTAAACGAAATAGCGCCGGAGCACCTTGAAATATGCACCGATACGCCTTTTGACATGCTGGGAAGGGTTCGCCACGCAGGCTCTGTATTCCTGGGCAAAAACTGCCCTGAGGCTCTGGGAGACTACTTCGGAGGCCCTAATCACACCCTGCCGACGGGAGGAACGGCCAGATTCTCAAGCCCGCTTTCCGTAGACGATTTTGTCAAGAAGTATCAGTATACATATTACACGGAAGATGCGTTCAGAGAGTGCGCGGCGGACATTGCAGCCTTTGCGAGAGCGGAAGGGCTGGAGGCCCACGCAAGGAGCGCGCTGGTTCGCACAGGTGTGAAAGCCGGAGAAAAGTAAGATGAGCAGATTTTTCAGTGAGAAATTTAATAGTCTCGATCCGTACGTTCCGGGGGAGCAGCCCCGGGATATGAAATACGTAAAGCTAAATACCAACGAGTCCCCGTACCCTCCTTCGCCGGAGGTTCTGGCGTCCATGAGCCCGGAGAACGCGGGAAAGCTCAGGCTGTACCCGGATCCTGAATCGGCGGCCCTTAAGGACGCCATAGGAAAAGCCGAAGGCCTCGGGAGGGAAAACGTATACGTGGCCAACGGCTCCGACGACATACTGAACTTCGCCTTCATGGCATTCTCAAAGCCGGGGGGGAAGGTGTATTTTCCGGATCTGACATACGGATTTTATCCGGTCTTTGCGGCGCTGCACGGTCTTGAAGCCGTGGAGATTCCCGTAAAGGAAGACTTTTCCATAGATCCGGCAGATTACTTCGGCGCGGACGGAATGGTGGTCATAGCCAACCCCAACGCGCCGACGGGACGAATATTGCAATTAGACGATATACGGAAAATCCTTGAAAACAACAGGGATAACGTGGTTCTGATAGACGAGGCCTACGTGGACTTCGGAGCGGAGTCGGCCGTATGCCTTACGGGAGAATACGACAATCTTCTCGTCTGCCGGACTTATAGCAAGTCAAGGTCCATGGCGGGAGCCCGTCTGGGATATGCTCTGGGGGATAAAGCCCTTATAGCCGACCTTGAGACCCTGAAGTTTTCAACTAACCCGTACAACATAAACATCCTTACCCAGCTTGCGGGCATCGCAGCCATGGAATCGGAGGAGTACTACAGGGACAGGTGCCTGGCCATACAGGCCACCAGGGAAAAGACGGCGGCAGAGCTCATAAAGCGGGGCTTTACGGTAATCCCGTCCATGGCCAACTTCATATTCGTAAAGTCGGACAGGATTTCGGGAGAGGATCTTTACAGGGGCCTGAGAGAGCGGGGAGTTCTCATAAGGCACTTTGACAAAGAGAGAATAAAGGATTACAACAGAGTCACCATAGGCACGGACGAGGAGATGGACATCTTCCTCTGCTGCGTGGATGAAATGCTGAAAGGAGCGTCGAAATGAGAAAGAGTGAAATAGAGAGAACCACCGGAGAAACCTCGGTGCGTGTATCCCTGAATATAGACGGATGCGGCGAATCTGAAATAAGCACGGGAGTGGGCTTTCTCGACCACATGCTTACGCTCTTTGCCCGCCACGGCAGGTTCGACCTCAACGTCTACTGCGAAGGCGATACGTACGTAGACGATCATCACAGCGTGGAGGACGTGGGAATAGTCCTGGGTACGGCGTTTCGTGAAGCCCTCGGCGACATGGGAGGAATAAACAGATACGGAAACATAATTCTCCCTATGGACGAGGCCCTTATACTGGCGGCCGCAGACATTTCGGGCAGAAGCTTCCTTTCATACGACGTATGCGTTCAGGCGCAGAAGATAGGAACTTTCGATACGGAGCTTGCAGAGGAGTTCTTTGCAGCCTTTGTAAGAAACGCGCAGGTCACCCTTCACGTCAGAAAGCTTTCGGGAACCAATTCCCACCACATAATTGAAGGCGCGTTCAAAGCCTTCGGAAGAGTTATGCGGGAGGCTGCGGCGGTGGACGAATCCCTCGGCGGCGCGGTTCCTTCCACGAAAGGAGTCCTTTAGATGCTTGCAATAGTAGACTATGGAGTGGGAAATCTCTTTTCCCTGAAAAGCTCCCTTGCAGCAATCGGAGTAGAAGCTCTGGTGACGGGAAATCCGGAGGAGATAAGAAAAGCGGACAGAATAATCCTGCCGGGAGTAGGGGCTCTCGGTGACGCTGCGGAAAAGCTTCGCGCCGGCGGCCTCGACAAAGTGGTGAAAGATGAGGCGGCAAAGGGAAAGCCCCTCCTGGGAATATGCCTGGGCATGCAGCTTCTATTTGACGAGGGGGAAGAGTACGGAAAACACAGATGCCTGGGACTGATTCCGGGCAAAGTCGTGTCCATGAAGCCGGTAATTCCGGAAGGGTACAAGGTTCCCCACATAGGCTGGAACAGGCTCATCTTCCCGGAGGACAGGCCTAAGAGCCCGCTGTTTAAATACGTAAGCGAGGGAGACTGCGTATACTTCGTTCACTCCTATTACGCATCGGAATGCGGGCCGTACGTGATTGCGGATACGGAATACGGGGCGCGTCTTACGGCCGCCGCGGCAAAGGGCAATGTGTACGGATGCCAGTTTCATCCCGAGAAAAGCGGCAAAGTGGGACTTTCCATACTCAAAGCCTTCTGCGAGCTGAAGCCGGGAGAGGAGGCGGGCATATGAACGTATTTCCTGCCATAGACATATTTGAAGGAAAGGCCGTAAGGCTTTTCAAAGGCGACTACAATGAGATGACCGTCTACAGCGACAATCCTGCGGAGTTTGCGGCGGAGTTCGAGAGAAAAGGCGCACGCTTTCTCCACATGGTAGATCTGGAAGGTGCAAAATCCGGCCTCACTCCGAACCTTGAGACCGTAAGGAAGATAGCGTCGGAGACGGGACTTTTCACCCAGCTGGGCGGAGGAATAAGAAGCCTTGAAACCATAGAAAAATACCTTGAAATCGGCGTGGACAGGCTCATTCTGGGAACTGCCGCCATCACGGAAGAGGGCTTTGCCCGCAGGGCGGTGGAAAAATTCGGGGCAGAGCATATCGCCGTAAGCGTGGACATAAAAGACGGTCTTGTGGCCATAAAGGGCTGGACCGAGGTCAGCGACGTGACCTGCGAGGATTTTTGCGCCCGTATGGAGGCGGACGGCATTAAAACCGTCATATGCACAGACATAAGCAGGGACGGAGCCATGAAGGGCACCAATCTGGAGCTTTACAGGAAGCTGAACGACAGGTTCGGTCTCGATTTCATCGCCTCCGGCGGCGTTTCTTCTCTTTCCGACGTGAAGGCTTTGTCGGAAATGAACCTCTATGGAGCGATTTTGGGAAAGGCATTATATACCGGCGCAGTAGACCTTGAGGAGGCTATCGGCCTTGCGGGCCGTCAGGACGAGCCTGAGAAGGGAGGCAGACTTTGATAACTAAGAGAATAATCCCGTGCCTTGACGTAAAGGACGGACGGGTGGTCAAAGGGGTCAATTTCCAGGGGCTTTCCGACGTATCCTCGCCGGTGGAGCTGGGAAGGTACTATTCGGAAAACGGCGCCGACGAGCTGGTGTTCTACGATATAACCGCTTCGGCGGAAGGACGGGCCCTGTTTACGGACATTCTGACGGAGGTTGCGAGAACCATATTCATACCCCTTACCGTAGGCGGAGGAATAAACACCATTGACGATTTTGACAGAGTTTTAAAGTGCGGCGCCGACAAAGTCAGCGTCAACTCAGGGGCAATAAGAAATCCGGGCCTCATAAGCGAGGCGGCAAAGAAGTACGGCGACCAGTGCGTCGTTCTTTCCGTGGACGCAAAGCGGGAAGACGGCCGATTCTGTGTTTACGCCAAAGGCGGAAGGGAAAACACCGGAATGGACGCCATAGAGTGGATAAAAAAGGGAATCTCCTTAGGCGCAGGGGAAATCGTCTTAAACAGTATCGATACCGACGGCGTGAAGAAGGGTTTCGACCTTGAAATGCTGAAAGCCGTGTGCGATATTTCCCCGGTTCCCGTAATAGCTTCGGGCGGCGCAGGATGTATCGAGGACTTCATCACTCTTTTTAAGGAGATACCGGAGGTTGACGCAGGCCTTGCGGCTTCCATATTTCACTTCGGCGATGTTGCAATCCCGGATCTGAAGAAAGCTCTGGCGGAAGCCGGAATAAACGTGAGATAAACAGGACAGAACAGGAGATGACTGAAATGGTTAAGATAGATGAACTTAAATTCGACGAGAAGGGACTTATTCCTGCGGTGGTGACGGACTTTTCCAGCGGCAAAGTGCTTACCGTCGCCTATATGAACAGGGAAAGCCTTGAGATTTCAATGGAAAAGGGACTCACATGTTTTTGGAGCCGCTCAAGGCAGGAGCTTTGGCTGAAAGGTGAGACTTCGGGAAACTACCAGCACATTTACAGCATAACGGCCGACTGCGATCGGGACGCTCTGGTGGTGAACGTGACAAAGGACGGCCCGGCGTGCCACCTGGGTACCGACTCCTGCTTCAACGATCTGGTCTACCTGAATCCGGAAAACGCAGGGTTTACCATGGAAAGTCTTATGGAGCTCATCGAGGGCAGAAAGACGGAGAAAAAGGAAGGCTCATACACGACGTATCTGTTTGAAAAGGGAATCGACAAGATTTTAAAGAAGGTGGGCGAGGAATCCACCGAGGTCATAATCGCGGCCAAAGCCGGCGACAAGGCGGAGACAGTATACGAGATTTCAGACCTCGTCTACCACGTGATGGTTCTCATGATAGAGATGGGGATTACAATTGATGACATCAAATCGGAGCTTGCGGGCCGCCACGTGATCGACCACAAGGTCAAGCAGGAGAAGATGGTGTAAGGCGCGATTCGGCGGTGGTTTGAGCTGCCTCACTTCGCTTTATATTGTCGCGTTCTGTCGCGCTTTATCGAGCTTCGACAAAGACGTCTGTTTTCGGCGCTTTTGCCGAAGCTTTTTCGGCTTTACAGGCCGTGTCTGTAGGTTTTGCCGAAAGTTCAGCCGTCAAAACCTGCATCGTCCGGCGATGTTTTCGGCAAATCAGTCGCATACCACCCAAAATGTCGAGAAACCTTCGACATATTCCCGGAAAACCCGTCTCGTTGCCGAAGATTTCCTTAAATCCTGTTACATACTGCGTGCATAGCCTGCCGTGACGCAGCACAACAAGAAAGAGGGCTTTTGCTTAAGCCCTCTCTTTAGGTTTCCATTATTTATTTTTACCTTCAGTTACTACCGAATCTATATAAATGGTCTCCTTCTCATGTGATAACTTATGAGACAACACATCTATCAGATGAATCTGCTGAGATTTCGGCGTTTAACTTATGCAGGATACTTTCCTCTGCTCTGCAGTGTCTACTGCTGGATTCTGCTCGTCTCTAAAACAGATTTCTGATTCGAAGTGCTGCCGCAATCTTGTCTCCTGGTCCTAAAAACGTCTTCTTCATTGCGACTCACTCCTTTCCTCAAGATTCCATTCCCATATATGAAAACTTGTTTCTTTCGTTGTATTTATACTAATACAAAAGGAGTCAGAAGTCAACACCTTTTTTCACATTTTCTATAGTTTTTATATTTCTGATATTATTTCTCGTGATATATTATCCCCTGTTTTTTACCGGCGGAGTTTGGTATAATAGATGAGGTTTTAGAATTAACAGCACGGGAGATGATTTAATTGCAGATTACCGACAGAGTGAAGAACTGCAACGGCTGCTCGGCCTGCATCGTCGGATGCAAGTACAGCGCCATTAAGATGGTAACGGGAGAGGACGGAAGGAAGTATCCGGTCATAGACGAGAACGGGTGCAACAAGTGCAACAACTGCCTGCTCTACTGTCCTTTGTATAACCCGGTGACTCTGCCCCAGTTCGACGACTTTTACGAATACGACGACGAATACTACGAGAGAGATATGCCGAAGGTTTACCGGGCCACGAAGAGGAGCATCAAAAACGGCGTGACCACCGATTTTACGGGCACGCTTTGTCAGATAGCCGGACTGAAATCCCTGATGGGCGACAAGCTGAGCCACGATCTGAGGCTTTACCCGCTCTTTTGCGACAGGGAAAATCCGAGACGCCCGGAGTGCAAAGACTGTATTTTCTGGGACGTGGAATAATATGACGACAAAGGCTGAAGCGAGAAAGCGGGCGGCGGCGGTCAGAGAAGGCCTGAGCCCGGAGTATATGAAAGAAGCGTCGGAAGTCGTATCGCGCAAAGTCTTAAGCCTTCGCCGGTTCAAGGAGTGCGGCAGTCTGTTCATCTATGTTTCCGTAGCCGGAGAGCCGGACACGGAGGAGATAATAAGGGCGGCCCTTGACGCAGGAAAGAGAGTTTTCGTGCCCAGATGCACGGGGCCGGGATTTATGGAGGCTGCGGAGATTGCAGACTTTGACAGAGATCTTGCTCCCGGAAAATACGGAATCCCGGAACCTGCTGGCGGCGAGGTGATTCTGCCGGAGGATATCGACTTTGCGGTAATACCCTGCGTGGCGGCAGCCTTTGACGGAAGAAGGCTGGGCCACGGAGCGGGATTTTACGACAGATACCTTGAGAAGACGAAATGCCCGGCGGCGGTGCTGTGTTTTTCTCCCCTTGTCACGGAGGATATTCCGACGGAATCTTTTGATGTAAAGGCTGACATGGTGATAACGGATGCTGAGTAATCTTATAGTGGCCCTGGAGGCCGTGGTGCCGGTGTTCGTTCTTATCGGAATCGGCATGGCGGTGAGAAAGGCCGGCATTGTAAACGAAACCGAAAACAAACACTTCAACAGGTTAATATTCCTGGTATTTTTCCCGACTCTGATGTTTCAGAACCTCTACGGGACGGACATAAGGGAGGCGGCGAATCCGAGGCTTATAGGATTCGGCGTGGTCTCGGTACTGGTGATTTTCGCCGCGGCTGTTTTGGTGGTGACGAGGGTAGAGAAAAATCCTCATTCCCGGGGAGCCATGATACAGGCCATATTCAGGAGCAATTTTGTGCTCATGGGAATTCCCGTGGCGACCAACATATGCGGTCACGGAAATATTGCGGCTACGGCCATAATGGTAGCAGTCATAGTTCCTCTGTTTAACGTCCTTGCGGTCATAACCCTGGAAATTTTCAGAGGGGGTCGGGTTTCGGCAGGCCACATAGTGGTACAGATTATAAAGAATCCCATAATAATAGGAGCGGTGGCGGGAATAATCGTATCCCTTGCGGGGATTCACGTTCCGGACCTCATAGAGTCCATAATAGATGAGATGTCGCAGGTGACGACGCCTATGGCGCTTATCATTCTGGGTGCGTCCTTCAGCTTTTCCAGCATCAAAAGGTGCCGAAGGAATCTCATTATTTCAGTAGTGGGCAAGCTGGTGGTCGTTCCGGCGGTGTTCCTGCCCCTTGCGGCTTTTGCGGGATTTCGGGGCGTGGAGTTCGTCACCCTCATCGCGGTCTTTGCGGCGCCGGCGGCAGTATCGTCCTTTACAATGGCGGAAGCCATGGACAGCGACTCGGAGCTTGCGGGAAACTGCGTGATATTTTCGTCACTCTTTGCAGGGATAACCCTTTTTCTGTGGATATTCATCTTCAAATCTCTGGGGATGTTTTAATAAGTATAACTATCTTGAAAGGAGTCAGATAAAATGACAGATTGCAATCACGACTGCAGCTCCTGCGCATCAAGCGGAAACTGCAGCGAAGAAAACACCGGTATCAAAAAAGCGCCTATGAACGGTATGTCGAGCGTTAAGAAGGTGATCGGCGTGGTAAGCGGCAAAGGCGGAGTGGGAAAATCCTCCGTAACCGCCCTTCTGGCATCGGCTGCCGCGGCCGCAGGGAAAAAAGTGGCCATTCTCGACGCCGACATTACGGGACCGTCCATTCCGAAGGCGTTCGGTCTTGCCGAAAGAGCGGTGGGAAACGAGACTATGATTATGCCTGTAAAGACTGCAGGGGGCATCAAGGTGATGTCCATAAATCTGCTTCTTGAAAACGAGACGGATCCTGTGGTTTGGAGAGGCCCTATCCTGGGCGGCGTTGTGGAGCAGTTCTGGTCCGACGTCGTATGGGGCGACATAGACGTTATGTTCGTGGACATGCCGCCGGGAACGGGAGACGTTGCTCTTACCGTATATCAGTCCCTGCCTGTTGACGGAATCGTAATCGTTACGTCTCCGCAGGAGCTGGTGGAGATGATAGTGGAGAAAGCCGCAAAGATGGCGGACATGATGAACATTCCTATCGTGGGCATCGTTGAGAACATGAGCTATTTCAAGTGTCCTGACTGCGGAGCCGAGCACAAGATTTTCGGCGAAAGCCACATCGAGGACATCGCAGCTCAGTACGGAATAGCCGAAATCGCAAAGCTTCCTATGGATGCGGAGCTGGCCCGAGCCTGCGACAACGGCACCGTGGAAAACTACGGATGTCCGGAGATCAAAGAGCTGGCCGAGAGCCTGTAGTCCCTGCTTGCAATGCGCTCTGGCGTGAGTTTTCGCGTATTGAGGTGAGCCGGATGCGTGCTTTGACAAAAGGCTGCTCTGCTGCGGAAAAGGTCAAGGCGAAATTTGACATTTTGAAAAGATTTTGCAAAGAGGTCAAGGAATTTCTCCTATGTGTGGGGGAATTTCTTGACCTTTTGAGTTTTGCAGGCGGGCTTTGTAAAAAAACGCCTTGACCTGCGGGGCGAAAATTGAAGTCTTTGTCAAAACGAAAAAGCTTTTCTTTAGACAGGCAGTTCTATCGACGACCGGAACAGCCAAAGAAGAGTTGACAAAACGGTTAGTCTATGCTAACCTATATTCACAACATGAGGTTAGATATAACTAACTAAATAGAGTCTGATAGAGTCTGCCGCGGGGAAAGCGGCAAGAGCACAGGGAAAGGAGTATTCCATGAGTATAGTCATAATCGGGGGAAATGAGAGAATGGAGAGGCAGTACGAGGAGATATGCAGAGGCTACGGTTGCACGGCCAAGGTTTTTACCAAGGAGAGCGGGGCGCTGAAGAGAAAAATCGGAAGTCCGGATATGCTCATCTGCTTCACGAAGACCGTATCCCATAAGATGATGAACGCGGCAAGGGCGGAGTGCAGAAAGGGAGGATTTCCGATGGTTGCATGCCACAGCAGCAGCGGAACGGCCCTTGAGGAACTGCTTAAGGAAAAGACCGGCGCACGCGGAAAAGCTTAAGTGTTTGACATCGACGGCCCTCATATGATAAATTTTTAAGTAGATATACTAAGGAATATGGGGGAAAATATTTTGGACTATATTATATATGCAGCTGCGGCCGTGGTGGTCGTGATTCTGGCGGTGAACGCCTCCAGATATGCGAATATGCTGGACAGAAACAGCAAGCTTCCGGGGGCCTTCATAGGGGCGGTGATTCTGGCGGCGATTACGTCCCTGCCGGAGTTTTTTACCAGCCTGTCCTCTGTTACGATTTTTCATATGCAGGACTTCCCTGTGGGGAACGTACTGGGAAGCAACATCTTCAACCTTTCCGTCATGTCCCTGATGATTCTCGTATACGGGAAGAAATTCAGAAAGGCCAGACTATCCAGAGTCTACTCAAGAATAGCCATTATAGTTATAATCATGTATGCTCTTGCGGGAATCGGATTTATAGCGGGAGACAGGCTGTCCATTGCTCACTTTGGCATAGTTTCGGTGCTTATCGCCATGCTTTACATCGCCGGAGCAAAATACGCTGCCATGGCCGACGATATAACCGCCGACGAATCGGCTTTGAAATACGTTGCGTCGGTGGACAAAGGACTTTCCAACAGACAGGCTCTTGGAAGGCTTATCGTCACGTCGGGATTTCTGGTAATAGCGAGCGGCGCAGTGACATACGCGGCGGGAAATCTCACCGTGGCGTGGGGGCTTTCCAACGGATTTGCGGGAGCCGTTTTTCTCGGAATCGCGACATCCATTCCGGAGGTCACATCCGTGGTAACCCTGTTCAGAGTGAAGAATTTTGATATAGCTGTCGGCGGGATTATAGGAAGCAGCATGTTTAATTTCCTGATTCTTGCCATAACCGACGCCGTATATCTGAGAAATATCTACATGGTTTCCGAGCCTAAGATTGAGATAATGACCCTTGCAGGTCTCCTTTCGACGGCGTTCTTCCTGCTCATGATGATAGAAAGAGAAAAGGACAGACGAATGAACATCGTCTGCCCGGTGCTGATAATACTCTGCTATGCGGGATTCTTTTTTATCTGATTTTATCGACCCTGTTAAGGCTTCCTCCGTCGAGGAAGCTTTTTAAGTTGGCGGCGCATGTGTCCACGACTCTTTCTCTGCATTCCCGCGGCATCCAGGCGATGTGAGGGGTTATAATGCAGTTATCCAGACCTATGAGAGGGTTATCTCGTTCCGGAGGCTCGACTGAAAGCACGTCCAGCGCGGCAAAGGAAAGCTTTCCCGATTTCAGTGCAGCCGCAAGGTCCTCTTCGTTTACCAGCTTTCCTCTGGCGGTGTTTATGAGAACGGCGCCGTCTTTCATCTCTGATATGAAATCCGCGTTCACAAAGCCCTCGTTTTCCGCTGTGAGAGGACAGTGGAGGGTCAGAATATCGGACTTCAGGGCAGCCTCCCTGTCACGGCTGTAGACGTTTACCGTCATACCGAAGGCTTCCGCAATCCTTGCCACCTGCTTTCCGATGCTGCCGTAGCCTACGATGCCAAGAGACATTCCCGACAAAGTGTGGGTGGGAAGGTCAAAGAACGTGAAGTCGCTGCAGTTCTGCCATCTTCCCGAAGCAACCTGAGCGCAGTAGTAGCCGGTGCGGTTTTCTATTTCAAGTATGAGAGCAAAGACGTGCTGGGCCACGGCGTCTGTAGAGTATGCAGGAACGTGACATACGGCGATGCCAAGGCTTTCAGCGGCCTTTACGTCCACGTTATCAAAGCCTGTAGCCGTGACGCCTATAAATTTAAGCTTTGGCGATTTTTTCATAAGCTCTTCGGTTATTCTGCATTTGCTGGTAAAAAAGCCGTCCAGATTTTTAATTCTTTCCTCTAGCTCATCGGGAGAAGTCCTGTCGTATACGGTAAAGTCGCAAAGCCTTTCGACAGGCTCCCAGGACAGGTCGCTCTGGACTATGGATATTCCGTCTAAAATTGCTGCTCTGAACATATCATCAATCCTTTCTCAAAGGCTGCATCTTCAGCTTAGGTAAATAATTATACCATAAGGCGCAGATTTTGTGGTAAGATATAAGATATATCAAAAGGAAGAACGAAAGGAATTATCTATGTGTACCATTATAGCCGCATCCAGAAATCAGCATAAGATTTCCGAGATAGAGGCCATAACGAAAAAGTTCGGTATGAAGGTTATCTCCAGAGACGATGCGGGACTTGACAAAAGGGAAATCGAAGAGGACGGCAGAACTTTCGAAGAGAACTCTTTCAAGAAGGCCGACGCCATCATGAAGATGTCCGGACAGGTCACCATCGCCGATGACTCGGGGCTCGAGGTGGAATATCTGGGAGGAGAGCCGGGGATTTTTTCTGCGAGATATGCCGGCGAAAACTGCGATGACGAGAAGAATAACATCAAGCTTCTCACAATGCTTGAGGGGGTGCCGTACAGCGACAGAAAGGCGAGATTCGTATCTGTTATAACCATGGTTTATCCTGACGGCGAGACCCTGGTGGCGAGGGGGGAATGCAGCGGACATATAATCGATTTTCCGGCAGGAGAAGGCGGCTTCGGATACGATCCGCTGTTCGTGCCAGAAGGATATCAGGAGACTTTTGCCCAGATGAGCGCAGAGGAAAAGAACAGGATTAGCCACAGGGCAAAGGCCCTCGAGAAGCTGGAAAAGCTCCTTGAGGAGAGAGAAAAGAGAATTTCTGAAGAAGGCTGAGGTTTATGGGAAAAAGGCTGATGCGGATAGTGCTCCTTGCCATAAAGGAGTACAGAGATCCTTATTACAGAGGTGTAGCGGCCCAGATGGCCTTCTATTTCATGCTGTCCATAGTGCCTATTTTTATCGTGCTTACCCAGCTTCTCGGAATACTCGACATTCCTCTTAGGGCGCTGGAAAGCTGGATAGATAAGTACGTGGCCGAAAGCATGGCGGATACCATAAAGTCGTTTCTTGAATACAGGTCCGTTACCGCTACCAATATAGTTTTCGTAATCATGGCTGTGTGGTCTGCTTCCAGAATTGAATTCTGCCTCATGAGACTGACCAACTACACCTATTCCGAGGGTCAGGATCTGGGTAAATTCTGGCGCGACAGGCTCAGAGCCATGTTGACCATGGTCATAACCATATGCTCCATCGCTCTTGCGGTGGTGTTTATCGTCTACGGCAAGGTTATCTTCGACACGCTCCTCGGAATTATTCCGATACTTAAGGGAAGCTGGGTGGATATTCTCTGGACCCTGTTCAGATGGCCGGCCGCCATGATCCTATACCTTTTCATGGTGTCGCTGAACTACTATATACTTCCGAGGGAAAGGCTGAAGTACCGGCAGATTCTTCCCGGCAGCATATTCGGCGCTCTGGGAATGTTCATAATGACTATGGTGTATTCGGCTTACGTAAGCCACGCGGTAAATTACGACCTTATTTACGGGTCCCTTGCCAGCATAGTCGCTCTCATGTTCTGGTTCTATCTGATATCCTGGGCTCTGAGTCTGGGCGTGGTGTTCAATAAGCTTTGGCGCGAAACGGCGTAAAGCCTGCGCCCGGCAATGCGATGTTAATATTTTGTTGAGAAAGGGGTAAAAGAATGAAGAAAATTCTTATCATAATCAACCCGAAGGCGGGAAAAAAGGAAGGAAGCAGGAACCTTGCGGACATAATCGATGTTTTCTGCCGCAAAGGCTACAGGGTTGCCGTGGAAACTACCGCCGCAAGAGGCGACGGCACGGAAATAGCAAAACGTGAAGCCGGCAACTTCGATATTCTCGTCGCCATAGGCGGAGACGGCACATTTAACGAAGTGGTAGAAGGCGTCCTCCTTTCCGGAAAAGACGTTCCTATAGGATACATACCTGCAGGCTCCACCAACGATTTCGGCGCAAGTCTCGGCATACCGTCGGATATGGTGAAGGCGGCGGAGAACATAACGGAAGAAAATCCGAGAATTATAGATATAGGATCCTTTAACGGGAGATATTTTTCCTACGTTGCATCCTTTGGCGCATTTACAAGGGCGTCATATGAGGCTCCTCAGAGCATAAAGAACGCACTGGGACATCTGGCATATATATTGGAAGGAATTAAGGACATTCCGTCAATAAGAGCAGAAAAGCTGACGTTCAGGACGACGGAAAAAGAATACAGCGGAAAGTATCTGTTCGGAGCAGTGAGCAATTCCACTTCTATAGGAGGAATTCTGACACTGCCTGAAGACGAGGTGGACATGGGTGACGGCAAGTTCGAGGTACTGCTGGTCAAGGCTCCTTCAAATCTCATAGAGCTCAACCAGATTATGCTCGCTGTAACCACGAGAGACTTCAAGTCTCCACATCTGGAGTTTTTCAGCGCGTCAGAGCTTCGCGTAGAAGCAGATCCGGAAATGCCGTGGACACTGGACGGAGAATATCAGGCGGGTTCAGCCGAGATTCACATAGAAAATGTGCATAATGCTGCAAAAATCCTCCTGTAATATAAGTATTTACTAATTTTTATGCATTGCATACAATGATTTCTTAAGAAATCTTAAGAAATCTTAAGAATTTATAAACGCTGAAATTTAAACGATTTTAGCGTTTTTTCTTTGTGAAAACTATGTGAAATATTAAGAAATATGTTGACTATGGCGTGTATATAGTGTAGTATCACTTTTGTCAGTGCGGCGGGGATTTTTCAAAAGGAATTCCCGACACGCGGAAAGGATGAAAGATGAGTTTTTTAGACGAAGTTAAATCTAAGAGATACGCCGTCATCGTACTGGCTGTTCTGATTATCGGTGTAATAACCACCACGCTGGGAGCGGCTACTGTTACTGCTTACGCAGCGACTACGGATTATTACGCTGTGAAGATCGGAGACGAGACTGTTGCCGTAACCGGCACACAGGAAGAGGCTAATGCCATTATAGACGGCGTGAAAAATCACTACGTAACCGAGGGCGCAGAAGTGCTTTCTATAAAATGTGATCCTGTTATGACTACTGAGGTTATGTCAGTGAAGAAATCGGATGAGGCTCCGACGCTGACGATAAACCTTGTGGGAGCAATAGACAGCATCATTACCGGAAATGAGGAAACTGTTACATACACGGTGGAGTCCGGTGATACGGTGTGGGATATAGCTTCCGACAGCGGGTTCACAGTAAGCGAGATTCAGGAAATGAACGAGGGAGTGGATCTGGAGGGTCTTTATCCGGGAGATACTCTCAAGCTTTCAGAGAATAAGCCTTTGGTGAATGTGACCGTTGAGCAGAAGGTGACATCTGAGAGAGAAGTACCTTTTGAAACTGTAACCAAGGAGTCTGACGAACTTTACGAGGATGAAACGAAAGTTGAAACCGAGGGAGAAAAAGGCTCTGAGATCGTGACGGAACAGGTTGTAACCGTTAACGGAAAGGTTACTTCGACCACTGAACTTTCCAGCGAGGTAACGAAGGAACCTGTGGACAAGGTAGTTCTTGAGGGAACCAAGGAAAGACCGGCAGCTGTAGCACAGACTCAGACTGCGGCAGCGACGACCGGCGGTTCGTCATCTGCCTCTTCGGAACCTGCTAAGAGCTATGCATCTGCACCGTCCAATCCGAACGGAGCAGCTATCGCAAGCTTCGCATGTCAGTTCGTTGGAAACCCTTATGTGTACGGCGGTGCCAGCCTTACGAACGGAGCAGACTGTTCAGGATTCGTATATGCGGTATATAAGGCTTGCGGAATAAGCATTCCGAGAGTTCCTACCGCAGCCGGATATGGAATATCCTACTCACAGGCTCAGCCGGGAGATATTCTGGTTTATCCGGGACACGTTTCAATCTACATCGGCGGAGGCAGAGAAGTTCACGCTGTAAATCCGAGGATTGGAATCACCATTACAAATGTAGGTTATGTGGGACCTGTTGTAGGCGTTAGAAGAATCGCGTAACCGGAAAATTAAATAAGAAATCAGGAGCGCTTTGACGGCCGCTGGATGCGGCTCGCCGGGGCGCTTTTTCTATTGCGCGGCATTGCTAAACAGAACGACGTTGACCTTATCAGGAATTGCCGTGTGGGCCGCCGAAGCTGAAAACAGCCATTGCGGCCGATGAAATCTGTGCCACTGCGGAAAACAATCGGAAAAGTGGCCAAGAAATCGGCTTTGAAAACCTGACAGAGAAGCGAAAATCTCGGCCGCTTGCCGGGATTTTGACGATTTTGCAGTAAAAACCATGGGCCGCGAACTGGAAAAGCGAGGCTCGCGGCCGAGACTCACGATTGCTGAAGGGCTTGAGATTTGCGTGTATACTTTATTTTTTGACAGAGCGGGTGTAAGATTAAAAACAGATACTCAAAGTGTAAGAATGAGAGACGGATTATCGGACAAAGTATGAGTTATCTTCTGTCGTCATGATGATCTACTTTATACTCAAAGAAATCATTGACGAAAACAAGTGATGCTACCTGATTGGCATGTTAAAGCAGACTTTTGAATAGTGACCTGGCGGAAAATCGCCGTCTGAAGCGCAGGCGGCGATTTTCCTGTTCTCCGCTTTACATCTGACCGGATATCTTACCCTCCCGCCTTCACCCCTTTGCACCAAACCTTTTTGCATGGTTTTAACTTGCAAAAACACGCCAATCCGTTATAATTTAATAGTCGGGGGAGAATCTCCGACCACTGTCGGGGCAAATACGGGATGACTTGGAAAGGGGGAGCAGAATATGGAAAACAGACTTATAGATCAGGACGTGCTTTATGAAGAGTCTCTGGAGAAGATTCTGGCGTATCTGGAAGAAAAGAAGTACTTTAAAGCCAGAGACGAGCTCCTTCGGTTTAACGAAGTCGATATTGCCGAGCTCCTGGAGGAAGTAACGGAGGAAGCGGGACTGCAGAAGACCGTTATCCTGTTCAGGCTCCTTCCAAAGGACGTGTCGGTAGAGGTGTTCTCCGAGCTGCCGTCAGACGATCAGGTAGATATTATCAACGAGATAACCGATAAGGAAATAGATTATATCGTCACCGAGATGGACTTCGACGATAAGATAGACGTGCTGGAGGAGCTGCCCGCCAACGTGGTGGACAAGATTCTGGAAAAGACTCCTAAAAGTGAAAGAAAGCTCATCAACACGTTTTTGAACTACCCGGATACCTGCGCGGGAAGCCTTATGACACCGGATTACATAAGCCTTCAGAAGGACTGGACCGTGGCAAGGGCTCTTGAGCACATAAAGAAGGAGGGCATGGACGCTGAGACCGTCTATACCTGCTACGTAAAGGATACGGGAAGAAAGCTAATAGGAATAGTATCCCTTGCGACTCTCGTCATAACTGACGACAACGTCAGGGTAAAGGACATAATGAGAACCGACTTCGTATACGAGAACGTGTACGAGGACCAGGAGGAGGTGGCCGAGGACTTCAAGCGTTACGGCTTCCTGGCAATTCCTGTCGTCGACAACGAGGACAGGCTGGTGGGAATCATCACCGTCGACGATATCCTGGACGTAATGGAAGAAGAGGCCACAGAGGACATAGAGAGAATGAACGGAGTTATCGACTGGGAGAACTCCGACAAGGATTATCTGGACATATCTGTAAAGCAGCACGTTTTGAACCGTCTGCCGTGGCTCATAATACTGATGGTGGCATACGTCTTTACGGGAATGATAATAACCCGGTTCGAGGCTACCCTGTCTCAGGTCATATGCCTTGTGGCATACATGCCGATGCTCATGGGCACGGGCGGAAACACCGGCTCGCAGGCGGCCACCCTAATAATCCGCGGACTTGCGACGGACGAGGTGGACACTTCCGACGCCCTTGCAGTTCTCTGGAAGGAAGTAAGAGTGGGCTTTGTCATAGGAGTGATACTCAGCGCCATAAACTTCGTAAGAGTCTGCTGGATAGACGGAAACGGCGTGATGGTGGCCCTTACGGTCTGCACAGCAATGCTGTTTATAGTTATGTTTGCGAAGATTATCGGAAGTATGATTCCGCTTCTCGTGAAAAAGATGAAGCTGGACCCGGCCCTTATCGCAAACCCGGCCATTTCGTCCGTTTCGGACATCGTTGCCCTGACCATATATTTCCTCATGGCGATGCTGTTTCTGCATTTATAGGAAGGTGCTTATGGAGATTAAAGGATATACTGAAGGCGAATTTGCCGGAAGGCTCTTTCTTCCGAGGCTGGCCGATTCACACAAAGGCGATTACGGCAGGGTTCTCATCGCCGCCGGTTCCTTCGGCATGGCGGGGGCGTGCGCTTTCTCCGCAAAATCTGCCCTGAGGACGGGAAGCGGCCTTGTGATGATACTGACGCCGGAGGGGAACGTGCCGGTGCTGCAGATTTTGTGTCCGGAAGCGGTGTGCCTCAGCGCCCGGGACGCCCTGGGAAGGCTTGCGGGCTTTGACGCGGCGGCGGCAGGCTCTGGAATGGGCAAAAGCAGCGAAGCGGGGGACGTTCTTTCGGAAATCCTCGCCGGTTACGAAGGGCCGCTGCTTCTGGACGCCGACGGACTGAACATGGTTTCGGAGAACAGGAAGGTGGCTGACGCGTTCCGCAGGAGAAAGGAAAACCTCAGGAAGACGGTGATAACTCCCCATATGGGCGAGGCCGCAAGGCTCCTGGGAAAAGACAGCCTTAAGGGCATGAGAAAAGAGGAAATCTGTCAGGCTCTGTTTGAGAAGTACGGGGCAGTGACCGTGCTCAAGGGCCACGAGACCTTTGTGGCATATGAAAATGAAATATGGATAAATCCGACGGGAAATCCGGGAATGGCAACGGCAGGGTCGGGAGACGCGCTGACCGGGATAATAGTTTCCCTGATGGGGCAGGGATACGACCCGCTTACGGCGGCAAGAGCCGGGGTCTACCTTCACGGTCTTGCGGGAGATCTGGCCGCGGAGGAAAAGGGGGAATATTCCCTTACGGTTTCGGATATTATAGAGAGGCTGCCTGATGCGGTAATTCAGGTCAGCAGGTGCAAATGATTATATAAGGAGATACGCTATGGACACAAAGTATTTTGCCGATGTGGCCGCAAAGGTCAGAATTGACGTTATAAGGGCCATATACCACGCAGGGTCGGGACACCCGGGCGGAAGCCTTTCCGCCGCCGACATCGTTACGGCGCTCTATTTTAAGGAGATGAACATCGACCCGAAGAACCCGGACAAGCCGGACAGGGACAAGTTCATACTGTCAAAGGGTCACGCGGGCCCGGTGCAGTATGCGGCCCTTGCTGAGAGGGGATATTATCCGGTGGAGGATATGATGAGCCTTAGAAAACTGGGCAGTCCGTTTCAGGGACACCCGAACATGCACAAGGTCCCGGGCATTGAGATGTCCACGGGCTCCCTGGGCCAGGGGATTTCCGTGTCCGTAGGAATGGCTCTTGCGAATAAGATAGACGGAAATCCGGGAAGAATCTACACCCTTTTAGGCGACGGCGAGATTCAGGAGGGCCTGGTGTGGGAGGCCGCAATGTCGGCGGCCCACTATAAGCTGGATAATCTGGTGGCGATTCTCGATTACAACGGACTTCAGATAGACGGCCCCAACGAAAAGGTCATGACCGTTGCCCCTGTAGACGAGAAATTCAGGGCCTTCGGGTGGAACGTAATCGTAATAGACGGACACGATTTTGAGGAGATATTTAAAGCCTTTGACGAGGCCAGAGAGTGCAAGGGAAAGCCGACCGCAATCATAGCGAAAACCCACAAGGGGAAAGGCGTTTCCTTCATGGAGGACGAAGCGGGCTGGCACGGCAAGGCCCCGAACGAGGAACAGGCAAAACAGGCAGTAGAGGAACTTGGAGGTGAGTGGTAATGGCAGACAAAATCGCAACGAGAGCGGCTTACGGAAAGACTCTTGTAAAGCTGGGAGAGAGCGAAAAGAACCTTATCGTAATGGACGCCGACCTTTCCAAGTCCACCATGACCGCGGAATTTGCGAAGGCGTATCCGGAGAGATTTTTCAACATGGGAATCGCCGAGCAGAACCTTTACGGCACGGCTGCGGGGCTGGCTCTTTCGGGAAAGACCGTCTGCGCTTCCACATTTGCTATGTTCGCATCGGGAAGAGCTTTTGAGATAATAAGAAATTCCATAGGATATACCGGCGCCAACGTCAAAGTCTGCGCGACCCACGCGGGAATCACCGTAGGAGAGGACGGCGCCAGCCATCAGACCTTCGAGGACATCGCCCTTATGAGAACCATACCGGGTATGACCGTGGTAAATCCGTGCGACGCCGTAAGCGCGGAAAAGCTTTTGGAGCAGGTTATAGGCTTTAAGGGCCCGGCATACGTAAGGCTTGGAAGAGCGGCCGTTCCTGTTTTCTATAACGAGGAGGATTCCGTAACCATAGGAAAGGCCAACGTCCTCAGGGAAGGAAGGGACGTTACGGTCATCGCGACGGGCATAATGGTTTCCGAGGCCATGATGGCCGCATCTCAGCTTGCAGAGGAAGGCGTCGACGTAGGCGTAATAGATATGCACACTATAAAGCCTCTGGACGAGGAGGCCGTCATAAATGCGGCGAAGACCACGGGCAGAATCGTAACAGCCGAGGAGCACTCCGTCATAGGCGGACTGGGCTCTGCGGTAGCAGAGGTGACGTCAAAGTACTGTCCTGTGAGAATCGAGATGGTGGGTCAGCACGACACTTACGGCGAATCGGGAAAGCCTGAGGAGCTTAAGGAAAAGTACGGCATGACGGCGGCCGACATAGTGAAGGCCGTGAGAGAGGTATACTAAGCCTGTCGGTGAACCAATGGAAAAGAGAACAAAAGGTGAAACGGTAAAAATTAAGATAGTTGACATGGCAGACAGCGGAGCCGGAATCGGAAAGGATGCCGGCTTTGCTGTTTTTGTTCCGGGAGCGGTGACGGGAGACGTAGTGACGGCGAGGCTTGTGAAGGTGAAAAAGAATTTTGCCGAAGGGGAGCTCATATCCGTGGACGAGCCGTCGAAGGACCGCAGGGAGCCGTTCTGTCCGGCTGCGGGAGAATGCGGAGGGTGCCCTTTTGGGCCCCTGGCATACGATGCTCAGGCTGAGATAAGGAGAAAACACCTTTCGGACAGGCTTGAAAGGATAGGCGGAGCTCAGGCGGACGGAATCGTGGGCGGCACGGTGACTATGGAGAATCCGTTCAGATACAGGAACAAAGCCGTCATGGAGATTACGGCAGGCGGCCTCATAACGCTGAAGGGCGGCATACAGAAAAACGCGGGAGAGCCTGTAATAGGCTTTCACCGCAGGGGAAGCCATGATGTGGTGGACTGCGGAGACTGCATGCTTCAGGCTCCGACGGTGGCAGCGGCGGCCCGCGCCGTAAAAGAGTTTATGATATCGGATAACATTACGGCCTACGACCCGAAGTGGGAGAAGGGTCTCATGCGTCATATGATGATAAGGACAGCCTTCGGAACCGGTGAGGTGATGGCAGTCTTTGTCATAAACGGCAAGGGAATTCCCAACGTTCAGAAGCTTATCGGCATGCTGGACGACGCAATATACGACCTGCCGCCGGGACCGGGCGGAGTGGAATACAGCCTTGAGAGCGTTGTCGTAAGCTGCAAAAAGGGGAACGGCCGGGGAAGCGTCTTCGGCGACGAATTTACGACCGTGGCGGGAAGTCCGGTGATACACGAGCGCATAGGCGGACTGGATTTTGAGATTTCGCCGGCGTCATTTTATCAGGTGAACCCGGTTCAGATGGAAAGACTTTACGACATTGCTGCAGATTTTGCGGGCGGAGAGGAAGGACTTTCGGGAAAGACGGTTCTCGACCTTTACTGCGGCGTGGGAAGCATCGGCCTGTGGCTTTCCAGAAAAGGCGCAGGGTCGGTCATAGGAATAGAATCGGTCAGGGATGCGGTTCTTGACGCCAACAGAAACGCCGTTATAAACGGAATAGTAAGCGCCAGATACATATGCGGAAAGGCGGAGGAGGTTCTGCCGCGCCTTGCGGTCGGTGAAGAGGTTGGAGGAATATCCCTTGAAAAGGCCGATATAGCCGTTCTCGATCCGCCGAGGGCTGGATGCAGAGAAGAACTCTTAGATGCCGTGGCCGAAGCGGGTGTAGACAGAATAGTCTACGTGTCCTGCGACAGCGGAACCCTGTCAAGGGACGTGAAGTACCTTTCGGGACTGGGCTACGCTCTGACAAAGGCCGTGCCCGTGGATATGTTTCCTGGCACAGCCGAATCGGAAGCCGTGGCCCTCATCGAGAGGGATATAAAAGTTCTGTAAAACGAAAAGAAAAGCAGAACCCCCTTGCAATTAGAAGGAAAATAATGTAAAATAAAGGAAAAGAAGTAAGGTGAGGGATTGATGTGTTCAAAGACAGAGTGGTTTTCAGGGAAAGAAAAGGTGTATCACGGGCATTGGAGCCGATAAGGATTGCAGTGACCGGAACGGGAGAATGTGTGGGCGCCAGCTTTACGGCTGCAGGACTTGCCGTGTTCTTTGCGCGCAGAGGACGAAGGGTTACGTATACGGAAATAGGAGACCCTGTCAGAATGCGCCGGCTTATGTACGATGTGATAGCCCTGGACAGAAGGCTGGGCAGGGAGAATGTTAAAGCGGTCTACAGAAGCATACGGGAGCTGGAACCGCAGAAATCGCTCCGCGTCAATCTTTCCGACGGAATTTCGTGGAGAGTCATCACGCCGGAAGATGTCGACGATGGTCTGAATCCGGAGCCGGCGGATATATCCAGGATGATATCGTCGGCAGATGGAGATGTGCAGATTTTTGACGTAAGCGCCGGGGAAAAATTCAACGGATGCCTCCTCGATATGGATTTTGTCGTGGCGGTGGCGGATCCTATGCCGTCGAAACTTATGCGCCAGAGAGAAAGGATTAAGTTTCTGAAGAGGCTCGAGGCGTCGGGAAACCGCGTCATGTGGACGGTAAACCGAATGAACGACGGAGTCAGTAAAAGGCAGATACAGGGATTCCTCAGAGAGGAGCAGATTCTGTATCTGAATGAAATTCCGCCCGAGGCCGTATACACGGGCGAATTCAGATGCAGACTTCCTCATGCGGACGGGAAAGTTATGGAGATTTTTGCGGATTCCTTCACCAAAATTTCACAAAGTATCGGAATATAGCGGCCCATTGAGGTTTAAAAAGTCAAGGTTTTGTAGTATACTATCATGTGTACGCAAATCTTAATCGAAGAGGTACTTTTATGATAACGCTTGAAAATGTGACTAAGACATATTCCGGTAATATAGGACTGGAAGATGCCAGCATACATATAGATAAGGGTGATTTCGTATTTCTTGTGGGCCCCAGCGGCGCAGGAAAATCGACCTTTATCAGACTTTTACTTAAAGAAATAGATGCCGATTCGGGCAGTATAATCGTGGACGGACAGGAGGTCACCAGACTGAGCAACAGAGAAATTCCGCTGCTCAGAAGAAAGATAGGAATAGTATTCCAGGATTTCAGACTCCTGCCGAAGAAGACTGTATATGAGAACGTGGCTTTTGCCATGGAGATTCTTCATAAATCCAAAAAGCAGATAAGGAAAAGGGTTCCTCAGGCCCTTGCACTGGTTGGAATTCCGGATATGGGAGACAAGTATCCTGATGAACTTTCGGCCGGCGAACAGCAGCGAGTTGCCATAGCGCGAGCCATTATTAACAAGCCGTCGCTTCTTATCGCCGACGAGCCGACGGGAAATCTGGATCCGACTACGGCGGACGATATAATGGATCTGCTGAATAAGATAAATATGTCAGGGACCACCATAGTTATGGTAACCCATGCCAAGGACATAGTTGACAAGATGAATAAGCGCGTTATAGCCATAGAGTCAGGCCACATCGTAAGGGATGAGCAGGGGCAGTACGGCTATGAACAGGCGCAGGACGATGTGAAGGAGGAGGTCTTTGACGATGCGTATGATAGGCTATAATCTTAAGCAGGCCTTCCTTCAGATAGGCAGAAATAAGGGTATGAGCCTGGCGTCGGTGTTTGCAATAACCGCCATGATGCTCATACTGGGACTTTTTTTTGTGATATCGGTCAATGTGAATCTCTTTTCTGAGATGCTTAAGTCCGAGTACGATGAGGTAGAGTTCTTCCTGGAGGACGGAACGGATTCGGACGAGG
Organism: uncultured Bacillota bacterium; assembly: GCA_949287095.1. Taxonomy (GTDB): domain Bacteria; phylum Bacillota; class Clostridia; order Peptostreptococcales; family Anaerovoracaceae; genus Avanaerovorax. The sequence goes on from CASEFA010000009.1 coordinate 34,256, forward strand.
CTCAGGCAATAATGGACGAATTCTCGAAGGTTGACGGGGTTACCGGTGTTTCTTTCCGGACGAAGGAAGACGCCATGAAGATTATGAAACAGAGGTGGGGAGAGAACGGATATCTTCTCGACTCCCTCGGAGATAATCCTCTGCCGGATTCGGTGCTTGTAACCGTAGATTCTCCGGAGAATGCCACGAAGATAACGGAACTTGCCACTGGCATGGAAGGAATAGAGGATATTAAATACTATAAGGAAACTGTGGAAAAGCTGACCGCTGTAACGGATTCCATGCAGATTGGAGCTCTGGTGGTAATGGCATTCCTCATAATCGTTTCAGTGGTGGTTGTATCCAATACCATAAAACTGACTGTATTTGCCAGAGCTAAAGAAATATCCATAATGAAATACATAGGCGCTTCCAACTGGTTCATAAGGGGACCGTTCCTTGTGGAAGGTATAATAATAGGTCTGTTTTCGGCGGGGGTGTCTGCCGGGGTGACCTATCTGATATACAGTAAAATCGTGGATATAATCGGCAGGGATGTGATGACCATCCTGTCCTGCCCGATGGTTCCTGCGACCTATCTTTCGATAAACCTTGTATGCATATTTGCAGCCATGGGAGTTTCCATCGGAGCGTGCGGAAGTATAATATCCATGAGAAGATTTCTCGATACCTGATAAACGGGAGGCTGTTTAACTATGAAAAAGAAATTTTTGGCCGGCTTTCTGATTGCTCTTATGGTGCTGACCCTTGTGCCTGCATATGCGTATGCCGATCTGAACAGCGATCTTGAAGATATCAACAATCAGAAAGATCAGGTTTCAAATGACATGGCTGAACTTGAGGACAGCCTGGAGAAACAGAAAGCTGAGCTTGATGAAATCGAGGCTGCGGTTTCCGCAAAAGAGACGGAAATAGCTGACTCGGAGGCTGAAATTCAGGCTACTAAAGAGAAGATAGAACAGACTAAGAAAGACATTGAAAAGCGCGAGAAGGAGCTGGGGCTCAGGCTGAGAACCATGTATAAGAACGGTTCTGTAGGGTATATCGACGTAATACTGGGTTCGGGAAGCCTGTCGGAATTTCTCAGCAATGTTTCCATGGTTCAGAGGCTTTACAGGAGCGATCAGGAGATCATGGAGGAGCTGGAGAAGCAGCAGCAGCTTCTGGAACAGCAGTATGCTGAACTGGAAAGACAGCAGGCGGCTCTTGAAGAGGAGAAGAAGGCCCTCAGCGCCAAACAGTCTGAAGCAGAGGAGAAGAAAGCTTCAATGCAGGGAGAACTGGATGCTCTTTCTGCCAAACTGGATGAACTCAATGCGGATGCTGAAAGCATAAGCGCACAGATTGTAGCAAGCCAGCGTCCGGACGTGGAATATGAGGGAAGCGGCAAATTCGCACGGCCTTGTTATGGAACCATAACATCGTATTTCGGATGGCGAATTCACCCGATTTTCGGTGACTACAGATATCACAGCGGTATGGATATAGCAGTGGCCGCAGGAACACCTGTAGTCGCGGCGGAGTCGGGAACCGTAATCCTCGCTCAGTGGTACGGCGGCTACGGAAACTGTGTGGTTATAGACCACGGCGGCGGAATATCCACCCTTTACGGACATAATAATTCATTAAATGTCAGCGTAGGACAGCAGGTGAGCAAGGGACAGACTATAGCTGCTGCAGGCTCCACCGGAGACTCAACGGGGCCGCACTGTCACTTTGAGGTGAGAGTGAACGGAGTGGTTACGGAACCGCTTGATTATCTGTCTTAAATTTACGACTTGGGATAAGAACCGACGATATGGAACTGAACTATAAGATATTAGAATATCTGAACACACTGGGATACGAGACGGAGGAGGAGCTTTCCGAGTTCCTCTCCGACAAACCCCGGAAAACATACGATCCATTCCTGCTCCTGAACATGGACGCAGGAGTGGATTTAATATTATCTGCTATAGAAGATGGCGAGACTATCTGCGTGTACGGCGATTACGACGCCGACGGAATCACTTCTGTGACGCTTTTGACCGACGTGCTTTCGGAGCTTACGGAGAAGGTCTTCTACTACATACCTTCACGTTTTGATGAAGGATACGGTCTTAACCGTGACGCCATTCTCAGAATCAGAGAAGCCGGTGCCGACGCGGTGGTTACGGTGGACTGCGGAAGTGTATCAAGGGATGAAGTGAGGTATGCGCGCGAGCTCGGCATGAAAGTTCTGGTTACGGATCACCACACCGTTGTAAAGGAAAGCGCAGCAGAGTGCCCTCTGATAAATCCGATTCAGGAGGACTGCCCGTATCCGTTCAGCTATCTTGCCGGCGTAGGAGTGGCTCTTAAGCTGGCTCAGGCTCTTGTCGATTCGGCAGGCCTTGACAGAACGGTACTTACGAGAAATCTTGACCTGGTGGGGATAGGAACCATAGGCGATATCGTTCCGCTGGTGGACGAAAACAGAACCTGGGCGAAATACGGAATCAGAATGATAAATCTCGGCAGAAGGAAAGGTCTCAGGGCCCTTATGGAGGCCGCAGGCCTGAAGCCCGGCAGTCTGACTGCTGAGCAGATATCCTACGTGATAGTACCCCATCTCAATGCGGCAGGAAGAATGGAGGATGCGTCCATCGCTGTAGAACTCCTTAAGACAGAGGACGATGAAGAAGCCCGGACTCTGGCCGCGAAGCTTGTGGAGCTTAACAGACGCCGTAAAGACGCACAGGAAAAGGAATTCATGAAGTGCGCACGCATAGCCGAGGAGAGATACGGCGAAGAAAATCTTCTTCTAATCGAGGCTGAAGATGCCCATGAAGGCATAACGGGAATCGTTGCCGGAAAGCTGAAAGAACGTTTCGGAAAACCAGCGATTATAGTTACGCCGACAGAGGACGGATGTCTTAAGGGTACGGGAAGAAGCGTAGATGACATAAATATATTCGACCTTCTTAACGGAAGCAGAGAGCTTTTTACGAGGTTCGGCGGACACAGGGCTGCCTGCGGGTTTACTATAAAAAGAGAGCTGCTTCCGGAACTCAGGGAAAATCTTAAAAGAGATATCCTGCCTATGATGGAGAAGGCGCAGTCTTTGTCAGAGGAGAAGCCTTTCGGAGACATTTATCTCGATACGGAAGAGGTGAGCCTTGAGACGACACGGCAGCTGGCGGCTCTGGCACCTTTCGGCAGAGATAATCCTCAGCCTGAGGTGGCAGTTTCGGCCCGACCAAAATATGTAAAGCGCATAGGAAAAGACGGAAAATATCTCAGCTTTACGGCCGAACTGGAGGACGGAAGGGAACTGAGATGCGTCGATTTTAAAAATCCTGATGATACGGAAAAGGCACTGGTTTCACAGACAGGAAAGGGTGCAGCGCCGTCAGGGGGTCTCATTGGAATTAAAGGATATCTGGGGAGTCAGACCTGGAACGGAAAGACGTACATCCAGATGATTGTGACAGGAGTGGACTAAGCCGGTCGGAATGGTGAAAGATAGATGAAAGAACGAAAGAAAAATCCGGTTGCGGTAATTCTGGCTTTTCTCGTGGGTGCGGCTGTGACAGCGGGGGCCATGTACGGCTGGATGAAAGCTACGGACAGGATTGTCACCGATGAAAATGAATATAACGAATATAAAGTAACGGCGGAACATTACGAGAAACTGTCTGAAATTGAGAATCTCATACTGAATGACAGCCTATGGGATGCCGATGAAGATACGCTTCTGGACGCAGCCTGCGAGGCCATGCTGAAGACTCTGGAAGATCCATACAGCAGATACCTGAGCGAGGATGAAATCGCAGGAATGGAGAGCAGCCTTTCCGGAGACATGGTCGGAGTGGGAATCCGCATGTATGAAGACGGTGAGGGAAGGCTTTCTGTAAGCGAAGTGATTTCAGAAAGCCCTGCAGCCGCAGCCGGTATAAAAGCGGGAGACATAATAGAAAAGATTGACGGAAAGAAGACGGGTACTATGGAGGATGCGTCTTCAGCCCTTTTCGGTGAGGCAGGAACGTCGGTTTCCATAACGTACAAGAGAGACGGAGACGAAAAGACAGTTTCGCTGGTTCGCGGAGAGATTCGCGACAGCAGCGTAAATTCGGTTATGCTGAAAGATAATATCGGGTACATACGAATCAAGACGTTCGGAGAAAAAACTGCAAAGGAGTTCAGCTCAGCGCTGTCAGCCATGGAGGATAAACAGGCTGCGGGAGTAATCATAGACCTGAGAGGAAATTCCGGGGGCCTGGTTGACCAGGGAATCGCTATTGCGGATGCACTTCTTCCGGAAGGAACCATAGTATATACCGAGGATAGAGAAGGAAACAGGGAGAACATTAATTCAGACAGTATCTGTACATCGCTGAAATACGTGCTCCTTGTCGATGGTGAAACTGCAAGCGCCGCGGAGATTGTAGCAGCAGCCGTAAAAGACGGAGGAGGGGTGCTGGTAGGAGAGAGAACCTACGGCAAAGGAGTCATTCAGGAGACCGTTTTCTTTGACGATGGAACGGGAGTGAGCCTTACCACCAGGGAGTTCTTTTCGCCCTCCGGAAAGGCGATAAACAAAAAAGGAGTAAAGCCGGATATAGAGAAAGATACAGGAAGCGAACCCGACAGGGATCTTCAGCTGGAGGCAGCAATAGCCGAAATAAAGGGTTCCGCCCGGAAAGGATGAACAAAATGGCATATAAGTCAAAGTTTCAGAGAAAAGATATAGACGAACTCTTCGACGGCATTCTCACATTGAAAAACAGGGAGGACTGCTACAGATTTTTCGAAGACATATGCACGGTGAATGAGATTCACGCCATAGCACAGAGACTTCAGGTGGCCAAGCTCCTTTCCCAGAAGAAGACGTACAGCGAGATTGAAGAGGAGACAAAGGCGTCAACGGCGACCATAAGCAGAATCAACAAATGCCTGGTCTACGGAGCCGACGGCTACAGAAGAGTCCTGGACAGACTGTCCGAAGAGGAAAAGTAGGATGAGACCCCTTATATATATTTACGAAGGCGACTTCCCCACGGGAGATGCCGGATTTCCCATGATAAAAAGAGCGGCGGAGCTCTTCGGGGAGGAGAACGGTATGGAGGTTCCCGAGGATCTGCAGATTTTGAGGGAGGAAAAGGGGAAGCCGTATTTTCCGGATTTTCCCGTGCATTTTTCTCTGTCCCACTCCGAATCCATGTGGATGTGCATGTTTTCGGATACAGCCTGCGGTCTTGACGTGCAGAAGATGAGAAAATGCAGCTGGGAAAAGATTGCTGAGAGAAACTTTGGAGACCGGGAGGCAAGGTATGCAAAGCTTTTCGGTGAGGAAGGCTTTTTCCAGGTGTGGGTCAGGAAAGAGGCCCTGGCAAAGTACACGGGCAAGGGTTTTTTCAGCGATATGCCTCAGACCGTGGACGAAAACATCGACCCGGCGGAAACCGTCGAGACTGACGGTAAGAAGCTCTTTATGCGGGAAATATATATCGCCGACGATATAAAGTGCGCATTTTGCTCAGAAAGGGACGAGGAGCCGGAGGTGAGACTGCTCATATGATCAGGTTCAGATTTCTTGTGGAGAACAAGACCGACGCGCCGCCATGTACAGCGGAACACGGCCTTTCTATATTCATAGAGACGGAGGAGATGAAGATTCTCTTCGATGCGGGCGCCAGCGACATGTACGCCGAAAATGCAGCGAGAAAGAGAGTCCGGCTTGCAGATGCGGACTGCTGCGTTATAAGCCACGGTCACTACGACCACACGGGAGGAGTTCCCCTCTTTACCGAAATAAACGAAAAAGCTCCCGTATACATTCACAAAGACGCCTTCGGCGACTTTTACGGAAGTCACGGGGGAAAGATAGACAGTAAGCCATGCGGAATAATGTGGGACGAGGAAGAAAAGGCGCAGGTGAAGCCCCGGCTTGTTCTGACCGACGGCCCCTTGTGGCTTACGGATAATATAGTGATATCGGGAACCATACCCGATATACCGGGTTGCGAGCCGCCGGAGAAGTTTTATGTGAAGGAAACGGACTCAGAGGGAAAGGCGGTATACAGGGAGGATTCCTTAAGCCACGAGCAGTTTCTGGCCGTCAGAACGGAAAAAGGCGTGTTTCTCTTTTCTGGATGCAGTCACAAGGGCATAATTCCCGCCATAGAGTATGCAGGAAAGCTTTTTCCGGAGGAACGCATCGCCGCAGTCATAGCCGGAATGCACCTTTACTGCGTAAGCGACGAGGAGAGGGAAAGGGCGGTAGAGAAAATCGCAAGGCTTAATCCCGACCTGGTGATTCCCGTTCACTGTACGGGAATCGACGCCATATGCATGCTGAAAAACCGGCTTAAAGGCAGGTGTTCCGTGGCTACGGCCGGTAGAAAGTACGAGTTTTAAATCATGAACGCATACGATGCAGGGGCAAAATACGTTGCCTCAAGGAGCAGGACGGTTTCGGAGGTTAGAAAGCACCTTAAGGATAAGGGCTTTGAACCCGGGGAAATAGAAGCCGTAATAAGTGATTTCACAGATTACGGATATCTGGACGACTGCAGGTATTCGGCTGATTTTGCCGCCTACGGCGCGGGCAAAGGCTGGTCGGACAGGAGAATCGCCGCCGAGCTTGAAAAGCGGGGAGTGGACCCCGAAACGGGCCGTGACGCTTTAACGGAGTACGTAAGAGAGGGCGGCATTTCCGAGGCGGACAGGGCGTTTGCCGCAGCCCTTTCAATCGTCAGAAGTTCGGATATCCTTTCGCGGGAGGAGTTTACGGAAAAGGTCAAAGGCCGCATAGGCAGGAGACTTGCCTCCTACGGATATTCGTCGGGGATTTTCTATGAGACTTTGCGGCGCATCGAAAGGTATCTTGAGGTAGAGAATTAAGATCATATGATTTTGGAAAGAGACGCAAGAACGGCCGCCCTCATAGGCGAGGACGCCCTTGAAAAGCTGAAGAACGCCAAAGTGCTCATCGCCGGTATCGGCGGAGTAGGGGGCTACATAGCCGAAGCCCTTGCCCGGGCCGGAGTGGGAACCATAGGAATCGTGGATTCCGACAGAGTGGCGGAGAGCAACATAAACAGGCAGATCATAGCCGATTACACTACCCTGGGCCGCCTTAAGACGGACGTCATGGAGGAGAGAATCGGCCGCATAAATCCGGACTGCATCGTGAGGAAATATCCGGTATTCTACCCTGACGGGGAAGGGATTCAGCCCAACGTTACCGGATACGATTACGTGGCCGACGCCATAGACAGCGTTTCGTCTAAAGTTCACCTGATAAAGGCGTGCATCGACGGAGGAGTTCCCGTAATCTCGTCCATGGGAACGGGAAACAAGCTTCACGGCGACGGATTCGTAATAGACGATATAAGCCGTACCAGCGTCTGTCCCCTGGCAAAGGCCGTAAGAAAGCGGCTGAGAGATGCAGGAATAGAAAAGGGCGTCAAAGTCCTTTTCTCAAAGGAGCCGCCCGCAAAGACGGGAAGCAGAACTCCCGCCAGCATCAGTTTCGTGCCGCCGGCAGCGGGGCTTATGATGGCCGGAGAGATAATAAGAGATATTATTGGAGGAAAATACATTGAACACAGTTAAGAAATTCGCGGCGGAGTTCGTCGGAACCGCGATAATGATTTTTACGGGAATTGCCGTGGCCATATCGGTAAACACAATGCTGTCGGCAAACAGCGTGGGAGTGCCTATGGGATTCAGCGTTACCGTTACGGCGCTGGCCTTCGGCCTCGGAATTACGGCCATGTACTACTGTTTCGGACACATTTCGGGGGCAAACCTGAACCCTGCCGTTTCCTTCGGTCTTATGCTGTCCGGAAAGCTGAGTCCTGTGGACTTTGCCGTATACGCAGTGGCCCAGATTGTGGGAGGCATAGCCGGAGCAGGTCTTGTGGCGGCGGTTATGGGAACGAGAGAGACCCTCTTTTCCAGCGGCTACGAAAACATGAGCACCTTCGGACTTGAAATATGGCAGGCCGTAATCGTCGATGTGGTGATGACCTTCGCTCTGGTGACCGTTTACCTTAACGTATCGGGAAAAGACGATATGAAAAATCCGGCGGGAATCATATACGGTCTTACCTTTGCGGCCGTATATATGGTGGAGATTCCTTTCACCGGAGGCTCGTCAAATCCTGCAAAATCTATGGGAGCAGCCATATGGCAGACTAACGGCGACCCCCTCGCTCAGCTGTGGGTTTTCGTTGCCGCGCCGCTTCTGGGAGCTGCCGTAGCGGCGGTTTTCCATATGCTCATGGAGTACGCGCCAAAGGCTGCAGAACTGCAGAAGACCGCGGAAGCTGCTTCGGAAGCCGCAAAAGAAGCTGCAGAGGAGGGTAAAAATGACCATACAGACCTTTAAGCAGGTGTTCTTCAGAATTTACGACAGAAAAATAGCTTCGGGAGAGATAACCTTTTCCCGAAGCGGAATATCAAAGAACGATTTTACCAGGCTATGCACAGAGGACGGATTCATACCATCGGAGGAAGCCCTTATGAAGATGTGCGAAGGCATGCTCCTTTCGGAGGACGAGCGCAGGGAGCTTCTTGAAGCTGCCGCAGCCTGCGGGGAAAATCTTTAATAGTACCACCACATCAGAAGCATTGCCATAAGAGGTATGGTGATAAGCGAGGTGAAGGTGGTGAGAGAAACGATTTCAGCCATTAACTGGCTGTTTTTCTTTTTTTGTTCGGCAAGAGCGACGGGCACCATGGCGCTTGGGAAGGTTGCGGCAAATACCAGGGTGATCTTCGCATCGTCGTGGAGAAAATCAAGAGGCGCAGTTACCGCAAAGACCAGCAGAGGGATTACCAGCATTGAAACGAAGTTGGTTATCACCATCTGTCTGTCAGAGAACATCTTCCCTATGTCGGCGGAGCCCAGACGGATTCCCACAATTATCATGGAAAGGGGAACGGTCACGTCGCTTAAGGTGACTATGACCTCGTCCAGCATGGCGGGAGGATGAACTCCCGTAAGGAGCATTACGATTCCCGCGATTACCGCAAGCATGGAGATGTTGCACATGGATTTAAGGGTCACCTTTACATCGGGCTTTTCCCTGTGCCCCAGCTCCAGAACGGGAGGCACGGCCCCGTACATATAGACGTTGAGTATGATGTTCTGCATGACCATGAGATAGAAGATGTCGCTTCCGAATATGGCCATGGTGACGGGAAAGCCCATGAATCCGCTGTTGACGCAGGCGGTTGCGGCGACGTATATGCCGAAATCCTCCTTGGGGCTGAATTTAAAAATCCGCACCACGGCGATGCCGATAAGGGTTGCCGCCGCAAAGTATACGGCGGAACCTGCGAGAACCTGCACCGTGGAGGAGATTATCTCCGGCGAAAGCTCTTTGTCGTATATGGAGCACATGGCCATGCAGGGCGCCGTAACGTAGAGCATCAGGTTGGAAAGAGGGCCCGACGCACTGTCCGGTAGCACCCGGGCTTTGTTTGCCACAAAGCCCACCAGTATCATTAGAAATATGACTAAAACCTTTTCAATCACTACGAGCATTGAATTCTCCTATACGATAAGAAGTCCGATTCTGTACACGATGAAGGTGACGGCCCACGCCACGGCAAGCTGAAAGCCGGCCGCTATGAACATCCACTTCGTGCTGCCGGCCTCTTTCCTGATGGTGGCAAGGGTGGCGGCGCAAGGTATGTAGAGGAGGCAGAACACCATGAGGCACAGGGCGTTAAGCTGACCGAAGCCTAAGGAGGCCAGAATACCGGCCATTTCGCTCATGCCGTCAGCGGAGTTAATGTTGCCGATACCGAACAGAACGGCGCAGCTTGATACCACTACTTCCTTTGCGGAGATACCTGCGATAAGGGCCACCGCAATCTGCCAGATTCCGAGGCCGACAGGGGCGAAGAACGGCACCAGAGCCTTTCCTATAACCGCGGCAAAGCTTTCCGTCATATCGGAGGTGTAGCCGCCGCTTCCGAAGCTCATGAGAGCCCAGAGGATTATGGAGGCTATGAATATGGTGGTTCCGGCCTTTGTCAGGTAGTCCTTAACCTTTTCCCAGACGTATATTCCCACCGTCCGCGCCCCCGGAAGCTTATAGTCGGGAAGCTCGATCAAAAGCCTGCCCGGATCTCTTCTCTTATCCACGGCGTGAATGACCGCAAGCACGATTATGGCCGTCAGCAGTCCGCCCACGTAGAGGCAGAATGCTATGAGAGCGGGGCTGTCCGGAAAGAACATGCCCGAAAACAGTATGTAAATGGGAAGGCGGGCGCTGCAGCTCATAAACGGAGTCACCAGCATAATTTTCTGCCTGTCTCGTACGTTTTCAAGGGTACGGCCCGCCATGATGGCCGGCACGGTGCAGCCGAAGCCTAAAATCATCGGAATGAAAGCCCTGCCGCTTACGCCCAGCCTGCTCATAATGCCTTCCATGACGTAGGCGACTCTGGACATATAGCCGCTGTCTTCAAGGAGGGCCAGTGCGAGAAACAGTATAAATATATTTGGCAGGAACGTGAGAATCCCGCCTACGCCTGCAACGATACCGTCTACTATGAGAGACCTTATAACGGGACTTGCGCCCAGGGTTTCAAGACCTTCGGAAAGGCCCGCCGAAAGGGAGTCAATCCCCACCTCCATAAAGCCTTTGATCCAGTCGCCGAAGGCAAAGGTCAGAATGAATACCACGGCCATGATGGCGAGGAAACACGGAACGCCCCAGATTTTGCTGGTGAGGAGTCCGTCGATTTTCTCGGTGAGAGCCTCGGCCTTTTCGCTTTTGACGAGAACCTCGTCGATGATTTCCTGAATGAAGTCGTATTTCTGATTTATAATGTCCGACTCGTAGCTTCTGTCAAGGACGTCCGGAAGATCTACTGGATACTTCCGACAGACCTCGCCGTCCTGCTCCAAAAGCTTTATGGCGTGCCATCTCGGGTTTTCAATATCCGGATACTTTTCGGAAAGAGCGTCCATGATGACGTCTATCTTATCCTCTATCTCGTCGCTGTAAACCATGGCAAATTCAGCATGGTGGTCGTGACGGTGTCCGGAGTCGTAGGCGTGTTCGTGAATGAGAGGGTCGTGAACCTGCGCGTCCCTGTGGTGCTCTGCGGCGTGCATGAGTATGGAAAGACCCGTTCTCTTTCTTGCGGAAATGGGAATCACAGGGCAGCCCAGCATTTCCGGAAGCCTGTGCATATCTATTTCCGCGCCCCGCTTCTTCACTATGTCCATCATGTTGAGGGCAACGACTACCGGCTTTCCCAGCTCCAGAAGCTGGAGGGTAAGGTAAAGGTTCCTCTCGAGGACAGAAGCGTCCACAACGTCGATTATTACGTCGGCTTCCCCGCTCATTATGAAGTTTCTGGCAACCTGCTCCTCCATGGTGTAGGAGGTGAGGCTGTATGTTCCGGGAAGATCCACAAGGCGTATCTCTTCGCCGTTTCTCGTAATGGTTCCTTCTGTTCTTTCAACGGTGACTCCCGGCCAGTTGGCAACCTTCAGGTTGGCTCCGGTGTAGGCGTTGAACAGCGTCGTCTTTCCGCAGTTAGGGTTTCCGATAAAGCCTATTGTCATGGACATCAGTTATCGCCTCCTTCCACGGTGATGTTTTCGGTGATGTTCACCCCAAGGGCGAGGCGGGTGCCTCTTACGTATACGATGAGGATTCCCTTTCCCTTCCTGTTGTATACGGATATGGGGGTGTTCTCAATCATGCCCAGAACCTCCAGCCTTTTCGCAAGAGCTTCGGGCAGGTCTATATTTTTAACCCGGTAGGTTTTTCCGGGTACACACTGGCTCAGTTTCATTTAAAGCTATTTCTCCTGTTTCTGATGACGACGCTTCCAGTCCTTGATGGAGGCGAGGCGTTCCTTGTACTTCGCTTCAAGACCCTGTTCCGTCGGTTCGTAGTAGACTCTGTCCTTAAGGGAATCCGGCAGGCACTGCATGGCGGCCATCTTTTCCTTAGTGTTATGGGCGTATACGTAGCCCTCGCCGTACTTCAAGTCTTTCATGAGGCGTGTCGGGGCGTTTCGTATTACGAGAGGAACGGGCTCGCTCAAAGTGTTCAGCGCGTCGTCCTTTGCCCGGTTATACGCAACCTCCATGGCGTTTGACTTAGGCGCCATAGACATGTAAACCACGGCGTGAGTAAGGTTTACGGAGCACTCTGGCATGCCTATAAAGTGGCAGGCCTGGTAGGCCGCCACAGCAACCTCGAGAGCTTTGGAATCGGCAAGGCCCACGTCTTCGCTGGCAAAGCGGACAACTCTTCTGGCAACGTAGAGAGGATCCTCTCCTGCCTCAAGCATTCTGGCAAGCCAGTAGACGGCCGCGTCGGGATCCGAGTTTCTCATGGACTTGTGAAGGGCGGAGATTATGTTGTAGTGCTCTTCGCCGTTTTTGTCGTAGAGAAGGGATTTCGTGGAGATGCACTGCCTGAGCACGTCTTCCGTTACGGCCGTGCCGCCTCCCTCAAGAGCCTCGCCGTTAAGGACAGCCATCTCAAGGGTGGAAAGGGCCGTTCTTGCGTCTCCGTTTGCAAATTCTGCGATGAGCCTTAAGGCGTCCTCGTCTATCTCCACCTTCTGGTCCCCGAATCCCAGAGGGTTTTTCACGGCTCTCGAAAGAAGCTCCGTCAGATCGTCTACCGTAAGTCCCTGAAGGACGAAAACCTTGCACCGGGACAGAAGAGCGCTGTTGACCTCAAAGGACGGGTTTTCCGTAGTCGCACCTATGAGGATTATGCTGCCCTTTTCCACGAAAGGAAGAAATGCGTCCTGCTGGGCCTTGTTGAAGCGGTGGATCTCGTCAACGAACACTATGGTTCTGCGGCCGGTAAAGCCGTTTTCGTCAGCCTGCTTCATGACCTGGCGTATTTCCTTTATGCCGCTGGTGACGGCGGAGAAATCCACGAACTCGGAGCGGGTCTGACCCGCTATAATCCGCGCAAGGGTGGTCTTGCCCACGCCCGGAGGTCCCCAGAATATCATGGAGGAAATGTTGTCTTCCTCTATGAGTTTCCTCAGAACTTTTCCCTCGCCCAGAAGGTGCTTCTGGCCTACGAATTCGTCGAGGGTACGGGGTCTCACCCGAGCCGCCAGAGGCTGGCTCATGCTGTTTTCAAAAAATGACATCTGTTTCATTTTCACACTCACATTTTGGTTTAATCGCGATTATCCCACCGTAAAACCAATACAATTTGGCTTTATGATGTCGAAATCGCAAAAAGACCAATAAGTCAATAGTAAAATAGGCCTTTGGCCTTCCTCCGTCAATACAAAAATCACAGGGCTGTCCGCATTAACGAAAGAGATGTTAATGCGGGCAGCCCCCGACCCCTCAAAATCCAGATAACGCAGACTTAGTTCTTCTGCTTTCCGAAGAGTGCAAGCAGCCTTAAGAAGATGTTGATAAAGTCGAGGTAAAGCTGCATCGCGAAGTAGATGTGAGCTTTGCTCACATCGTAGTAGCCGTAGTTCTGAGTATTCTTCAGCTTGTTCACGTCGTATATGGTGATTGCAAAGAAAAGAGTCAGCACGCCGGCGTTTATGAGAAGCTGAGTGAAATCACTTTTGAACAAGAATATGTTCAGCGCCTCGATGACGATGGCGGCGATGAGGAATACGAACAGATATACTCCCCAGCCGGTCATATCCTTCTTCGTGTTATAGCCTATGATTCCTAAAGCTCCGAATGCAAGAGCGGCAACGCCGAACAGCATCACTATGGAGCCAAGCTCGTAAACCACGAATATGCACGAAAGGGTCACGCCGTTTATGAGGGCGTAGAGCAGGTAAAGGAAGGTCACCATGAAAGCGGGCAGCCTTCTGAAGAGGAATGAGAAGATGACTACGGCTCCAAGCTCCGTGATGAGTAGTCCCGTAAACATTCCGGAAGTAAACACCCGCATCCACAGGCCCGACGAATATGTGAACCACGCCGCGCCTCCGGAGATGATCATTCCTATAAACATCCATATGAAGCTCTTTCCTAAAAGCTTATTGGTTCCGATGCCGGAATAGTTTCCGGCGGTATCCATGTAATTGTTCATTATTTCTCCTCCGTATGCTCCTTTATGAGCTTATCTTTAACGTCCCACAGCTTCTGGGAAAGATCCACGTAGTAGGTCTGCGGGTTTTCAAATCTAAGGGTTTCGTCCCAGAGCGTGTCTATCTGTTCTCTGCAGTAAGTTTTTACGTCCTCGATATCCGGCTCGTCGTAGACCAGCTTTCCGTGATTGAAGAGCTGAACCCTCAGGTTCTTGGCGTAGAAGTTGTAGAGCTTCTTCCTCTTCCATACGGCGTCCGGATCGAAGATTTCATATCCGCCCACCTCGGGGATAGTTTCGCCGTCCAGGGTCATAACGTCCGCAAGCGCCTTGTGGCTGTCTTTGTCGTAAAGCCTGTAGAGAGTCTTAAAGCCCGGGTTGGTAATCTTGCCCACGTTCTCGGAAATCTTTATCTTAGGTATAATCTCTCCGTCCTTTTCAAGGGCGGCGAGCTTATATACCCCGCCGAATACGGGCTCCGATTTAGCTGTTATGAGCCTTTCGCCCACGCCGAAGTTGTCTATCTGGGCACCTTCCAGTATTACGTCTCTGATGATGTACTCGTCCAGTGAGTTGGAAACGGTAATGGTGCAGTCCGTTAGACCGGCGTCGTCCAGCATCTTCCTGGCTTTCTTCGTCAGATAGGTAATGTCGCCGCTGTCTATTCTTATGCCCATCCGGGCCGGCTTCATTTCCCTGAAGACTCTAATGGCGGCAGGAACTCCCGACTTCAGCACGTTGTAGGTGTCGACAAGCAGTACGCAGTTGTCAGGATAGATCTCAGCGTACTTCTTGAAGGCCTCGTATTCGCTGGGGAACATCTGAACCCAGCTGTGGGCCATGGTTCCGAGAGCCGCGATGCCGTAATCCCTGTCCGCGATGGTGCACGCCGTTCCCGCGCAGCCTGCGATGTAGGCCGCTCTGGCTCCGTATACTGCGGCTGCGGTTCCGTGGGCTCTTCTGGTACCGAACTCCATGACAGGGCGGCCTTTAGCCGCTCTTACGATTCTGTTGGCCTTGGTGGCTATGAGGCACTGGTGATTTACGGTGAGAAGAATCATCGTTTCGACGAACTGAGCCTGGATAACGGGGCCTCTTACCGTAACTATAGGCTCGTGAGGGAATATGGGAGTTCCTTCAGGAACAGCCCAAACGTCGCAGGTGAACCTGAAATTTCTCAGGTATTCCAGAAAGTCCTCGCAGAAGAGGTTCTTCTCCCTTAAATACTCGATGTCTTCGTCCGTAAAGGTGAGATTATCAAGGTAGTCGATGAGCTGGCTTATTCCGGCCATGATGGCGTAGCCTCCGCCGTCGGGCACAGTTCTGAAGAACATGTCAAAATAAGCAATCTCGTCCACCTTACCTGACTGAAAGTATCCGTTTGCCATGGTGATTTCGTAGAAATCCGTAAGCATAGTCAGGTTTTTCGTTTTAATCATTTTTAATTGTCTCCTGTCCCGGCACTTTTTGTCTGGTGCCTATCCCGTTTATTATACCACATATCAGGCAGGTTTCACCTTTTATTTTCATTATATTCCAAGCTTTTCGAGGGCGTACAGGGCGGCTCCTGCGGCTCCCACGATTTCAGGCTCATCGGCGATGAAAAGCTTTGCGCCTATTTTCTCTTCAACGGCACGTACGACGCCGGGGTTTTTGGCGACTCCGCCTGTCATCATGAAGTCGGGCTCCATGCCTACCCTCTTTAAAAGGCCCGACGCCTTGTTTGCGATTGCGTGACACACTCCGTCGGCTATGTCGGCCTTTTCCTTATTGTTTGCGATGAGAGAAATTACCTCGGATTCAGCAAAGACCGAGCACATGCTGGATATTTCAATTTTTTCCTTTGAAGTGAGGGCGATGGCTCCCAGCTCGTCCAGAGACACTTCAAGGGTACGGGCTATCATCTCGAGAAATCTTCCCGTTCCTGCGGCGCATTTGTCGTTCATGACAAAGTCTGTAACATCACCTTCGGGGCTGAGCTTTATGGCTTTGCTGTCCTGACCGCCTATGTCCAGGATAGTTCTTATTTTCGGATTGAAGTAGTGAGCCCCCTTGCCGTGGCAGCTTATTTCAGTCACCGTCTCATCGGCAAATTCTATGCTGACCCTGCCGTAACCGGTTGAAACTATCCAGGTCAGGTCATTCCTCTTAAGGCCGGCTTTTTCAAGGGTTTCCTTCAGAACCCTGTCCGCGCTTACCCCGGACTTTGCACCGGTTCTTACCACGGAAAAAGCTTTTATGTTTCTGTCACTATCCATTATCACAGCGTTTGTCGATGTGGATCCGCTGTCTATTCCCATTACGTACACTTTTTCGTCAACCTTTCTCTTCACTTCAGGCTTTGTCCTTCCCGCCGAAAGGGACTCGATGAAAGCCTCTATTCTCGTCTTTACCTGGCCGTAGCTCTGGCGTGTGTAGTCGGTCTCAAGGAGGAGCATAGGCCTGTCCAGAATGTTTTTCAGCCATGCGTATTCGTAAGCGTAATTGTCGCAGAACTGGACCGTGTGATAAATTATGCCGTCCACGCTTCCCGCATATCTTCCTATGAGCTCGTCTCTTCCTGCGGCCTGCTCCATTCTCATGCACGGGAACTGGCTCAGGAGTCCACGGGCATATTCTTCCAGGATGTTATCCTCGTCTATGAGTATCTTTCTGTCAAGACCGGTGCATGTCAGGTCAAAGGCTGCATTGACGCCGTTTTCTTTCAGGATTTCCGTTATGGTGCTGTTGGCCCTGGCTCCGACTATTCCCACGTTTACGGCGTCCGGCTTCACATTGAGGCGGCGGGAATTTTCTACGGACTTCAGATGGTTTAAAAATGCGTATTCGTCAAAGATTTTTCCGGAAAATTCCTCGTAGGCCTTTATCATGTTCTTTATGCGGGACAGATACAGAGCTACACCCATTTCCTTCGTTGTCCGCGGCGTGTCCAACATGTATATGAATCTGTCCGGGAACTCGGCCTTTAATACGTCATAGAGTCGGCGTATGCTGTCGCAGCAGGTAGTAAGGATGACGCCTTCGTAGTCTTTTGAAACAACATCCTCCAGCACGCCCTTTGCAAAGCTGCATATATTCGGGTGCATTCTTGTTTCCGCCTGATTGAAGCTTGTCACATCGGGCTCGATCCTTTCGGTCTTAGCGCCCATGGACTGAAAAATTTCCACCGGAGCGTATTTGCAGATGTATCCTAACATGCGGATTCTTCCTCCCTTCCCGAAGCTTCGGCGGCGCTGTCCTCTGCTGTCCCTTTGCTGTCCAGCATTTCCAGGAATGCTTCCAGCCTGGTTTTTATCTGGCCGTCGTGGCTGTTTCGCCTGTCGATGCCGTCTCCGTCCAGAATGAGCATGGGAATGTCCATCTCCGAAAGCCGTTCCTTGAGGAGAACGCTTCCGCCGGAGGACTGCTTGCAGCCCCAGTGGCAGAACTGAATTACCGCGTCAGGATTAAGTTCTTCCGCAAGGCGGCTTACCATAGCGGCCTTATGGGCGTAGGAACCATTGAATAGATTTCTTATTATCTTCTTCGCCAAAGCGTGAAAAGGCCGTTCCTCGTCCAGCATTTCCATGGAATCGATAATTATGTCGCTGGCGATTATCTGATAGTTTTCATTAGAGTTCAGGTACTTCTGCAGAGTCTCCTGATAGAAGGGTATCAGATGTATCCAGAGTATCTTTTTACCGGTGAATTTCGGGTACGTTTTAATGTCCTCAACCATGAATCTTATAAGGTCGCGGAATTTTTCCGTCCCGATTAGAAGATGCATTCCCATCATCAGGTAAAGGTGGCTTATGAGCTCGCCGGGATAATATCTTTCGCTCTGGAGTCTGAAAAACTCACCGAGAGCCCGGCGGGTCTCGTTTTCAACTTTTATGCGCTTTTTCAGTTCCTCTTCGCTGAATGAACTGCCGAAGCGTTCCTGAAGGTCACTGGTGAAACGCTCCAGCTGCTTTGCCAGGTAATCAACCGATGCCTCGTCGTCCTCGTAAGGCACGTCGAGAAAGGTGAAAGGCACTCCCTTTTTCTTTTCCAGGTAGCGGAAGGTATTAAGGTTTCCGTCGCAGGAAAGTGAAGTGGTTACGGCGTAGCGGGGCACGGGAACGGCGCCGCTGTCTATGGCCCCTACAAACGTCTTATGGTAGGAGCATAAAGTCGGCGCAATGCCTTCGTTCTGGGCGTAGTCAATGAAAAAGTCCTCCAGATTGAACCCCGCAAAGTAGCAGGAAAGGCACTCGATGGAAAGAGTGGAAAGGCCGAAGCACTGAACTATCTCACATGGAGAGAATATGTTTCCCCAGACGTAGCTTTCAGGCTTTGAGAGAGAATCGGCAACGAAGGACATCATCATCTCCTCCAGCTTCTGATATCCTCTCGACAGGTTCTTTTTCGGAAGTATTTTAGTTCTGAGCTTGTTGAGCTTGTAGCCAAGGAGCATTTTGTCCCAGCTCTCCCCGGGACCGGCTTCTGTGGCATTTTTAACGTAGTCTATGTATTTGTCAGCTATCCACATAGAAAAATCTCCTCCTTTAAAGCAAACATTACAATGATACCACCTGAAGCGGAAAAAATTCAAGACCTGCAGAGGCAGTCTTTTATGAAAAACCTGTGAAGACGGCCTCCTTCTCCTTGCAAAATCTTCCAAAAAACGGTAAAATGTCACTACGAAAAAAGCAGCCTGAAGGGGAGGGGAAAATGACCGACGCGCTTATCACTTTAATAAAGTGTCTCGCCGCCGTCCTCGCCGGAATTTTCGCGGGAAACGGCGCCGTGTACTTCTTCAATAAAATGCCTGCAGCATGGCTTACTGACTACGGAGAGAAGCCTTCTGAGGAACTTCTGGACCCTTACACGCAAAGGGTGAAGAGTTACCCGTGGAAGTTCGTGTTCACCATGCTCTTTTCTGTGCTCTACATAAAGCTTGTAACTGAGGACGTACAGCTTGCCGCCGCGGGAGCCTGCGTTCTCTGGCTGCTCCTTGAAATTGCCATAGCCGACAGAAAATACAGGATAATACCCGATCAGCTGGTGGTTCTCGTAGCGGTGTGCGGCATAGGGCTTATTCCCTTTCACGGCAGCTGGCAGCGGTGCCTTTACGGCGTTATCATCGGTTTCGGATTTATGGCTCTGACGGCAATCCTGGGAAAGATTACATACAGGCGTGACGCCGTAGGGGGAGGGGATATCAAGCTGTTTTCGGCTCTCGGCCTCGTGTGCGGACCGGGAGGGATAATACTGGTGTTCATGATGACGGCTCTTCTCAGCGCAGGCCACGCCGTGATTTTAATGGCGAGAGGAAAACTGAAGAGAACCGATACCATCGCCATGGCCCCGTATATAGCCATAGCTTCCTGCATTTATCTGGTATTTGGGTACGGCATCGAGGAAACCCTGTTTGCAGGACTTATGAATTTTTGATATAATAAACCGATTAAGGAGATTCATATATGATTACAGGAAAGCAGAGAAGTTACCTTAAAGGTCTTGCCAATCAGCTGGATCCGCTGGTGCTTATCGGCAAGGCGGACCTGACGGATACCGTAATAAAAGAGATAGACAACGTCCTCAACGCCAGGGAGCTGGTGAAAGTGAAGATACAGGAAAGCTCTCTCCTCGACCCGAAGGAGACGGCAAATAAGCTGGCGGACATGCTGGGTGCAGAGTTCGTTCAGGCCATAGGCCGCAAATTCGTTCTCTACAGAGAGTCAAAGGATAACAGGAAGATTTATCTGCCGAAGTAGCAAGCCATGGAGAAGAACATACTTTTAACCGTAGAATACGACGGAACTGACTTTTTCGGATGGCAGAGGCAGCCCGACGTCAGGACGGTTCAGGGAGAGATAGAAAAGGTCTTAAGCGTCATATGCGCCCGTAAGATAGAGATAAACGGAGTGAGCAGGACTGACGCGGGAGTTCACGCCCTGGACCAGAAGGCAACCTTTTCCGCGGATTTTGCCATACCGGTCGAGAAAATAGCGGAGGTGGCCAACAACCTCTTAGGCGGGGGAAAGAAGCCTGCCCGTCAGCCGTCGGACGTGAGAATTATAAGCGCCGAAGAGGTGCCGGCTGACTTTCACGCCAGGTTCAGCTCGGTGGGAAAGACGTACAGGTACCTCATAAACAACAGTCCCGAGCCGGATATATTCATGAGAAACCGCTGCTACCACGTTCAGCAGAACCTCGATGTAGATGCCATGATAGAGGCTGCAGCCTTTGTCACAGGAGAGCACGACTTTGCAAGCTTTCAGGCGGCGGGAGGAAACGAGAGAGAGACCACCGTCAGAACCGTGTACGACCTGAGTATTTACGGGAGCGCCGGAGACTACATCACGATGGAGATAACCGGAGACGGATTTTTATATAATATGGTGAGAATCATCGCAGGAACTTTAGTGGATGCGGGCCTCGGAAAAATCCCGGCAGCATCCCTTAAGGATATTCTTGAAGCAAAAGACCGCACGAAGGCCGGGCATACGGCGCCGGCGAGAGGTCTTTATCTTGCAAAGGTCTATTACGACCGGGAAGAAATGAGAGGATAGCATGTACGAGAGCAAGAATCGCCCGGACTGGGATCATTACTTTATGCAGATGGCTGAGCTTACGGCTCAGCGTTCCACCTGCCTCCGCCGTCACGTAGGCGCGGTTATCGTAAAGGATAAGCATATAATCGCAACGGGGTACAACGGTGCTCCGAGAGGGATTGCCCACTGCGACGAAAAGGGCGGCTGCCTGAGAGAGAAGCTGGGCGTGCCGTCGGGAGAAAGACACGAGCTCTGCCGGGCTCTTCACGCTGAACAGAACGCCATAATCCAGGCGGCGACTTTAGGTCAGAGCATAGAGGGTGCGACCATATACATCACCAATCAGCCTTGCGTGATCTGTGCAAAGATGATTATCAACGCGGGGATTGATCGTATCGTGGTTAAGGACGGCTACCCGGATGAGCTTTCGGTGGAGATTCTCGCAGAAGCGGGGCTCAGGATAGTCATGCTGAAGGATGCTTAGGAGATAAAATGGAAATTACACTGCGCAGTGTTCTGCTGATTCTGGGCGTGGCGTTTATGATTGCATTTATCGTCACCCCGCTCAGCATAAAAATCGCGCCGAAGATAGGCGCAGTAGATGTGCCGAAGGACAGCCGGCGCATGCACAGAAGAACCATACCCCGGTTCGGAGGTCTTGCGGTTTTCGCGGGAACTATGATAACAGTAGGGTTTTTCCTGTGGGATGATCCGAAGATACGCGTTGCCATGCTGGGCGGCGCACTGATATATGTCTTAGGCGTCGTGGACGATCTGAAAAACCTCCACGCGGGGATAAAGTTCGGATATCAGGTAGCCGTGGCGGTTATGATTTATGCCATGGGCATCAGGATAAACATAATAAACAATTATTTCGGACCGGGCAACTGGATTTTAAGCGACGCCATCTGCTTCATAGTTACGGTATTGTGGATAGTGGGCATCACAAACACCATAAATCTCATAGACGGCCTTGACGGTCTTGCCGCCGGAACTTCAGCCATAGCGGCGCTCTGCATCGCGTATATCGCCTACATTCACGGCGACACCTTCGGAATGGCGACCGTGTGCGTGGCGATGCTGGCTCTGGCAGGCTCCTGTCTGGGATTCCTGCCGTATAACTTTTCACCGGCCAAGACCTTTATGGGCGACGGCGGGGCGCTGTTCCTCGGATTTATGATAGCGGTTCTTTCCGTCATCGGGCCTTTAAAGCGTTCCACAGTAATCGCGGTGGTGGTGCCGGTAGTGGTTCTGGCCATTCCTATTTTCGATACGTCCTTTGCCATAGTGAGGCGAATCGTAAACCGCAAGCCTATTATGGAAGCGGACAAAGGCCATCTTCACCACCGTCTCATGGATGCGGGCTACGGTCAGCGCAGGGCGGTGCTCATGCTCTACGGTATCAGCGCCATTATGGGAATGGCCGCCGTCCTCATAAGCCGCGAGCTCTACAAGGATGCATGTGCCCTTGCTGTTATCGCCGCCGTCTACCTCTACGTGTTCCTGACGGATCCTAACCACAAGATGCCTCACATCAAAGCGGTAAACATCGCTAAGGAAGAGAAGAAGCAGGCGGCTTCGGAGCGCGTCGCCGCTGAGGAGGAGACTGGCAGCGGTGCGTCTGAATCAACTGAGAATGTGGAATAGGTTTATTGATGTACGGCGACTTGCAGTTCGAGTTTAATTATGAAATTTAAGGAGGTGTTCGATGTGAAACCGTTATTGTGGGGTGTGCATCGAACACTTTTTCGATGTTAAGAGGGATTTGTTGAGTTTACATCGAACATTTTAGGTGCAAGTAACAATTCGACATGGAATTTGTTCGATGAAAACAGCATTTCATGCTTTAAGGTCGAAAATGCGTTCGATTCAGAAAGCTAAAAACGGCCTCGAGGTCGAACAGCCTTAGATTTTGGAGAAGAAAAAAGTTTCTCCATGAATTCTGTTTATATAACACTGCCGGGAGAATTGAATTTTCTCATATACTTAAAAATGCAGTTGAATTTTCTAAAAAATGGAAGTATACTTTAGTATAAGTTACAAATTTTGGTATATAATGTAAAAATCTGAGAATGGGATTTTAAGGTTTATGAGAGAGCTTATAATTCAAATCAAAAAGGAACTTTTGAAGTTACGGGGTGCGAGAAGTGTTTGCGAGGAAAAGCTGAGCAGCCTGCCGGAGGGACTGCTCAGAGCTGACATAAAGCGGGGGAGAAAATATTATTACCAGACGCTGAATGGAGTGGAGAGATATTTGGGGCGGAGAGATGGAACTGGTAGAAGCGCTGAAGGAGCGTAAGCTTGCTGAGGAGACGCTAAAAGCGGTTGATACTGACGAAAAATGTCTTGAATATGCAATCGAAACATTAAGAGATTTTTCGCCGGAAGAAATTTACAAAACTCTTCCGAAGTCGTACAGAAAGGAAGATAATGCGAAGAGCAGCATCATTACGGACGGCGAGGCGTGGGCAGGCGCGCCATATGTGAAAAAGAGCAGTTACGGCAGGTATGAGGATCCGTCGCAGCTTACCATGAAGGGCGATTACGTGAGGTCAAAGTCTGAGCTCAACATCGCAAATATGATGTATATGAAGGGGATACCGTATCGATATGAGGAGGTGACGGAGCTTTGCGGGGAGACCATCGCTCCGGATTTTGCGGTGTATAGGGAAAGTGACGGGAAGGTGATCTTTCTGGAGCATTTCGGGATGATTTCGCGTGGAAGGTGCACCTGTACATTAAGGCGGGTTATATGCCGTACAGGGATGTGTTCTTTACGTTTGAAGATCTGGACGGGAATATAGATACACAGTTTATAGATTATCTGATGGAAACGTATTTCAGGTGAGCGGGGTGTAGTAAGCATTTGACGGCGACGGCGTCTGCAGACTTTGAAGTCGAACTGTTACGACCGGTCGCAAACCGCCGCCGCCGGAGTAAATATCCTACAGCTTTATATCGCCCTCGGCCAGGAGAACTGCGCTGCCTCCCACGCGGATAAGGCACCCGCCGTCGGCGTCTTCACGGATATCAGTGAGAATAACAGACGGCCTGTCCATCTTCTCGCCCTGGACGATGCGGCAGGATACGGAGCCGTCGGCACCGGCATCCGGCAGCAGGCCGTTGAGCCTGAAGTAATACGTGAGAGCGCCGTTGGAGGTTCCCGTCGCAGCCTCCTCGTCTATGTCGTAGAGAGGAGCAAAATTCCTGCAGTGGGCGGTGGCGTCGTCGCAGTTTACCGTAAATGCGTGGACTCCGGTAACCCTGTACTCGGCGGAAAGGTCCGAGAGCGCCTTCATATCGGGATTGAGCCCGTCAAGCTCAGCGCAGTTGCCCACAGGCATCATAATGTCCGGAAGTCCGGTGGAGATGAGCTGAGGCTTAAGCCCGCCAAAATCGGGAACTTCCCCGCCGTAGCCCATGACATCGTAAAGGCGCTGAACTTCTTCCGGCTTTGATATTGTACCCATTTCCACAGGGGAAGCCATGTCCATCATGACAAAGCCGTCTTTGATTTCAATGTTGAGGTCGCCTGCCAGTGTGTGGTTGGTGCAGACACAGTTTTCCGGCAGAATGCCGGCTTTGATCAGGCATACAAAGGATGCAATGGTGGCGTGTCCGCAAAGGTCCACCTCCGCCGCCGGAGTGAAATACCTGATCTGGAACTCTCTGTCGCCCAGAACCTTAATGAAAGCGGTCTCTGAGTATCGAAGTTCGGCGGCTGTTTTTCTCATGGTTTCGTCGGGCGGGAAATCGCCGTCCCTGTCGAGTATGACCACCCCTGCCGGGTTGCCGCCGAAAAGTGAATCCGTAAACGCATCGGCAATAAAAAATTTCATAGTCTGTAACACCTCCGTGTCTCATCGCATAAAGAAAAAATCAGACAGACGTGCTGCACTACATATCCTGCAGCACGCGCACTTTTACAACGCCGTCCACCTTCGGAACGGAAGTCACGGGCTGTGCCAGGCTTAAGAGGGCATAGCCGTAAAGTGAAGAACCGTCAGTGGAAGGACGGGTGCCGCCTGCGGCGGCCTTGACTGTATTATCGGCAAACATGGCTGAAGCCAGTCTGACCGGATCGGGTTCATCTTTGGTTATAACCGCTACGCGGGTTTCGTCCGCCGTTACAGGTCCCAGAGAAACTGCGGGCAGGTTCACGGAATTTACTATGTTTCCGTTTTCTATGTAATCCATCAGCTCGCGGGCTGCCATTGCCGCACAGTTATCCTCGGCCTCTGCGGTGGATGCGCCCAGGTGAGGGAGGACGATTACGTCCGGGCGCCCGTGGATGCCGGCGGTGACAAAGTCGGTAACGTATTTGGAAATTTTCCCTAAAGGGGCAGTGCCGTCAGCGTCCAGCGCTTTAATCAGCGCGCCTTCGTCCATCAGCTTGTCACGGGAGAAGTTCAGGAACACTGCACCGGACTTTACACATGAGAGAAGCTCATCGTTGAACATACCTTTGGTCGAGTCGGTGGCAGGAAGGTGGAGAGTAATATAGTCGCTTTCACCGAGAAGTTCCTTGATGTCGCGGCGGATTCCCACTCCGGGCAGAAGTCTGAGCGCTGCGTTTACCGAAAGGTAAGGGTCATAACCGATTACGTTCATCCCGAGAGAAGAAGCTGCGTTGGCAACCATTGCACCGATGGCTCCCAGGCCCACTACGCCGAGGGTCTTTCCGGCGATTTCCGTTCCTGCGAACTGGCCTTTGCCCTTTTCAACCTGCCTGGATACATCGTCGCCATGAAGACCGGAAGCCCAGGCAATACCTTCGGGGATATTTCTGGCCGCCAGAATCATGGCTCCGATTACCAGTTCCTTGACGGCGTTGGCGTTGGCGCCGGGGGTGTTGAAAACGGCGATTCCGCTTTCGGCACAGCGGTCTAAGGGAATGTTGTTTACGCCTGCACCGGCTCTGGCTATAGCTAAAAGTCCTTTGCCGAACTCCATTTCGTGCATGTCGGCGCTGCGGACAACGATTCCGCAGCAGCAGGAGACATCGTCGGTTATGGAATAGCTGTCCGTGAAGGCCCCGAGGCCTGCAGGTGAAATTTTGTTTAGAGTAGAAATTTTGTACATTGTGATACCTCCTGAAAAACTGCAACAAAAAGTGAAAAAAATTGGTTATTTGCCCAAGGCTACGCCTTTGACCGTATCATTTTTTGTGAATGTTAAACAAAATTATAGCACTGAATTCCTTTACTTTCAACAAGTAAAGTGGTATAATCTAAAAGATATTTTATTGCAGAGACGTATTCGAAGGGACTTTGAAAACGCTGCAGGAACGGAGGAAGAATATGAAATACGAAAACAGAGTGTACAATTTTTCAGCAGGACCGTCCATACTGCCGCTGGAAGTTATTAAAGAAGCGGCTGATAATCTGGCCAGTTATCATGGCTGCGGGCAGTCAGTTATGGAAATGAGTCACCGATCTTCCGAGTTCAAGAAAATTATCGAAGATGCAGAAGCTGATCTCAGAGAGCTGATGAGCATACCTGATAACTACAAGGTGCTGTTTTTGCAGGGTGGAGGAACTCTCCAGTTTTCCATGGTACCTTTGAACCTTCTTAGAAAGTCCGGAAAGGCGGATTACATCGTTACCGGATCATGGGCGAAGAAAGCAGCCAAGGAAGCGCAGAAGTTCGGCGACATCAGGATAGTGGCAAGCTCCGAGGACGAAACCTTTACATATATCCCTGAGGTTAAGAGGGAGGACTTCAGGGCCGATGCCGATTATGTGTACGTGTGCTATAACAATACCATTTACGGCACCCATTTCCCTTACATACCTGACACGGGAGACATTCCGCTGGTCGCCGATATGTCAAGCTGTATACTCAGTGAGGAGATTGACGTTTCAAAGTTCGGTCTTATCTTTGCGGGGGCTCAGAAGAATATCGCACCGGCAGGTGTTACCATAGTTATAATCAGAGAAGACCTCATCGGATTTGCAAAGCCTGAAACTCCTGTTTATCTGGACTATAAGACTCATGCAGATAACGATTCCATGTATAATACGCCGCCGTGCTTTGCAATCCATATTGCAGGCGAAGTGTTTAAGTATCTTAAGAAGATGGGAGGCGTTCCGGCAATGCACGAAGTTGATGTCCGCAAGGCCGGAAAGCTCTACGCATATATCGATGGAAGCGGTTTCTATAAATCTCCTGTAAGGGAAAAAGACCGTTCCCTCATGAACGTCGTGTTCGTGACGGGAGATGCGGACATGGATAAGAAGTTTGTTGCCGCCGCAAAGGAGCAGGGCCTTGTGAACCTTAACGGCCACAGATCCATAGGCGGAATGAGGGCGAGCATTTACAACGCCATGCCGGAGGAAGGTGTGGATAAACTCATAGAATTCATGGAGGAATTCAGAAAGGCGAATCAGTAATGAAGTATTTAGTGGTAGTTCCCGACGGAGCCGGGGACGATAAAATAGAAGCGCTTGCGGGAAAGAGCGCGCTGGATGCCGCGGATATGCCGTTTACCGACAGCCTTGCGGCCAGAGGTGAAGTGGGAATGGTCTGCAACGTTCCTCCAGGCATTGCACCGGGAAGCGACGCGGCCAATCTTTCGGTTATGGGTTACGACCCTGCGGTTTATCTCACGGGAAGATCTCCGTTGGAGGCTGCAAGCATAGGAATCGAAATGGCCGACGATGACGTTGCCTTCAGAGCCAACATTATAACGCTGGAGGGAGGCGGAGCGTACGAGGATCTGATTGTCAGGGATCACAGCTCAGGGGAGATTACCACCGAAGAGGCGGATGAACTCATTAAGGCTGTCAACGAAGCTTTTGCCGATGAACGAAGAAAATTTTACACGGGAACCAGCTACAGACACTGTCTCATAGTCCATGGCGGCACTACGGCCATGACAACCACACCGCCTCACGACATTCTGGGGAAGCGATGCGGGGATTACCTGCCTTCCGGAGAGGGTTCCGGCGAACTCCTCGATATGATGAAGAAAAGCTATGAAATACTCAGGGATCATCCTGTGAACAAAGCGCGCGTGGATAAAGGCCTTAATCCGGCCAACTCGCTGTGGATATGGGGACAGGGAAAGAAACCGCAGCTTTCACCGTTTTACGATAAGTACGGACTTAAGGGAACCGCAATCAGCGCAGTAGATCTGATAAAAGGCATCGCTCTCTGTGCGGGACTCGGTTCGGTGGACGTTGAAGGCGCTACCGGAACTATGCATACCAATTTCAAGGGGAAAGCCGATGCTGCAATCCGTGAATTCAGAAGCGGAAAGGACTTTGTTTATGTTCATCTGGAGGGGCCGGACGAGTGCTCTCACCAGGGAGATATGGACGGAAAGCTTACGTGCCTTCACGACATAGACCAGAAAATAGTAAAACCGATAGTGGAAGCGCTTCGGGAGGACGGAGAAGACTTCAAGGTGCTTGTGGTGCCTGATCACAGGACGCCGCTTGCTATCAGGACACATTCGTCAACCCCTGTTTCGTATATGGTTTACAATAGTTCTGATGAAAAACCGGAGGATAAATCCAGGAGATTCTGCGAATCGTCCGGTGAGAAAGGAAGATATTTCGAAAACGGATGCGAACTGGCGGATTACTTCTTCGGAAAATAATCCGACGGACGTATCGGAAGTGTTTGAGGATATATGGGCGGAAAAAGAGATTTACTCAAGAAAATTCTGGTGGTACTGATTATAGCGGGTATGGTGTTTGCCAGCCTTGCCACGGCGGTTATTTACGTGTATGCGGAGCCGGAAAGCAGTGAGGCTTCGGCAACAGGCAGCGGGGAAGAAACCGGTTCCGGCAGTGATACAGAGGCGGAAGAAGAAAAGACGGATAAAGATGATTCTGCCGCCAGACCTGAGATTATCGCCGGCAGCGCTGTTGTGTACTGCGAGAATACGGGAGAGATTATCTACTCTAAAAATGAAGATTCCAGGATGAAGCCGTACAGCATCACAAAGCTGCTTACGGCTCTTCTTGCTGTTCAGAATCTGCCTATGGATCAGATGGTAACGGTGAGCGCCGCAGCTGCCGGCCAGGGCGGAAGCAGTATGGAACTGAAAGAGGGAGAACAGATTTCTGTAAAGGATCTGCTGTACGGTACCCTTGTGATATCGGGAAACGATGCGGCTTATGCGCTGGCTGAGGCTGTAAGCGGCTCTGCTTCGGACTTTGTTAAGCTTATGAATAAGACGGCTGCCAATATAGGCTGCGAGGATACTCACTTTTCCAATCCCAGCGGTCTTTCCAACGACATTAAGAAACACTATACCACGGCCGACGATTTCCTGAAAATCGCCAAGCTTGCTTTTTCGGATGAGACGGTAAGAACCATCGCCGGCACGAAGAAATACACGGTTAAAGCCACAAATAAAAGCGAAGAGAGAAAGCTGGAGGAGCATACGGAACTCATATCAAAGGCGTCGAGCGGTATCGTTGCTGCAAAGACGGGATTCTGGGACGAAGCCAACTGCTCCATCTCGGCTTTATACGATAAAGACGGCCTCAGACTTATAATTATCCTCATGGGCGACACCATGGACGAGAGAACGGATGACGTTCTGGCTCTGACAAAATACGCCGAGCGCACCATTCAGGGTATTACAGTGGTGAAAAACGGAGAAGCTGCGGGAAACGTCCGGGTACATCACGGGGCAAAGACGAAAATTGAAGCTTTTGCAGCCCTTGACGGCGTGGCATATCTTCCGGCAGGAGCGTCGGAATCCCTCATAACCACGGAGGCCGTGATGAAAGACGATGTGGAGGCTCCCGTTGAGAAGGGCGACGTGGTGGGAACGTACAGGGTTTACGTTGCCGACGAGCTGGTAAACGAGGTTGACCTTATTGCAGGGGAGGACGTGAAGACGGGATGGCTTCCGTCGTATCTGGGAATTTCCAATACGACTACGGTAATCGGAGGAACCATCATCGGGGCTTTACTGATTCTGTTCATATGGATAAAGGTTCACAACGTGAGAGTCCGCAGGGCGAAAAAGCGGCTTCACAGGCAGATGGTGATGGAAATGGCCATGGAGGAGCTGCGCCGCGAGCAGGAGAAGAAAGAGAGAGGCTGGCGTTATTAAATGTTTGATATAAAGGAAAATCTTAAAAAACTCCCGGACACCCCGGGAGTTTATATGCATAAGGACGAACTGGGACAGGTTATATACGTGGGCAAGGCCGTCTCTCTGAGAAACCGGGTGCGCCAGTACTTTCAGGCATCGGCAAACTCCAACCCCAAGGTTCGCGCCATGGTTTCCCACATTGCGGAGTTTGAGTACATAACCTGCGCCACGGAGATGGAGGCCCTGATCCTTGAGAACAACCTGATAAAGAAGTATCAGCCCAAGTACAACGTCCTTCTCCGGGACGATAAGACCTACCCCTACATAAAGGTCACAACGTCGGAAGAATATCCGCGGGTTGTCAAGACGCGCATAATAAAGAAGGACGGGGACAGATATTTCGGGCCCTACAGCGATGCGGGAGCTGTAAATCTCATTGTGGATCTGATGAACAACATCTATTCACTGAAGAGGTGTTCCATGACGGAATTTCCAAAAGGTCACAGGCCGTGCCTTAACTATCACATCAAAAAGTGCGCCGGCGTGTGTATCGGGAAGGCGGACAGGGAGGAATATCTTGCGGATATAGACAAGGTAATCGAATTCTTAAGCGGCCGGGAAAAGCCTCTGATAAGGCACCTGACGGAACTGATGCAGGAAGCTTCTTCCGATATGCGATTCGAGGAGGCGGCCGTCTACAGGGATTACATAACGGCGGCCGAATCCATAAGCGAAAAGCAGAGAGTCACCATGATAAGCGGAAGGGATCTTGACGTGGTGCTTACTGTCAAGGATGATAAGAATTCCTTCGTCGTTCTCTTCACCGTAAGGGACGGAAAGCTTTCCGGCCGTGAGACCTTTCAGGTTCAGGCCTCCGACGGCGATGACAGGGGCGAGATTACGGCCGAGTTCATAAAGCAGTACTACAGCCAGTGGGCCCAGGTGCCTCCGGAGATTCTGGTGGAAACGGAGCTTCCGGAAAACGAGCTGTTAGAGGAGTTCTTGAGCCGTGACGGCAGGAAGGTGAGAATATTCGTGCCGCAGAAAGGCGATAAGCGAAATCTCTTAAGGCTTGCCCAGAGCGACGTGACGGAGATGGTAAAGACCCTCGCAGACAAGGCTCAGGCAAACTACGAAAAGGAGAGGGCCTTAAGCGAAGAAGTGGCCTGGACCCTGCGAGAAGGCGGATTTTCATGCGGAGAAGGGCCTTACCGTATAGAGTCCTACGATATATCCAACACCAACGGGGTGGACTCCGTAGGGGCGATGGTCGTATTCGAGGGAACACGCAAAGTCAGAAAGGATTATCGCAGATTCAAGATTAAAACCGTGGAGGGACCTGACGATTACGGCAGCCTTCAGGAGATGCTGTATCGCCGCTTCAAAAGGGCAAAGGAAGGAGATCCGGCCTTTGCGGTTCTGCCCGACGCCATTTTCATGGACGGCGGACAGGGACAGGTGACGGCGGCGGAAAAGGTGCTTGCCGCCATGAAGCTGGACATCCCCGTTGCGGGCATGGCTAAGGACGACAGCCACAGAACCCGCGCCATAGTCTTTGCAGACGGACGGGAAATCGACCTCAGGCAGCATCCCGTTCTCTTCAAATACTGCGGAACCATTCAGGAGGAGGTTCACCGCTTCGCCATCGAGTATCACAGAAACCTGAGGAATAAAAACTCCATCCACTCGGTTTTAGACAGCATACAGGGCGTGGGGCCGACCAGAAGAAACGCCCTCCTGAATCATTTTAAAACGGTGGAGGCAATAAAGAAGGCGACGACGGCTGAGCTTGCGGAGGTTCCGGGAATTACGGAGGCCGTGGCGGAGAACATAGTGAAGTTTTTCGGAAAATAGGCAAAAACTTTTCCGTGTGGATTTTTACGGTTGCCAACAGCCCGCATAAATGTTATATTTTAAGTAGCGTGCAGAAGTGCGGCGCGCTTTGTGTAACGAGAAAATAACCTGGAGGAATAACAATGGCAGATAACAGGAACAATGTTCAGGACGAAGCTGATATCATAACTTTGGAATTCGAGGACGGCGTTGAGCTGGAATGCGAAATCATGGGAATCTTTGACTGCGAGGGCAGCGATTACATCGCGCTCATTCCGTTAGACGATTCCGACGACGTTTACATCTACGGATATAAGGAAGTAGGCGACGACGAGTTCGAGCTGGTTGACATCGAAGACGATGAGCTCTTTAACCGTGTAGTAGGCGAATTCGACACCATCATGGCTGAAGAGGAAGAAGAATAGAAAAGTCTTTTGTTGACAGGGCCCCGTCTTTTGAGGTGGGGCTTTTTCTATGGGAGGAACTATGAAAAACTACGACATAATAATAGCGGGAGCAGGGGCCGGAGGCGTGTTCGCGGCCTACGAGCTTACAAAGATGGGCACAGGCGCATCGGTTCTCATGATTGACAAGGGCGCTCCCCTGGAGAAGAGAATATGCCCCATCAAAGCGGGCAAAACGGATAAATGCGTCAAGTGCGCTCCTTGCCACATTATGAACGGCTACGGCGGCGCAGGCACCCTGTCCGACGGAAAGTATAACATTACCACTGAGTTCGGCGGCGACCTTCATAAATACGTGGGAGAAAAACATGCCATGGAGCTTATGGAATACGTGGACGACGTTCTCTGCTCCATGGGAGGAAGCGAAGCGAGGCTCTACTCCACGGGAAACTCCGACCTTAAGACAAAGTGCCTTCAGCACGACCTGCACCTTTTGAGCGCAAAGGTAAGGCACCTAGGGACGGACAGAAACGTCCGCATTCTCGGTAAGATATACGACTTCATCAAAGACAGCACAGATATGAAGTTCTTCACCACCATCGAAGACGTGGAAAAGTCCGCGGACGGGTTTACGGTAAGGACGGCAGACGGAGAAGAGTTCGGGTGTAAGGATCTGATTCTTGCCACGGGCCGCTCCGGTTCCAGGTGGATTTCCGGAGTCTGTGATAAATTCGGTATTTCCCAGAAGAAGAACAGGGTCGACATTGGAGTGCGCGTCGAGCTTCCTGCCGAGGTGTTCAAGCACATAACCGACGACGTCTACGAGTCCAAGATAGTGTATAAAACCCAGCAGTACAACGACATGGTGAGAACCTTCTGCATGAACCCTTACGGCGAGGTTGTTTCAGAGAACACCAACGGCATCGTTACCGTAAACGGCCACAGCTACGCGGACGAGAGCCTTCACACGGAAAACACCAACTTTGCTCTTCTGGTTTCAAACAAGTTCACCGAGCCTTTTAAGGACAGCAATGAATACGGCGAATCCATCGCAAAGCTTTCCAATATGCTGGGAGGGGGAGTTCTCCTTCAGCGGTTCGGGGATCTGGTAAAGGGCAGAAGGAGCAGCGAGCGGAGAATGGAAAAGTGCTTCACCAGACCGACTTTAAACGCCACTGCGGGAGACCTATCTCTGGTGATTCCGAAGCGCCAGCTGGATTCCATAATCGAGATGATTTACGCCCTCGACAAGATTGCGCCGGGAACGGCAAACGAGGATACCCTCCTTTACGGCGTCGAGGTCAAGTTCTACAACTCCAAGGTAGAAGTGAACGGGGATCTGGAGACGGAGGTAGCCGGACTTTACGCCATAGGCGACGGTTCGGGAGTGACCCATTCCCTGTCCCAGGCTTCGGCCAGCGGCGTCCACGTGGCGCGGATACTCGATAAGAAATACAGACAGTGACAATGTAAAATGTATAAATTGGAACAATCTTAAAAAAGTATTGCAAAGGTTTTACGTCTACGGTAAAATTTCTCCATAAGTTTTGACGGTTCAAAGTTTTGCCTGAGATAGCGATGGCGGACAAAATCTTTGAGACGTCTTTTTCTGAAGGGTAACAGAAAAGAAAGGAGAATTCATGAAAGGAAATGGAAATGTAACCCGCAGACTACCGACCAGAATAGAAGCTCTGATTCCTATCGTCGTGCTTCTGGCGATAATGATTTCAAACTATGTTCTGGACTGGGGACAGGATCCTCACATTCCTGTACTTTTTACGTGTGTAATTGCAATGCTTGTAGGAAAACGATGCGGCTGGACCTATAAGGAAATGCTGACAGGTGCGCTGGATGCGGTAAGTCAGTCCCTTGAAGCAATTATCATCATTTTGTGTGTCGGCTGTCTCATAGGTTCATTCGAGTGGGCAGGCACGATTCCGTCTGTAGTATATTATGGACTGGAGCTTATTTCTCCGGCAATGTTTCTGCCGTTGGCCTGTATCCTCTGTGCAATAGTGGGTATTACCCTTGGTTCGGCATGGACTGTATCGGCAACGCTGGGTATAGCTTTTATGGCCATAGGTACGACTATGGGATTCAATCCAGGCCTGGTGGCAGGAATGGTGCTTTCAGGAGCGTGCTGCGGAGACAAATTCTCGCCGCTTTCCGATTCCACCAATCTGGCAGCGGGCGCTTCTCAGACCGGACTTTTCGATCACGTGAGAGCGATGACCACTACCACGTTCCCGAGTCTGATAATGGCAATCATACTTTATACGTTTTTCTCAATAAGTTTTTCCGGAAATTACGATCCTCAGCTGGCTTCGGAGCTTCAGCAGGCCATAGTGGATCACTATAACTACATGAGTCCGGTTCTGCTTCTGCCGATTGTGCTTATTGTAGTTGTGGCTCTGGCAAAAATGCCGGCTCTCGCAGCGGTACTGCTGGTATCCGGTGTGGGATGTGTGTTTGCGGTAATATTCCAGGGGGCAAGCCTGTCTGACTGTATCACCATGCTCCACTACGGATATACGGCCGAAACGGGAAATGCGCTTTGCGATGAGCTCGTTAACCGCGGCGGAATGGACAGCATGCTCTGGACTAACAATCTGGTTATCGTAGCGGTTGGATTCGGCGGAATTCTTCACAAGATAGGAGCGGTGGAAGCGCTGATAGGAGGGCTCGTTCACAGAGTTACGAAACCGTTTCACCTCATCATCGTTACAATGCTTACTTCGATATTCTGCATAACGACCATGTGCGACCAGTACTTGGGTCTGATCATACCGTCAACCATGTACAAAGACCGTTATGACGAGCTGGGACTTGCAAGAAATCTGCTGTCCAGAACTATGGAAGACAGCGGAACTCTCTGGTCGCCGCTGGTACCTTGGTCGTCATGCGGAGCATATCATGCAGCCACGCTTGGCGTACCGACTCTCTCATATGTACCGTTCTGTTTCATGAATATTATAAATCCGATTTACGCTCTTATTACGGCGGCATTAGGAAGAAATATCATCTATGCGGATGGCACACGTACCACCCTCTTCACCGGAAAGCTGAAGCAGGGTCCCGTACCTGAAGCTCCGGATGATGCGCATGAAACAGCTATGAACGCTCTGGCATCAATCAGAGGAAAGGCTGAATAATTTATGGAATACAGAGGTATAGTTCGTGAGCACAAGCTCTGGATAAAGATAGTGGCTCTGATAGTTGCAGGTCTGGTTATATACCGGAGCATAGTGACGGAGCAGTGGATATATATCCTTATAGGTATCGTCGTTTTTCTCGCATGCTTTTTTACTAAAGAACATATTGTTGACGAAAAGGGTGCAGACATCCGATACCATCTGTTTGGCATGAATATAAGCAGTTACTGGTCATGGGGCGAGATAACGGAAATGCAGACGGACATGAAGAAGGCTGCTCCCTATGTCATGCTTCACTTCGGAAAGGGAGTGTCCATAAGGACTTTCATAATGAAGCCGGAGGATATAGAACCTGTGATAGAAATGGCAGCTGAAAATAATCCGGATATATTCATAGATCATATGACTGTGGAAGAGCAGGAGGAACGAGAAAGACAGATACTTCACGAACAGGAAGTTGAGCGTGCCCGGAAGAGGACCTCAAAACGCCGTAAATAAAAAAACGGGGCTGTGCGCAGATGGCGGAACATCGGCGGCAGCCCTTTTATAATCTACAGTTTTCTGTCTTTTTTCTGACTCAAAAGTATCGCGGCGAACATCACGGCACATCCCGCGTACTCCATTCCCGTCATCATCTCGTTAAGGAACAGCATTCCCGCAAGGAGAGTGAACACAGTTTCCAAAGACAGGATCAGAGACGCCTGACTCGGAGGCGTGCTGCGCTGGCCAAGGGTCTGAAGAGTGTAGCCCATGCCGCATGACAGCAGGCCGGTATAGAGAATAGGTACTGCGCAGCTTACAACCGCTTCCCACGTAGTCGTTTCAAAAATTACCGCAAGAGGTATGTAAAGGACTCCGGCAACCAGAAACTGATAACAGGAAAGCTTGACGGAATCCACGTATCTGACCCATTTGTCTATTACGATGATGTGAACGGCTGCAGAAAATGCGCCGCCCAGCATGAGTACATCTCCTATGGTCAGCCCTTCTATTCCTCCGCTCAGGGTAAGCATTGCCAGTCCGATGAGTCCGATTGCGGCGCTTATCCAGACGTTTTTCGAGATTTGCTTTCCGAGGACTCTTTCAAGTATAGGGGTTATTATTATGTAAAGACCCGTTATGAATCCGGCTTTTCCTACAGTGGTGTAGGATATGCCCGTCTGCTGAAACAGTATTATTGAAGCAAGAGCAAGGCCGCAGATTACAGATGCTTTAAATGTGACCGCGCGGCTCGGTTTCGGATCGCTGCTTTTGACGGATGTGCTCTTTTTCCTCTCCATGAACCATACCAGTGGAAGGAGAGAGACGCCTCCAAGAGAGCATCTTATTGCCGTGAAGGCAAACGGCCCCAGATGGTCCATGCCGTTTTTCTGCGCCACAAGTCCGCACCCCCATATGAGGGCCGAAAGTACGAGAAAGACTTTTCCTATGCTGCTGTTTTTGACCATATCGTATCACCGGTTAAACAGAATAAAAAAGAAAAATCCGAACTCGTTTCCAAGCTCGGATCTGCGATGTGTGGTGGAGATAGTGGGGCTCGAACCCATGACCTCTTGAATGCCATTCAAGCGCTCTCCCAGCTGAGCTATATCCCCGTATTTTATCTGACCAGGTTATTCTATCATGACCGGGCTTTCCCGTCAAGGGTGATATTGCTCACAATCAGCGATGTAAACATGAGCACACAGCCTATGGTCATGCGGCCTGTAAACACTTCTCCGGCAAGGGTCACGGCAAAGAATGTGCCGAAGACGGTTTCCGTTGACATGAGAATGGCGATGTGATGCGCCGGAACGATTCTCTGGCATACGGTCTGAACCACAAATGCGAACACCGTATTGAAGAACACCAGCTCAATCATTCCTAAGGATGCAGAGAAGCTGAGAGAGGTCAGCGCTCCGATGCTTAGACCTTCCCCGAAGAGAAAGCTCGCCGCTACGGAGAATACCGCGCAGGTTCCCATCTGGGAAAGGGCGAACATGAAAGGATCCAGCTCTCCCGCAAGCCTTCCTATGATAATCACCTGAATGGAAAACACCAGCGCAAAAACGAAAGTCAGGGCGTCTCCGAAATTGACCGAAAGGTCGTCCTGAAGAGTGAGCAGGGCTATTCCGACAAAGGCGATTGCAGCCGCCGCTATCATATTTGCAGGGATTTTCTCCCGAAAGACAATCCACGACAGCAGCGGGATTATAACCGTATAGGTGCATATGATAAACGTCTGCTTTCCCGGCGTGGTGAACTGCAGCCCGTAGGTTTGAACCATGTTTCCGATGAACATGAGAACTCCGATAAGAGCACCGGAATACAGAGTTTTCTTAGTCATGAATTTATAATGCCTTACGGACAAAATCAGCATGGTCAGGAAGGCGAGACCGTACCTGTACCCCATAAGGTCGAAAGGCCCCATGTCTTCAAGCACGAATTTACCCGCGACAAAACCCATGCCCCAAAAGAGTGCAACGCAGATCATGCCGAATTCCGCCAGCAGTATTCTTCTGTCCTTTCCATCGCGTAATTTCATACTGTCAACTCCGTAAATGCAATAAAACTGCAGCCTTTGCGCTGCAATATACATTTTAACTTAAAGCCGCGCTGTTGGCAACAGGGGAACTGAACAGGGAAAACGGCGGACGATTCCCTTGCGCCCGCGGCCGTCTTCTGCTAAAATAGTCAGGCCGGCATTTTGACGGCGGAAAATCGTGAGTTCGAGACCTTCCTCACGTAAAACAAAACTATAGGAGAAATGAAAAATGAAAAACAGGAAAGTAGTCTACATGACTCAGGCTGCGCTGATTGCGGCCATCTACGTTGTAGTGACGGTGATTTTAAGGCCCCTCGGCTTCGGTCCGGTTCAGGTGAGAATTTCGGAAATGCTGTGCGTGCTGCCAATCTTTACGCCGGCTGCGGT
The DNA here is from genome assembly GCA_949287095.1 of uncultured Bacillota bacterium. Lineage (GTDB taxonomy): Bacteria > Bacillota > Clostridia > Peptostreptococcales > Anaerovoracaceae > Avanaerovorax. The sequence goes on from CASEFA010000009.1 coordinate 72,165, forward strand.
GCCGGGAGTGGTTCTGGGATGCTTTATCGCAAATATCCTGGGCGGCGCCATACTGCCGGACGTTATCTGCGGAACCATAGCGACGCTTATCGGAGCTGTGCTCACGTACAGGCTCAGGGAGAAAAACCGCATAATAGCGGTGCTGCCGCCGATAATCTCCAACGCGGCCATCGTGCCTTTTGTGCTGAAGTACGCCTACGGCGAGCCTTTCTCAATTCCGTTTATGATGTGCACCGTGGGAATCGGCGAAGTCGTATCCGTCGGGGTTTTAGGCCTCATGCTTGCGGCCGTCCTTGAAAGGCATAAGAGTACGATCTTCAGGCAGATTTAGCTCCGCAGCGGGTAGCTCAGACAAAGGGTGGGCGCTCCGGGAACCCTGACAAAAATAAAAAGCGCCTCCGCAGCAAGGGAGAATGCTGCGAAAGCACCGAAAAAGGTGGAGGCTGAAAAGAAAAAATGAAAGGGAAGGTTATGATCAGCCTTCCTTATTTGTTTGCCGTGTTTTTCTGGTCTTAACCCAGTCGCAGATAAGGCCTGCCGCAGCAAAGACCGCAACCACAGACCAGACTACTATATTGTTCAGATAGTCAAAATAATCAAGAATGCTCATCATATGCGTTACCTCCCTGCAACTTCTGACTATATTATGAAGCTTCAGGCAGGCGCGGACTATCGCGTTTTCATTAAATAAAAGTTAAATCTTTGTAAAGGCGGCACGGCCTTTGCGTTGCTGGGGATATGGCAGTCCACCCTTTGGCCGAATTTAGTACTTGTTAGAGACACGTGTTTTAGGGTATAATAACTTGTTGGAGTAAACAGGCCGCACAGGTATGAATGCGGCGTCGACATAGAGGAGGAAAGCTGATGCTTACACTTAAAAACGTAAAGTGGAAGCCTGACGACGGCGACGAGGTGTTAAAGGGCATCGACCTTACGGTCGAGACCGGAAAGCTGACCGTCGTTACGGGACCTAACGGAGGAGGAAAGACTTCCCTTGCCAAGGTCATTTCCGGGCTGAGACAGGCAACCGGCGGACAGATCCTGCTGGAGGGAAAAGACATAACAGGTCTTGATATAACAGAAAGAGCCAACCTGGGCGTAAGCTATGCGTTCCAGCAGCCGGTGAGATTTAAGGGACTTACGGTCAAGGACCTTCTCGATCTTGCGGCAGGCGGAACCATTCCCGATGAAGAGGTCTGCACCGTAATGAATAAGGTGGGACTATGCACAAAGGATTACATAGACAGGGAAGTCAACGCCAGCCTGTCGGGCGGCGAGATAAAGAGAATCGAGATCGCAACGGTTCTCTGCAGGAAGGACAGCAGACTGCTCATCTTTGACGAGCCTGAAGCCGGAATAGACCTTTGGAGCTTTGCGGGACTAATTGAAGCCTTTGAGGAACTGAAGAAGGAAAAGGATAAAGCCCTTCTCGTGATTTCCCATCAGGAGAGACTTCTTGAAATAGCCGACGAGATCGTCGTTATCGCAGACGGCAGAGTGAGAATTTCAGGCCCTGCGAAAGAGATACTTCCGGAGCTTATGCACGACGAGAAGTCGGGCGGATGCCCTATAGGGAAGTTTGAAAAGGAGGCGATGTGATGGCTGAGATGAACAAGGTCACCGAGGAGCTTCTGAGAGCCGTTACGGACTGGGTCAGCGGAGATTTTGACGGAGCGGCGTATAACATCAGAGAAGACGGCGGCTGCGCCGGAAGACACTCCACGGAGAACATAAAAATCGAGCCGAAGGAAAACGGCACGGGAATAGATATCTACATCGCGCCGGGAACAAAGAGCGAAAAGGTCTACATTCCAGCATGCGTAACTAAGAGCAACGTGAAGGACGTGGTATACAACGACTTTCACGTGGGCGAGGGCGCGGACGTGAGAATTGTCGCCGGCTGCGGCGTTCACAGCGACGGAGAAGGGGAAGCCCTTCACAACGGCATACACAGATTTTTCCTCGAAAAGGGCGCACACGTGCTCTACGAGGAAAAGCACATAGGAACGGGAGACGGCGCCGGCAAAAAGCGCATCGACCCTGTTACCCACGTGGAGCTTGCCGAAGATGCCTGCCTGGAGATGAACACCGTTCAGATAAGCGGAGTTGACAGCAGCATCAGAAAGACCAGCGGAAAGCTGGCGGACAGGGCAAGGCTCGTAATCCACGAAAGTATAATGACGGACGGAGAGGAATACGCCGAGACTGATTTTGACGTTGAGATGAACGGTGAAGACAGCGCCGTAGACCTTATCTCAAGATCCGTTGCAAGGGATAATTCCTATCAGACCTATCACTCCCGCATTGCGGGAAACAACCGCTGCACCGGACACTCCGAGTGCGACGCCATACTGGTGGGAAAAGGCAGAGTCAATGCGGCTCCCGAGCTTTACGCGGGACACCTTGACGCATCTCTGATTCACGAGGCGGCTATCGGAAAGGTGGCAGGCGAGCAGATAATGAAACTGAGAACTCTGGGACTTACTGAGGAAGAGGCTGAGAAGAAGATAATAGAGGGTTTCTTGAGAGGTTAGCGCGATTCATTTAAAAAGAGAGTAGGAGAAAATAATGGAGAGAAGAACCGGTACAATATCCAGAGGTATAAGATGTCCCATTTTCAGAGAAGGGGACAACGTTGCAGATATAGTCGTAAAGAGCGTCCTTGAGGCCGCAGAGTGCGACGGCTTTGAAATAAGAGACAGAGACGTTATATGCGTGACCGAATCGGTAGTCGCAAGGGCTCAGGGAAACTACGCCCCCGTTTCAGCTATATCAAAGGACGTAAAGAAAAAGCTGGGCGGAAAGACCATAGGCGTCATATTCCCTATACTTTCCAGAAACAGATTCGCAATCTGCCTTAAGGGAATCGCAGGAGGAGCGGAGAAGGTGGTTCTCATGCTCAGCTATCCTTCCGACGAGGTGGGAAATGCGCTTGTTTCTTTAGACCAGCTCGATGAAAAGGAGATAAACCCTTATTCCGACGTTCTCACTCTGGAAAAGTACAGAGAGCTCTTCGGAGAGAACCTTCACCCGTTCACTGGCATCGACTACGTGGCGTACTACAAGTCCCTCGTAGAGGAGGCAGGCGCGGAGTGCGAGATAATCTTCGCCAACAATCCGAGAGAGATTCTGAAATACGCAGACAGCGTTCTGACCTGCGACATACACACCAGAGCGCGCACTAAGAGAATACTCAAAGCAGCAGGCGCAAAGGCGGTATGCGGTCTTGACGACATAATGAACGAATCCGTAGACGGAAGCGGATACAACAGCAGATACGGACTCTTAGGATCCAACAAGGCGACGGAGGACACCATCAAGCTCTTCCCTGAAAACGGAGACCCTGTGGTTCACGAAATTCAGGAGAAGATACTGAAGGAGACGGGAAAGCACGTCGAGGTAATGATTTACGGCGACGGAGCGTTCAAGGACCCTGTGGGCAAGATTTGGGAGCTTGCAGACCCTGTAGTGGGAGTTGCCGCAACGGAAGGCCTTAACGGTACGCCTAACGAGCTGAAGCTTAAGTATCTTGCGGACAACGACTTTAAGGACCTTTCCGGCGAGGCTTTAAGAGACGCCATTTCCGAGAAGATAAAGTCAAAGAAGTCCGACCTTACGGGAGACATGGCTTCTCAGGGAACAACTCCGAGAAGACTTACTGACCTTATCGGTTCCCTCTGCGACCTTACAAGCGGCTCCGGAGACAAGGGAACGCCGGTGGTGCTGGTTCAGGGATATTTCGACAACTATATTTCTTAATGAATTTATGGGACAAAGAGTGCAGGTCTGCGCCCTTTGTCCCTCATAAAAACAGAATACGGGAGCAAAATGAATTACGAAGAAGCAAGAGTATATCTGGACGAAATCGCCGGATACGGAAGTGTACTTGGTCTCAGTAATATGAGGGAACTGGCTGAAAGACTGGGAAATCCCCAGAATCAGCTGAAATTCGTCCACATTGCCGGAACCAACGGCAAGGGCTCCGTACTGGCATACGTTTCGTCGGTGCTTACGGAAGCCGGTTACAGGGTGGGAAGATATATTTCACCCGTGGTTTCCTCCTACGAGGAGAAAATACAGGTAGACGGAATCCCCATAGATAAAGCCGACCTGGCAGAGCTTGTGACTCAGATTGCCCGGGCGGCCGATGCTCAGAGAAGAGAAAAAGCAGGGACGCCTACGGTTTTTGAAGTGGAAACGGTCCTTGCCTTTTTATATTTCAAAAAGAAAAACTGCGACATCGTGGTGCTTGAGACGGGCCTGGGAGGAAGTGACGATGCCACCAACATTATAGAAAATGCCGAAGTGTGTGTCATCACTCCTGTGAGCATGGATCACGCATCGGTTCTGGGAAATACCCTGACAGAGATTGCGGAGAAGAAGGCCGGTATAATCAAACCCGGCGCAGAGGTTGTAACGGCGCCCCAAGACGAGCCGGTCATGAATGTCATAAGAGAAAAATGTCTCCGGGAAGGCTGCCATCTGACTGCCGTGGATACGGACTCCATAGAGAGGATTTACGCTGGCCTTGACGGTCAGAGGTTCAGGTACGGGGGAGAAGAGTTTGAAATATCCCTTGCCGGGACCTACCAGGTGGAAAACGCCTGCACGGCTCTGGAAGTATTGAAGGCTTTGAGAGGACGGGGATATAAAATAAGCAATGAAGCGGTTTACGGGGGATTTGTAAACACTAAATGGCCATACAGGTTTACAGTTATAAACCGTAGACCCACGGTGATTTTGGACGGCGCTCACAATCCCGCAGGCGCGAAGGCTTTGGCGGAATCCGTAAAGCAGTACCTTACCGGAAAAAAAGTCAGGTACGTTTTCGGAGTGTTTGCCGACAAGGACTACGGGAAGATAATAGAGCTGACCGCGCCTTTTGCTGAGGAGATCGTGTGCGTCGAGACTCCGGGAAATCCGAGGGCGCTTCCTGCGGAAAAGCTTGCTGATGCGGTGAGAAAGGTAAACCCCCGTGCAAAGGCGGCAGACTCGATAGGCTCGGCCGTTCGCCGAGTCATGGAAGCGTCGGGGGATGATGACGCGGTTGTTATCTTCGGCTCCCTGTCATTTTTAAAGGAGGCCGAAAGAGAGGTTGAAAGCTATGGACGACAATAAGATTAAAGAAGGCGTGCGCCTCATTCTTGAGGGCGTAGGCGAGGACATAACGAGAGAGGGGCTCATCGAGACTCCGGACAGGATAGCCAGAATGTATCACGAGCTTGCCGCAGGATACGAGGACGATCCGGCGGTTCATCTTTCAAAGAGGTTCCACGCCGGGAGCAGCGACATGGTGGTGGAAAAGGACATAACTTTCTACTCATTCTGCGAACATCACATGCTTCCCTTCTTCGGAAAGGCCGCCGTGGCATACGTCCCCGACGGCGAAGTGGTGGGACTTTCAAAGATTGCGAGAACGGTAGAGGTCTACGCAAGGCGCTTTCAGCTGCAGGAAAGGCTCACGAGCCAGATTGCAGACGCTTTCATGAAGGAGCTGAAGCCTAAGGGCGTTATGGTTCTCATCGAGGCCGAGCACATGTGCATGAGCATGAGAGGAATAAAAAAACCGGGCGCAAAGACTGTAACTTCGGTCACCCGGGGCGTCTTTGAAGAGGACGAGAAGCTTCAGAATGATTTTTACCGTATGCTGGGAAGATAGAACTGTATGGAGAGAGTAAACAGAATTATAAAAGACCCGCTGTGGAAGGAAAAGATAGCGGAAATCAGAAGGTTTGAGGTGAAGAGAAGGTTTTGCGGTCACGGCATTCCTCATCTCGTCGCCGTCGCAAGGATTGCATACATCGAAAGCATGGAACGGAGGGCTGACGTGGACCCTGAGATCCTGTACGCTGCGGCCCTGCTTCACGATATAGGACGGGGCGAGGAGTACAGGAACGGTACGCCTCACGAGATCGCGGGGCAGGAGATAGCCCGTGAGATTGCGGAAAGAGCAGGCTTCACAAACCTTGAAACCGACGCTATAGTGTTCGCCATCGGAAAGCACAGGGACGAGTCCGTCCGGGACGAGGAGAGCATCGCAGGTCTTCTCTACCGGGCCGATAAAAAATCCAGGATATGCTGCCTTTGTCCCGTGGAAAAGGAGTGCGGCTGGAGCGACGAAAAGAAGAATATGAGTTTAACGGTATAGGGGGATTGGAATGAATTACATCAAAATCGGAAACAGGCGGTTCGCCCTTGACGGTAGCTGCCGAATCATGGGAATTTTAAACGTTACGCCGGATTCTTTCTCCGACGGGGGACGCTTTAACAGCGTGGAGGCGGCTGTTTTACGGGCCCGTGAAATGGTCGCCGAAGGAGCCGATATAATTGATGTGGGGGGAGAGTCCACAAGGCCGGGCCACACACGGATTTCCGACGAGGAGGAAATCGCAAGGGTGGTTCCTGTAATAGAGAGAATAAAGGCGGAGCTTGACGTTCCCGTTTCCGTGGACACGTACAAGAGCGCCGTTGCGGGTGCCGCCGTAAAGGCTGGGGCCGATCTCATAAACGACATATGGGGATTCAGGTACGACGAAGGGCTGGCCCGCCTTACGGCTGAAGCGGGACTTCCATGCGTTCTCATGGATAACAGAACGGAGCCGGTTACGGGCGACATAATGGAGGCCATGAAGGCGACCCTTGCGGAGAGCATTGAAATCGCGCGGCGCGCCGGAGTGGCCGACGAAAACATTATTCTGGATCCGGGTATCGGTTTCGGAAAGACTTACGAGCAGAACCTTACGGCCATAAACAGGCTCGATGAGCTCTGCGGCCTGGGATTTCCGGTGCTTCTTGCGGCGTCGAGAAAATCGGTTATAGGAAACACTTTGAATCTCCCGGCAGGAGAGAGAGTTGAAGGAACTGTTGCAACGTCGGTAATCGGAGTTATGAAGGGCGCAGCCTTTGTCAGAGTCCACGATGTAAAGGAAAACCTGCGCGCCGTGAAGATGACGGAGGCGATTTTAAAAGAGAGGTCTTTATGAAAGGATACGATACGATAAAAATAGAAAACCTTCAGGTATTCGCGAACCACGGAGTGTTTCCCGAGGAGACGGCGCTGGGTCAGAAGTTCGTCCTGAGCCTTAAGCTTTACACAGATACCCGCAGAGCCGGAAAGTCCGACGAGCTCGCGGCTTCCATCGACTACGGCGACGTGTGCCTTCAGGCGACAAAATTCATGCAGGAACATACGTACAGGCTCATAGAGGCCGCCGCAGAAAACCTGGCGGAAATGCTGCTGACAAAATATGAGCTTCTCGCCGGTGTTACGGTTGAACTGAAAAAGCCGTGGGCACCCATAGGACTTCCCGTTGATTATGCGGCAGTTGAAATCAGCAGGTTCTGGCACCGCGCGTACATGGCCGTCGGCTCCAACATGGGCGACAAAAAAGCCTATCTCGACGGAGCGGTGAAATCCTTCAAAGAAAGCCCGCTCTGCAGAAATCTCAGATGTTCGTCCTACATGGCAACGGAGCCCTACGGAGTGACGGATCAGGACGAGTTTTTAAATGCCTGCTTTACGGTGGAGACTCTCATGAGTCCGGAGGAGCTACTGGATTTTGCCCATGAGGCCGAAAACGCCGCAGGCCGGGTACGCACAAGGCGCTGGGGGCCGCGGACCCTTGACGTTGATATAATATTTTACGACGACGAAGTGATTTTCGGGGACAATCTCACTGTGCCGCACCCCGACATGCAGAACCGGGACTTCGTCCTCGGGCCCCTTGCTGAAATAGCGCCTGGCAAAGTTCATCCGGTGCTGGGAAAAACCGTGCAGCAGCTGGCGGCGGAGCTTTAAAAAAACTTTCCTTGCATTTCCGCCTGCGAGGAGTATAATGTTAACGGAACTTAAAACTGGGGAGCCGGTGTAATCCGGCTGAGAGTAAGCGTGACCGCTTTGACCCGTGACCTGATTTGGGTAATGCCAACGTAGGGAAATAGAAACAGTTGTTTAATTGCGGACATGCCCGAACCGGCGTGTCCGTTTTCTGTTTTAACGGGCCATCGGGTCTCAGAAATTGTGTTATTTTGAGTAGATTTCGGCAAAAAATGCGAAATAGCTCTTTTTGTCGAAGCTTTTTTCGACAAAATCATGCAAATTCAGGTGTTTTGCCGAAACAAAGCGGGTCAAAACCGGTTTTACGGTGGTAATTATTCGGCGTTTTTAATGAAACTAATGAAAATGTCGAAAATCGCTTCGACAAAAGCTGTGAAAAATTAGGTTTTTGCCGAAACCCGTGTAAAACCAACGCGAAACCCGCCTGCTGCAAGCAGTCCGCCCGTTACTCGCCCCGTTCACTTGACTTTAGGAGGTTTAACATGCTGGGAAAATGTCTTGAAAATGTGAGGAAGTCGGTTCCTCTGGTGCACAACATCACCAACTACGTAACCGTAAACGACGTGGCAAACGCCATTTTGGCCTGCGGCGGAAGCCCGATTATGTCCGACGAGCCGGAGGACGTCGCGGATATCACGTCTATCTGCGGAGGACTTAACATCAACATCGGAACCTTGAATCAGAGAAGCATCGAGGGAATGTTTGTTGCGGGAAAGAAGGCGAAGGAGCTCGGCCATCCGGTGCTTCTCGATCCGGTGGGAGCGGGAGCCAGTGCGCTCAGAACGAACACCGCGGGCCGCATAGTGACCGAAATCGGACCTTCGGTTATCAGAGGAAACATATCGGAGATAAAGACTCTGGCTGCCGGAACCGGAACGACAAAGGGTGTAGACGCCGATGCGGCGGACGCCGTAACGGAGGAGACTCTGGACGGCGCAGTTGATTTTGTGAAGAGGTTCGCAAAGGACACGAAAAGCATAGTCGCCGTAACGGGAGCTATCGACCTTGTGACCGACGGCGAGAAGTGCTACGTGATAAGAAACGGCAGACCGGAGATGGGAAAGATCACCGGAACGGGCTGTCAGCTTTCGGGAATCATGACCGCATACATAGTCGCAAACCCTGACAACATGCTGGAAGCGGCCGCCGCTGCCGTATGCGTAATGGGTATTGCGGGCGAAATCGGATATTCCCGCATGCAGGAAGGCGAAGGAAATTCAAGCTACAGAAACAGAATCATCGACGCCGTGTATAACATGACGGCTAAAGAGCTGGAAGAAGGCGCAAAGTATGAGATTAAATAAGGAAGACCTGCTTCTCTATGCCGTAACCGACAGAAGATGGCTGAAGGAGGGGGAAACCCTGGTGACGAGAACGGAAGAAGCCATAGACGGGGGAGTCACCTTTGTGCAGCTCAGGGAAAAGGATCTGGACGAGGAAAACTTCGAAAGAGAAGGAAGAGAGCTGAAGGAGCTGTGCAGGAAAAGGGGCGTGCCTTTTGTCATAAACGACAACGTGGAGCTTGCCGCAAAGCTCGATGCGGACGGAGTTCACGTAGGTCAGAGCGATATGGAGGCTCTGGACGTAAGAAAGATTATCGGCGGGGACAAAATCCTCGGCGTTTCGGCGCAGACCGTGGAGCAGGCCGTTACGGCGGAAAAGCACGGAGCCGACTATCTGGGTGTAGGGGCCGTATTTCCCACCGGCTCAAAGGACGATGCCGCGGAGGTTTCATATGATACTCTGAGAGCCATCTGCGATGCGGTGAAGATACCTGTCATCGCCATCGGAGGAATAACGGAGGAGAACGTAACAGAGCTTTCGAAAAGCGGCATATGCGGAATCGCCGTCATAAGCGCCCTTTACGCTAAAGAAGATATAAAATCCGCGGCACAGAGACTGCGGAAAAATACAGAGGCAGCCGTAAGGTAAAGGCTGCGGCGACGAATCGGGGGCACCACTTTTCGCCGCCTTACAAAATTAGTGCAAACCTCTTAAACCCATAAATGAAAGGACAAATCATGAAGAAAAGAATTGCATTAACAATCGCCGGAAGCGACTCCGGCGGAGGCGCCGGTATCCAGGCAGACATTAAGACCATGACTGTAAACGGAGTTTTTGCCGCCAGCGCGGTAACAGCTCTCACTGCCCAGAACACCACCGGCGTAACAGGTATAATGGACTCCACACCGGAGTTTCTCGCAGCACAGATAGACGCTGTGTTCACGGATTTGAGACCGGACGCCGTTAAGATAGGCATGGTCTCGTCTGCGGCTCTCATTGAAACCATAGCGGACAAGCTGACGGAATACGGGGCTGACCACGTAGTGGTGGATCCCGTAATGGTTGCGACCAGCGGGGCAAGGCTGATTTCCGAAGAGGCCGTGGGGACGCTTAAGGAGAGGCTGCTGCCTTTGGCGGAGGTCATAACTCCCAATATCGCTGAGGCCGAGGTACTTTCGGACATGGAGATTCACACTCCGGACGATATGACAAAGGCTGCGGAGCTCATCGGAGAAAAATACGGCTGCGCCGTTCTGGTAAAGGGCGGCCATGACCTTAACGACGCCAACGACCTTCTGTATAAGGACGGAGAGGCGGTATGGTTTAACGGCAGGAGGATAGACAATCCCAACACCCACGGAACCGGCTGCACCCTTTCAAGCGCCATAGCCGCGAACCTGGCAAAGGGTTTTGACCTTGAGGAGTCGGTGAGACGGGCCAAGGAATACATATCCGGGGCCCTTGCGGCAATGCTAGACCTGGGAGAGGGAAGAGGACCTATGGACCACGCTTTTGACGTGAAGGGAAAGTTTACGGAAGGAGCGTGCAGATAGTGGAAAGCAGAAAAACCACCGTTCTTGAAAACGGTATGATATGGTTCGGCGCGGGAGTTTCCATAGCGGAGATTCTCACGGGTACCTACTTTGCGTCCCTGGGATTTCAGAAGGGAATCATTGCGATTGTCACAGGCCACATAATCGGCTGCATAATGATGTTCCTTGCGGGGCTTATCGGAGCGCGGACGGAAAAGAGCGCCATGGAGACCGTAAAGCTCAGCTTCGGGACTCAGGGGGGCAAGCTCTTTGCCATTCTCAACGTCCTTCAGCTGGTGGGCTGGACGGGAATAATGATATACGACGGAGGCCTTTCCGCAGACGGAATGCTGGGAATAAGCGCCAAAGTCTGGTGCGTCGTAATAGGACTTTTAGTCATGGCGTGGATAGCCTTCGGCGTTACCAGACTTGACAAGCTGAACTTTGCAGCTATGGCCCTCCTGTTTATTCTGACCGTGGTTCTGTGCGTGGTCATATTCGGACACTCATCTCAATCGGGAGTTATGGCGGACGATTCCATGAGCTTCGGCGCGGCGGTAGAGCTTGCCGTTGCCATGCCTCTTTCATGGCTTCCCGTTATAAGCGACTACACCAGAGAGGCGGAAAAGCCTGTGAGAGCAACGGCTGTAAGCGTAGTCACATACGGTCTCGTAAGCTGCTGGATGTACGTTATCGGAATGGGCGCCGCAATCCTGACCGGGGAAAGCGACATCGCATCAATAATGGTAAAGGCAGGTCTGGGCGCTGCAGGCCTTCTCATAATTGTGTTCTCTACGGTTACGACCACCTTCCTTGACGCATTTTCCGCAGGCGTATCCGCGGAGTCCGTATTCGGCGGGCTGAAGGGAAAGTACATGGGAATAGCCGCCGCAGTTATAGGAACAGTGGCCGCAGTCATTTTTCCTATGGACGACATAACGGACTTTTTGTACCTCATAGGTTCGGTGTTTGCACCTATGATTGCCATTCAGATTACGGACCAGTTCATTTTAGGCGGACGCCGGACAAAGAGTGATTTCGACTGGCCGGCTCTCATCGTGTGGGTTATAGGTTTTGCTGCCTACAGATACCTTATGGGCGTGGACATTCCTCTCGGAAATACCCTGCCTGACATGGTGATAACGGTGATCATCTGCCTGATTGTGAGAAAAATTGTTCCCGAAAAGAAGTAAGGACTCTTGACCGGAACAAAGATTGCGCATACAATAGTTGCATAGACAACTATTGGAAAGGCGGCGCACACTTTGTTAAGAAGAATCTTTTCGTACTCGGGAAAATATAAGAAGTATTTCGTATTAGCGGCTCTGTGCATAACGGCAGAGTCGCTTTTTGAGCTTTTAATTCCCCTGATTATGGCGGACATAGTCGATATAGGAGTTGCAAACGGGGATAAGGCATACATCTTCAGCAGGGGTGGCTTTATGATTCTATGCGCCCTGCTGGCCCTTCTGCTGGGAATAGGAAGTGCGAGGTTTGCAGCCATTGCGGGACAGGGCCTGGGAGCGAACCTGAGAGAGGCCGAATACGCCAAACTTCAGGAGTTTTCCTTTGCCAACGTGGATCACTTTCAGATTTCCTCCCTTGTCACGAGAATGACCGGGGACGTCACCAACATACAGAACAGCATTTCGAGCGGAATGCGGCCTGCCTGCCGGGGGCCTGTAATGCTGGTTGCCGCAACGGGAGTGGCCTTTTCCATCAACGGAAAGCTGGCGGTTGTATTTCTCATCGCCCTGCCTGTGCTGGCACTTTGTCTGGGTATCATAATCGTAAAGGTAAGGCCTCTGTACGGAAAGATGCAGGAGGCCGTGGACCTTGTAAACAGAATAATTCAGGAGAATCTGACGGCGGTAAGAGTGGTGAAGGCGTACGTCAGAGGAAAGTACGAGATTGGCAAATTCGGCGAAGTGAACACAAACCTTCAGACCCAGTCTGAGCGGGCCTTCCGCCTTGCCACAACCAATATGGCCTGTATGCAGTTCGTCATGTACGCCACCATAATAAGCATTCTCTGGTTCGGCGGCGGCATGATAAGAGTGGGAAATATGCAGGTGGGAGAGCTTACCGGATTTTTAAGCTACGTGCTGCAGATTTTGAACTCCCTGATGATGATCTCAAACATTTTCCTCATGCTCACAAGGTCGCTGGCTTCGGCAAAGCGAATCGCCGAGGTTTTAGATGAGGAGATAGATATAACCGAGGATAAGGCCGAGGATATCGAGGTTGAAAGAGGGGAGATAGAGTTCTCCCACGTGTTCTTCAAGTACAAAAAAGAAGCGAAGGAGTACGTCCTTTCCGACATAAACCTGCACATATATCCGGGCCAGACGGTGGGCATAGTAGGCCAGACGGGTTCCGCAAAGACGACTCTTGTTCAGCTTATTCCGAGACTATACGACGCCACGGAGGGCGAAGTGCTCATAGACGGCCGGCCCGTTAGCAGGTATCCGCTGAAAAATCTGAGGGATTCCATATCCATGGTGCTTCAGAACAATACACTGTTTTCGGGCAGCTTGAGGGACAACCTGCTCTGGGGCGATAAAGACGCATCGCAGGAAGAAATTGAAGAGGCCTGCCGCATTGCGGGAGCGGACGAGTTCATAGACAGGCTGCCCGAAGGCTTTGATACTGAAATGGGTCAGGGCGGCGTAAACGTGTCGGGAGGACAGAAGCAGAGAATCTGTATCGCCAGAGCCGTTTTGAAGAAGCCGAAGGTGCTGATTTTAGATGACTCAACCAGTGCGGTGGACACGGCGACGGAAGCAGGGATAAGGGAGCAGCTTGCGGAAAAGCTCCCCGGTATGACGAAGATAATAATCGCCCAGAGAATTTCGTCTGTAAGGCATGCGGACAGAATCATAGTGCTGGAGGACGGAAAAATAATGGGAAGCGGCACCCACGAGGAATTGCTTTCCGGAAACGAAATCTACCGCGAAATATACGAATCCCAGAAGGAAGGAGCTGAACTGTAATGGCAAAGTATACCGGCTATAAGAGGGCAAAGGACACGGGCAAGGCCATGAAAAAGCTTCTCGGCTATATGGGGCTTCACAAGTGGCTTCTTCTCGTAGTTGCGATTCTCGTAATCATAAGCACGGGAGCAAACGTGACGGGCACGTATCTTTTAAAACCCGTAATCAACGACTACATTCTTCCGGGAGACGTGAAGGGGCTTATATTCGCCCTCTGCGCCATGGGAATTATGTATTTTGCAGGAGCTCTTTCCACCTTCGGCTACAACAGACTCATGGTAAAGACCTCTCAGAAGGTGGTGGGAGACATAAGGCGGGACCTCTTTTCCCACGCCCAGACTCTCCCGCTCAAATACTTTGATTCACACACTCACGGAGACCTGATGAGCAGATTCACAAACGACGTTGACACCATTCAGGAGGCTTTAAACAGCAGCTTTACCATGGTGATTCAGAGCTCTCTCACCCTTGCGGGCACGGTTGTAATGCTGTTCGTTCTAAATGTGAAAATGGCCTTCATCGTTCTTGCCTTTCTTATAGTGATGTTCTGGTTCATAAAGTGGAACGGCAAGAGGAGCAAGGCGTATTTTGACAGGCAGCAGGAGGCCCTCGGAGCAGTAAACGGCTTTACGGAGGAGATGGTGGCCGGACAGAAGGTGGAGAAGATTTTCAACCACGAGGAAGAGGATATGAAGGTGTTCAGGGAAAAGAACGAGGCTCTCCGCGTGGCCGCGACAAAGGCTTTAGCTTATTCGTCCATGATGATTCCCAGCATCGTAACTCTTTCCTACGGCTGCTATGCCGTCTCAACATGCGTGGGAGGAATGTTCGTCATTGCAGGGCTTTTAGACCTGGGAACTCTTGCGGCGTACCTTGTCTACGTCCGCCAGAGCGCGATGCCGCTGAATCAGTTTACCCAGCAGGTCAATTTCATGCTTTCGGCTCTTGCGGGAGCGGAGCGTATCTTTGAGATGATGGAGGAAGAGCCCGAGCCGGACGATGGAGCGGTCCGCCTCGTTCGGACGACAAAAGACGCAGACGGCGCGCTTTGCGAGATTCCCGAAGGCAAGGAACCGGACGAGAAGTCGGACTACGCCTGGAAAAGTCCGGACGGAATGCTTACGCCTCTTAGAGGCGACGTCCGCTTTGAGAACGTGGTGTTCGGATACACACCGGGCAAAAACGTCCTGTCCGGCATAAGCCTATACGCAAAGCCGGGGCAGAAAATCGCCTTTGTCGGCTCCACCGGCGCAGGGAAGACGACCATAATAAACCTGATAAGCAGATTCTACGAAATTCAGGGAGGCCGCATTCTGTACGACGGAATAGACGTAAGGGATATAAGGAAAAACGACCTGAGGCGCTCCATGGCCATGGTAATTCAGGACACCCATCTCTTCACCGGAACCATAGCCGACAACATAAGATACGGCAAGCTGGGGGCCACTGACGAAGAGGTCAGGGAGGCCGCGGTTCTGGCAAACGCCGACTCCTTCATCAGGAGACTGCCCGACGGATACGATACCATGGTGGAAAGCGACGGGGCAAATCTTTCTCAGGGACAAAGGCAGCTCCTCGCCATAGCAAGAGCCGCCGTATCAAAGCCGCCCGTTCTGATTCTGGACGAGGCCACATCGTCCATAGACACGAGAACCGAGAGAATCATAGAAAAGGGCATGGACGCCATAATGGAGGGCAGAACGGTATTTGTCATAGCCCACAGGCTGTCGACGGTACGAAACTCCAAGGCCATAATGGTTCTGGAAAAAGGCCGTATCATAGAAAGAGGCGACCATGACGAGCTTCTGGCGCAAAAAGGCAGATACTATCAGCTGTATACGGGAATGACCGAGCTGGATTAGAAAGGAAGGGAAAACGAGATGAAATCGCAGGCAGGATTTGAAAAACAGAAGATAAGGAGAGCGTTTTTAGAAATAGAGCAGCTCAAGAGAGTGCGAATTCAGGAGGTTCTCCTGAGCCTTGGACTGACGCCGGGGCACGGCCAGGCAAGAACCCTTATGGCCCTTCTAAGGCTTGAAAGCACTTCCCAGAAGGAGCTTGCCGTGGAGTGCCTTTTAGACGTCACAACGATGTCGAGAACACTGGACCGGCTTCAGAACATGGGTCTCGTAGAAAGACGGAGAGATCCCATGTCGCGGCGAACTTTCAGGGTAAGCCTGACCGAGGAGGGTAAAAAGCTTGCGGAAAAAGTGACTGAGGAGTTTTCCAAAATCGACGAGGCCATATGCAGAGACTTTTCCGACGAAGAGCTCGAAGCTTTGCTTTCACGGCTGGAGAGGGTAAGGGAGAATTTAAGGTGATTGGAGAAAATAACATGTGTAATCTAAGGAGAAATTGTATGGTTAGAGAGATTAAGAATAGTGAACAACGTGAACTGCTGAATTTGTATCTGTATTTGCATGAGCAATTTGTACCGGATATGACTGAACGATTGAAGAATACGTGGGAAGCCATTATGAGAGATAGAAACCATCATATTATCGTAAATGAGGTTGATAACGAATTAGTATCTTCGTGCGTTTGTGTGATTATCCCGAATTTGACGAGAAATGTAAGACCATACGCATTAATAGAGAATGTTGTTACACATGAAGATTACCGAGGTAAAGGGTATGCGACGGAATGCTTGAATTATGCAAAAGAAATCGCGGAAAAAGAGAACTGCTATAAAATGATGCTGCTCACCGGTTCAAAAGACGCTGCAACGCTTAATTTCTATCGCAATGCAGGCTATAACAGCAGTGATAAAACAGCTTTTATTCAATGGCTAGAATAAGATGATGTCTGAAAGGGATAGCCAAAGTGCAGATTTTGACTTTTATAGCGAGGCAAGTATAGGGACGATTGTGTTTTTCAGGATTTCGTTACACTATCATAATAAATTCTTATTTATGAGATTCTCACAATACAGTTGACAACCAATGCCGGAAATGTTATACTTGCACAAATTGAAAGAATAATATAATTAAATTGATAATTACCCTCTTTTGTTCTAAACGTACTGAAAGCGGTGAATTTTGTGGAAAGTAAGTTGCAGCTAGTGGTGATGATTGCATTTTGCGCCATTACGGCGATTTCAGAAGCTATTTTCGGGTTATGTCTGGGAGATATATTAGACGTAATAAATGAATCGTCGATGAATCATCTGATTACCCTTTTGATTTTTCTCTGCATGCTTATTGTAGTGAGTATTAGCACTTCGGTTCTCGCGCGGGTTTTCATGTTTAAAAACGCATCGAGAAGCGTGGCAGAACTAAAAAATCACATTTTAAAAAAACAGATGGGAAGGACCAGGGGGGAACAGCCGGATGTGGCCGAATTTACGAGTAAAACGGATTTGTTGTTTACTAATTATTTCATGAACAAGCAACTCGTTTTTCTCCATTTTGCAACTTTCATCTGTGCGAGTATTGCCATCATTTCCATAAATTGGATAATGTTTATTGTGGCATTTATAACCTCTGTAATACCATTCATCGTTCCCGTTCTTTATAAAAGGATATCGCAGTCAGCGGCTTCTGAGTACAGCGATGAAAGCACCCATTATACAGAGTTTGTATCGGATACGCTCTATGGCAGACTAGAGATTATGAAGTATAATGTTGCAGCTAAATACATGACTAGACATGAGGATAAAAACGCATATTTCGAGACAAAGAGAGTAAAAACCTTGTCAGTTAATTTTATTGGAGACAAAATCTCCGAAGGAATTGGCAACCTCATGTACGTGTTTGTGCTCTTTGCGGGAGGTGTACTGGTAAATTACGATTACATAACTATCGGAAATGTCCTAAGCGTTGTACAGTTGATGAACGCTACAGTAGTGCCTGTTAGACTCATCGTTTCCTGCGTTAATCAGATAAATTCCTGCAAACCTATATACGACGAGCTCTGGAGCGTGGGAGAAAAAAGCTCCACCAAGCAATTTAATGCTCAAGCCGAAAATGTTACTCGTTCCGGGCATGTTCTCGTTGCCGAACATCTTATGTATAGCTTTCCTGATAGCGGAAGAACTGTAATAGACGATTTTAGCTTTTCATTCATATCTGGAAAAAAATATCTGATTAAAGGTGAAAGCGGCTCGGGAAAAACTACTCTCGCTCGAATTTTATCCGGAGAACTTACACCTGATTCAGGGAAAGTTTGCATCGGAAACCGTGAAATAACAGATTTCAATCTTGCAACACGCATCAAGATAGTAAACTACGTGGATCAGAATGCCTATTTATTCAGAGACAGCTTATGGAATAACATCACGCTGTACAGGGACGGTTACGATTCTGCTGATGGTAAAAATCGAGTCACGCATCAGTTAGTGGATTTTCGGCTCAATCATATAGATATCGATGCGGCACTGGACAATTCCAGCGGTGTATCTGGTGGGGAAAAATCGCGCATATGTCTCCTAAGGGCGATGCTAGACATGCCATGGTTCCTTATCGCAGACGAACCTACTGCGTCTTTGGATCGAGCCAATACTAGTAATGTAATTCACAGGCTTTGCAGCTGCAGCAGTGCGGTTATCGTCATAGCTCACAATCTCGATGAAGAACTGGAGAAATTGTTTGATGAAATTATTTGTATGAGAAGATAGCGAGGTAGCGATATGGAAGACAAAAGTGTATTTCCTGTAATAAGTCCGGGAATGTTCTATTCACATTTGAACAGTGAAGTTGCACTGCTGGTAGATGAAAAGAGGAGACGAACTTTATCATTAAATCAATTTCAAGCACGGATAGTGGACTTGCTAACGGGCAGCAGATCAATTGAAGAGTTGTGCGGTATTTTAAGCATCGAAAATCCAAAAATTTATACGTGCGATTCTATAACAGAATTCATTGGTGCATTAGTCGAAAAACGGTATGTTCACTGTCCACCAGTTGCTTTAGATATTGCACGAACAGAAAGAGAAAAATCACCGCTTCCTTCAACTGCGAACAGAGATTACTTTTATCCAGACAGATTGTCTCAGATAACTATTTCTATAACGGATAAATGCTGTTTACATTGCGATTATTGCTCTCAGAGAGCTCAAATAAATGGAGGGCATTCCTTGCCTAAAGATATCGTGATGGATTTAATTGATGAAGCATATTCACTAGGAGCGAAATCTTTTGGCATTTTTGGTGGAGAGCCGCTTTTATATGAGCATTTAGGCGATATAGTAAATCATGCATATTGTACAGGCTTCAGCAATATCAAATTATTCACCAAGGGTACACTGATTGACGAATTTAAAGCAAAAGAGCTACGAAGCATTGGTATTAATAATGTGCAAGTATCATGTGATTCATACAACCAGGATTGTTTTGACAAGACGGTCGGGATAAAAGGTGCATTTAAAGCGTTTTATCGTGGATTGTATAATTTAATTGATTCAGGTATCGACGTAGATTTGAAGATAGTTGCTACAAAAAATAATATTCACGAAATACCTAGAATGATTGATGGATTCTCGTCTATAGGCGTTAAAAAAATATTAATTGAAGTTGTAGTTCCTGTTGGTAGAGCTGATTTTGATATTATCCCTGAAGAGGAAGACGTATACGATTTAGAAAATTTTATACAAACTAGACACGATAAATACGATCCAGAAATTCACTTTAAGTATTTAAAATATGGTACACCGCAAAGTTGTGCGGGTGGAATTACGAATTTAATGGTTTTTGCCGATGGATATGTTGCACCGTGTGATAAGTGGTATGACTTTAGATTAAAATATAACTTTGGTAATATCTTCGATAAGTCGCTAACCGAAATTTGGGCAAACGGAGATTTTAACCTATTCAGGAATTTATCAAGTGATATAAGCTGTAGGGAATGTACTAAGCAAGTAGTGTGTAGGGGTGGATGTAAACTCCATAGTATGCTTGCTTACAGCGATATTTATCATGCAGATATAGCATGCTCTAAAGTGAGTGGGAAACACGAGGGATTACTTTTCAAAGATAACGAGGTGGATGTATGAATTCTAAGTATGTGTGCTTTGATGACATTATTGAAGGCTCACGGGTGTATGTTAATTTATTCGACAAGGAAATAAAAATTACCCATTCCAATGACAAACTATTAGGAGAGAAATTAGGAGATTATACCGTAGCAGATTATCTTCGCGTTCAAAGAAGTTCTAATCATAAAGCGATTATAGGCGTTGTCACAACATACAACTGTAATTTGCGTTGCTCATATTGCTATGAAAAGGGCTATCAGAACCGTAATTTAGTTATGGATTGTTGTATGGTGCATAAGATAATCGAATTTATCAAGGCATATATACGAGCATACAATTTAACTGATTTAAGAATAATTTTTACTGGTGGCGAGCCACTATTAAGGAAAGATTTAGTAGTCGATATGGCTAAAGAACTCAACGCATATATGCGTGAAGGTTCTGTGAGTTTTAGGTTTAGCATTGTCACGAATGGAACTATAGATTTTTCTGAATTTATTCCTTTACTACAATCATACGGTTTAGATCTCGTGCAAATATCGTTAGATGGTTCCGAAGAAATACACAACTTACGAAGAAAAGCCACATTCAATGCATTCAAAAAAAGTCTTGATTTCATATCCAAAATATCAAGATATAAAGAAATCACAACAGTAATACGGACAAATATTGATGACCAGAACATTGGAGATATAAAAAACATGTTGGAGGTGTTAAAAGCCAGCACTGAATCCGAGAATCTTCTCTTTAGTTTCGTTGATACAGAAGAAACGATTTGCGAAAGAGAAGATAGTCTAAAGTCCAATAAAAATATCATAAGCAGCAACATTCTAAGTGCGTATGAACTTATCAAAAAGTATGGCTTTAAATCAATAAATATTAGTCCTTTTCACCACGGCTGCATGAATATTGTTGAAGAAGGATGTTTTATTGATCCGAGTGGGGCGGTCTTTAAATGCGGAGGTATGCTAGGACACCAGTCAGAGATGGTTGGAAACGTTGATGATTTAAAAAAACTCGTTTGCAGCGTAAAAAAATATATTGATATAAAAATTAAGGATGAATGTCATGACTGTAGTTTGTTCCCTGCTTGTGGTGGAGGATGCATATATCAGAAGCATTATAATGTTGCTTGTGATATAGCATACAAAGAACGCATATTATCTCGCCTTAGAAATAGAACTATTATCTATTTATCAGAGAAAGGGATAATCAAATTGAACCAACATTTATAAAAATAAAAGAATGTATATGCGCATTATGCATTATTGACTTAAGGTTTTAAGGAAAGGAGGACGTAATGGAGGCAAATAAACTTGAGATTGTCAGCAATTATGACGCTTCAGAAAATGTTCTGACGTTAGTAGACGACGAGTGCGAAAATGGATATTTTTGCTGTTTTGCTACAGGCGGCGATAATGGCTAAACGCTCTATTGGGTTAATGAACCAATAATTGTTCATTTCCAACTTATAAAATGGAGTGAACATTAAAACCATTCGTCGCAGGAGCTGTAGTACTGACCCGAAAAGGTTAGTGCTACAGTTCCTGTTTTATATGGCTTTAAGTCAGATGAGTATGCAAAGTGTGTGAGACAAGCAACCAACTGCTATGCGACATTGTTATTAAAGTATGGAATGTAAAAAAGTCTCGCATTACAGAATATGGGATTTTTTACCAATGATGATGCACTGATTTGATTGAATGATTTTTTGCGGCTTCGACAAAGACGTCTATTTTCGATGGCTTTGCCGAAGCTTTTTCGGCTTTAAAAGCTGTATCTACAGGCTTTGCCGAAATTTCATCGACCAAAGCCTGCCCGGCTCGCTTACTTTTTCGGCAGATTTTGATTTCGCTTCAAAAATGTCGAAAAAGCCTTCGGCAACTTAGCGGAAAACACGCTGCATTGTCGAAGACTTCCTAAAATCCAAATCCTATAACTCTGTAACCCTAAAGCCGCACATACGAAAAAACCCTGAAACCGTTTAAGTTTCAGGGAATGTAATCTTGGTTGCGGAGGGAGGACTTGAACCTCCGGCCTCCGGGTTATGAGCCCGACGAGCTACCAACTGCTCTACCCCGCGTCGATGAAGTAGCTTAACTACTCCGTATATTATAGCACACTCGGAACACTTTGTTAACCCCTTTGTCGACAAAACCCGTCCGGGCGCACTGATTATGGTGCCGGAAACCGGGGTCGAACCGGTACGATCGGTAAGGATCGCGGGATTTTAAGTCCCGTGCGTCTGCCAATTCCGCCATTCCGGCATAAAAAATTGGCTCCGAGAGTGGGGCTCGAACCCACAGCCTACCGGTTAACAGCCGGTTGCTCCACCATTGAGCTATCTCGGAATACCTATATTGCCGCGTCAGCGACATGAATTATTATAGGATAACAGCGGGACTTTGTCAACAACTATTTTTGACAAAATCCCGCTTTTTCACTGCTTTTTCATCTGAGTGTGAACGTGTCAGGGGATAATGCGGCACGGCTATTCGCCTTCGGTTCTGTTGTACTTTTTAAGGCCGAGAAGCATGATTACCGCGGCAAGGGCGTAGAGAGCCGCAGCTATGTAATATGCAGTTCTGTACCCCTCCTGGGATGTGAATAGAATCTGTCCGGTGAAATTACCGCTTATGATGCTTATGATTCCGGCCAGGAAGTTTATGAGGGACGTAAATGCAGGCCTCAGTGATTTAGGTACGATGGCCATGGTAAGCGCACTTTCGGCAGGCGTGCAGAGGTTTGCAAGACCTGCTCTCATAAACAGAGCTGTACCGACGACAGGTATCATCAGACTTCCGAAGCTGTCACCGGATGCTATTATCAGCATGAACGGGACTGACAGGGAAACGGTAAGGAAGATTGTGACGACCTTTCCCAGCCTCTTTACCACATACGGTGAAAGTATCATGAAAATCACGATAGAAAGATATGATATGGAAACCAGCAGAGACGAAGTCGCTTTGTCGATGTGGAGGTTTCTGTTGAGATATACCGTATAGTATGAGGTGAAAAGTCCCATTGCAAAGGAGATGAGAGACCAGTAGATAAGGTATGTCACGGCCGATTTGCTGAGCAGTATACGGCATATTTCAGAAGCTTTTTCCTTTAGAGATACGCGTTCCTTTGACGTATCGCTGTAGTCGATCTTCTCTTCTTTTATCATAAACGCCGGTATGAGGGCGAGAATGCCCACTATGCCCGAAACTAGAAGCACGTCTTCATTTCCCTGAATGTATGCGGCTTTAAGGGTGCTGCCGAGGTCGGCAATCCGGCTGCTAAGTTCTTTGGCGGCAGCGTAGGTTTCGCCGGCTCGTACAGAAAACATTTTAACTGTGAAGACACCGCCGAGGTAGGTGGTGAGGAAGTAACCTATGTATCCGAAATAGTAAGTCTTTGTGTACCAGCCTATTCCGCCGTTTTCGGCTTTTCCCGCATAGGCGGCGACAAAAGGTGCAAGTATTATGTAATGAAGCTGTACGCCCACAAGTGCAAGAAGTGTGGTTACATAGAATATACCGTCGGATTCAAACAGGAGTATGCAGAAAAAAGCCAGTGACGTCACGATTCCGCTGAAAATCACGAGCTTTTTATATCCGATCTTAGGAATCAGGAGAAGCAGGGCTGCAGCGATAAATGTGGCGTATCCGTAAAAAGCCCAGAATGACGTGGCAATGGATACTGACACCTCCTGAAGATAATTCACGTATGTATCGTAGAGAATTCCACTGATGAGATTATTGATGACATAGCTCAGTATAAACAGAATAAGGTTTCTGCGGTTGCGATTTTCCAAAGAAGTACTCATTTCATATCTCCTGCCGTACAGGCCCGTGAATTAACAAACTATTCTTTTTATAATTCCTGACCCATAAACTGTATCACATTTTCCGTCACGGCACAATATTAAAAGCGATTATTTCACGATAATTGCGTATTGATTTTTGAAACTCTGTGTGATATTGTTTAGTTATTAGCAAACGGAATTTAAAAATGTTTATATTTTACCCGATAAAACCCGGTTGCCCGGCGAAGCAATCCGGGGTATCTGCAGACGGGAGGAACGGTTATGGAATTCAGAGAGCTTACCGTGGAGGAAATGGCCAGAGGCTATACATTTTCAAAAGAGAGACGGGAATACTCATGTATATTCTGCGGGGAAACATTCAGCGAAGGCAGGATTTATGACAAAGATGACAGGCTAATTACCGCAGAGCAGGCAGTAAGGGAACATGTCCTGGAGGCTCATGACGGAGCGTTCGGTGGACTTATCAACCTGGAACGGCAGGTCAGCGGGTTGACGGATGTGCAGAAAAACGTTCTTTCCGGTATGTACAGACAGATCAGCAATAACGACATCGGGCTGGAAATGGGAATAAGCAGCGCGACCGTAAGGACTCATAAGTTTAACATACAGAAGATGAAAAGAGAGGCCCGCATACTTCTCGCAGTTCTTGAAAATATTGAGAATGAAGAGTTAAGGGCTGAAAGAGAACATCTGGCGGCCATGATGGAAGAGAGGAAACGGGAGAGGGACTACCATGAGGAAGCTCCGGTTGAAAGATCTGTAACGGGTAACAGCCTGCATCCGTTCTTTACGCAGTTCTACCTGAAGTAGGGAGGTCGGAAAATGAAAAAGGACAGTCTGTATGAGAAAAATCTGGCCGAGATAAAGGAAATAATCAGTGAAGCGGAATATCTGAAGTATACGGTCGGATCGCTGATTTACTGGGATAAGATTACATATATGCCGCCCAAGGGAATAGACTACAGGACTAAGGTCATGTCATTTCTGGCCGATGAGCAGTATAAGATTCTTTCGGGAGAAAGATTTGCAGAGCTTGTCAGTTTTTTTGAAAAAAACGGCGGCGACAGAAAAACGGATGCCATGATAAGGCGCATACGGAGAAATTCTTATTTCTCATCCGCGATTCCCGAGAATGAGTACAGAGAATACATAGAACTGATTGCCGTATCGGAGCACGTGTGGGAAAAAGCAAGGGCCGAAGATGATTTTGAGCGGTTCGGACCTTTTTTAGAAAGAATATTCGCAACCTTCCGCAAGTTTGCCTCCTACTGGGGAGATGATAAGGACAGATATGACGCACTTCTCGACTATTATGAGGAAGGGCTGACTTCCGGCGCCCTTGACGGGATGGTGGACGAGATTAAGCCGTTTCTCCTGGAAGCAGTGGCGAAGTCGAAAAAGGCGAATATTACAGGCCATAAGGCGGTAAGGTTCAGACCGGCATCGGGAGCGGAGCAGAGAGAAAAATGGGCGCTTGTACTTGAGCGGCTTGGATTCGATTTTGACGCAGGTCGCGTGGATACTGGAGCACACCCGACAATTCTTGCTAATTCGCCAGATGACGTCAGGATAGTTAATTCCTTTAGAGAAGAAGACTTTGAGTACGGTCTGACAAATATACTGCACTCAGGAGGAAAGGGAATATATCAGCAGTTCATAAGCAGAGATCTCCTTGGAAGCTTTCTGGCAGAACCTCCATCCTTTGCCATGGAAGAGAGTATCGGAAGGTTTTATGAGAATATCATAGGGAGAAGCAAAGGATTCATAGAAAATATATTTGATGATATATATGCGGAATTTCTGCCTGAAGAATGTTCACCGCAGGACATATTTACAGAACTTAATACGGTACGGCCGTCAGCAGTGAGAATAAATGCGGATGAATTCACCTATCTTCTTCACGTCATCATAAGATACGAGATAGAAAGGGACGTGATAGGAGGATGCATTGAGACAGGCGATATTCCCCGGGTGTGGCGTGAAAAATACCGTGAATATCTCGGAGTAGAACCTGAAAACGACAGAGAAGGAGTGCTGCAGGATATCCACTGGGCAGGTGGATACGTAGGATACTTTCCTTCATATATTGTGGCAAATCTGGCAGCCGCACAGCTGAAATACGCTATGGAAAGAGACATCGGAGCTCTGGATGAAACGGTTAGAAGGGGAGGCTTTGACAAAGTCAGAGACTGGCTCAGCGATAATATTTTTACTCATGGCGCAGTATACAGCACAGATGAACTGATAAAGAGGGCTTCGGGAGAACCGCTCAAGGCGGAATACTACATTGAATACTTGCGGAAGAAGCTTTCCGAAGTAGATAAAAATACTAAACAATCTGTTTAGATAAGGAGGAAGAAATGAACAAGATTGCGCAGAAACTCGGAATGAACGAGCAATTATCCAAAAACTTTTTCGCAATAATAGTCGTAGCGTTCGGCGGCGCCATCATATACGGACTGCCGTATTTCAGATATGACTATTACGATGCCTATCTTCAGGTCTATAATCTGACGGATGCGCAGGCAGGCGTGTTTGGAAGCATCCTGGGTGTTTTCGGCATGATTTCATATCTCTTCGGAGGAATCGTTGCCGACAGATTCTCCACGAGGACCATACTTACTGTTTCGCTTATAGGAACAGGTCTCGGAGGATTCGTACATCTGCTTCCGCTCAGCTATACTCAGCTTATATGCCTCTATGCATTCTGGGGTATCAGCTCTCTGTTTGCGTTCTGGCCATGCTGCGTAAAGGCTGTCAGAATCCTTTCCGGTCACGGCGGACAGGGAAAAGCCTTCGGATTCTTCGAGGGAGGCCGTGGAATCGGTGCTGCACTTATGGCATCCGGAGCCGTTCTGGCATTTAAAATCGGATCCGGTGCTGTTGAGGATCAGATTGCAGGAATGAAAGCGGCTATAATATTCTATTCCGTACTTACCATTCTCATGGGTGTGCTCGCATTCTTCTTTGTAAAAGACGATAAGATGGAGAAGAGCGACAGAGTAACATTTAAGGGTATCGGAGAGCTTCTCAGAATGCCTGCGGTATGGATAATCGGTATGGTTACATTCTGTAACTATGTATTTACTCAGATGTACTACTATCTGACTCCGTACATGACAGAGCTTCTCGGTGCTGCTGTTGTTGCAGGCGCATTCCTTGCTTCTTCGAGAAGATGGTTCTCCCTGTTCGGAAACGTAGGCGGCGGATTCATAACCGACAAAGTGGGAACAGGAAGAATGCTTCTCATATCCTTCCTGGTAATGGCTGCCGGAATCATAGCTAT
The DNA here is from genome assembly GCA_949287095.1 of uncultured Bacillota bacterium. GTDB lineage: Bacteria > Bacillota > Clostridia > Peptostreptococcales > Anaerovoracaceae > Avanaerovorax. The sequence continues at coordinate 98,879 of CASEFA010000009.1, forward strand.
TATGCTTCTTCCGCTCAAACCGTCCAGCACTGTTATCTTCGTTATTCTGTACATAATAGTTTACATATTCTATAACGTAAACTACGCCATGACATGGGCAATGATGGATGAAGGCGCAATTCCTGAAAGACTTTCGGGCAGCGCTGCAGGAGTAATCTCTACTATCGGTTACCTTCCTGAGATATTCTGTTCTCTTCTCGCAGGAAACTGGCTGGAAAGTCATCCGGGAGTAGCTGGATACAGAATGATATTCATATTCCTCACGGTTATGCTTCTCATAGGAGCTGCACTGGTTCTGGTGTGGATGGCATACCTGAAGAAAAACAGAAAAAAACAGACTGAAAAATAACTGAAAGAAGCATATCACAATGAAGATTGACAATAAGACAGAATGCATATTTGAAAAAGTATTTATCGAAACCCCTGTGGACACTGACGGGGACGGAATGGCGGATCTTGTGGCCGCATACATAAGAAGGCCTGCCTTCACGTTAAACGGAGAGAAGGTGCCGGCAGTTCTCGTTGCAAACCCTTATCTGATGACGTGCAACGAAGACTGGTACGTGCCCCACGACGTAAACGGTGAAGTAAAGGTATATCCTCAGCAGGACATAAAGGAAGAGGACATAAGGTTCGACTTTTCCGCCCCTCTTTCCATGGCAGCTGAAAATTTCCGTACTCCGGCGGGAGAAGCGAAAACGGCGATAGTGCCTGAAGACGTGGAGTTTGAGTGCATTTCCGATCTTTATAAGTATCTGAATCAGAGGGGATATGCATCGGTATTCTGCGGAGGCCTGGGGACGAGAGGCTCCGAGGGATTTACACTGACGGGTTCCAGAGAGGAGATAGCGGCGTTCAAGGCGGTGATAGACTGGCTTAACGGGAGATGCCGTGCATACACTGACAAAACGGGCAACATCGAGATAAAAGCTGAGTGGTGCACCGGAAACGTTGCCATGTCCGCTAAATCTTACCTGGGCACCATGTGTATCGGTGTTGCTGCCACAGGAGTAGAAGGCCTTAAAGCGATTATTCCGGAAGCCGGAATTTCCAACTGGTATGACTATTACCGCGCCGGAGGGCTTACTGTTCCGGCTCTGGATTGGCAGGGAGACGATCTTGATATTCTGGCGAAGTACTGCTTCAGCAGAGCAAAGGATGCCGACGACTATGAGAATGTGAAAGCGGGATACGCCAGAGCGCTCAAGGCGCTGGAGGATGGAGAAGACAGAGATTCGGCCAATTACAGCAGATTCTGGGACGAGAGAAACTATCTGAATCAGATAGATAATTTTAAAGCCGCAGTTTTCATAATCCATGGACTTAACGACTGGAATGTGAAGACTAACCAGTGTCTCCCTCTCTTCAAGGCTCTTGAGGAAAAAGGCGTAGACAGAAAGATTCTCCTCCATCAGGGAGAGCATATCTACGTATATGACCTTGAGGGAGGCGGAGTCCTCGGTATGGTGGAAAGATGGCTGGATCACTACCTGAAAGGAGAGGACAACGGAGTAGAAAAAGAACCTAAGGTCCTGGTGGAAAGCAACTCTGATCAGAGCGTGTGGATGGCTTCAGACACATGGCCTCCGGAAGATTCGGCGGATATTGCATTTCCTGTTCCTTCGCAGGGCAGAAAAATCATTATAGATGACCTTTCCTCAACCGTATACGACAAGGAAAAGGATAATCAGAAGGAATGGCTCGATGAACTGGTTCTCAGAGACGGAGACGACTACGAAGGCCGCCTGAAATGGATATGGGATCCTTTTGAGTCGGGAAATTACGCAGGCGGCGAAAGACCTTTAAGAGTTGCCGGAACTGTCAGTGTAGCCTTTGATGCTGCCATAGACAGAAAGACAGCCATTCTCAGCGCAATGCTGGTGGACATAGGTGACGAACGGAGAATAACCGCAGAACAGATTCCCGTAGAGGGAAGCGATGACGGTGCATTCAGGTTCGGGCTTGAGGAAACACCGTCCGGATACAAGGTAATCAGTCGCGGATGGCTCAACGCACAGAACAGAACATGTCTCTGGAGCAAAGAAGATATAGAGCCGGGAAAGACATATACTTATCATATAGATATGGTTCCGACAGATCACACCCTGATGCCGGGTCACAGGCTTGCTCTGATAATCTATGGAATAGATGCGCAGCAGACTCAGCGTCCTGATACTGTGACGAAAATCGATGTGGATACAGACACAGTTACGGCGAAAATTCCTGTTTCTGTAATTTAAATTCGGGTATTCAGCTTTCGGCGAAATCGTGATACAATACTGCATGTTTTTTACAAAACATGCAGTATTGTACGGAGGTATCTATATGAAAGGATTTTTAAAAGTAATATCCGTGATTATGATCATACTGGGAATCCTGATAGTGGGACTCATGATTTTCAACATCTCGATAATCAGAACCGCAGGCGACGGCATAGTGGCTGACGTTCTTACCGGGGCTATGGTAGTGGTGCTGGGAATCGGCGGCGTCATGGACCTGCTGGGAGGTTTTCTCGGTCTGCGGGCGGCAAAAGACCCGGGAAAAACGACTGCTGCTCTGGTATTCGGAATTCTCGCCGTAATCCCGGGCGCAATATCCCTTATCATGGAGACGAGCACCGAAAACATCTGCGGACTTATAATACCGGTTCTCTACCTTGTCTGCGTTATCGCGATAAGAGGCAGCCGGGAAAATTAAAAGCTGCTGCGGATGGCTCGACAATCCGCCGTGCCCGGAAAATCAGTTGAAATTAAGGCGTTTCGAACTTTCGTTTCGGAGGTTCGGAGCGCTTTTTCGTTGCAAAAAATATAAATGCGGCGCATTTTTCGCTGTAAAAAGTGTAGCAATAGCGCATTTTTTCGTTGCAGTTTTTGTAAAAGGGTATTATACTTACACTAAACGATAGGTCAGGAGGTGAAGAAATGTATAGAACAGCCATTGAAAAACTATACGACTGGAAAGAAAGCAGATATCGCAAGCCGCTCATTATTGAAGGAGCCAGACAGGTTGGAAAAACGTGGCTTATGAAGGAATTCGGAGCCAATGCGTATAAAGATACGGTATATATAAACTTCGACTCCAACGATACGATGAGAGCACTCTTTGAACCTGACCTCGACCCGTCCAGACTCATTGAGGGTATGGAGATTTACAGCGGAAAGAAAATAATCCCGGGCGAAACACTTCTTATTTTCGACGAAGTTCAGGAGGTACCGAAGGCGCTGACCTCTTTAAAATATTTCTGCGAAAATATGCCGCAGATTCACATAATGTGCGCAGGCTCTCTTCTTGGAATAGCTCTTCACGAGGGAACATCTTTTCCGGTCGGGAAGGTGGATTTTCTCAGGCTGAAGCCTTTGTCCTTCAGAGAATTCCTTATGGCGACCGAAGGGGAGCGGTTCGCGGAGCTTATCGAAAGAAAAGACTTTAATATGATGAAGCCGTTTAGAGGAAAATATATTGACGCGCTTAAAAGGTATTACTTCGTGGGCGGTATGCCTGAGGTCGTGCAAAGCTTCAGCGAAAACAGAGATTATGCGGAAGTTCGGGAAATCCAAAAGAGAATTCTAAACGCCTATGAGCAGGATTTTTCAAAACATGCGCCGTTAGAAATTGTTCCGAAAATACGAATGGTATGGAACAGTATTCCGTCTCAGCTTGCGAAGGAAAACAGAAAGTTTATATACGGACTTGTAAGGGAAGGCGGCAGAGCGAAGGATTTTGAGACGGCGATAATGTGGCTTTCCGACTGCGGTCTGATTCATAAAATCAGCCGAATAAACGCTCCGAAGCTGCCGCTTAAGGCATATGAGGACTTAAAGGCTTTTAAAATGTATATGCTGGATGTGGGCCTTCTGGGATGCATGGCAGGGCTCGGACAAAGGGTGCTGATTGACGGAAGTGATGTATTTACAGAGTTCAAAGGTGCTTTGACGGAGCAGTATGTGTGCCAGCAGCTGAAGACTTTGTCCGGAATAGATATATATTACTACACCAACAATCGCGGAGCCTGTGAAATTGATTTTGTCATATCTGACGGAAGCAGGGTCATACCCGTCGAAGTCAAGGCTGAAATCAATCTTCGAGCAAAGAGTCTTAAGACATACATGGAAAAGTTCAGCCCGGAGATTTCCCTTCGCATATCGATGGCCGATTTCAAGGAATCGGATGGTTTGACCGATGTGCCGCTGTATGCTGTGGAGTGCGTAAGGGACATAGTGGAGGAGTGAGGAAATGGGAACGTTCGCAGGACATAATATAACGTAATGGATAATGCCGAACGTGGGGCCATTGCCGAATATCTGGTGGCACGTGCATTGGATGTTTCGAGCCTGTGAAAAAAGTCTGTAAATGTGGAGTGAAAATATCCGCCTATGGTGGGTTGAATTTTACTATAGAAGGATAATCTCATGTCGTATTCACAGAATTTTTTACACAGGCTCCCGGAGAAGGTTATCGAAGCCATGAAACTATCAGCATATCTGCTTCCAAAGAGACATGTGACTGGAGAAGTAATCAACCGTCTGAGGATTAGGTGGTACCAGCTTAATTACCCGTCTGAAATCCCGCAATCACTTCACGATATGGTAGCAATTCCTTTTGCGCATCTCAGCTCCACATCCCGGAAGTGATTTCCCGGATTCATCTCAAAATCCACGTTAATTCCCAGTTGTCCGTAGTATTCCGCCAGGGCCTCGGTGTTTTCCTGCACCTTTTGCATGAGAGGATTTCTCGTCTTTGCCTCTTTGTCGCCGAGAGAAAGATATATTTTCTCCGGCGCTTTTTTCATATCGTGCTCTTCCGCAAATTCCATGAAGTCCGGGAACCACAGGGAACCGGACATACTTGCCGTCCGGTCAAAAGCGTCGCATCTGTACGCGGCATAAAGAGCAAAGAGTCCGGCAAGAGAATAGCCCGCAATGCAGGTCTTTGACGGCTCGCCGCATACATGCTCCTTTGCATGCGGGATAATCTCCGAAACCAGCAGCTTCAGATACTCGTCCGCTCCTCCGCCAAAGGTTTCACCGTTTTTATAGAGGGGCGGGCACGGCCACGGAGTCATATCGCAGTTCCAGTCAAGGTCGCTCACGACGAGAAGGTTTATTCCGGAGTCGCAGGAGCCGGCCGCATCCGCCATTTTTGAAAGTTCTCCCCATACCCCAGCCCCGTCGCCGGAATGAGTGTTCAAGACTATAAGCGGACGGTCAGGGTGCGAAGATGTGTATAGGGTTATCAATTTACCTGCAATAATATCTTTTCTCATTATGTTCGCCTTTTTTATTTAAATCAGTATGCAGTAACGAAAAAGAGATGCCTCTCCGGCATCTCCTGTTTCGTGCAAAGGACGGTTAAAATCGATATTTTTGTTTTTGGTGTAAAAGGGTCCACAGCTTATAAAACAGGACCAAGCTACTGGATGCCAGTTTCCTGTGCAGGGTTGATATTTTCAGGCATCATACTTTATCGCTCTCAATTAAATATGAGACTACATCAACATATTGTTTCAAAAGAGACCTTCGAAATATGCGCTTTCCAGCCCGATGATATGGCTGATCGGTATGTTTGATCCGTCTTTCAAAAGCAGCATACACGCGGATTCATCAAACCTTTTCAGCCGTCCAGTAGTCGTAATATATTGGCCGCCATCCTTTTTCTCATCCGGCTGGAACCATGTCACCATGATCTCCGGGTGTTCATTGATATGCTCCAATAGGATGCGCTGCTTTTGATCGAGCACAGCCTTATCATCATCGCTCAACTCGATTTGCTGGTCCGTCAGCCGTGCTGTTTCGGCAAGTGCAGCACTATGGCCGGAGAGAGCGGCAAAGGGTGAAAATTGTGCCGCACGGTTTGAGAGGGACATCCTCGGATGTCTGGCCGAAGTGGGATGCGGCAGCTGGATGATATCATCGTATGGTCCGCTCATGCCTGGTGCCCTCCAATCGTCTGGTTTCGCTCTCTGGCGGTTGCCCCATCCTCCAGGTTCATACCTTTGAGGATGGCATTCTTTCCGAACTTCTTTTTAATCCTAAGCATGATCTTCTGAATCTTCCGCTCCCGAGCGTGCTCAGCCTCATACTCCGCCTGTTGCTCCTCCCTCGCCACATAGTCGGTGAAAAGATCCAGCTGCTCGGTCTCGTCCTGCTTGGGCGCTTCATCTTCACGAAGCAGGCGATTGGCACTGATGCTGAGACGGCGGATCAGCAGAGTCCTATCCACGATTCGGTCATAGAGAGTAGTGACGGCTTCCAGCAGGTCGTTTGCCGAAGAGGTATAGGAGAAGTTCTCCGTCCCCACTGCATGCTTGGGGATCTTTCGTCCGTAGCGATCCGTGGTGACCGCTCCGGTATAAGCCGCGGTGCCCTGTGTGAATACCAGATTTTCAATATCATAGCCTACGGTCAGCACCAGCTGATTGGTGACCAGCCCCTTGTCCACCAGATCCAACGCCAGTGCATCCGCCATCTCCCGGACAACCAGTCGCGCCTTGTCAAAGGAATAGGGGCACTGGAGTACCTGACCGGAAACAATGCTCTTATTTTCGGGCTTATATGCCTTTACATCCGCTATGGTACAGGGTTCCCAGCCCCAGGCATGATCAATGAGCAGCTCTGCGTTGACTCCAAAGAGCCGATAGAGCATCTCCTCATTGTGATAGTCTGTCGGTTTCCCGATGGAGCAACGGGCAATATCACCCATGGTGTATAGGCCATGGGCTTCCAGCTTGGTGGCATAGCCTCTGCCAATCCTCCAAAAATCCGTAAGCGGACGATGGGTCCAGAGCAGTTGCCGATATGTCATCTCGTTAAGTTTGGCGATCCGTACCCCATCCTTGTCTGGATGGACATGCTTTGCCACAATATCCATGGCGATTTTAGCCAAATAGAGGTTGGGACCCATTCCAGCGGCAGCAGTGATCCCGGTGGTTTTTAAGATATCCAGAATAATTGTTCGTGCTAAATCCCTGGCAGTCATCTTGTAGGTATCCAAATAGTTGGTGACATCCATGAACACCTCATCGATGGAGTACGGGAAAATATCCTCGGGCGCCAGATATTTCAGATACACACCATATATCTTGGTACTCCAGTCAATATAATGTGCCATCCGGGGCGGAGCGACAATATAGTCCAACGCCAGGGATGGATCGTTCTGTACCTCCGGATCGTTCCAGGACGAGCCGGTCAGCTGCCGGCCGGGGGCTGCCTGCCTGCGTCTGGCATTGACTTCCGCCACCTTCTGTACCACCTCAAAGAGCCGTGCCCGTCCCGAGATACCATAGGCTTTCAAGGATGGAGTGACCGCCAGGCAGATGGTCTTTTCCGTGCGGCGAAGATCTGCCACCACAAGATTGGTGGTCATTGGGTCCAATCCTCGCTCTACACACTCCACGCTTGCGTAAAAACTTTTCAAATCGCAGCAGATGTAGGTCCGTTCCTTCATACCTGGCTCACTTCCTTTCTCCGTATAGTCTTTCCTGCTTGTGCAAGGTTATTGTACCACATAAGAGATTTTCAGTCCATTTTGAATCTGGGAGTCTCCACTCAAAGCCAACAGCGGATGGTCATATACCACCCGCTGTTGATTTTAAAGCTCTAATCCGGAGATTTGCTCCCACTGGAGAATGTATCTATCATCGATGATCCGATTGTCATGGTAGTGTCCGAAGAACCAGTATATAAACTGGCACCGCTGATTGACCATGTCCAGAAAATTGGTGAGTTGATCACTTCCATAGGAGGGGTCGATTTTCCGCACGATACTGCTGGGACCGCAGTGGGTTAGGATGCAGTCTACTTTCCAATTCATTCGGTCCAAACTGCTCAGTGCGTCTGCGTATTCTTGACTGTTGGGCATTTCTTCCGCCCACCAGCTCACGCCCTTGACTCGGAACATGGCCCGCATTCGGCGCAGCAGCCAATACCGCTGTTCAAAGTCAGGCTCTTTGGGATCGAGGATGCCATCCCGAATATCGTGGGAGGACGCCCCGCCCATCGTGAACCAAGTGAGGCCGCCGAAGGTGAATACCTGCCCCCGCATCAGATGGAGGATATTCTCCCTCACCTCGTGTACCCGGCCTCCATGCCATTCTTTTTCCGGCAGGGCATTCAGTAGGTCGAAATTCTCGTGGTTTCCATCCACAAACAGGGTGGTGAAGGGTTTGCCGGACAGCCAGTCCAGCCAATACCAGTCTTTTGGGCCTCCGTCCCACAGCCCTCCGAAATCGCCGGTGATGATGACATAGTCCTCGCGGCTCATGTGCTTTTGCGGCGGAAAATATTTGTTTCCGAACCTCTGGAATCCACCGTGGGTATCGCCAGTGATATAAATCATGCGGTCTGCCTCCTTTGCATGGCCTGGGTGATCTCCGTTCCGTCCTTGAAGCAGATGAGCAGGCTGTCCTTATCCAGCACCTTGATGTTGCTGACCAGCTGTCTGACCGTAAGTTCATCAAAGTCTGTGAGTGCGCCGCAACTCTGTTCCAGCTCCACATCCAGTTCCGCCAGCCTTTCTTCGAAGGCTGCTGCGCCCCGCTGTTCCTTTTCCAGCTCCGCTTTTTTTGCCATGAGCTTGGTCTTGGCCATGTTGACCTGTCGGAGCTCCTCATCGTAGTCGGTACAGTCGGCACCGGCGCTGACGATCAGTTGGAACAGCTCCAGCTGGCGCTCCTGCAGGTTTCGGATTTGAAGCTCCACAGCGGGCAGGCTCAGTGTCTGTTCTTCTCCCGCCAAGACAGCCGAAATACTGGCTTTCACCGCATTTCTGGCTACCTGCGTCTGGAATAATTCATTCATGGCGAAGATAACAGCGTCATGGATGTCTCCCTCATCCAGGGTAGGGGAATGTTTGCATATCTTCCGGCCATGCTCCAAGCGGTTCTGACACCGCCAGACCACCCGCTTGACCCCTTTCTGGGTCCAGATCACCCGGCGGTAAGGGCTTCCGCATTCCCCGCAGACCAGCAGCTCGCTGAGTACATACTTTCCGCAGTATTTCCCCAGCTGCGTCTTGGCTTTGGAGGATGTTTTCTTGAGACTGGACCGGCGGGCCAGCTCCTCCTGCACCTTTTGGAAGGTTCCCCGGTCAATGATGGCCGGATGGCAGTCATGGACATAGTATTTGGGCAGTTCTCCGTTGTTGATCCGCTTTTCTCTGGTGAACAGGTCCGCGATGTAGGTTTTCTGGAGGAGGGCGTCACCAATGTATTTTTCATTGCAGAGCATCTTCTGGATCACGCTGTCATGCCATACCGTTTTTCCGGTCGCTGTTTTGATCCCATCCGTCATCAGATCTGTGGTGATCTGCCGGACGCTGTGTCCCAGCAGAAACCGGGAGAAGATGCGCCGCACAACGGCCGCCTGTTCCGGGTCGATCTCCGGCTGGCCATCCGCTCCCCAGCGGTAGCCGAGGAAGTTTTTGCAGTGGTAGTAGACCTTGCCATCCTTGAAGTTTTTCCGGTGTCCCCACTTCACATTGCCGCTGAGGGATTCACTTTCCGCCTGGGCCTGGCTCATCATGAAGGTGAGGATCATCTCGTTATCCATGAAGAGGGTGTTCACATTCTCTTTCTCGAAGTAAACTCCCACGCCATGCCGTTTCAGGCGGCGGACATAGTTCAGGCCATCCAGAGTGTTGCGGCAGAACCGGGATACCGATTTGGTGATGACAAGATCAATTTTGCCACGCTCGCAGTCCCGGATCATTTGGAGAAAATCCTTTCGCTTCTTGGCCGATGTGCCGGTAATGCCCTCATCGGCGTAGAGGCGAACCATCGTCCAATCCGGATTTGCATCGATTTTTTCCGTATAGTATTCGATTTGGGCCTCGTAACTGGAGAGTTGCTCCTCCTTATCGGTCGACACCCGGCAGTAAGGCGCGACCCGCAGGTGCTTTTTTCGGAGATCCCGTTCCGCCATCTGAGGGTCAGCTGGGATCATGGTGACCAGTTTAGGGGTCGGGGTGGTTTGCTGTATGTTCATGAGGCACACTCCTTTTTATCGGTTTGGATATAAGCTAATCTCTCCGCCTTTGCCGATGGATACCTGGGCGATTACCGCCCCGAAAAGCTCCCACAGAGCTTCTTCATCCTCCGGATTCCGTTCCAGCTTTTGCCGAAGCAGCGCCAGCCTATGGGCTGGTGTGGGGTCGCTCAGGCCGGCATACCGTTCGGCAGCAGCGGCCATGATCAGTGTTTTCATATATTCTGCATTGATATCTGCCCTGTTAAAGCAGAGAGCCAGTTCATTCTCAATGCGGAGGGCATCCGTTGAAGCTGGGGCAGCTTGGGGTAGTTGGATGCGCTCGGGGAATTTTGCCAGCTCTTTGAGCTTCTGAATCACCAGCTCCAGAATGATACTGTCGTCAAGATATATGCTGCAGCCACACTCCGGATTTTTACACCGCCAGCATGGGCGGCCATGGGATTTGGTATCCCGTGCCATCTTTTCCCCGCAGAGGGCGCAGACCGCTTTGTCACGTATGGGGAGGATCTCGCTTGGGCAGGGGGCATAGGTATTCTGTTCTCCCCGCCGCAGGCGGACGGCGAGGAATTCCTCGTCTGCTATCAGCCGAGGATAGCCATCCAGCCCCAGATACCGCTCGTTCTCCAATATCCGTTTGACCATGTGCTTATTCCACTGGGCAGTATGTTGATGGTAGCGCACACCTTGCTGGGCCATCTCGTCAGCGATTTGGTTATAGGAACTGCCCAGCAGGTAGTGGGAGAAGATATACCTTACAGACTCTGCTTCCTCTGGGTGACAGGTGATTCTGCCATTCTGAATCTGGTACCCAAATGGTGTTTTTCTTTGCCACGCCATTTACCGAATCATCCTTTCTATGCTTTCCGACAGCTCCAGCCCATTCAGTAGGCGGAATTTTAACCGTGTCGGGCTGATAATGGTGATCCGCTCAATCAGTTCTCTGAACAGATCCGAGGTGACCTCATCCAGCCATTCTGGACTGTCTGTCAGATACTCCAGCATTCGCTCCGTTTCCTGAATCTGCCGGTCTTCACCGGCAGTCTCCAGAAGACGGCGACGGAGCTTTCTAAGCTCTCGCAGCTTGTGTTCGATCTCGTCCATCTGAGATAAATAGAGAGCAGAATCTACATATCCTTTCGACTTCAGCCGGACAAGGACGAGATTCTGCTCTGAGATACGGGCTATTTCATTGTCAATATCGCTGATTTTACGGTTGGAGCGTAGCTCCCGTTCCCGCAGTTCCTGAAGTTGGGTGAGGACGGGCCGAAGGACGGTTTCCAGTCCCAGTTTCAGCTTGTGATAGAGCCGCAGAACCGCCGCAGTGATTTCCAACTCGGAAATCTGAGGAATGGGGCAGTCTGCCTTGTCACTATCATGACGGCGGCAGACCCAGTATGTTTTCCCACCCGTGACCTTCTTGCGGCAGAGAGAGCCACATTCCCCACAGTAAATGCGCTTACTATAGAGGGTTTCCCGTCGCTGTCGGACAGTCCCTCGAAATTGCCCATTTCGGAAGGACATCAGCTTCTGTACACGCTGGAAATCCTCGCTACTTACAATGGCCGGGTGACTGTGCTCCACAAAATAACGAGGTTTTTGGCCGCGGTTTCGAACCTGCTGGAATGGTATCGTATCTGTGGCATAGCTCTTTTGCCAAATCATATTCCCGGTATACGAGATGTTTGTCAGAATGTAGGCCACCGTACTGGGATACCACTTTTCGCGGTTCCGCCCCCGATCCACTCCAAGCTGGTTCAGTTCTTTGGCGATGTCATCCTTTCCTTGGCCGCTCAAATAAGCCGAGAATATGCGGCGGACCACCTCGGCTTCCTCCGGCACGATCTCCAGATCCCTTCCAGCCAGCCGGTATCCATAGGGAACGGAGGGTGGGACGAACAGCCCATTTTCCATCCGCATACGGACGCTGAACCGCATATTACTGGAGTGGCTGGTGGATTCCATCTGGGCAAACGCTCCATAGATCTGGGCGATCTGTTCCGAGGTCATCTTCCCGGTATCGATGTTCTCCTTTTCAAAGTGGATGGAGATGCCCAGCCGGAGCAGTTCCCGCACAAACTGGATGTATTCCTGTGTGTTGCGGGCGAAGCGTGAAATGGACTTGCAGAGAACCCGGTCAATTTTTCCTTCCCGGCAGTCGGCCATCATCCGGTTAAACTCATCCCGGTTTCTGGCTTCCAACCCGGAGATGCCCTCGTCGGCGTAGATGTCCACCATCTCCCATTCCTCTTTTCCCGCGATGTGCTTAGAATAGAAGTCGACTTGGGCGATGTAGGAGTTTACCTGATCTTCAGAGTCACTGCTGACTCTGGCGTAGGCCGCTACCCTCAGCTTTGCTTTTTCAGGGACTCGTGGATCGATCACGGTGACCCGCGGAGTATTTGTAGCGGTTATGTTTGTTGCGGTCATATCTTTTTTGACCTCCTTTCAGCAACACACACTACCACAGCCCTTCCGCAATAGCTATTACCAACACCAACGAAAAAGGAGCAGGAAAACTGGGTAATAAGCTATTCTCGTACAGAGCCTATTCATGCGAACAACAGCGTGGGGCGGAGTTTTCGTTCCAGCTCGGTGCGGGACTTCTCTGCCTCCTCCATGGTCAGCAGGCCCTTTTCGGTGAGCTGCCCCAGCAGCTTCAGTGCAGAAAGAAATACAAGGTTATCTCGAAGTTCTGTCTTGGTCATAAAACACCCTCCTGTTATGGGGGGCCGTTCACCGGAGCCGATGAACGGCCCCGGTAGTCTATCGTTTGGTCTATCTTCATGGGTATAAGTTGTCCAGAATACCGGGCAAACTCAAACTGTGTTATAGCTTGACAGAAGTCCAACACTGACCTCCAGTGCATGGTCGATCTTAAGCATTTGCGCTTTCCCCAATGAACCGACCTTATCCATCAGTCTGCTCTTGTCAAGTGTGCGAAGCTGCTCCAGCAGAATAATGGAATCGCGGTAGAGTCCAGGCACCGAACTATTCAGGCTTACATGAGTCGGGAGCCTGGGTTTGTGCCTCTGGCCGGTGATGGCGGCTACAATCACAGTGGGGCTGTGCCGGTTGCCAACGTTGTTCTGCAAAATGAGCACTGGACGGATACCGCCTTGCTCAGACCCAATCACCGGCCGCAGGTCAGCATAGTAAATATCGCCGCGGCTGATCTCCTGACTGCAATATGTTTTCACGGGATACACCTCCTCAACATCTTTGGCTTAATACCACAAACATAGGGACCGCCTCTACATCTCCCGTATCTGGTCGGAACGGCTGCACACACGGCATATTCCTGTCAATAATGGGTTTTGGATAGAAGCGATCCCCATGGCTTCTGATATTAAGACTTTACATTTGTGTTGTCTTTCTGATGCGCTCGTATTCGACACTACTTCCCCAAGCGCAGAACCAGCGAATACAATGCTGGCTCATAGGGCGATTAGTCTGAACCACGGCTGGCTTCACCGTGTCCTGACGGAATCATTGCGATACAGCTTGCCATCGGCTGTTTTATGAACGGATGGACCCGCTTGGCACCTTATTTGGCCGTCGTTGATAGGCGCTTTTGCAGTCGAGCTTTCGAACTCTTTTTCAGTAAACATTTTCTTCGAGTCGATCCGCAGCACCTACAGGTGGTCTTGGCGCATCCTCCAAAGTCGCTTGCCCCTGGTCAAGGGGCCCCGGCAGGAAAGTATTCAGACAATCGGATATTCAGTTTTCAAGGAGCGCGGGGGGCAGATAAATTGACCCCCTCACTACTAAGCCGAGTTCGTGAGAGGGTTGAGAACCAAATTTTTTATTTTGCTTTCATCATGCTCCTGAGTTTATCTAAGACCTTCTGACGGCGCTTGTTGACACCCTTCTGAGAAATGCCAATCTGCTTCGCATATTCCCGCTCTGTCAGGCATTCAAAATATAGCGCCTGTATCAACTCCCTATCCTGGGCAGGAAGCATGGCAAGTTGATAATGCAGTTCTTCGCACAGAATACTGCAAATGGCGGAATCCTCAACTCGTTCAGCGTTCCTATCAGGGAGCATCTCCTCGCCCAGCAGCTCATCTGTGTCCAGATCGCTATATAAAACCTTGCCGTTGCGCGTATCCTTCTCGTCCAGGGTGCGAGTGTGGCGTTCGATGCTGTAATATGCGTGATACACTTCTTTGCTGACGTCCACCAAGATTCCATCTACCCGAATCCTGTATTTTCTTTCTTCTGCCATGTGGCAAACCTCCGTAGCTTCAAGATTTTGATTGGTGAATCAAAACCTCGGAGCTACAGCTACGGGTACTTGGCAGTGAACGCCTCCCAGCGCATGCCGGCCCTCCTAATGCCGGGCAGAAAAAAAGCCGGGGGCGTTATAACGCCCTCCGGCTCATTCCTGCCGCCATATTTGCGGCAGGAATGAAAAAGGACCCGGTCACCGCGGAAAGCGGTGTCGAGTCCTTATGTTAAGTATTCAAATTTTAGAGCATACCTGCCACTGTAGCCAGTATAGCAGGTTCAAAATCGGAAGGGAGTAGGGATTCCGTCGGGGATGTATCGGGCTTTAGTCGGGATAAAGTCGGGGCATCCCATCCATCAATTCAGGGATAACATAGCCAAACAGACAGATAGAAAACAGATAAATCGCCTCCTTTTTTCGGTCATAAAACACGCTGCGCTCCATATTCAACTCATCCAGAAGCTCTTTTTCAGTACTGTTGAAACGGTAAATGAATTGCTTGCTGAGGATCTCATAGTACAACTCTCCTCGATCTGGATACCGCTTCAGGCGTAGTAATGCACGATTGATTACATCTACCAGCATTTGGCTTTGGATAACGCAGCAGACCTTCTCCTCAAAATCCTGCAAATCTATATCTGGAGCAAAGTTCTCCAGATAGCATAGTCCGGTACTCAGGTCCTGATCGCCCAATTCCCAGGCATACTCCTGGAGCTCTTGGGCTCGCTCACTCAACACCCAGACAACATCCCGATAAATTTTGAGAATCAACTTGCTCTTATGAAAAGCCACCGTGCTGTCCAGACCAAGTGATGAAAGTCTGCTGTGGCATTTGCGGATCGTTGCACTCTCTTTCCTCATGGTTTCCTCCTTCCTTGTTCGCTGGCCAGCGAACATTTTGGGCATAAAAACTTACCAGGGGCAGGTATAGGGTCCTGGTGAGGACCCTATATCCAAGGCACCCTTATTTACATTAAATTGTGCGACTGCAAGCGAATTTGCATAGCTTGTTTGGAAACCTCAAATATCTGAGCCATCTCTGCAACTATTTGCTCCATAGTTCTTCCGGAGCGGAGACGATAAAAACACTTTTTGATTTGCGGAAGCGGCATCAGAAGGGCTGTGGCCAACGCATCCGCTTGTCTCTCTATCACTCCATCGCTCTCGTCAGTAGAGCACTGTCCATTGTATGCTGCAATATTTCCAGTCCCAGAATACAGATTCTTATGTAGCACCCAGTGGGCCAGCTCATGGGCACATGTGAAGCGAAGTCGCCCGATACTGCGAGTTTCACAAAGGCGTTCATCAATCAGAATCGTTCCTTTTCTGACAGCAATGATTTTATACGACCGTTCATCCATATCATATAGGATGACGGGGCCGTCATCAAAGATGGTTTCTCCCAATACAGCACCATTTTTGCGGAGAATGTGATACTCCAGAATCAGGTCGAACTTTACTTCGATGATAGCTTCGATGGGGATCGGTCTCGGTTCACCACTCAGAAGCGAGCTGTCATATTCCATCAGGATTTTGCGTGCAATAGCTTCAACTGTCTCCAAGCGAATTCGCGGAACTGACACCGTAGGCCCCCCTTATCGCGGTCGATTTTTCATTTGCTCAATGAATGCCTGCCATTCCTCGTCGGTGGCATTCACATCTTTAGAAACACGAAGTGCTGCACGAACGATATCCTTTTGCATGATATACTCTGGTAGATCGGCAGAAATCCTATTCCGAGACTTTGCAGCTAAGTCAAGCAGCCTTTCATGATCGGTTTTGCTGAGATCCAGATAGCGAGATATCCGTTCTACAAAATCACCTTCTGGTGCGGGACGACGGCTCTGCTCAACATCACTGAGATACCCACATGCAATACCAAGATGCTTTGCGGTTTCTCGCAGCGTTAGCCTAAGTTCTTTACGCTTTGCAGAGATAAACGCTCCAAAAGTCATGGTGACTTGCCTCCTGTTATTGAGGGTGTTCGCTGTGCAGCGAACTCTTAATTTCATTATAGTCAGAACAGGTGTTCTATTCAATGGCAAAAAAAAGAGTTCCCCGCAAGGTGTTAAAATTCTTTAACACCTTGCGGGGGTTCTCATATAAATGTACGAGCGATATCCTGCATTTTATCTACACAGGATTGGGGTGACAAAATTCGTATTTTTCCCATAAACTTAAATACCCACCCATAAAAGGTTCCGCTGGGGTTGACTTCAATTATCACTGTAAAGTGGGTATCATCATATGGAGATATCTCGATGTCTTCACCATAATGGTCAATGATGACCCGCATCAGCTCATTGGAACAGAGAAGTTTGACCTGCTCTGCATGCTCTGCCGCAAACATATCAACCATTTTGTTCGTATAGGCGGCTACATCAAAATCAGGCATTGGCTGGAACTTGGAATCCAACGGCTCCACGCTGGTCAGACGATCCACACGAAAATGGGCAATTCCCTTATGCTTATGAGAGTAACCAATCAAATAATAATGGTCGTTCTTCCACTCCAAAGCATAGGGGTCCAGAATATAGCGATATCCATCGTGTTTCAGGATTTTCTTTTTCTCTGGCGTGTACTCATAGTATTGGAAACTGATTTGGTGTTGATCCAAGATAGCAGTCTGAATGCTATCAATGATGTAATAGACCTTTTCGTTATGCGGCTTCACACGGCTGGAGAGGCTGGCCAACCTTTGGAGCTGTTCCGCCTGTTGGATGCTGGTCAACTGTCCCAGCTTTTGAATTAGTGCCTGAGATTTTTTCGCAGAAATCACCTTGGAGGATGCCACGGCATCTACAAGCATCTTCAACTCAGGATATTCAAAAATTCGGCTGCCAATGAAATATCTGTTTTGTGTGCTTTTGATTTGGACGATATCAATTCCTGCGGTGTCCAGCGCCTCCAAGTCAGTATAGACAGTTTGACGCACAGATGGAATCCCTTTGCTTTTGAGGTACTCTATCATCTCAGATACTGTAACCGCATGTGCTTCATCGGTTTGCTGATAAAGAAACCGCAGCAGCTCAATGATTCGGATATTACTCTGCATTGTGATCACCTCCTAAATAGAGTTTTGTGCTCTCAAAATTATGTGCCTGCTGTTTCTCAGCGGCCTCCAGATGCATATTTTCCCATGTTGATGTCCAGCACCCCTCTGGGTGGCTGAATCAGAGCATCCTCATATTGGCACTTCCACTGAATCTCCCGACACATCTGGCCATCCGCCACGGTTTCACCATCCTTAATGGGGTTATCATGTTCCAGAATGTAGGACGCCACATTGTAGGCATGGTTTACCACCCAATTTGGGTCCATGTCGTGGAAGTGGTACTGGAGATCCGGCAAAAACAGGGTGCTCATGCCCACCGTGTCGATGAGCATATCCTCCGTACCCTCAATGTTGAAGAATCGGACATTGACGCCAAATCGGATGAACCGATCCGGGCCCTCAATCTGATGGGAGCGCACATCCTCTGCCAGAAACAGCTTGCCGCAGTTCTGGAAATAGAATGCTTCGCATGAGGGGTACAGCTCCGCCAGAGCCCCACCTGATACCGGCACTCCCGGAAAATCCGCTCTCGGTCTTCCTGACAGTCCCACATCTGGCTCAACAAAAAGGCATCAAAGCCTTTGCCCTTGAACTTGTCGCATTTCATCACCATCAGCTGTACCGGGCACTTGCCGTCCTGAAATTCCGCTATATGATCCAGGGCGGCAAAGCCAGCCATTTTCTTATCATAACAGAAGCACTCTGTTGCTCCGATGTGTTTACCCATTACGGCAGTCATTTTCTCTTTGTCCGGCATGGGCACCGGTTCTTTGAACAGCATTTGTATGAGATAGGGGCCTCCAGGCTGGGGGCCTTTTTTGTCATCCAGGTTTTGCTGGAATACTTTATCGCTCATTTGGTCTCCACCTCCTGACAAATCCTCTTTAATAATCAAGCAGGATGGGCACCTGCTGTTCCTCGGCAAACCGCATGGCACGCCAGAACATGGAGAAGGC
>CASEFA010000010.1 GCA_949287095.1 uncultured Bacillota bacterium
CAGCAGATGCACGTCAACTATTGAAACCGCCGTATACGAGAACCGTACGTACGGTGGTGTGAGAGGACGGCGGCTAGTCACCGCCTCCTACTCGATTAAAGTTTATCTCAACAAATATTGATAATAAGTTTGTGAGCTATATTGAACTTATTATCAACATTTGTTATAATAAGTTTGAAACTGTACAGCCATATAGAAGGAGAGCGACTTATGAAGGATTTTACATTATGTACGGATATTGAAACAGTAATCGAGTTATTGAACATAAGCGCAAAAGAACTTGCAGACAGCATTGGCGTTACGCCGACGACAATTTCACGCTGGAGAAAGGATGAAGAGCAGGCATCAACAACTAATCTCAATGCATTCTATAATTTTGCCTTCCGCAAGGGGATTCGACTCAATAAAATCAAAGAACAGTTATTTAAGGAGGATTGCGGTAGTGGGGCAGTCATACTCTTTCACGGGGCCAAAACATATATTGACGGGCGAATTTCGATTGAAAGATCGAAAAGAACCAATGATTTCGGCCGAGGTTTTTACTGCGGGGAAAGCTTAGAGCAATCAGCTATGTTTGTCGCAAATTATCCGGAATCGTCGCTCTATATTTTAGAATTCGATAGGACGGATTTAAGCTATACACAGCTAAAGGTTGACAGAGATTGGATGCTTTTAATTGCCTATTTCCGAAACAAGTTAAGCGATTACGCCCGGCATCCGATTATCCTTGATCTGCTTTCGAAACTTAGAGGAATTGATTACATTATTGCTCCGATTGCCGACAACAGAATGTTTGAAATTATCGACAGTTTCATTGATGGAGAGATTACGGATGTACAATGTCAACATTGCCTTTCGGCAACTAATCTCGGCAACCAATATGTATTTGTTAATGATAAGGCATTAAGCCAACTGAAAATATTGCGCCATTGTTACCTAGCTCCTGATGAAAAGGAGTATTATCTCTCGAATAAACGAGAGGAATCCCGCGTTGGAAACGACAAAGTTAAAGTTGCCCGCAGACAGTACAGAGGGCAGGGTGAGTATATAGAGGATATTTTAAAATGAGGAAAATGGATGAAATCGGTTTAAAATTATGTAAAATGCAGGCGGAAGTATTTTCCGCATCAGTAAATGAAACTGATTGCAGCTCGCCAATTTTTATGAGAAGATTTATGAACTCTCACGTGGCACAGCGAATGGATGCAGGCGGATTTTTATTCGAGGCTTGTGATATAAATCAAATTTTTGAAGAGATAAATGCTGAATTTGGCGAAAGCTCCTACGGCAAAGAAAAATATTCTGAAGCAGAGTTATATTGGATAGGGTATGTCTACCGTTACTGGTCGTACACGTATCAAAAGACGAGCAGACAGGTATACAAATTTATAAAGCCTAAAGAGCTTCGCGGACTCTATTATCCCTATCACTCTCTTGATCCGGCTCAGGCGATTGAGAGAATTTTAGAGGCAAAAGGGGTAGATGATGAGAATATGACTGCACGAGGTGTCAAAATTATGCGGGATATTTTGCAAAAAGAGAAAAGGGCGTGATACCCTTTTCTCTTTTTGCTTCATCTTAGCGAACAGGCTGTTTACAAAATCTTATTGCTGTTCTTGCAATTTTTCCAAGAACTTTTGAGCGGCTTTTGTATGCACCTGATACTTTTTCCAGATGATGTGCGGTGTTGTTTCTAATGCGGGAACAATGGGGCGAAAGCATAAATTACTATCTTCGCTTGGATTAATCAATCCGTCAAAACAAATCGCATAGCCGAGCCCTTCTTCCACCAACAAAGAACCGTTAAAAAATAAGGTATAGGTTGCTACTACATTTATTCTTGACATATCCGAGCTTATGGAACTCAACATCGGCCAATTATCCCGTTCTTCCTGTGCGGAAACAATCAATGGCTTATCTAATAAATCTTCCGGAGTGATAAATTCTTTTTGAGCCAACTCCGAATCTTTACGCATAAATACACCGAATCTATCTGTGAAGTTCGCCTTTACAGAATCATATTTTGAATGATTTACCTCACCGTAAATCATTCCGAAATCAATGAGCCCCTTATCCAACTGTTCCATAACAAAAACGGAGTTTCCGCTCGAAATATGAAAGCGGATATCGGTATAATCCTGTTTCAATTTAAAGGCGGCTTTTGCAAGAATCCGATTCCCTGCGGATTCTCCTGCACCGATATAAATATTTCCTGCTATTGTTTCGTCAGAAGAACTGACTTCTTCCTCTGCCTTTTTCATCAAGTCTGTAATTTCCTCTGCACGTTTGCGTAGCAGCATACCCTCTTCTGTGAGGGTTACTTTTCTATTACCTCTTATAAACAGTTGCTTACCGAGCTCTTTCTCCAAGTCCTTGAGCTGACGGGAAAGAGTCGGCTGTGAAAGATGTAAAAATTCCGCTGCCCCGGAAATGCTTTCCTCTCTGGCGACAGCCAAAAAATATTGGAGTACACGAAATTCCATAAAAAGCCCTCCCTGTATGCTGGTAGTGTATCACGCCATCCTATGCTTGTAAAGCATAGAACGATATTTGATATAAGCATTTGTTATTCTAATTTTTCGCCGATATAATAAAGCCATAGAGAAAACGCATAACAAAAGGAGTTTTATCTATGAAAAAAATATTTCTCATTCTGTTCGCAATCCTGTTATTTACGGTTGTATTTACAGGGTGTGACAATACAGGAGAACGGATGGAAAGCAACGACAACAATCTATCGTCTGACACACAGGAAAACGAAACGCTTACTTCCGTACAAAGTGCAGAAACGGAGAAGAATATGCAAAATATCGAAATTACGGTAAACGGAAAGACCTTTTCCGCGACACTCAACGACAGCGAAGCGGCAAGAGAATTTGCCGGGATGCTGCCGCTCACACTTGAGATGAGCGATTATTCCGGGTTTGAAAAGATTGGTTCTCTCGGAACAAGCCTGCCGACCGACAATAGCCAAACTACCACACAGTCCGGCGATATTGTTTTATATAACGGAAATCAAATCGTTATCTTCTATGGCTCTAATTCGTGGAGTTATACAAGGCTTGGAAAAGTTGATAATCTGTCGGGATGGAAAGACGCTCTCGGCAGCGGAGATGTCACGGTTATTTTCTCATTAAAACAACAACAGTGAAAACGGAGGTCACGATGGAAATAAAAGATTTTCTTGCCCATATGAACAGCGGCAAAACGGTAATCGCCGGTTCTGAAATACATAAGTATATGTGTGTGCTTTCGCAGGAAGCGCTGAAACTGACGGAGGAACTCAACAACAGTTATCACACGCCGGAGGAAATAAGAACAATATTCTCAAAGCTAACGGGAAAGCCGATGAACGATACGCTCGATATTTTTCCTCCCTTTTATACGGATTGCGGAAAAAATATTACGATTGGAAATCATGTTTTCTTTAACAGCGGGTGCAAATTTCAGGACCAGGGCGGAATTACCATTGATGACGGCGCATTGCTTGGACATAATGTCGTTCTTGCGACTTTGAATCATTGTATGATTCCTGAACAACGCGCAAATTTGGAGCCTGCACCTATTCACATAGGAAAAAATGTATGGATTGGAGCAAATGCAACGGTACTGCCCGGTGTTACCATTGGTGATGGCGCAGTAGTAGCTGCAGGAGCTATTGTAACAAAAGATGTTCCGGCAAATTCCATTGTGGGAGGTATTCCTGCAAAGAAAATTAAGAATGTACCAGAACACGAATAACAGGCAAAATCAATTTGGAGGCGTTTAGAATGAACCAGACACTTACATTAACGAATGAATGGGATAAGACTTTTCCCAAAAGCGATAAAGTCAATCACAGCAAAGTAACATTTCATAACCGTTATGGCATTACGCTTGCCGCTGATATGTATATACCGAAAGATACAAAAGGTAAGCTGCCGGCTTTTGCGGTCAGCGGCCCGTTCGGTGCGGTCAAGGAACAGTCATCAGGATTGTATGCACAAACTATGGCGGAAAGAGGCTTTTTAACCATTGCCTTTGATCCGTCTTTTACGGGAGAAAGCGGCGGATCTCCACGATGTGTTGCTTCTCCTGACATCAATACCGAGGACTTTTGTGCAGCAGTGGATTTTCTTTCTGTTCAGGAAAATGTTGATACCGAAAGAATAGGCATTATTGGTATCTGCGGCTGGGGCGGACTGGCAATCAATGCCGCTGCAGTTGATACAAGAATTAAAGCGACAGCCGCTATGACGATGTACGATATGACGCGCTGCACTGCCAATGGCTATTTTGATTCCGAGGACAGCGAACAGGTACGATATGAAAAGCGCAAGGCAATGAGCGAACAAAGAGTTGTTGATTATAAAAACGGATCTTACGCACTTGCAGGCGGTGTTGTCGATCCCTTGCCCGATGATGCACCACTCTTTGTCAAGGATTATTATGACTATTATAAGACAAAACGCGGTTATCACGAAAGAAGCCTGAATTCCAACGGCGGCTGGAATATCACTTCATCTCTGTCATTCTTGAATATGCCGATTCTGCAATATTCAAGCGAAATTCGTTCTGCCGTCCTGTTAGTGCACGGTGAAAAAGCTCACTCCTGCTATTTCAGCCGTGATGCTTTTGAAAACATGACAAAAGGTAGCAAATATACGGATAACAAGGAACTGCTGATTATCCCGGAAGCCGTCCATACGGATCTATATGATAAAACAGATATAATTCCGTTTGACAAATTAGAAGAATTTTTCAGGGAAAATCTGATTTAATTCAACTTATTGCGAGAGGTGGAGATACAGGACAGCTTGTTGGTGGACCCGAAGGGGTTCGCCGCCTGCTTCGCATCGCCCTCCGGTCTTCTGCCCGCAGGCTGCCTCCTCGACTCGCAGGCTCGTCTTCGGACCGCTCGCTGCCAAGGCTCCACAGGAGCCTTGCCGTTAACGCTCGCGCCCTCACGGGTTCGAACCCCCTGTTTCATATCAAAAAAACCAAAAACAGGCCTTATGGCCTGCTTTCGGTTTTTGGTGGACCCGAAGGGGTTCGAACCCTCGGCCTCCGCGTTGCGAACGCGGCGCTCTCCCAGCTGAGCTACGAGCCCGTATTGTCGGCTCCCGACGCATCGCAGGGGAGCCGATATTGCTCACATATATAATACTACATCTAAAGCACGGATTTATCAAGCTTTTCAAACTCATCCAGTACAGGTTTTATTAAAGCAAGCATTTTATCCACGCCGCCGCTCACGTCGCTTTCAAGGTTAAGCGGCATAATGGGATCGTGAAGGGACTTTCTGATGAGAAGCCAGCCGGCGATTTCGGGATCCGTAAATTCCAGGCGGATTCCCTCGTAGTTAGGGCTTGCAAGGATGCATCCGTCTATTGAATTTCCCGCCTCCTCAAAGGCGGCAAGAACCTTGTCCGCATAAGGCGAAAAATCGTCTGTGAGAATCGGGAACCTTATCTCCCTTGATTCAGCAGGTTCTGCCATATCGGTAATCAGCGACGAAATGCCTTTGCCCTCTTTATGAAGGAGAGCGGTCTTAATTACGATTTTTGTGGCAAGATACGCTCCGTCGTCTAAGAAGTAGTTCTCTTCATAAGCGGCGTGTCCCGAAGTCTCTATGGCCAGGCGGGCTTCGATGCCTTCTTCACGCAGCTCTATTGCCTTGTTTATGACGTTTCTGTATCCGCGTCTGAAGCGAAGGTGCTTCAGATTCAGGGTGCTTTCCAGGAAATCTTTAAGGTGGCCGCTTGTGATGCTGTCGGTGACGACGGTGGTTCCGGCCGACGGATTTTCAATGAGCGCTGCGGCAAGAGCCACGATTTTATTTCTGTTTATCTCGCAGCCGTTTTCGTCCACGGCCGAAGCCCTGTCAACGTCGGTATCAAAGATGAGACCCAGGTCTGATCCGGCCTCCTTTACGCGGCTGCAGATTGAGGCCATGGCCGCTTTGTCCTCCGGGTTCGGAGCGTGATTAGGGAATTCTCCGTCAGGCTCAAGAAACTGTGAGGATGAAACGTCGGCGCCCAGAGGTTCTAAAACGTTGCGGGCGAAAAATCCGCCTCCGCCGTTTCCGGCATCCACTGTTATTTTAAGTCCGGAAAGAGGCGTCTCGCCGGAGCCGACGCCGTCCGTGATAAGCTTTCTTAAGTGAGCGCAGTAAAGCTCCATAAGGTTTGAATCCTCGATGCTGCCGGGGCTCACGGGCATGAGACGACCCAGAATTGAATCCGATTCCGCAAAGGTTATGATGTCCGTAATGTCGCCTTTGTTCAGGCCGCCGTCTGCATCGAAGAACTTGAAGCCGTTCCGATCCTTCGGAAGGTGGCTTGCGGTAATCATAACTGCGCCGTCGCACCTGCACTCGTCAAAGACCGTAGACATAAACATGGCGGGGGTAGAGGCAAGTCCGGCCCTTAAGACGGTCACCCCGTAAGGGATAAGGGCGTATGCAAAGGCGGCTTCAAGCTCCGGCCCCGTAAGCCTTGAATCTCTTCCGATGGAAACGGTTATCTCCGAAGGCTTTTTGCCGCTTTTGTTCGAGAGCCAGAAGAGAAAGCCTTTGGCGAGGCGGGCGGTAGCAACGTCGCCTAAATTGACGGGTTTACCGCCGGGAACTTCCATGGCCACTCCGCGTATGTCGCTGCCGTTCTGCAGCGCTCCGAAATTATATTCAATCATAAAAAATCTCCTTGTGATTCAAACTGTCCTTACATGTCTATAACATAATTATATTTTAACAGGCGGGCATTGGCAAGAAAATTACTTCTGTGATATACTTGTCGTGGACATAGCCGGAGAGGCTGAAAGGCGGGTGACTATGGAGAAGAAAGAAAACAGGAAAAAACCTGGGATTCTATACAGAATAATAATGCTGATACTGCTCGGTATCATGATTTTCTGCACGTATAAGATTATCACGATAATATGCGAGTATCGTGAGGGTACAGCGGTTTACGACGAGCTTGCAGAAATTGCAAATGCCGTCCCGAGCGAGGATATGCATATAGATTTTGACGCACTGAAGAAAGAAAATGAAGACATTATAGCCTGGTTGTATTCCGAAGACACTGTGATCAATTACCCTGTGGTTCAGGGAGATGACAATGCTTTTTATCTGTACAGGCTTGTGGATAAAACCTGGAACGTTAAAGGCAGCCTGTTCGCAGACTACCGCTGTGAAAACCCGTTTGAGGATTTTAATACAGTGATATACGGGCACAGGATGAATGACGGTTCCATGTTTAAATGTCTCCTGGAGTACAGAGATACGGAAGGATACTATGATGACCACAGTGTAATGGAGCTGGCTACACCTGAAGCGGTATACGACGTGGAGATTTTCGGAGCCGCCACGATTCCTTCAGACAGCGAGATGTATAAGTTTAATTTTTCTTCTGACGAAGAGAAAACAGCCTACATTGACTGGGTAAGGGGACATAATGAGATACCGTCGGGCGGAGGCTCCGATGTTGAAGTTTCTTCTTCCGACAGGATAATCATGCTCAGCACCTGCACCTACGAGTTTGAGGAGGCGCGGCTGGTGGTCTGGGGAAAGCTCAGTGAGAAAAACGGTTAAGACTGAGGACTCTTGCGGGGATAAACCGATAAGAGTATAATCTAAATGTATTTTCTTTATGAAAGGGCGAATGAAAATGTTTCATGAAATGACTATAGCAGGTCTGAAAAGACAGCTCCCTATCTGCAAGGTATCAGACGACCTTTATATTGCAGGATTTGTTATGTTCAGCGACGTTGAGATAACAAAGGCGGCAGCCTCGGAGCTTCTGGCAAAGGCGCCGGAGTTCGACATAATTCTGACCGCGGAATCCAAGGGAATTCCTCTCGCTTACGAAATGGCAAGGCAGGCCGGAACGGACGACTACATCGTAGCGAGAAAGGGCGCGAAGGTCTACATGCAGGACATCGTAACTGTAGAAGTTAATTCCATCACGACCAAGGGAACGCAGATTCTCTGTCTGGGGAAGAAGGAAGCTGATAAGATGAGAGGAAAGCGCATACTCATCGTCGACGACGTGATAAGCACCGGCGCGTCTCTTGCGGCTCTTGAGGCGCTTAACGAAGCCGTCGGCGGAAATATCGTCGGAAAGATGGCCGTTCTGGCTGAAGGTGAGGCCGCAGACAGAGACGACATTATATTCCTGGAAAAGCTTCCGGTGTTCAATGCCGACGGAACGGTGAAGGAATAGGGATGAATCGTGGGGCGAGGCGGGTCGCTTTTGACAAAAGGGGCAAATCGCATCGTCAGGTCAAGGCAAAATTTGACCGATACGTTACACGGATTGAAAAAGGTCAAGAGATTTTCTCTGCTGATGAGGAGATTCCTTGACCTTTTTGTATCAGTAGTTTTATTTTGTCAAGATTTGCCTTGACAACGCCGCTGTATCAGGCGGTTTTGTCAAAGCCGGCCGGAAGATGAACGGGAAGTCCGCGCTATTCGAACCTGACCGATACTTCTCCGGTGGTGATTGTCTTAATCTCACGCATGCTGGGACCCTCCATGTATTCCACCACAAGGCCGCCGTCACGGTCTATGTCGATGGCGCGGGCACGGATCCCTTTTTTGTCGCCGAAGCTGTAAATACGTATCTCTTTGCCCAAGATGAAGCACCTTCTGCGGTATTCGGTCATAAATTTTCTGTCGGTGAAAGTCTGAAGCAGGGTAAGAAGTTCGTTTATGACCTCTGCGGCAAGAACGCTCCTTGAGAAGGAGAGCGGTTCGTCCGAAACGGCGCCTGCGATTTCCGCAACGTCATCAGGGAAATTTCCGGGGAAACAGTTAATGCCGATGCCTATAATGAGCCTGTCTATCTGTCCCGATTCTAAGCTGGTCTGAGCTTCGGTCAGTATGCCGCAGATTTTACGGCTGCCGAGAAAAAGATCGTTGACCCACTTTATGCGGGGCTTTTTCCCCGTGACCTTTTCGATGGCGCGGCTGACAGCCACGGCCGCTGCCATGGTGACGAAGAGAGATTTATCGAGTTCAAAATCAGGCTTTATACAAAATGACATGTAGATTCCTGAACCGGAAGGAGATGAGAAGCTTCTTCCCAGTCTGCCACGTCCACAGGTCTGCGTATCCGCAATTACGACTTCGGGAACGGAATCAGGAGTCAGTTCCTTAGCCACGTCATTGGTGGATTTCACCGAGTCGTAGACGTGGAGACTGCACGGCACGGAAAGCGCCGAGGATATTGCCGCTTCACTGAGCAGATCCGCCTTTTCCCTCAGGCTGTAACCGAGACCGGTACGGCTGTATATCGGATATCCCTCTTTGCGCAGGGTCGTTGCGGCTTTGTTCACCGCTGCTCTGGAGATATTAAGCATATCCGCAGCCTTTTGACCGGAGATGTATTTACCGATATTCTCGTTGAGAAGAGTCAGAAGCTGTGATTTTGTGGACATAAGAAAAATTCTCCCTTTTATTACGAAAAATTCACCTTTCAATTATATCATATAAGTACCTTGAAAATCTTTATTTTTGTACCTTTTTATGGTAGAATTATCTGGTATGTAAACTTTAAAAAATGCAAGAGAAAAGGGAGGCATATTCACCCGAATGGAAGGATATAATATTCTGCCGTCTGTGATAGCTATAATAATACTGCTCGTTTTTTCGGCGTACTTTTCTGCTACGGAGACGGCGTTCACATCTTTAAACAGAATAAGGATGAAGAACAAGGCGGACGATGGAGACGAGAGAGCCGGGAAGGTTCTCGAACTGGAGAGGAATTACGACAGTCTCCTTTCCACCATCCTCATCGGAAATAACCTTGTAAACATAGCCAATACGGCTATAGCAACAGTGCTGTTCGTGGAGCTCTTCGGTTCCTACGGAGCGTCGATTTCCACGGTTGTAACGACCATACTCGTACTCATCTTCGGAGAAATATCTCCTAAGAGTGTAGCCAAGGAACATGCAGAGGGCTTTGCTCTTTTCTCAGCGCCGATAATAAACTTCATCAGAATAATACTGACGCCGGTAAACTGGCTGTTCGGCCAGTGGAAGAAGCTTCTGTCGAAGATTTTCGGAGCCGGAAACGGCGACGGTATCACGGAGGACGAGCTGCTCACCATAGTGGAGGAATCTGAGGCAGGCGGCGGAATCAGCAGTGATCAGGCAAGACTCATAGAAAACGCCATCACCTTCAGTTCTCTCGATGCGTGGGATGTACTTACACCGAGAGTGGATATGGAAGCCATTTCCCTTGACACTCCGCACGAGGAGATAGCGGAGACATTCATAAGCACCGGATATTCCAGACTTCCGGTACACGACGACGACCTGGACAACATTCTGGGAATACTTACATACAAGGACTTTCATAACTACGTGGAAGGCAGAGACAGAAGCATTGCCGACTACATAAAGCCTGTAATCTACGTTGCGGGCTCCATGAAGGCGGCGGACATTCTGAGCCGGCTTCAGAACACCAAGTGCCGAATGGCTGTCATAGTGGACGAATACGGCGGAACGGCCGGCATAGTTACGGTAGAGGATATCGTGGAAGAACTGGTAGGCGAAATATACGACGATGGAGACGTTGTCATTTTAAATCAGGACATCATACCTCTTCAGGACGGAAGCTATCGCGTGAGGGCTGCGGCCAACATCGACAAGCTCCTTGACTACTTTGACGAAGAGGACGATATAGACGCGACTACGGTCAACGGCTGGGTAGTGCTTCAGCTGGACAGGCTGCCGAAGGTTGGAGACGTATTTGAGTACAGACTCGGAGACAGGATTTTCCGCGGCAGAGTGACAAAGGCCGACGACCGTAAGGCGACGGAAATAAACCTGAGGGTCATAGATGCGCCTCAGGAGGAACCGAAAAAAGGAAGTAAACAGGAAAGGGTAAATCAGAAAGGGAAATAGCATGGGTCTGATGGAAAAAATCTTTGGCGATTTAAACGCCAGGGAGTTAAAGAAAATAAACAAAATCGTGGATGAAGTGGAGAAACTCGACGAATCCATGCAGGCTTTGTCCGACGATGAACTGAGAAGGAAAACGGAGGAATTCAAAAAAAGAATTTCAGAGGGAGAAACTCTCGACGACATACTGCCTGAAGCCTTTGCGGTATGCCGCGAAGGCGCATTCAGAGCTTTAGGCATGAAGCACTTCAGAGTTCAGCTCATAGGCGGCGTGGTTCTTCACCAGGGACGCATAGCGGAGATGAAGACAGGTGAAGGTAAGACTCTCGTCGCAACCTTAGCAGCGTACCTTAACGCTCTGGAAGGAAAGGGCGTACACGTGGTCACCGTAAACGACTACCTGGCAAAGCGTGACGCCGAGTGGATGGGCAAACTCTACACCTTCCTCGGACTTACCGTGGGATGCGTCGTTCACGACGTTACCGGAGAAAAGAGAAAGGCCGCATACAGAGCCGACATCACGTACGGAACCAATAACGAGTTCGGTTTCGATTACCTGAGAGACAATATGGTAATCTATAAAGAAGAGCTTATGCAGAGAGAGCTTAACTACGCCATCATCGACGAGGTTGACTCCATTCTCATCGACGAGGCCAGGACTCCTCTCATAATTTCAGGCAGAGGAGACAAGTCCACGGATCTTTACAGAATTGCGGACCAGTTCGTTTCCGGACTGAGGAAGGAAGACGACTATACCGTAGAGGAAAAGGACAGGCAGGTTTCCCTTACCGACGAAGGCGTCGCAAAGGCTGAGAAGTTCTTCGGCATCGAAAACTTCGGCGACCCTGAGAACATGGAGATAAACCACCACGTGCTTCAGGCTCTAAAGGCGAGAGCCATCATGGTGCGGGATGTGGACTACATAGTCAAGGACGGCGAAATCGTAATAGTCGACGAATTCACCGGCCGTCTCATGTTCGGAAGACGGTTCAGCAACGGACTCCATCAGGCCATAGAGGCAAAGGAAAGAGTTAACGTAAGATCCGAGTCCAGGACTCTTGCAACCATAACCCTTCAGAACTACTTCAGAATGTACGGAAAGCTTTCCGGTATGACAGGTACGGCTAAGACCGAGGAGGACGAGTTTAGGGACATCTACAACATGGACGTTATAGTGATCCCGACCAACAGACCGATTCAGAGAGTGGACCTGCCGGATTCCGTATATAAGACGGAAAACGGAAAGTTCAAGGCGCTGGTCGACAGGGTTTGTGAAATTCACGAGACCGGACAGCCTGTGCTGGTAGGCACCATATCAATAGAGAAATCCGAGCT
Source organism: uncultured Bacillota bacterium (assembly GCA_949287095.1). Classification (GTDB taxonomy): domain Bacteria; phylum Bacillota; class Clostridia; order Peptostreptococcales; family Anaerovoracaceae; genus Avanaerovorax. The sequence goes on from CASEFA010000010.1 coordinate 12,221, forward strand.
TATCAGCGGAATGCTGAAAAGACGCGGAGTCAAGCATAACGTGCTCAACGCCAAGCAGCACGAAAGGGAGGCCGAAATCGTCGCAGAGGCCGGTCGTCTCGGAATGGTTACCATAGCTACCAACATGGCGGGCCGTGGTACCGACATCATTCTGGGAGGAAATCCTGAGTTTGAAGCAAAGCGGGAGATGAAGAAGCTGGAGTATACGGACGAGCAGATTTCCTTCGCTACAGGCTTTGTGAAGACCGACGATCCGGAGCTTAACGCCGCAAGAGAGATGTTCAGAGAGCTTCACGAGCGTTTCAAGGTCGAGAGAAAAGAAGAGCAGGAGAAGGTCGTGGCGTTGGGCGGACTGTGCATTATAGGAAGCGAACGCCACGAATCCAGACGTATAGATAATCAGCTGAGAGGACGTTCAGGACGACAGGGAGACCCGGGTAAAACTCAGTTCTTTATTTCCCTTGAAGATGAGCTTTTAAGGCTCTTCGGCGGAGAGAGAATGCAGGCCATCGTCGAAAAGATGGGCGTTGCCGATGATGAGGCCATCGAAGCCGGAATGCTGACCAAGGCCATTGAGAACGCACAGAAGAAGGTTGAAGGTAAGAACTTCAGCATAAGAAAATACGTTCTTCAGTACGACAACGTAATGAACAAGCAGAGGGAGATAATCTACGACGAGCGCCGCAGGGTTCTCTTCGGTGAAGACCTGAGAGACTACATCATGGGCATGATGCATACTATAGTCGGAGCCATTATCGAGCCGATTACAGTAGAATCTAAATTCCCTGAGGAATGGGATTTCGTAACTCTTAATAAAAACCTGAGAAAGATTACTGTTCAGTATCTGGGCAGAACCTCATACACTAAAGATGAGCTTAACGCCATGACCGAGGAATCCTTAAGAGATGAGATCTTTGCTGAGTTTGAGAAGCTCTACGCGGAAAAGGAAGAGGAAATCGGCACAGATAAAATGCGTGACATAGAGCGCATGGTACTCTTAAGAGTTGTGGACAATCTGTGGATGGATCACATCGACGCCATGGACCAGCTGAGAACAGGAATTGGACTCAGATCGTTTGGACAGCAGGATCCGGTGGCCGCGTATGCCAAGGAAGGCTTCGATATGTTCGAGCAGCTTATAGGAGAAATTCAGGAAAATACGGTAAGATTCTGCTACAGCGTGACCCTCAGGACCGACACCAGGAGAAGAGCTGTGGCCACAGGAGGAGAAGCCCGCAAGTCGGAATACACCGATGAAGCAGCGGCTTTGGGACAGGCCGGGGCAGGAACTCAGGGCGGAGCCATGCCGAAAGCTGCGCCTAAGGCGAACAGAGTGCATAAGCAGGAGACCGTAAGGCGCGAAGGTCCTAAAGTGGGAAGAAACGACCCTTGTCCGTGCGGAAGCGGCAAGAAGTATAAAAACTGCTGCATGAACAAGGATCTGAACAGAGAGGCATAGTTTTGCCGTACCGAGAGGAAGGAAAAATGCAGGATTACGACAAAATAGCAGAAATAATAGAGAAGGATTACAACACGGTTAAGACGGTGAAATATCTGATTTACGTGTATTTCCTCGCATGCGTCGCGGTAATCACACTTATACTGAGCCTTATATTTGGAAATCCTATAAGCCATCACCAGGGCGAGGAAAGCTGGATGGGTTTCGGCGACGTGCTGCTCATAATGCTGGCCTCTGTAATCATAGCATGGCTGATAGGAAGCAGACAGTTTAAGAAGGTGGCGTCCAGATTCGAACACATACTTACGGAGGACTGTGATGCGGAGACGTTCCTCGTCTTTGCAAACTGCGGAATGAACAAGCCTAAGCCGAACTACGAGAGAAATCTGGAGCAGGCTCTCAGAAGGAGTTATGAGACATACTGCCTCCTTGGATATCAGGCGTGCGGAAAGTTCAAGGCCGCTGAGGAATTTATGAACACCCACAAGGGTCTCAACCGCAGGACCGTCAGCGAGACGAAGATGATGGCTGCAGCGGAGCGCAGGGACGGTGACGCTTTTTACAGAGCCTACAATGAGATAAAGGAGATTCTCGACGCATCTCCATTTAAAAGGAAAACGGCGAAGTGGAGAAACAAGTTCGATTTCATCAGGGCCATGGCATGTGAGGATTATGAAGCGGGACTTGAATCTGCAAAGACCGTGAAGCCTGAAAGCAGGTACGAGGAAATGCTCTACAGGCTCTGGGAGGGAGAGTGCAACGTAGGTCTCGGACACCTCAGCGAAGCGAAAGAGTGCTTTAAGTACGTCTCCGAGAACGGAAACACCCTCTTTGCAAAGCGAAAGGCCGATAAATATCTTAACGAGGTTCTAAACCGTGCTCCGGAGAAGGAGCAGCCGAAGGAGAGTGAATAAATGCTTAAGCTTGAACCGATAAAGGCAGAGCTGCCTGAGAAAAAGCAGAAGCTTGAAGAGGTAGGTGAGTCCCTTTGACCTTGCGGGACTCAGGGAACAGATAGAAGAAATAAACAGGAAGAGCCAGCGGGAGGATTTCTGGAACGATCCCGACGGGGCTCAGGCCCTTCTGAAGAAAAAGAAGGCGCTGGAAAAGCCGGTGGAGGATTACGAAAGGATAGAGAAGGGCCTTGCAGACACTGAGGATCTCATCGCCATTGCCGAGGAGCTGGGCGACGAGAGCGAGGTCGACTCCATCATAAAAGGCTTTGAGAAGCTGTCGGAGGATCTGGAGGAGCTGAGGATAACCACGCTTCTGGACGGAAAGTACGACCATAACAGCGCCATTTTATCCATTCACGCGGGAACCGGCGGCATAGACGCCATGGACTGGGCGGAGATGCTCATGCGTATGTACACCCGGTGGTCCGAAAAGAAAGGATACAAGGTTACCATCGCCGACCTTCAGAGAGATCCGGAGGCGGGAATAAAGAGCGCCACCCTTATGATTGACGGGGAAAACGCCTATGGATATCTTAAAAACGAGAACGGAGTCCACAGGCTGGTGAGAATATCCCCGTTCAACGCTGCGGGAAAAAGGCAGACGTCATTTGCCGCTGTGGAAGTGATTCCTGAGATGGACGACGATTTTACCGTGGAGATAAACCCGGAGGATCTGAGAGTTGACACATTCAGGAGCAGCGGTGCAGGAGGTCAGCACGTAAACACCACCGACTCGGCCATAAGGATAACTCACATACCGACCAATATAGTGGTCACCTGCCAGAATGAGCGGAGTCAGCATCAGAACAGAGAAGTCGCCATGAAAATCCTGGCGGGCAAGCTGGCTGAGCTTAAGGAGAAGGAGCATAAGGAAAACATAGAGGAGCTAAAGGGAGACTTTTCCCTTATCACATGGGGTTCCCAGATCAGATCCTACGTGTTCCAGCCGTATACCATGGTAAAGGATCACAGGACCGGAGCCGAGGTGGGCAACGTAAACGCCGTCATGGACGGAGATCTTGACTATTTCATAAACGAGAAATTAAAGGCGAAGTAATATGGATATAATAGGAAAACTGTCATCTGAATTCGGTCTGCGCAGGGAGCAGGCCGAAAATACTATAAAGCTCATAGACGAGGGAAACACCATTCCTTTCATCGCAAGATACAGAAAGGAAGTCACGGGAGGTCTTACCGACGTGGTTCTCAGAGACCTTGACGAAAGACTGAAATACTTAAGAGGTCTGGAGGAGCGAAAGGAAGAGGTAATCCGTCTCATAGAAGAGCAGGGTAAGCTTACCGGTGAGCTTAAGGAGAAAATCGAAAGCGCCGAGGTTCTTCAGAGGGTGGAGGATCTGTATAAGCCGTTCAGGCAGAAGAAGGCTACCCGCGCGTCAAAGGCTAAGGAGAGAGGACTGGAGCCTCTGGCATCGGTGATTCTCGCTCAGAGCAAAAATTCCCCGGACATACTGGAGGCAGCAAAGTCTTTTGTAAATCCGGAAAAGGAAGTGAACACGCCGGAGGACGCCGTTCAGGGAGCCTGCGATATTATCGCCGAGATGATGTCGGAGGATGCAGACGTGGTAAGCGCCGTAAGGGATAAGACTTTCACTCTGGGCAAAATAGCCACGGAAGCTGCGGACCCCGAGGAAAAGACGGTGTATGACATGTACTACGGAAGCAGCGAGCCCCTTTCAAAGATTCCAAATCACAGAGTTCTGGCCATAAACAGAGGCGAAAAGGAAAAGAAGCTTAAGGTTCACGTGGACGTCGACGAGGAGAGAATTCTTCCGATTCTGGAAAAGCGGTACATAAGAAAGAACGCGCCTTTTGAGGAGGTGCTGGAGGAGACCGCAGAGGACGCATATAAGAGGCTCATCGCTCCGTCCGCCGAGAGGGAAATGAGAAATCAGCTTACGGAGAAAGCCGAAACCGAGGCGATTAAAGTCTTTGCGAAGAATACGGAAAAGCTTCTCATGGCGCCGCCCGTAAGGGGAAAGAAGGTAATAAGCATAGATCCGGGCTACAGGACCGGCTGCAAGGTTGCCGTACTTTCCGCTACGGGAAAGCTTTTGGCGTATACCACCATATATCCGACCCAGCCGAAAAACGACGTGGCCGGGACGGAAAGGGTTCTGAAGAAGATAATCGACAAATACGGCATAGACATAATAGTCATAGGAAACGGTACGGCTTCCAGAGAAACGGAAGAAGTCGTAGCGGATTTCCTGAAGAAAAACGGTTACGATAACATTAAGTACACCATAGTAAACGAGGCTGGAGCGTCGGTATACTCTGCATCAAAGCTTGCGTCGGAGGAATATCCCGACCTTGACGTTACCACCAGAGGAGCGATGTCGCTGGGAAGAAGGCTGCAGGACCCTCTTGCCGAGCTGGTTAAAATAGACCCGAAGCACATAGGCGTAGGCCAGTATCAGCACGACATGAACCAGAAGCAGCTGGACGCGGCCCTTACGGGAGTGGTGGAAAACTGCGTGAACAGAGTGGGCGTGGATTTAAACACCGCGTCGCCGTCCCTCCTTTCGTACATAGCCGGAATCAATGTCGCAGTGGCAAAGAACATAGTGGCATACAGGGAGGAGCACGGAAGGTTCGAGAGCAGAAAGGAGCTTCTCAAGGTTCCCAAGCTGGGCGAGAAGGCATTCGGCCAGTGCGCCGGATTCCTGAGAATTTCCGGAGGAAAGAACCCTCTCGACGCAACGTCGGTTCATCCTGAATCATACGCGGTAGCTGAGAAGATAATGGAAAAGGCGGGAATCACCGCAGAGGATCTCGCAAAGGGCGGAGTTTCCGATATTGAAGAGAGAATCCGCAAAGCCTATCCGTCGAAGAAGCCCGCGGAAAGCATCAGGGCCATGGCTGCCGACATAGGCGCAGGCGACATGACGGTGAAGGATATAGTCGACGAGCTTAAGAAGCCTGCGAGAGACCCTCGAGAAGATGCGCCGCCTGTGGTATTCAGAAATGACGTGCGCTCGTTCGACGACCTTGAAGAGGGCATGGAGCTTACGGGAACGGTGAGAAACGTGGTGGATTTCGGGGCCTTTGTGGATATAGGAGTTAAAAACGACGGTCTCGTTCACGTGTCTCAGCTTTCACACAAATACGTAAAGCACCCTATGGACGTGGTTGCCGTAGGGGATACCGTAAAGGTCAAGATACTGGGAATAGACAGGGACAAGCAGAAGGTTTCCCTGACCATGAAGCTTTAGGAGGAGAAATGGCGATAGATACTGTTATATTTGATTTTGACGGAACCATAGCCAATACCAATCAGGTTATCATAAATTCCTGGCAGCACACGTATATTGCCAGAAACGGCGCGCCGGGAGACGAGGCGGAAATCGTAAAGAGCTTCGGGGAGCCTCTTGCCGTTACCATGGCGAAGGTATTTCCGGACTTTGACGTCGACGAATCCATCAAAATATACAGAGGCTATCAGGTTCAGCACTTCAGCGATATGATAGAGATTTTTCCCGGAGTGAAGGAATCCATGGAAAAGCTGAAGAATGAAGGATACCGAATAGCCGTGGTGACATCGAGAATGAGAAACACAACCTGCGAGGGAATGGAAGCCTTCGGAATAGAGCATCTGGTGGACACCCTTGTAAGCTGCGAGGATACGGATAAGCATAAGCCTGATCCCGAGCCGGTTCTGAAGGCCCTGGAAAAGCTTGAAATAGAGCCTGAGGAAGCTGTGATGGTGGGTGACAGCATGTTCGATATAAGGTGCGCCCATAACGCAGGGGTTAAGGCAGCCCTGGTAAGCTGGGCCGTTGCCGTAAGCGACGAGGAGAGAAAGGGTCCGGAGGGGCCTGAATACTACCTTGAAGAGGCGGACGACATACTGGATATAGTGAAAAAGGCGTAGCCTGTAAGACTCCGGAGGAAGGTCATGCTTAAGATATGGTACGGACGAGAAAACTCGGACAGGGAAAAGTTCATATATGAGTCCATTGAAAAGGACGGCGGCCTTGCCATGGTAATCGTTCCGGATCAGTATACCCTTGAGGCGGAAAGACAGGCGTTCAGGTACATGAACAGCGGAGTCCTTATGGACGTGGAGGTGCTGAGCCTTTCAAGGCTCGGTCAGCGGCTCCTGAAAAAGACGGGGCTGGACAGATTCACCTTCATCGACCGGTACGGCAGGTATATGCTGCTCTCCCGTATCGTTTCCGAAAAGGACGAGGAGCTGACCGTATTCAGAGGCATGAAGGACAGGGAGTCCTTTATATCGATGCTTTCGGACTTCATATCGGAGATGAAGCAGTACGGCGTGACTCCGGAGGAGCTCAATGCCATGGGCGATGACGAGTCGTCAAAGAGCGATATACTGAAAGACAAGCTCAGGGACCTTTCCCTCATATTCGGGGAATACGAAAAGGCCATAGAAGGAAAGTACACCGATTCCGAGGACAGGCTTTCCCTCTACGCAAAGGCGGCAGCCGAGTCCGACGAGGTTAAAAACACGACGTTCTGGATTTACGGCTTTGACAGTTTCACTCCGAGGAACCTTTCCGTAATCGGAGCGCTGACGGAAAACGGCAGGGACGTCAATGTGGTTCTCACTTGCGACTACAGCCCTGAATACGACGAACTCTTTGCCCTGAGCAGAATCGTAATAAAGAGGCTTCAGGAGACGGCGGCTGAGAAGGGAATAGGGTATCGTTTATCGGAAATAGGCGATAAAGCTGAAACATCAAAGGCTCCGGCCATGAAGGCTATAGAACGATCCCTTTACTCCATAGCTCCGGAAACGGGAGCAAATCCCGCAGGACTTACAGTCGTAAGGTGCGCCAATCTCTATAACGAGGCAGAGTCGGCGGCCGCATTTATCCTTAAACTCATACGGGAAGAAGGGCTCAGGTACAGGGACATCGCCGTAATATGCGGTGACAGCGGAAAGCGCAGGTCCATACTCGGCCGTGTTTTCAGAGAGTACGGAATTGACGTTTTTGACGACGAGAAGAGGAGTATATTGTCATCTCCTCTTGCCACATACGTGACGGCTCTCATGAACACTGTAAACGGCAGGTTCAGAGCGGCGGACCTTATCGCAGTCCATAAGTCGGGGCTGAGCGGCCTGACCGACGATGAAATCGAGGAAATAGAAAACTACGCCATAAAATACAGAATCCGCGGGAACATGTGGAAGAAGCCTTTCGTGAAAGGGCAGACGGAATACGGCGACGACGGACTTGAGATGATAAATTCTCTCAGGGAAAGAGCCGTGGCTCCGGCTCTCGCCATGGAGGGACTGTTTAAGTCCTCGAAAACCGTAAGAGATTTTCTCGCGTGCTGCTACGGGCTTCTTTCGGAAGGAGGAGCAGGGGAAAGACTTAAAGAAATCGCAGAGCTTCAGAGCGGCGAGGGACTTTTCGACCTGGCTGCGGAGACAGCTCAGAGCTGGTCAATGCTGATGGCGGCCTTCGACCAGATGGCGGAGCTCATGGGAGACGAACCTTTTGACGGTGAAAAGACTCTGGAGATTCTCACGGCGGGACTTTCCAATATGGAGATAGGTGTTCTGCCGACCTCGGCGGACGACGTCCTCATAGGCACCATGCAGCGTACACGAATGGGCGAAATAAAGGCCCTTCTCATAACGGGAGCAAACGAGGGACTTATACCTATGGCGCCGCCGGCAGACGGACTCTTCAGTCCGGAGGAGCTTGAGTACTTTTCCGGAGAGGGAAAGGACCTCTGTAAAACCGATGCGGTAAGGACCATGGAGGAGACTCTGGCGATATACAGAAATCTTTCAAAGCCTGAAAAGCACTTATATATAAGCTATTCGGAGGCGGATGAAGAGGGAAAAGAAATAAAGCCTTCCGAGCTTATAGGAAATATAACGAGAATATTCCCCGATGCGGAAATCCTGCCTGACGTCATAAACAGGGAAGGCAGCCCGGACGTCATAGGAGGCAGGGTGAACACGCTGAAACACTTCACCGAGGAGCTTCAGAAGGCGAAAAAGGGCGAGAAGATAAATCCCATGTGGGCCGACGTGAAAAGCTGGCTTGCGGAAAACTCTCCTGAAGATATGGAGCTCATAAAAGAAGGCCTGTCATTTACCAACAGGCAGCAGCCTCTGGGAAAGGAGCGGGCGGAAAGCCTCTTCTCGAAATCTGACGGAATGCCGGGAAAACCTCTTTCGCTGAGCCCGTCCAGAATAGAGCGGTTCGGAAGATGCCCGTTTTCACACTTTGTCGCATACGGACTGAGACCGAAGGAGAGACGCATATTTGAGACGGCCGGAAGGGAGATAGGAGACCTTTACCACGGGTGCATAATGGAGGTATCGAGAATGCTGACGGAGCAGAATCTGTGGCAGACCGTGACGAGAGACCGGTGCAGAGCCATGGTGGAGGCCGTGGTCAGAAAATCCGCCGCAACCTACAGAGAGGGAGTTTTCGACTTTTCCGGCGAGGAGAAGTACAAGACGGGCAGAGTAATCGACGCCTGCGCACTCGTATGCTGGATTCTCGTGGAACAGGTGAGAGCGGGAAAGATAAAGGAAAGCATGTACGAGGAAGCCTTCGGAACGGGAAGAAAGCTTCCGGAAATCCGCGTGGACTGCGCGGCCGGAACCGTAGTCATAGAGGGCAAAATCGACAGAGTGGACATTCTGCCGGACGACAGGGTCAAGATAATCGACTATAAGACGGGAAAGGAAGCCTTTGATATAGACGAAGCCGCGGCGGGATACAGGCTTCAGCTCATGCTGTACCTTGAGGCGGCGGGAGACCGAAAAGGGAAGGACAGAAGACCTGCCGGAGTGTTCTATTTCAGAATAGACGACCCGAGGGAAAGCAGGGAAGTTATGGAAGGCGAGGACGGCGCCGAAAAGCTGGCGGATAAGATAAGAAAGCATTTCAGAATGAACGGACTTATGGTCAACGACCCGGCTGTAATAGACGGGATTGCGGGAGATTTCCCGGAGGCCTCGGACGTGGTTCCGCTGAAGAGGAAGAAGGACGGAGAGATTGCGGCGACTGCATCTACCGGTGCGGGAGCGAAGTTTCTCATAAGCGAAGAGGAGTTCGACGAGCTGAGAAATCAGGTTATGAGAACGGTGAACAACCTTTGCGCTGACCTTCTCAGCGGGAAAATTGACATACGTCCGAAAATGTCGAAAAAGGTCACCCCGTGTCAGTACTGCGAGTATAAGGGCATATGCAGGTTCGATCTCAACTTCCCGGGGTGCGGATACGATATAGTGAAGTAAGACAGGAGAAAAAATGTCAATAGAATTTTCAATACTTGACTGGCTTCAGACCATCCATTCTGACGCGATGGACAGAATCATGATTTTCATCACGATGCTGGGGAATGCGGGAGCGGTATGGATAGCGCTGGCGGCGGTGCTTCTCATAATTCCGAAGACGAGGCCTGTGGGGTTTGCCGTGGCGCTGGCTCTGATTTTAGATCTGCTCACGTGCAATATGATGGTGAAACCTCTGGTGGCCAGGACGAGGCCCTATGAGATAAATGAGGCGGTTCAGCTTCTCATAGCGAAGCCTCACGACTACTCATTTCCGTCGGGTCACTCGGCGGCATCCTTTGCGGCGGCTTCGGCTCTGTTCTTTTCGGGGACGAAGCTGTGGATTCCGGCCTGCATATTAGGCGCGCTAATAGCGTTTTCGAGGCTTTACCTCTACGTTCACTTCCCGACGGACGTACTGGGAGGCATAGTTCTCGGAATCGCCGTGGGAGCGCTGGCGGTATATATTGTCAAACGTTTTTACAAAATGGGCGCAGGGGAAAGACTCAGCGCCAAAGGCGGGAGAAGATAATGTTTTTAAATGCTGTTCACGGTTTCTGCATGGCTCTTGCCGACAGCGTTCCGGGAGTTTCCGGAGGCACTGTGGCCTACGTGCTGGGCTTTTATGAGAAATTTATAAACTCCATCAGAACTCTTCTGTCTGCGGACGGGGTCGGGATAAAAAAGGAGTCTTTTCTCTATCTGTGCAATCTGGGCGTGGGCTGGGTCATAGGTATGGGTCTTTCGGTCATCGCCCTGTCCGCGCTCTTTGAGAAGAACATATACATGATGAGCTCCGTGTTCATCGGCCTTACGGCGGCGGCAATCCCCTTCATAATCAAATCGGAAAAGGAGTGGCTCAGGGGACGGTACGTCAACCTTCTCTGGACCGTTCTGGGCGCTGCGGTGGTAATAGCCCTGACCATTTTCAGGGGACAAAATGTGCACGCCGGGCAGGTGGACCTCATGGAAACCACCCCTTCCCTTATGATATATCTGGTGATTTCGGGGGCGGTGGCGATAACGGCCATGGTTCTTCCGGGAATTTCAGGCTCTACCATACTCCTGATAATGGGCGTATACCTTCCGGTAATCACCGGACTCAGGGAGCTTTCCAGAGGTAATCTGGCGGTTCTTCCGGGCATAGCCTGCGTGGCATGCGGCATCGTCATAGGCATGGCGGGAGCCGTAAGAATCATAAGGGCTGCGTTCAGGCACTTCAGAACTCAGGTGGTGTACCTTATCATAGGACTTCTGATTGGCTCGTTTGTTGCCATAGCATACGGACCGACTACTCTGGGAACGGGAAAAGACGCCCTCAGCCTCGATACGCTGAATATTTCGGGAGTGGCAATCGGCGTACTGATACTCTGCGTTCTCGAAGCTCTGCCGAGACTAAAGCGAATTTCGGAAAACCGGTAAAAAGTATCGAAAAACCCGTTGAAATTTCACAGTTTTTCTTGCATTCACCGGAATTTTCATATATAATATTCACGCACTGCGCATTTTGGCGCGTGCACATGCACGCAGGCAGGATGGAAAGCCGTCCGGCACCTGCAAGCTAAATATCAGATTTAGTTATGCCGAAAAGAATCCGGGCAGACTTTGTCCCATGCGGATTTCAGTAGGCAGGACCGAAAAAGATTGACGTTTCGCCAATCCCAGTAGGTAGAAAGGAAAGAGAAAATGAAATCATTTATCGCTAAGCCGGCAGAAGTTGAGCGCAAGTGGTACGTGGTAGACGCTGAGGGAAAGACTCTCGGAAGACTTGCTTCCGAAGTTGCATCCGTTCTCAGAGGCAAGAACAAGCCTATCTACACTCCACACGTTGACTGCGGCGACTATGTTATCGTAATCAACGCCGAAAAGGTAGAGGTTACCGGTAAGAAGAGAAAAGAGAAGGTATATAAGAGACACACAGGATATCCTGGCGGACTCAGAGAGGTTACCTTCGACAAGCTGCAGGCTAAGAAGCCGGAGGAAATCATCAGACATGCCGTTAAGGGCATGCTCCCGAACGGAAAACTCGGAAGACAGATGTTCAAGAAGTTAAAGGTTTATGCAGGTCCTGAGCATGCACATGCGGCTCAGAAACCGGAGACTTTAGAGTTTTAGGGAAGGGAGGATATAGACAATGGCAAAGATGCAGTATCAGGGAACAGGAAGAAGAAAGTCTTCCGTAGCCAGAGTTAGACTCGTCCCTGGAACAGGAAAGATCACTGTAAATAAGAAGGATCTCGACGAGTACTTCGGAGCAGGTATGGAAATCGTTAAGAGAGAGGTTAAGAGACCTTTCGGTATCGCAGGCTGCGAGGGCAAGTTCGACGTAATCGCTACCGTAAGAGGCGGCGGATTTACCGGACAGGCCGGCGCACTGAGACACGGAATTTCCAGAGCCCTCTGCCAGGCAGACAGAGAAGCTTACAGAGCTCCTCTCAAGGCTGCAGGATTCCTTACCAGAGACCCGAGAATGAAGGAAAGAAAGAAATACGGCTTAAAGAAAGCAAGAAGAGCTTCCCAGTTCTCCAAGCGTTAATCGGCCGAAATACAATCTTATACGACGTATCGACCTCCCGGAGTTTTTTATCCGGGAGGTTTTTTTAATGTAACGAATGATATCTGTACTCTTCTTCAACGCTGTGTGTTAAAATCTAATGGGGATAAATACAGAAAAAAGGAGAATGACATGAAAGTAGTAATGCTTGAAAGCCTCGGGGTGTCAGAGGCGGCGCTTGAAAGACACGTTAATAAGCTGGCAGACATGGGTCATGAGTTCGTAAGATATGAGAAGGATACAGACCCGGCGATACAGGCCGAGCGGTGCAGGGACGCCGACGCAGTTATTCTGGCAAACATGCCTCTTGCCCGGGAAGCGGTAAGCAGTGCTGAAAATCTTAAGTTTATAGATGTGGCCTTTACCGGAGTAGATCATATTCCTATGGATGAAGCAAGAGCGAAGGGAATCGCCGTGAGCAACGCATCCGGGTATGCAACTGAAGCGGTTGCAGAGCTCTGCATAAGCTTTATGATACAGCTTCTCAGAAATACGGCAAAGGTAGAGGAAAGGTGCAGAGAAGGCGGCACCAAGGACGGACTGGTGGGGAATCTCATCGCAGGAAAAACCGTCGGTATAGTAGGATCAGGCCTTATAGGAAAGAGGGTTGCCGCCCTTGCAAAGGCTTTCGGCTGCAAAACCATCGCATATAACAGGAGCGAAGTGAAGGACACGGCCATAGACAAGCAGGTTTCCCTGGAAGAGCTTCTGAAAGAGTCGGATATAGTGTCTCTTCACTGCCCGCTTACTGACGAAACAAAGGGCCTCGTAGGAAAGGAGCAGCTTGCTCTCATGAGGGAAACGGCTATCCTGTTAAACACTGCCCGCGGGGGAGTGCTTGACTCACAGGCTCTGGCTGATGCTCTGACAAAGGGTGAAATCGCCGGCGCAGCCATCGACGTATTTGAAAACGAGCCGCCCCTCGATACGGCCCACCCCCTCTTAAACTGCCCGAACACCATAGTAACTCCTCACATCGGATTCGCTTCTGCAGAGTCCCTGGAACAGAGAGCGGACATAGTATTTGAGAACCTGTACTCGTGGCTTAGAGGAAAGCAGATTAACGCGGTAAAATAAGATCCTGTTACGACAAAAGATCATGGACAACCTTGACAAAATGCCCCGGATCCTTTGAAAATTCTATAGGGGGGGTATAATGAAAGATATGTACATCGAGGAGGTCAACTAAAATGAAAAACGGCAGTAGAGGACTGAGAGCATATACCTTCGGTGCAAAAGGCGCGTGGAAAGGCCTTGCTTGGATAGGGTTGCTGGGATTGGCAGTTTCAATATTTACTGTTATGAATGCAGTAGTGCTAAAAAATCTGCTGGAAATCGCATCGGGAGACAGTGAGATGTCTTTATCTAAAGGTACATTTCTGGCATTTCTTGTCATCGCTCTTCAATTTACATTCAGGGGAGCGTACTTGGCTTATATTGAAAAGACACGAAATGTTATTGCGGGCAAAGCAAAGGTAGATTTGCTACAGCACATTGAAAGATTACCTCGGAAAGTTATAGAAAAATACCACAGTGGAGATTTGTTGACGAGAATTTCAGATGACACGGACATAGCAGCCAGAGTACTTCCAGACATCGGTTCGGCACTCTTTACAGGAGCAGTAAGTTGCTTTATAGCTTTTGCATATGCATTTTATCTGAGCTGGCAGATGGCTCTTTTATGCATAGTGCTTTCACCTGTAGCAGCTTTGTGGAGCAAGTGGCTTGTTCCGTATATACAGAAATGCGCAATTGTGATGCGAACAAAAGAAAGTGAAAGTAGGTCTGTAGCTCAGGAAGAAATATCGAATATTTCCGTTATAAAGAGTTTTATATCTTATAATTATTCATCGAATAAGTTTTTATTGAAATTTAATGAGCTTGCAAAAGCACGCAACAAGACGGCGACAATGAATGCAATTTTGAACGCGGGATCAAATATTGCAGGATTTCTAATGCTAATAGGAGCTGCATCAATGGGGGCATACCTTGGAACTAAAGGTATTATGACGGTAGGTGCAATAGCAGGATTTTTACAGTTAATAAACAATATAGTGTGGCCGTTCTCCGATTTGATGCCCCTAGTCGGCGAGCTTCAGGAAGGCCGTGCTGCCAGAACACGTCTTAAGGAAATAGAAGATATCCCTCGTGAAGCGGAAACCGAGGCTGCAGCTGTAGACGAAGAAAAAATGGAGCTTCACCTTGATAATGTGGCTTTCGGCTATGACGGCGAGCCGCTTTTCAGGAATGCAGATTTTGCACTTAAAGGAAAGCAGTTCGTAGGAGTCATGGGCCCCAGCGGCTGCGGAAAGAGTACGCTGATTAAGCTGCTGCTGGCTTTGTACGAGCCGTCTGAAGGGAAGATATATCTCACCGATGGGGAGAAAGACGTAAAAGGAACGGGAATACGGCATGACATAGCATACGTTCCCCAGGATCATCCGCTCATGTCGGGAACTATACTTGAAAACATAGCCTACGGCGAGGATGAACCGGACAGGGAGAGAGCCGTAAAAGCCGCGGAAAAGGCGGGAATCAGCGGTTTCATAGAAACCCTTCCGGATAAATACGACACATTCATAAAGGAAAAGGGGGACAATGTTTCTTTCGGGCAGGCACAGAGAATCGCCATAGCAAGAGCAATCTACAAGGATTCGCCTGTTCTGATTCTGGACGAGCCGACGGCGTCCCTCGACCAGAGTTCTAAAGATTTGATAATGAGAACGGTGAAAGCTGAATCTGAGAAGAGACTCTGCATAATGATATGCCACGACCAGACGGAGAACAGAGAAGCTTTCGATGCAGTGATAGAATTTGACGGAAAAGGTAAAGTTAAATTAAGAAACAGCTCATGCATAGCGAGTTGAAAATATGAGTGAAGCGATAGACTATAAATTCTAAAGAATTTGACCGTAAAGTCTTTACAAACTGACAAAATTCCCCGAATCCCTTGAAAACTCTATAGGGGGGGTATAATCTTTTCTGGAGCCTTAAATGGCTATGCGAGTTTAGAAGGGAGAAGGACAAATGTTTAAGAGCTTTATGTTCCTGTTGAAACTGATCTGGCGGTTTAACAAGAAGTATATTTTTTATGCCGCACTGTTTCAGATAGTTACTGCTTTGGTACCGCTGACAGGCGTTGTGATGCCGAAGTACATAATCGATGAGCTGACGGGGCTGCAGCGTGTAGAATATCTGGCAGTCTACGTGGGTGCTCTTGTACTGATAAATTTAGTGGGGTCGATACTTCTGGCTTACCTGGAGGGAGCTATGTTTACTTCAAAGTCTGAGGTGTTCAGCAGCTTTGAGTGCATGATGGCAGAAAAGCTTATGACCTGTGACTTTGAATCTCTGGAAGATCCCGGCTTTCTGGACGTTAAAGAAAAGGCGCACAGAATTCTTTACGCAGAAGGACAAGGCTTCGGCGCGGTTTTGGATCATGCATTTAACATTGCAGGCAAAGTTTTTATTTTTGCCGGTCTCGTCGGAGTTCTCAGTACGCTTAACATCTGGATGGTGTTGGTATTTGTCGCACTGGTTCTGTTGAACAGTGCGGTGGAGTCCAGAGTGCAGAAGAGGTACGTCTCATGGGATATAGAAAAGGCGCCTATAGAACGAAGATCCGCTTACCTGCTTAATATCATAGAGAATTTCGAGTACGGAAAGGAAGAGAGAATATACGGCCTGAAGGATTTTCTAATCAGCAGAGTAGCAAAGCACCTGGGAGAATCAGATGCTTTCTACAAAAGGCAGACTCGTGAACTGAATAAATCCCAGTATTTCACGGCAGTCACTTCTTTTTTCCGCGATGCAATTTCTTACATCTACCTTATATCCAAAGTCATTGCCGGAAGCATTCAGATAGGTTCCTTTACAATGTATGTGGGAGCAGTCTCACAGTTTTCAACAGCTATGAACGACATGATGTCCAGCATAGTCAATATACGGCGTTTCGGCCTCTATTACGATGAACTGAATAAGTACATTAACATGCCGCAGACCATGAGAGAGGGCAAAAAAACTGTGGATAATGAGACGGGTGAGTACACGATTAAGTTCGAAAACGTGTCCTTTAGATATCCGGGTTCCGAAACCTATGCTCTTAAGAATGTGAACATAACCATAACTCCGTCGGAGAAACTGTCAATAGTAGGGGAAAACGGGGCAGGCAAGACCACCTTCGTCAAGCTTCTGCTCAGGCTTTACGATCCGACGGAAGGAAGGATTCTGCTTAACGGGACTGATATAAGGGAGTTTGACTACGACGAATATCAGAACCTAATGGCGGCGGTTTTTCAGGACTTCAGACTGTTCTCCTTCACTCTCAAGGAAAACGTATGCTTCGACAAAGAGTGCAGCGATGAAGTTGTTATCGACTGTCTCAGACGCAGCGGATTCGGAAACAAGCTTGATCAGCTGCCGAAGGGTATTTACACCAACGTATATAAAAACTTTGAGGAGGACGGCTTCGAACCGTCCGGCGGCGAGGGACAGAAAATCGCCCTTGCGAGAGCTTTGTTTAAAGATACACCTGTCGTAATTCTCGATGAGCCTACAGCGGCGTTAGACCCGAGAGCTGAATACGAGATGTACCAGAACTTCAACAAAATGAGCGAGGGAAAGACTACCATATTCATATCCCATCGCCTTTCAAGCAGCAGATTCTGCGATAAAATTGCCGTATTTGCCGGCGGAGAAATAAAAGAGTACGGTTCCCACGATGAGCTCTACATTAAAGACGGAATGTATCATGAGCTCTTCGACATGCAGGCTAAATTTTATCAGTAACCGGTTCAGTTTTTCAGCGCGGTTATGGGAACGACGAAAACGCCGTCTGCCCGTTGGTAGGCGGCGCTGGAAAGACCGCATATGACGCATAAAACCGAAGGAGGTATGCTGCCGGCTTCATCGGAGATTTTTCATTCAGTCACATTTTGCAATTCCATTCAGTCATATTTCGAATTTACCCAGCTTCCTTGAAACTCCTATGGGGTCAGGATATAATAAATAACACATATATCAAGGAGGTCACACTGAAATGAAAAACGGCAGCAGAGGACTGAGAGCATATACCTTCGGTGCAAAGGGAGTATGGAGCGGACTTACGTGGATATTGTTTCTGGGCTTTGTGGTATCTGCATTTACAGTTTTTGATGCAGCATGCCTGAAGCTTCTTTTAGATATAGCAACAGGTGACAGCAGGATGAGTGTTCTCGAGGGCGTTGTCATAGCTCTTGCCGTGAACATCATAAGAGATGCGTCGGAATCAGTTTATCTGGTCGCAATTTCAAAAACACAGAACAGAATTGCAGCCGGTGCAAAGGCGGGATTTCTGGGGCACATGCAGCGCATTCCTCAGAGAGAGCTGGAGAAGTATCACAGCGGAGACCTTTTGACGAGGCTGTCGGACGATACGGATCTGGTTGCACGTGTACTGCCGGATATAGGATCTGCCATTTTTAAGGGACTTACCAGCTGTGTGTTCGCCCTCATGTATGCCTTTTATTTAAGCTGGCAGATGGCTCTCATGTGTATAGTTCTGCTGCCTCTTCCGGTAATCTGCGCGAAAGTCATGGTTCCGCACATCCAGAAGTATTCTGCCGTTTCGCGTGCAGGAGAAAGCAATATGAAGTCCATGGGGCAGGAGATTATTTCGTACATACCTATAATAAAAAGTTTCTGCTCATACGGACAGTCCCGCAGGAAATACTCGGACGGATTTAAAGACCTCGCCAACGCCAGAGTAAAGACATCGGTAATGAACGCCGTGCTTCAGGGAGGAACCAACATAGGCGCATCCCTGTCTTTCGTGTGTACCATCGCGGTCGGCGCCTATCTGGCGAACAAAGGCCTGATGACGGCAGGAAGCATTGTGGGATTTATTCAGATACAGAATTACATCGTGTTCCCGATATCGGAACTGGGTGAACTTATCGGCGAGCTTCAGCAGGGCCGTGTCGCCAGAGCACGCCTTAAGGAAATAGAGGATATCCCTTGTGAAGCAGAAACAGAGGCTGCGGCTATAGACGAAGAAAAAATGGAGCTTCACCTTGATAATGTGGCTTTCGGATATGACGACGAGCCGCTTTTCAGGAATGCAGATTTTGCACTTAAAGGCAAGCAGTTCGTAGGAGTCATGGGCCCCAGCGGCTGCGGAAAGAGTACGCTGATTAAGCTGCTGCTGGCTTTGTATGAGCCGTCTGAAGGAGAGATATATCTCACCGACGGAGAGAAAGACGTAAAGGGAACGGGCATCAGGCATGACATAGCGTATGTTCCACAGGATCATCCGCTCATGTCGGGAACTATACTTGAAAACATCGCCTACGGCGAGGACGAACCGGACAGGGAGAGAGCCGTAAAAGCCGCGGAAAAGGCGGGAATCAGCGATTTCATAGAAACCCTCCCGGAAAAGTACGACACATTCATAAAGGAAAAAGGAGATAATGTTTCCTTCGGACAGGCGCAGAGAATTGCCATAGCAAGAGCCATCTACAAGGATTCACCTGTTCTGATTCTGGACGAGCCAACGGCATCCCTCGACCAGAGTTCTAAAGATTTGATAATGAGAACAGTGAAAGCCGAATCTGAGAAGAGACTCTGCATAATGATATGCCACGACCAGACGGAGAACAGAGAGGCTTTCGACGCAGTGATAGAATTTGACGGTAAAGGTAATATAAGACTGGAATAGAAGGCAAGCTATATTACGAAACGGGAATAATTTTTTGCGGAGGAAATCTATGAAAAAAGAAAAACGTATCGCCTGGCTGTGCCTTATCGTTGCAGGACTTCTTGAAATAGTGTGGGCGTATTTCATGAAGGAATCTCACGGATTCACCAGACTTTGGCCGACGGTGGTGACCGTTGTCTTTCTCATGCCCAGCTTTTTTCTTCTGGAAAGAGGAATCAGGCTGTTCGGAATAGGCATGTCCTACGCCGTGTTTACGGGAATAGGCATCGCCGGAACGACGGCGGTTGGAATTTTAGTGCTGGGGGAAAGCGCGAGCCTTGTGAAAATGCTCTGTCTTGCCGCTCTGCTCATCGGAATAATCGGCTTGAAGTTCTGCGAGGGTGAAGGTGAAAAGGCAGGTGACGGAAAATGATGTGGCTTCTCGTGGTATGCGCGTCTTTCTGCGAGCTTGGATTTACGGTGTTCATGAAGCTGTCGGACGGATTCAAAAACAAAAAGTACACGGTGATGACGTTTTTGACCGTGTTCCTGGGGATATTTCTCCTTTCCAACGCGACAAAGGTTCTGCCTCTCGGAGTTGCATATGCCGTCTGGACGGGGCTGGGTTCTCTCTTTGCCGTACTCTTCGGCATAATCTTTTTCAAAGAGAGCCGGGACGCAAAGAAGCTTTTTTTCATATGTCTCGTCATAGCCGGAGTCATAGGCCTCAGGCTTTGTTCATAAAAGTATGTTAAAAAAAAGACTATCCTTGACCGGACTATACTTCTCAAGTAAACTGTAGGTGAAATGGGGGTAAACGGCACGTTAAATCTGCCGCAGCCCCTTATATTTCGCGAAAAATTATCACAGTATCGTTAAAAAGAGGAAAACAATCTAATCTATGGATCTGACATTTTCTTATTTTATCCAGGAGGTATTTTCCAACCCGGCCATGCTGGTGACCGTGGCTCTGACCCTTGGAGTAATCTTTGTCAACGGCTGGACCGACGCTCCTAACGCCATTGCAACCTGCATAGGCACCAGAAGCATGAGAGTGAGGCCGGCCATTCTTACCAGCGCACTTTTCAACTTTCTCGGCGTACTCATAATGACACAGATCAACAGCTCCGTAGCGGCAACCATAAGCAACATGGTGGACTTCGGGGACAACACCCAGGACGCAATGATCGGTCTTTGCGCTGCCCTTTTTTCCATCGTCGTCTACAGCGCGGCGGCCGCCCAGTTCGGAATTCCGACCAGTGAGAGCCACAGCCTTATAGCGGGCCTTTCCGGAGCAGCTATCGCCATGCATAACGGCATAGACGGAATAAACATGGCCGAGTGGGTCAAGGTTCTTTACGGACTGGTTTTGAGCCTCGTTCTGGGATTTGCCATAGGCTGGATAATCTGCAAGGCGGTAACCGTAATATGCGCCAACATGGACAGGGGAAAGACAAACCGCTTCTTCAGAGGCGCCCAGATAGTGGGGGCTGCGGCGATGAGCTTCATGCACGGAGCGCAGGACGGCCAGAAGTTTATCGGCGTACTCTTTCTCGGCATGGCTTTCTGCAACGGTCAGAGCTCGGTGACGGGAATGGTTATACCGGTATGGCTTATGATTCTCTGCAGCGCTACTATAGGAATCGGTACCAGCGTAGGCGGAGAAAAGATAATAAAGTCCATGGGAATGGATATGGTAAAGCTGGAGAAATACCAGGGCTTTTCCGCTGACCTTGCGGCTGCCGGATGCCTGCTCCTTTCCAGCGTATTTGGAATCCCCGTATCCACCACCCACACCAAGACCACGGCTATTATGGGCGTAGGCGCTGTAAAGCGAGTCTCCGCGATTAATTTCGGAGTCGTGAAGGATATGATGCTCACATGGGTGTTCACCTTCCCGGGATGCGGACTTATCAGCTACGTTATGGCAAAAATCTTCATGAACATATTTTGATGAACCGGAGGATGAAAAAAGATGGGAACCAGTAAAAAAGACAGCTTTTATTTCGATAACTTTGTAGCCTGCGCCGATTATTCGTGCCAGGCGGCAAAGCTCCTTGAAAAGGGAATGAAGGATTTTAATCCTGATAAGATAAACGAAATGATCGACGAGATGCACGAGGCGGAGCATGGCGGAGACGACAAGACTCACGAGCTTCTCAACGTTCTCGCCAAAGCCTTCATAACCCCTATAGAAAGGGAAGACATTATGGAGCTCTCCCAGAACATAGACGAGGTTACGGATAAGATTGAGGACGTTCTCTTAAGGCTCTACTGCAACAACATCCGCAGTATCAGGCCGGACGCTCTGAAGCTCGTTGCCATCGTAATCAAATGCTGCGACGAAATAAAGAGCATGCTGACGGAGCTTCCTAATTTCAAACGCTCAAAGAAGCTGCGCGAGCACATCATCAACATAAATACTCTGGAGGAAGAGGCCGACCGGCTCTTCATATCCAGCATGAGAAACCTTCACACGGAAAGCACCGACCCGGTGGAGATAATCACGTGGAGAGAGATCTATATCTATCTGGAAAAGTGCATCGACGGCTGCGAACACGTTGCCGACGTAGTTGAAGGCGTGATAATGAAGAACTCGTAAAGCGGGTGGCAAAGGCAGCTTCCCTGCGGCGGTTTTCCTGCGGCGGTTTGACCAAAAGGGCCAAAATGTGCTTTCAGGTCAAGGCGAAATTTGACATAATTCAATACGTTCTACCAAAAGGTCAAGGAATTTCCCGGACATAGTGCCGAATCCCTTGACCTTTTTGATTGCGGGGCTGCGAAAGGTCAAGAATCGCCTTGACCTTACATTGCTGAGAACAGCAAAAGGTCAAAGTGACCGCCGTCCTAGACAATGTGACCTGCAAAATCAGCCCGTAAATGTAACAGAAAGCCCACATCCCGGCTGAGGATGTGGGCCGTTTCATTTTATTTGAGGCTTTTGGCCCACGCAGACACGTAGCATACACGCATCATACAATGCGAATCCGCGCCGCCTGTCAGCCGCTAAAACGACAGATTCATTGCAAGGGTCACTATTCTCAGCGCGAAGAGCACGAAGGATACCCACATAACAGGAGGTATGTCCTTTGTCTTTCCGGTAACGACCTTGAGAATTACCCATGAAACGATGCCGAACATAATGCCGTTGGCGATGGAATAGGTGAAAGGCATCATTATGATGGCGACGTAGCCGCCGAGCACGTCAGCGATATCTCCGTCAAAGTGCATGTTCTTCACGCTGCTCATCATGAGAAGTCCTACCCATACCAGCGCCGGAGTGGTGGCAAAGCCCGGTATTGCAAGGAAAACAGGTGAAAGGAAAAGAGCTGCACCGAAGAGGACGGCAGTAGTTACGGCCGTAAGACCGGTTCTTCCTCCTGCCGAAACGCCGGCGCTTGATTCTACGTAGCTGGTAACGGTGGAGGTTCCAAGGAGGGAGCCTGCGATGGTACCTAAAGCGTCTGCCATGAGTGCGCCTTTTGCATTAGGAAGGTTTCCCTTCTCGTCCAGGAGATTTCCCTTGGAGGCCACGCCGATGAGAGTTCCGACGGTGTCGAACAGGTCTACGAACAGGAAGGAGAATACTATTACCGCAAAGTGAAGCAGATTGTCTCCTATCCAGCTGAAGTCGAAGGCGAATACCTCCGGAGCCGAAGGAATGAAGCTTGCGCCTGAGAAATCAGGGAAGAGGGAAGCGTTTCCAGCTTCAAGGTCAACAACGTACCAGCCTGCGGCCTGAGCAATCATTCCGAGAATCCAGGTAACGAGGATTCCTATGAGAAGATAACCTTTGACGTTGTAGTGATAGAGGGCCGCAACGATTATAAGTCCGATTATTGCAAGGGCGAACTGCGGGGATGTAACGTCTCCCATGGCTACCAGAGTGGAAGCATCGCCAATGACTACTCCCGCTCCTTTAAGGCCGACGATAGCGATGAAGAGACCGATTCCAGCGGTGATACCGAATTTCAGGTTTGCAGGTACGTCGTTAACCAGCTTTTCTCTGAAGTTGCAGAGGGAAAGAAGGACGAAAAGTATACCTTCAACGAGAACGGCGGCAAGGGCAACTCTCCACGGGTCGGCTATTCCCTGCTCGGCCATCGGTATGCAGACGGAATAGGCGAAATACGCATTGAGGCCCATTCCGGAAGCCAGAGCCACCGGGTAGTTGGCGAGAAAGGCCATAAACAGAGTGGCGATTACCGCAGAAACGGCGGTTGCTGTGAACACGGCGCCGCTGTCCATGCCCGAAGCGGACAGTATGCTCGGGTTGACCGCGAGAATGTAGACCATAGAAAGAAATGTGGTCGTACCGGCGACGATCTCGGTTTTTACATCCGTACCGTGCTCTTTCAGTTTAAAAAGTTTTTCCATAATGACTGCTCTCCTTTGTATGTCAAAAGGTGATAACTTAAAAACGGCGGCATCCGAGAAAACAGGAAACCGCCGAATGTGAACGTTTATTCCGCGAAGCTCTTCATAGCGTTAAGAGTTTCGTCCAGAAGCTTATCAAGATCCCATCCCAGCATTTCAGCCCCCTGCTGAATTACCTCTCTGCTGCAGCCGGCAGCAAATCTCTTATCTTTGAACTTTTTCTTAAGAGACTTAAGCTCCATGTCGGAACAGCTCTTTGAAGGTCTCATGAGAGCGGCGGCTCCTATAAGGCCGGTAAGCTCGTCGCAGGCGAAGAGAACCTTCTCCATCTCTCTCTCAGGCTCCACGTCCGAGCAGAGTCCGTAGCCGTGAGAACATACCGCGTGGATTATATCGTCCTCCACACCGGCCGCCTTAAGAAGCTCGGGCGCTTTTTTGCAGTGCTCTTCGGGCCAAAGTTCAAAGTCGATGTCGTGAAGTATTCCCACGACTTCCCAGTAATCCGCCTCGTCGGCGTATCCCAGGCTTTCCGCAAAATACCTCATGGTCTTTCCCACGGTCTCTCCGTGCTGAATGTGGAATTCGTCCTTGTTGTACTTTTTCAGAAGCTCCAGGGCTTCTTTTCTGGTCATCATAATTGTTGCCTCCTTGTATATAGCTTGCCGGGCGGCGCATAGGCTTTCCGGTTATCTGTCCAGTATGGCATCCCAGATTCTGCCGAAGACGTTTTTATGGCTTTTCATCGGGGATTCCGCAAAGCGAGGAGTTCTGCGGGATTTTCCGGAAGCCCCGGATCTCAGAAGTCTTCCCCGGCTGTCCTCCGTCTCCCTGCCTTTCGCCTCTTCCGATTCCGCAAGATTGAGAAGGAACTGCTGGCAGTCAAAGCCCGAAACAGCCGCTTCGGTTCCCGGCGCAGGTCCTGCATCGGACAGAGTCACCGGAGCGTAGCTTCCATTAGGCAGCATGATGCGGGCTTTGGTGTCATCTGCAAAACATGCGTCTATTACCGTGTGAATCTGCTTTCTCACGGAAGGATCCAGCACGGGACAGGCAACCTCCACGCGCCTCTGGGTGTTTCTCGTCATGAAGTCCGCCGAGGAGATATACATCTCTTCATCGTCTCCTTCTCCGAATATGTAGACTCTGGAGTGCTCCAGAAATCTTCCGACGACGCTTATAATCCGTATGTTCTCCGTCTTACCCGGTATGCCCGGCAGTATGCAGCAGATTCCCCTTACTATCATGGAGATTTTTACGCCGGCGCAGGACGCCTGCTTCAGCTTCTCTATGATGTCAATATCCGTAATGGAATTGAGTTTTAAAGTGATTCTGCCGTTTTCACGCTTTGCTATCTCCCTGTCCATGCAGGCGAGGACCCTGCTCTTCAGTCCCGAAGGAGCCACGAGAAGCTTCTCGTAAGAGCCTTCCAGGTTTCCGATGGCCATGTTCTTGAAGAATTCGTTGGCGTCGCGGCCTATGGACTGATCGTAGGTCATGAGAGACAGGTCCGTGTACTGAGCGGCGGTTTTCTCGTTGTAGTTACCTGTGCCTATCTGGGTTATGTATTTTATTCCGTCGCCTGACCGCCTCGTGATGAGGCAGATTTTGGAGTGGACCTTGAAGTTCTCAAAACCGTATATAACCGTGCATCCGGCGTTCTCAAGCCGCTCGGACCAGTCGATATTGTTCTGCTCGTCAAAGCGCGCCCGGAGCTCTATGAGAACCGTAACCTCTTTGCCGTTTTCCGCCGCGGCGCAGAGGTAATCCACCAGCCGGGCTTTTCCGGAAAGGCGGTAGATTGTTATCTTTATCGAAACGCAGGACTCGTCGCATGAGGCCTGCTTTATGAGCTGAAGGAAAGGTTCCATGCTCTGGAACGGGTACGAAAGAAGTACGTCGCGGTTCATGACATCTTCCGTTATTCTTTCGCCTCCTGCGGCATCGGGATGCTTTCGCGGTGTGAAGGCAGGATACGTGAGAGCCTGCCTCTTATTTGCGTCCACGTGATCCTGAAGAGAGAACATATAGTCCGCATTTAAAGGGGCCGACGTGACGAATACCTGCTCTTCGGAAAGCCCCAGGTGCTCGTAGAGATATTCACGGCCTTCCTTTGAGATTTCCCTCGAAAGGTCGACGCGAACGGGCATGAGGCGAATCCGCTTTTTCAGAAGCTTTCTCATTCTCTTGCGGAAATCCTCTCCCTCGAACTCGCTGTCCTCGTCGTCCGGGTTGATGTCGCCGTTGCGGGTGATGGTCAGCATTACCCGCTCCTCAATTACGCAGCTGCTGAATATGCTTTCCAGGTTGGCGCAGATTATTTCCTCGTGGCTTATATATCTCGTCTCGCTTCCCGGAAGGAAAAAACACCCTGAAAGGGCTTCCGGCACGGGAACGAGAGCGGCGCCCGTTCTACCGTCATCGTACCTCAGTTTCGCCATCACATAGACCGCATCGTTTTTCAGATACGGGAAAGGATGATGGGAATCTATGATCTGAGGAGATAAAAGGGGCAGCACGGATGATTTGAAGTACTGGGCGGCGGCCTTTGTTTCAGGCGGCTCCAGTTCATTCCAGGACAGTCTGTATATACCGTGCATTCTCAGCTCCGTCTCAAGGTCAGAGAGTATACGCTCCCTCTTTTCGTAGAGAGGTCTGACGGCCTTGTATATGTGTTTAAGCTGTCTGGAAGGGGTCATCCCCGTCTTGTTATCTATGTCTGAATCGCCCATCCGTTTAAGGTCGAACAGGCTTCCCACGCGAATCATGAAAAATTCGTTAAGGTTGCTTGTGAATATGGCGACGAACTTCAGCCTCTCCAGCAGAGGTACGGTTTCGTCGGTGGCTTCGTCTAAAACTCTGTCGTTGAAACGGAGCCACGAAAGTTCGCGGTTCTGGGTGAATACAGGAGACTTACTCATGGATTTCAGCCTCCTTTCTGAGAACGTGGTAAATATAGCCGTCACGGACTCCGCCGGAAGCCGTAAATATCGTGCTCAGATTATACAGTTCAGCCAGACTCTTTATGATGACTGCGCCGGGAATCAGAGTGTGAACCCGGTCCGGAGCCGTGCGAAGGATGGACCTTATCAGGGCTTCCGGCTTTTCGCAGATTTTGTCCAGAAGTCTGTATATGAAGGAGACGTCGTACTTCAGAGAGTCCGAATCTCCCGTCATATCGCGGTAAAGAGAAAGCAGGGCGCGGGCGGTTCCTCCCACGAGGCACAGATGCTCCGACCGTGACAGCTTTTCTCCTATGAAGTTTTCCCTTATCCTGCTTACAGCCTTCTTTTCCATTTTACGAAGGGCCTTGGAGTCGGGGAATATCGTGTTAACGTATTTTCTGTAAAGGTTCAGGGAGCCTATGGCTATGGAATTTGCCTCCCTGATTTCGCCTTTTTTAAAGTATACCAGCTCCGTGCTTCCTCCGCCTATGTCGGCGAACATTCCTTTGGATATTCCGGCGCCGCGGATTTCCGGAAGCGCGCCTTCATAGCCGAGGACGGCTTCACCGTATCCTGACAGAACCTGAATGTCGAGACCGGTCTCCTCCTTTACCCTGGAAAGCACCGCGGACGTGTTCCCTATGTTTCTGAGGGATGCGGTGGCAAAGGGACAAAGGGTGAAATCGGGGAAGGCGGAAGCCGCCCTGTCGAAATCCTTAAGAATACCGATGAGCTTTTCTATGCCCTTTTCCGTGAGCATTCCGGCTTCGTCGATGTAGTCAGCCAGTCCTGCCGGGTATTTTTTGTTGAAAACAGCCGACGGCTTCCCGCCGTCAACATGGTACACGACCATTCTGACGGTGTTGGAGCCGATGTCTACTACTCCGTACATATTCTCCTCCTTTTACTTTCGGCCGAAGCCGATTTTTAACACACACTTTAAAAACACACACTTTTTTATAAAAGCGGCTGAAGAATCACGTGAGTCTGCAGCCGCAGCATAACACTTTCGGTATTTAGCCTTTCAGCCTTTCCGATTTTGACGGAAGCTGGGCGATTATAACGGCTATGAAGATGATCACGCAGCCTATAACCTCGAAAATCGTGAGCTCCTCACCGGCAAATACGATTCCGGTAAGTACGGCGAACACAGACTCCAGGCTGAGAATCAGAGTTGCCGAAGTAGGTTCAGCATGCTTCTGTCCGATTATCTGAAGGGTGTATCCGACTCCGGAGGAGAGAACGCCCGCATAGAGTATAGGTCCCCAGCAGTCTAAAATCTCGCCGATGTCAGGACTTTCGAATATGAACATAAGTATGCAGCATCCTACGCCTGCAGTGAGGAACTGTATGCATGAAAGCTTGACGCCGTCACATTTTGGCGAGAAGTGATCTATTATCAGGATGTGACATGAGAAAGCCACTGCGCAGAGAAGAACGAACAGGTCTCCCGTCGTAATGGAAAATCCCGAGCCCTTGCCCGCCATGGTGAGGAAGTAGAAGCCTACGGCACCCATGAGAACGCAGAGCCAGATAATCGGCCTTACCCTCTTTCCAAGGAACAGGCCCAGTACAGGAACTATCACGATATAGAGGGTGGTGATGAATCCCGCTTTCCCCGCGTCGGTATCGAAGTAAAGTCCGAACTGCTGAAGTGAAGATGCAACTCCGAGGGCTATACCGCAGGCTATGCCGCCTTTTATGAGAGTCTTGCGCTCGGATTTCTTTCTGGTGTATTCGGCAGGATCGCTTCTGTCGCCGCCTCTCGAAAAAATCAGGATGACAGGAACCAGGGCGAGAGCTCCCACCAGGTTTCTTATACCGTTATAGGTGAACGGCTCAAGTGTCGCTCCGGCCTTCTGCGCTACAAAAGCGGAACCCCATATCATGGCGGTCAGAAGAAGCAGAAGATCGCTTTGCAGTTTCTTACTCATAATTTCAACTCCATTTTCCATAAATATTCCCGACGACAAAGTCGCCACGAATATATTATATAGGTGCAAGTCAGAAATGGCAAATAATTGGTTTATTTTTTTGAAAAAAAATGCGATAATATAGAAGTGTGTATTCATCGATGACAGCGAAAGGACAGACATGGAAAATATCAATAGAGAACGGGAAAAAAGATTTTACGATGCCCTCGCAAAAGTGGGCAGGGCCGATGAAGGTGCGATGAAAGCGGCAAAGGAACGTCAGGACTATCTGGCAAAACCGCCGGGAAGCCTGGGAGGCCTCGAGGATATATCGGTCAAAATCGCCGGAATCACGGGAAAGCCTTACGGAAACGACGTGAGGAAGCAGGCCATAGCCATAATGAGCGCGGATAACGGCGTAGTGGAGGAAGGCGTTGCCTCTGCACCTCAGTCCGTAACGCTGATGCAGACCATAAACTTCACCAGGAGGATTACCGGCGTAAGTTCCATGGCGAAATACTTCGGAATAGATCTTCTCGTAACCGACGTGGGAGTTGCCATGGAAATCCCGGAGGAACTTTACACCGACTCAATGCTTACTGAGGACGGAAAGATAACCCGGCTCATAGTAAACAGGAGAATAGCAGACGGTACGGCCAATCTTGCGAAAGGCCCTGCAATGACGAGAGAGCAGGCGCTTACGGCTCTCAACGTGGGCCTTGACGCCGCAGAAGCCTTTAAGAAGGCGGGAGTTCAGCTCATGGGCATAGGCGAGATGGGTATAGGAAACACCACCACTTCCACGGCTTTAATCTGTGCACTTACGGGAAAATCCCCGAGAGAGCTTACGGGAAGAGGAGGCGGACTTAACGACGAAGGCCTCACTAAGAAGATAAAGGTCATAGAGGATGCGGTAAACGGATTCTGCATGGCCGATCCACTGGAAAAGCTTTCGTGCATAGGAGGCTTTGACATATGCGCCATGACAGGCGCGTTCATAGGCGCGGCAATTCACAGAATACCCGTCGTAGTGGACGGACTGATTTCCGCGGCCGCAGCATGTATGGCGAAGGAGTTTGCGCCGACCGTTACCGACTTTATGTTCGCATCTCATAAGTCATACGAGCCCGGCTATTCCATAGCCGTTGAAAGACTGGGCCTTACTCCGGTGTTCACACTGGGAATGAGGCTGGGCGAGGGAAGCGGATGCCCGATAATGTTTAAGACCATCGAGGCCGCCTGCGCTTCCATGGATCTGATGAAGACACTGGAGGAGGCGTCTATCGAGGCCGACTACCTTGAAGAAATAAGAAGGGACAATCTTTTCTGATGAACGTGTTCATAAGCGGCGGTGCCAAAAACGGCAAGTCCATGTTCGCCCAGAGGGCGGCAAAAGAGATGGCGGAAGAGAAGGGAGCGCCGCTGTATTACGTTGCGACCATGATTCCCCATGACGAAGAGGATGAGGCGCGCATAGCGAGGCATATAAGAGAGCGGGAAGGCTGGGGCTTTACCACGGTGGAAGCGGGAAGAGACATTTGCGGCGTCCTTGATGAGGCGGACCCGGGCGGCGTGTTTCTTTTAGACAGCGTGACGGCGCTCCTTGCCAACGAGATGTTCTCAGAGGACGGATACGACCCCGACGCCGGAGAAAAGGCGGCGGAGGAGCTTGCGGAATTTGCCCGCCGGACGGGAAACACCGTATTCGTATCCGATTACATATATTCCGATGCGGCAAGGTACGACGAGATGACGGAAAACTACAGGCGCGCCCTTGCTGCGGCCGACAGAAGGCTGGCACAGATATGCGACAGGGTCGCAGAGGTCAGCTGCGGAACGGTCATATTCCACAAAGGAGATGCAATTTGAAGTACATAACGGCTTTTTTCATGGCCTGGGGAAATTTCCTGGCCATTCCATGTCCCCGGAAAATATGGAACGGGGAATATAAAAACCTGATGCTGGCCATGCTTCCTTCGGTGGGGCTGGTTCACGGAGCCATCGTCGCCCTTCTGTTCGGAATCATGGTCATAACGGTATTTCCGGTGTATGTTACCGGTTTTATCGTGACCCTTGCGGTGTTCGGACTGTGCGGATTCATACACCTTGACGGGTTCATGGACTGCTGCGACGCGATTCTTTCAAGGCGGCCCCTGGAGGAAAGACAGCGCATACTGAAAGACCCGAATACGGGAGCTTTTGCGGTAGTGTCCGTAATCTTTCTCATCCTGTGCTGGTTTGCCTGCGCCGTTGACCTTACGGAGGCCGTCCTTCTCAGCGCCATGAAGGAGATACTGTCGGGAGGCGGAAGTCTGTTCGGTGTAAGTCCGGGAGAATCCGCAGCGGCGGCGCTCCTGCTCATACCCGTATTTTCGAGGGGTATGGGCGGACTTTTCGTGCTGACCTACGACCCGATTGGACACAGCCAGTACGTGGAGGATGCGGCAAGAGACGACAGAGGAAGCTGCAGAACGGTAATCGCCATACAGCTTTCCCTTTATACGGCCATAATCGCCATAATATGGCTCTTTACCTGCGGAGGCGTTCCGCTGACCGCTCTCGGGGCCGCAGTGATGACTGCCCTCGGGGCATACGCAGGATGCGCATGGGCCAGAAAGCAGCTGGGAGGAATGAGCGGCGACATTGCAGGATACAGCATCTGCATGGGAGAGGCCGCAGGACTGCTTTCGTTTATCGCGATGATTCACCTCGTATTTTAGGAGAAGATATGATTCTGATTTTCGGAGGAGCGTACCAAGGGAAGAAGGAGTACGCCGTCAAAAACTACAGCATAGAAAGCGAAGACATTCTGATTTTGTCAGAAGAGGATAAGACGCTTCCGGATGCCCGGGCATACGGGAATTTTCACGAGTTCACTTACGGCTTTGCGAAGCGGGGGGAGTCGGCGGACGAGTACCTCAGGGAGAACATGGAATCCCTGAAGGACAAAATCATCATTTCGGACGACATTTCATCGGGGATAGTTCCCGTAGACACCACCCTGAGAGCATGGAGAGAGATGCACGGAAGATGCCTGAACATGCTGGCGGCGGAAGCCGACGAAGTGGTTAGAGTGTTTTGCGGCATAGGGAGCAGGATAAAGTGATGACTTCGAAGATATATTTTATAAGGCACGGGATAACTGAAGGAAATATAAAGAAGTGGTTCTACGGCTCCACGGATATTCCTCTGACGGAAGGAGGAAGGCGGGAGCTTGAGATAATAAGAAAAAACGGGATTTACCGGCTTCCGGAGGGCGGAGAGACAGGCTTTGTGACCTCGGGGCTTAAGCGGACGGAGGAGACTCTGGATATTCTCTTCGGAAAGCGGGAGAGAAAGGTCCTCGAAAACCTGAGAGAGATGGAGTTCGGTGAATACGAGTGCAAAAGCTTCGCCGAGCTTTCGGGAGACCCGGTTTTCGACAGATGGTGCATGGATGAGACCGGTGATACGGCTCTTGCGGGAGGCGAGTCGAGAAATCACTTCAGACGGAGAGTGAGAGAAGGAGTCAGAGAACTCATAGGACTTCACAGACTCAGGGAGCTTTCCGTAAGGCATAACGGAAAGGACGCGGTCACCGTGGCGGTATGTCACGGAGGCGTCATATCAGCGGCAATGGAAATGCTTTTCCCTGAAGCCCGGGACAATATGTGGCAGTGGATGCCGGAGCCGGGCGCGGGATTTGCGGTATATTTTAAAGACGGAGGTGCAGTGATGTACGAAGAAGTGAGCGGAATTAAAAAGCTGGGTTTTGGAATGATGAGACTTCCCATGAAGGACGGGGAAATCGACATGGAGCAGACTATGGAAATGGTCGATATGTTCCTGGAGCACGGATATACGTATTTTGATACGGCCTACAGTTACCTTGACGGAAAGTCCGAAACAGCCGTCAGGAAAACCCTGGTGGAGAGACACCCGAGAGAAAGTTTCAAGCTTGCAACGAAGCTTCCGGCGTGGCTTGCGGCCGATGAGGCCTCCGCGAAGAAGATGTTCGACGAGTCTCTGGAAAAGACGGGAGCCGGATATTTCGACTACTATCTCCTTCACAATCTCGGAGACAAGAGGACGGAAAGCTTCGACAAATACGGAATATGGGACTACCTGGCCGAAAAGAAAAAGCAGGGTCTCATAAAGAATCTGGGATTTTCCATGCACGACACGGCAGAGGCTCTGGACAAAGTGCTCACCGACCATCCCGAGGTGGATTTCGTGCAGCTTCAGATAAACTACGCGGACTGGGATAATCCGTCCGTTCAGTCGAGACTCTGCTACGAGACGGCGAGACGTCACGGCAAGAAGGTAGTGATTATGGAGCCTGTCAAAGGCGGCTCACTTGCAAATATGCCTGAGGCCGTTTCCGGTATTTTCAGGGAGGCGGATCCGAAGGCGAGCGCGGCTTCCTGGGCAGTAAAATTTGCGGCGTCCCTTGACGGAGTGATTACGGTCCTCTCCGGAATGAGCGACCTGGATCAGATGAGAGACAACCTTGCCACCATGGACGGATTTACGGGCAGGCTTACGGACGAAGAGGAAAAGGTTATAGCAAAGGCCGTGGAGGCCATAAACGCCATGCCTAAGATTCCTTGCACCGAATGCGAATACTGCAAGAAGGGCTGCCCGAAGGAGATAAATATACCGGATATATTCGGCGCGATGAACAAGTACCTGGTATTCGACCACCTTCAGGGCGCTAAGGACAGCTACGGCTTTGCCACGAAGAACGGCGGAAAGGCAACGGACTGCATACAGTGCGGCCAGTGCGAATCCGTATGTCCGCAGCACATCAGGATAACAGACGAGCTGAAAAAGTGCGCGGAGATTCTGGAGGGATAGCCATGAAGGTAAGCGCAGCATATTTCAGCCCTACCGGCGGTACGGAAAAGGTTGTAAAGATCATCGGAGACGAAATGGCCGCCGGAGGACAGATAAGATATATAGATCTCACCCAGACGGGCTGTAACTTTTCCAAGTATGAAATGGAAAAGGGCGAAATTCTGGTTGCGGGGGTTCCCGTGTTCTGCGGAAGAGTGCCTGCCGTCTGTATAGAACGCATAAAGAAATTCAAAGGCGGCGGAGCCATGGCGGTACCCGTTGCCGTATACGGAAACAGAGCCGTTGAGGACGCCCTTTTAGAGCTTTCGGATGCGCTGACAGAAGCGGGTTTTCGCGTAATTGCAGGAATAGATGCGGTGGCTCAGCACTCCATCGCCCCTGCCATAGCAGAGGGAAGACCGGATTCGGCAGACGAAGCCGAGCTTAAGCTCTTTGCTCAGACCATAAAGGGACAGGCGGCGCTGGCCGCAGTCGAAGGCGATTCATCGGAGGCCATGGTGGAAGCGCCGATTCCGGGAAACAGACCTTACCAGCCGATGAAGGACGTGAAGTTCTATCCTCATGCGGACGAAAGATGTATGGTTTGCGGACTTTGCGCATCGAAATGCCCTGTAGGGGCTATTCCCATGTCAGAACCCTATGATACGGTGGAAGAAAAGTGCATTTCCTGCATGAGATGCGTAAGGCTCTGCCCCATAGGTTCCCGCTCGGTTGATGAAGAAAGAGTAAAGGGCACGGAAACCCATCTTAAGGAAGTCTGTCCTGAGAGGAATGTGAACAGGCTGTACATATAGCCGGGGAATTTTTCATGGAGGGAAATTTTTCATGGATAAGAAGAGAAAAACAGGGATAGTAATAGCGGCGGTTCTGCTGGCGCTTGCTCTGGGAAGCGCTGCATGGTACGGTTCCGCCGTGGAAAGCGGACGGATATCGAAAGATAGTCAGACGACTGAAGAATCCGGACCTGAAGGTGAGAACGAAGAAGAAAAGCAGGACGAAGAGGCTGAAGAAGAAGAAAAACAGGACGAAGAGGCTGAAGAGGGAGAAGCTCCGGAAGAGGAGCCTTCTGAAGAGGAAGAAGAAATCTCTTTGGAGGAGGAAAACGGCGGGAGTGTGAATTCCAGCTCTTCCCAGAGTACCGGGGATTCATATCCTAGGCCTGCCGGAACGTCGGTGGTGTCGAATCCTGAGAGCATTACTGCCCTGGTTAACAAGGCAAACTTCCTGCCGGAGGGCTGGGTACCTTCGGATTTGGTTTCCGTAGGAGGAGGCCAGCAGCTCAGAGCGGAAGCGGCGACGGCCTTAAATAACCTTAAAGCGGCGGCAGAGGCTGACGGATACACGTTTAACGTCATCAGCGGCTACAGGACCAAAGCGACCCAGATAAGCCTCTATTCAAACTACATGGCCCAGGACCCCGAGGGCGCGCCGTATCTGAGCGCATATCCGAGGTCCAGCGAGCACGAACTGGGACTTGCCATGGACATAAGCCCGGACTGGTCCCTGCACTACGACCTTCTGGAGACGGGACTTGGAAAATGGATGACGGCCCACGCTCACGAGTACGGCTGGATTCTGAGATACCCGGAGGGAAAAACTGAAGTCACCGGCTATGTGTTCGAGGCGTGGCACTACAGATATGTGGGAAAGAGCCTTGCGGCTGAAATAAAGAGCAGCGGACTTACGCTGGAAGAATATTACGGGAGTATTTAAAAATGGCTAAGAACGATCGAAAAATTATAACCGACAGAAAGATGGCGAAAAACAACGTGCGCCACAGCGATGCGGAGATAGACAGACTGGGTGCGAAGACCGAGCTGCTCATAAAGGCTTCGAAAATCGGTACAATAGCGATAGTGGGAGCGGTGCTCCTGTACATGATTGTGACATTTCCTCAGTACTGCAGGGCTACCGGAGGCGTACTGCAGGCAATTCTGCTGACTGTAGCGTGCGCCGCAGTCTGCGGAATAGGTATAAACGGAATACTCTATTCTCTGATCGCAAAGCGTGCAGAGGGATCCTTCTGGACGGCATACAGGCAGGAAATGCTGGTAAACATGCCGGAGGAAGAGTCCGAACTTATAGATATGACGATATTCAGAGAAGAACCGGGACTGGAGTATGAGCAGATGGAAGCCAGCGTTCTGGTGAATATCAGATATGACAAACTGTGCTATACCCATGATACCCTTTACGGCGAATACGGAGACACCTGTTTCAGAATGACAGATCTCAAGGCCGGAGTCCCGCAGAGAAACGAAAAGGGCCGGGTAGAAAGCCGTACAATTTTTGACGGAGTGCTGGGCATGGTATGGAATGACGAAGCCGAGCCGCTCAGGAAAAACGGATTTCTACAGATTTTGTCAAGGGATTACAGCCCTGAGACGGCAGGCCACATCGTTGATCATATCATCGAAACGGGAGACGAGGAGTTCGACAGCACATTTACCGTTTACGCCCAGAAGCCGAACAGGCTCAACGGCTTTTTTACCGACGATTTCAGGGAAATCCTTCTCGATATAAAGAAAGACGCGGGCTGTCCCGTTGCGGTGTCATTTAACGGAGGCTGGCTGTTTATAGCCCTTAACAACTGCCCTAAGTACTTCGAGGCTGAAGCGGGCAAAAAAACCTCTCAGAAGAGAGAGGAAATGAAGAGCTTTATCAGAGTCATAGACGGAGCCGGCAGGCTGTTTGCTGCCGCCGTGGAAAGCACACCCGTATAAGGAGCCCGGGCGATGAACAGGACGACCTTAAAATATTCTTTTATGCGATCCCTGCCTGTAATGGCAGGGTATATCGTTTTGGGCACAGGTTTTGGCGTGCTTCTGGCCGACAAAGGATATTCCTTCTGGTGGGCCATACTCATGAGCACGGTGGTACTGGCAGGCACCCTTCAGTACGTGGGTGTGGAGCTCCTTGCAACGGGAGCGTCGCTCATATCCACCATACTTATGAGCCTTATGATAAACGCCCGGCACCTCTTTTACGGAATTTCCATGCTGAAAAAGTACGGAAAGATGGACTGGAAGCGGTTTTATGCCATTTTCGCCCTTACAGACGAGACCTATTCGCTGGTGTGCACCGATGATGTTCCGGAGGGCGTTGACCGGGAATGGTACTACTTTCTTCTTTCGATGATGAACCACAGCTACTGGATTATCGGAAGCTTTATCGGGGCGTTTATAGGAAACACCTTTGAGTTCAATTCCGCCGGAGTTGATTTTTCCATGACTGCGCTCTTTGTCGTAATGCTGGTAGAGCAGTGGGAAAAGAGCAGAACCCATATACCGGCTCTTTTAGGAGGAGGGATCACTTTAATATGTCTCATCGTATTCGGAGCCGATTACTTTCTCATTCCGTCTATGCTCATAATAGCGGCAGCCCTTCTTCTCCTGAAGCCTGCCATAACAAAAGCGGAAGGAGGCGATGAGGCATGATAGATACGGGTCACTCACTTCTTCTCATAGGAGCCATGGCTCTCTGTACCATGTTTCTCCGCTTTCTGCCTTTTATAATGTTCTCAAAAGGAACGCCGAAGGTGATTCTCTATCTGGGGGATGTGCTGCCAAACGCCATTATAGCCATGCTGGTGGTCTACTGCCTTCGGAACACGGACTTTACCGGACTTACCCACGGAATCCCTGAGATTGTCGCGGTTCTTTCTGTCGTCGCAGTTCACAAATGGCGGCACAACATGATACTTTCCATTCTCACGGGAACGGTTATCTATATGATTTTAATTCGTGTTATGTAAAAGAGGAGATGAGAAAAATGCTTTACCTGCACGTTTATTACACCGCGAAGAACGGCGATGACTTAATGAATTTTCTACGCGAGGCGGAGGAAGCCGGAATCGTCAGCAAAACGAAGAAAGAGAAGGGATGTCTTCAGTACGGGTATTTCATCTCGACTGAAGACGACAGAGAGATGCGCCTCCTGGAAAAGTGGGAGACCGCAGAAGACCAGAAGGCGCACGGGATGCAGGAGCACTTCAGAATGCTGGGAGAGATAAAGAACAAATACGGTCTTGAGACCAGAATCGAGAAAATCGAGAAGTAACGGCAGGTGTCGTTTTGACAAAGTGCATCGAATCAAAGGCTTTTGTCAAAACAGAGATATTGCCGTCGTAAAAAAGTACGGTTTAAAGCTTTCCGTTAACTTTATTCTCTATCTGGTCAACAGCGTCTATAACGGCGAATCTGAAGCCGTTCTTTTCCAGCGTGGAAACTCCCACTATCGTGGTTCCTGCCGGCGAGCACACGGCATCCTTCATCTGACCGGGATGATCTCCCGAAGCCAGAGCCATTTTACCTGTACCGGCCAGCATCTGAGCTATGAGCCTATACGCAACGGGCCGCGTCAGACCGTGTTTGCAGGCGGCGTCTCCGAGGGCTTCCATGAACATGGAGACGAAGGCGGGAGAGCAGCCCGCAACGACTCCTGCAATGCCCATGTGGTCCCTGTCCAGCCACATAAATGTGCCCAGGTTTTCTAAAAGCTCCTGAACGAAGACCTTCTCGTCGTCCGTCAGGGTGTTGTCTTCCTCGCAGATGAATATTCCCTCGCATACCGAGACGGGAGTGTTCGGCGCCGTTGCAACGCAGTGAGATTCCGGAAGGATTTCCGAAAGAGTGTCACAGTAGGTGTTGGTTGCAAGTGAAATGACCACCTTGCCTTTCAATGCTTCTTTTACGGGGGTCATTACATTCTTTACCATATATGGTTTTACCCCGATAAATACGATATCGCAGGCCCGGCAGACCTCCTCGGCATTTTTGCAGGCGTGAATGCCCTGGATTTCCGCTTTGACCCTGAGTTTATCAAAGTTTTTTGCGCAGGCGTAAATCTGCTCCGGTTTTACTGCGCCTGAGAGCATAAGGCCTCTTCCTGTGGCTCCTGCCATATTGCCGTAACCGATGAATCCAATCTTTACCGTACCGATGTCAAGCATTACAATTACCTTCCTTCTTTACTGCATCTCCGCAGTTGCTTCCTTCAGCCAGCTGCGTACTTCTTCGTCAACCATAGGGCCGATCTTGTCGTAGACCGTCTTATGGTACGAATTCAGCCATTCAAGTTCTTCATCTGTCAGCATGGACACGTCTATTCCGTCTCTGTCGAAAGGACAGTAGGTTATAGTTTCGAAAGCCAGCATGCCGTCCGGCTTCTTCACGCAGAGTATTTCGTTTTCGTGACGTATACCGAACTCTCCCTCTATGTATACGCCCGGTTCGTCGGAGGTTATCATACCCGGCTCTATAACCGTCGTTCCGCGGGAGCTTATGCTGTTAGGGCCTTCGTGGACGCTGAGAAGGTGTCCTACGCCGTGGCCCGTTCCGTGGTTGAAGTCGAGGCCTTCCGCCTTAAGAGGTTTTCTGCAGAGGGTATCCAGCGCCACGCCGTCAGTGCCCGGCTTGAATTCGGCCATGGCAAGGTCGATGTGGCTCTTGAGAACCAGAGTAAAGTATTTTTTCATCTTGTCCGTTATGGGGCCCATAACGAAGGTTCTGGTTATGTCCGTGGTGCCGTCCTCATACTGGCCGCCCGAGTCAACCAGCAGAAAGCCCTCCGGTTTAATTTCTGATTCGCTTCCCGCCTTTGCCGAATAGTGGCAGAGAGCGGCGTTGGGGCCGTAGCCGGAAATAGTCGTGAAGCTGAGGTCCTTAAAGCCCTTTCTCGCTCTCCGGCAGCCCTCGAGGTAGTCGGAGGCGGTGATTTCGGTCTGAGGACCTTCGTTTAACGCCTTTGTCTTAAGCCAGTACATGAAGTTCACCATGGCCGCGCCGTCCTCGAGGTGAGCGTGGAGAGTGCTTTCAATCTCCGTATCGTTTTTCACAGCCTTGAGGGTTTCCGCAGGGGATTTTTCGTCTATGATCCTGACGCCGGAATCCAGGCTCTTTATGAGCGCGTATGACGCGTCATTACGGTTTGTGAGAAGGGATTTTCCTGCCGGGATCTCCTTAACGTCCTCGTAGATTTCAAAGTAGTCCTTTACCCGTACGTCGGCGGGAACCGGGGTATCTTTTATGGCGTCTTTGAAAACGTAGAGGTTTACGCCGTCAGGGGTCACCAGGGTAAAGGAAAAGAACACGGGGGTGTTTTCAACGTCGTCTCCTCTCATATTGAAGAGCCACGCCGTTTCCTCAAGCTTCGTGATAAGGTAATAATCGGCGTTTTTTTCGGACAAAATCTGCCGGATCTCCGAAAGCTTTTCTTCAAATGTCTTTCCCGTAACGGAAAGGGGAAGAGCGTATATAGCTGCGCCTTTAAGGGCGGGCCTTTCCTTCCAGACTTCGTCTGCAAGGTCCGTGTCGTAGACGATTCTGCCGCCTTTGTCCGCCATTATCTTTTCATATCCTGCGCCGAGGGTGTCGCTTACGACTCTTCCGTCAAAGGCAAGAGTCTGCCCCTCCGCCATGTTTTCTTTCAGAAATTCCTCGATGGTCGGAACTCCCGGCTCGTTCATCTTCATCAGGTCTATTCCCGAGCCTGCAAGCTCTTTGGCGGCCTGAATGAAGTATCTGCCGTCTGTCCAGAGGTATGCGCCGCCTTCGGTAACGAGAAGGGTTCCCGCGGAACCGGTGAATCCCGAAACGTATCTGCGGAATTTGAAATAGTCGTTTACGTATTCCGAACCGTGAAAGTCGGTGGTCGGAATGATGCAGGCGTCGATACCGCGATTTCTCATCGCCTTTCTGAGGTCTGTAAGTTCCTGTCGCATGATTGAATAATCCTCCTTGAAAGCTATTTTGCGAATACATCCTTCGGTACCCGTCCGTTTACGACAGAGGCGGTGATTCCTATGAGAATACCTGCCGCAATGCCGGAAAACATGAGTACCGGAAGATATACGAACATCTTCAGATTCGAGACGAGGGCCGAAGCCACCAGAAGCTGTCCCATGTTGTGGGCTAAGCCTCCCGCCATGGAAACTCCTGCCATGGAAAAGAGGCCGGTTCTCTTTAAAAGCCACATGACCGTAAGGCTGACTACGCCTCCCGCCAGAGAGTACAGCGCGCCGAAGAGGCCGTTAAACAGAAGTCCTGCCACGAGAATGCGGATAACGTTAATCCCCATGGCGTACCGAAAGTTCATGTTGTAGAGGGCCAGGATAACCACCAGATTGGCGATTCCCAGCTTTACTCCCGGTATGCCCGTGGAAAGGGGAAGTATGGCCTCGATGTAGGAGAAGATAAAAGCAAGGGCCGCAAACATGGCGCTTACGGCGATTCGCCGCGTTCTGCTATGCCACTGCATCGTATCCGCCCTCCCCTCCTTCAATCTCCACCATGACCCGGTTAGGCAGGCAGACTATGCTATCGTTGGTTTCCGATATGGCTCCGGTCTCTACGCAGACCTGGTTCTTACAGGTCGAATATGTCATTTGCGCAGAGCCGTCTTTTATGGTAATCTTATTTGTGTGGCCGTCTCTTTCGACGGTGATCTCCTGATCGTCTGAAAGAGAGTATGTGCCGTAGATTTCGCCGTCCACGGTTACTACAGCCTTTGCGCCGCGGGAGGCGGAAAGGACGCTGACCGCAGACAGTGCGATTCCGATGAGAATGAGAATCGCCAGAAGGACGAAATCAGCTTTTTTAAACATGTTTTTCATCAGAACTCCTGAAAAAAGAGGTATATATGAAGAGATTGATTTCTTTAATAAGTGTTTTCACACTGGTTACAGGTCTTATTATAGCACAGACCGGCTGCAGCGGAAAGACCGTATCGGCCGTGTCAAAGACGGGCTATTACTTTGACACTGTCTGCCAGATAGACATATACGGCATGGAGGATATGAGCGAGGAGGCGGCAGGAGAGCTGATAGATGA
Source organism: uncultured Bacillota bacterium (assembly GCA_949287095.1). Classification (GTDB taxonomy): domain Bacteria; phylum Bacillota; class Clostridia; order Peptostreptococcales; family Anaerovoracaceae; genus Avanaerovorax. Next base: position 53,045 of record CASEFA010000010.1, read on the forward strand.
AGCTTTTGACCTGTGCGACGAGTTCGACGCCCTTCTCAGCAGGACGAAACCGGGCTCTGACGTATACAGGGTGAACAACGCAGGGGGAGAGCCCGTAGAGTGCGACGGGCGCACCGTCGAGGTCATAGAAAAGGGCATAGAGTACGGCGAGCTCTCTGACGGGAAGTTCGACATAACCATGGGACGTTTAAGCGACCTCTGGCAGTTCGATTCGGTGGAGCCGGTGCTTCCTTCGGAAGGCGAGATCGAAGAAGCCGTTAAAACCGTGGATTATACCGGCGTCGAGGTGGACGGAAATACCGTGACTCTGAAAAACCCGGAGGCGCACCTGGACCTTGGAGGAATCGCTAAGGGCTACATAGCCGACAAAGTCAGCGAGTTTCTGCGCTCCGAAGGGGTAACTTCCGCCATAGTGAACCTGGGCGGAAACATAGAGGTCATAGGATATAAGGGCGACGATGAAGAAACGCCGTTTAACATAGGAATAAAGAAGCCTTACGGGGACGAGGGCGAGATAGTGGGCTCGGTGAAGCTCCACGACGCCACCATAGTCACGTCGGGCATATACGAGAGATTTCACGAGATAGACGGGAAGAAGTACCACCACATTCTCGACAGGAACACGGGATATCCGGCGGAGACGGACGTTGACAGCGTGAGCATAGTGTCGGCTGCGGGAAGATCCGTGGACTGCGACGGTCTCTCCACCATATGCCTGATTTTAGGAGTGGACAAAGGCCTTGAGTTCATAGAATCCATGGACGGCGTGGAGGCGATTTTCGTCGATTCAAAGGGAGAAATACATCTGAGCTCAGGACTTGAAGGCTTTGAAGAAGCTTAAGAATATAAAGGAGGATAATAAAATGCAGTCAGTAATCACCGGTGAAATGCTGAAGGGCTTTGAGGAAAAATTCGAGAAAGACCCTGTAAACAGAGTGGCTATGAACGCCGCAGTAAAGAACGGCATCAATGCGAGCGCCGACAATTTCCTGGCAAGAAGGGACACCAGACATGATTTTTCCGTGAAAGTGGAAACGGGGGAAATAACGGACCAGAAATCCTCCGGCAGGTGCTGGATGTTCGCAGCCCTTAACGTGATGCGCCTTGAGGTAATGAAGAAGCTGAACCTTAAGACCTGCGAGCTGAGCCAGAGCTATTCCCTCTTCTGGGACAAGCTTGAAAAGACCAACTACTTTCTGGAGAGCATTATCGAGACGGCTGACGAGCCTCTTGACGGCAGACTGGTTCATCACCTTCTGACGGACCCTCTCTGCGACGGCGGTCAGTGGGATATGTTCGCCAATATAGTGGAAAAGTACGGCGTAGCGCCAAAAGATGCAATGCCTGAATCCGCAAGCTCGTCGGCTACGGCTGAGATGAATAAATACCTGACCTGCAAGCTGAGAGAGTTTGCATGCGCCCTGAGAGAGGCGGTAAAGGGCGGCGCTTCCGAGGACGACCTGGCTTCCATGAAGGAGGAAATGCTTTCCACAGTATACAGAATGCTTTGCATATGCCTCGGAACACCTCCGAAGAAATTCACATATGAGACGAGAGATAAGGACGATAAATTCGTAAGAGTTGCCGACATCACTCCGCAGGATTTCTATAAGGAGTATGTGGGACTTGATATGGACGACTACGTGAGCGTAATCAATGCCCCTACGGCAGACAAGCCTTACGACAGGATGTACACCGTATCGTACCTCGGCAACATCAAAGGCGGCAGAGACGTGGCATATCTGAATCTTCCTGCCGAAGAGCTGAAGAGGATGGCCATCGCCCAGATGAAGGACGGAAACGCTGTCTGGTTCGGAAGCGATGTGGGACAGTCGAGCTCCAGAGAGGGCGGCCTCATGGATCTCGACGTTCACGACGTGGAGGATCTTTTCAGCACGGAGTTTACGATGGATAAGGCCCAGCGCCTCGATTACGGCGAAAGCCTCATGACCCATGCAATGGTGCTTACCGGAGTAAACCTTGACGAAGATGGAAAGCCGAACCGCTGGAGAGTTGAAAACAGCTGGGGCAAGGACGCCGGAAAAGACGGCTATTACGTAATGACGGACCGCTGGTTCGACGAATACACATATCAGGTTGTCGTAAACAAGAAGTATCTTACCGATGACCAGAGAAAGCTTCTGGAGACGGAGCCTATAGCGCTGAAGCCGTGGGATCCGATGGGAAGCCTGGCAAGGTAGGGCGAAGCCGGTGCGCGGCAGAGCCCGGGAGCGGAGCTCGGGAGCGACGTTTTGCCGTTTTTGACAAAACACCGTCCGAAATGTCGTTTGGTCAAGGCAAAATTTGACCAAACGCCGAAGTAAACAAAGCAAGGTCAAGGATTTTGATTCCAATGGGATTGATTTCCTTGACCTTTTTTTATTCGGCATATAGTTTTGTCAAATTTCGCCTTGACCTTCGCGCTAAATTTGCGTATGTTTGTCAAACACCAACCGATAGTGTAGCTTAGTAAGACGTTAAACATCCCCATTCTTACGCCAAAGCTCCACCATGGACTTTACCGACTCGTCTATCTCCCCGAGGGGTATCTGGTTATAGTAAAAGGCCATGAGCTTTTCTCCGCCGCCGGCAGACAGGGACAAAGGTTGCACCCTCAGACCCAGGGATTCGGCTTTCGAGGCGAGATTCGCGGCAGGCGCGGCGGTGCGCACCTTAAGTATAAGGTTGATTCCGGAAAGATTGTTAATTGGCGATATGAAATCGCTGCCGTACCGGGAAAGGGCGTCGAGAGCCGCTTTAAGCTTCTGCGCGTAGAGTGCGCGCATTTTTTTTATGCCGGTGTAGTAGTACCCTTCCTCCATGAAGAGGGCGAGGGTCAGCTGTTCGGTCTTGGAGCAGGTCTGGCTGTAATCGTATTTAAACGACTGGAAAATTTCCGCCATGTTTTCCGGAAGTATCATGTAGCTTATCTTTATTGCGGGAAACAGGGTGGACGAAAATGAACCGAGATAAACCACGGGTGAGCCGGAAACCAGCCCCTGAAGGGCGGGAAGAGGTTTTCCGAAGTAGCGCAGTTCACTGTCGTAGTCGTCCTCTATGATTACGCTTTTCGTTTCCTTTGCCCAGTCGAGGAGCTGATAACGCCGTCCCACGGGCATGACGGAGCCGGTGGGGAACTGGTTGGACGGACTTACGTATACGGCAGATGAACGGGGACGGGGGAGGTCTTCGATGACGAGCCCGTCGCCTTCGACTGGAATGTTTTCTATGTCAAAGCCGTGGTCTCTGAATATGTTGAAAACCGGAGTGTAGCCCGGGTCCTCGACGCATACCGTTCCTATGCCCATGCGCCTCAGTATTCTGCAGAGGTACCCGGCAAGCTGCTGGGTTCCGGCGCCGATTACAATCTGGTCGGGACGACAGGTCACGCCCCGGGATGTGTACACGTAGCGGGATATCTCGTATCTCAGGGCAATTTCTCCCTGCACATCGCTTCCGAAGAGGAGAAGGTGAGTGTAGTCACTGAAGACTTTGGACATGCACTTTTTCCACTTCTGAAAGTCGAAGCAGGATAAATCGTATTTAAACGATGATTCCTGAAAAGTGTAGGACGAGAAGTCAAAATCCTCAGGGGCCGGAGCCGATCCGCTTTCGGCGGAGCCCGGAAGATCGGATACGAAGAATCCCGACTGAGGGCGGCTGTATATGTAGCCTTCAACGAGGAGCTGGTTGTACGCCTGCTCGCTGGTGGTGACGCTTATGCCGAGATCTTTTGCAAGTTTTCGCAGAGAAGGCAGCTTTTCACCGGCAGGCATATTGCCGCAGGTAATCTCGCCCTTTATGTATCCGTAAAGCTGAAGATAAAGGGGAGTTTTAGAATCGCTTGGATTTAAGACGACAGGTTTCATGAAAAAATCCTTTCTTCGCAGATTTTGTCGTAACTGTATTTATGAAAAAATCACATTCTGCATATTTCAAGATAGACACTTTGATGATATTATAGCACCCGGACGATGAAGAGCGCAACAGCCCGGAGAAAAAATTATTTGATTAGATATGGACGCCGTAATATAATATTCCAGTAAAGAAGAGGAGAAAATATATACCTTACAGGAGGATTTAATGAATACGGACCTTTTCTTCAAAAGCCTCGACGATCTTGAAGGGATGGGATTGGGATTTTCTCTCTGGGGACCGGGGCATCTTATCTGGCTGGGATGTATTTTCCTTGCCGTATGGCTGATTTCTTCGGCGTACAGGAAGGCCGGGTACAAAAGGCGCAGACTCATTGCGGGGATTTTTGCGTTCTTCCTGCCCGTGAGTGAAATCATAAAAGACTGCTACACTGCGGCAATCGGCCAGTTCAACATAGAGTACTTTCCGTTTCATCTCTGCGGAATATCCATATTCATAATACTCATAGACTATCTGAGGCCTAACAGATTCACCTCCCAGCTGGTGATGTACGCGTGCATGCCGGGAGCACTGGCGGCGCTTCTCTGCTGCAACTGGACGGCGGTACCGTTTTTCAACTTCTTCTGCATACACAGCTTCGTATTTCACGCCGTCATCGTGATTTACGCCATATGCAGATACAGAGGCAGGGAGATCCGCCCCGAGTATTCGGGAATATGGAAGAGCGTTGCCGTAGTATACGGGTGGGCGATTCCCATGATAGCGGTCAACGGTAAATTCGACACCAACTTCATGTTTTTAAATAAAGCCTCCGAAGGGTCGCCTCTTACGGTGCTGGTGGATCTTTTCGGAGAGGATATGTACTACGTTTCATTTGCCCTGTTTGTGCTCATCGTGTGGCACATCATGTACGGATTGTACAGCCTTATCAACAGGGCGGTATTCAGAGGCGGAGCCTTTGAGACGAGCGTTTAGGCGGAAAAAAGGAAAACAGGAACACAGAGGAGATTTTACTTGAGCGAGATAATCAGAATCGAGAACATGAGCTTCGAATATGAACGGGACGAAGATCGCGAGCCGGTGAAAGCCATTCGGGATCTGTCTTTGTGTGTGGAAAAAGGAAGCTTTACTGCCATAATCGGAAAAAACGGCTCGGGAAAATCCACTCTGGCAAAGAACCTTAACGGCCTTCTACTTCCGACGGGGGGCAAGGTGTTCGTCAAAGGCTGGGACACGGCGGACGAGGAGCACATCTGGGACGTGCGTCAGACAGCGGGAATGGTCTTTCAGAACCCGGATAATCAGCTGGTGTCGTCCATAGTGGAGGACGACGTGGCTTTCGGCCCGGAAAATCTCGGGGTAGACCCGGTGGAAATAAGGCAGAGGGTGGACAAAGCCCTTTCTTCCGTAAATATGGGAGAATATAAAAACAAATCTCCTCACCTTTTGTCGGGGGGACAGAAGCAGCGCATCGCCATTGCGGGAGTGGTGGCCATGAAGCCGGAATGCATAATATTTGACGAACCGACGGCCATGCTTGACCCAAGAGGCAGACAGGAGATAATGGACATAATCGAGGAACTTCACGATGAAGGAATCACGGTTATTCTCATAACCCACTTCATGGACGAGGCGGTTCGCGCAGACAGGATAGTAATAGTAAACGAAGGGCGTATTTTTCTCGACGGAACTCCCGGGGAGGTGTTCAGGGAATACGACCTCATAAAGAGCATAAGCCTGGACGTTCCCATGGCCGTGGAGCTGGCTCAAAGGCTTAGGAAGCGCGGAGTAAAAATACCGGAAGACGTTATCACTTCCGAAGGACTGGTGGAATACGTATGTCAATACAGGTAAGAGGGCTTAAGCACGTCTACAGTCCGGGACTTCCGGACGAGCAGCTGGCCCTGGACAATATAAACTTTGATATATACGACGGAGAGACCGTTGCCGTGGTCGGACACACGGGTTCGGGAAAATCCACTCTCGTTCAGCATCTTAACGGCCTTCTGAAGCCGACCGAAGGAACCATAACTGTAGGCGGCGTGGAAATTACCGCGCCGGGTACCTCCATGCTGGAAGTGAGACGGAGAGTGGGCCTTGTATTTCAGTATCCCGAATATCAGCTTTTCGAGGAGACCGTGGCGGCGGACGTGGCCTTCGGACCTAAGAATCTGGGTCTTACCGAAGACGAGGTTAACTCAAGAGTCCGCGACGCCATAGAGCTTGTCGGTCTCGACTACGATGAAATAAAAGACAGATCGCCTTTTGAGCTTTCCGGCGGACAGAAGCGCCGTGTCGCCATAGCCGGTGTTATAGCCATGAAGCCACAGGTTCTCATACTCGACGAACCGACGGCGGGACTCGACCCGGGAGCTCACAGGGACATTCTGGACATGATAGAGGAAATAAAGGAGATTTCGGGGAACATCACCATATTCGTTTCCCACAACATGGCCGACGTTGCGGCTCTCGCGGACAAGGTCATGGTAATGGATAAAGGCAGACTTCTCATGATGGGTACGCCCAGAGAGGTATTTGCACAGAAGGACAGGCTGAAAGAAGCCGGACTTTCGGTGCCTCCAGTTACTGAGCTCATGGCGGAGCTTAAGGAAAAGGGCGCGGCGGTTGACGATACGGTTCTTTCGCTGAAGGAGGCGGAGGAAGAGATATATAAGTTTTTGACGAGGAATCGCTAAATGATAAGAGATATAACCTTAGGCCAGTACTATGCGGCGGATTCGCCCGTACACAGGCTGGATTCCAGAGTAAAAATAACGGGTGTGCTCCTTTACATAGCAGACCTGTTCATAGTGGATGACTTTATAGGGTTCGGTCTCTGCGCCGCTGCGCTGTGTCTTTACGTGGTTCTGTCACAGGTTCCCGTTAAATTCATAATGCGGGGGCTCAAGCCTATTCTCCTAATACTCATAATGACGTTCTGCCTGAACATCTTCATGGTTGACGGCAGGATTCTGTGGCAGTGGGGATTTCTCAAGGTGACCGACGAGGGAATCTATACGGCGGTGTTCATGGCCGTAAGGCTCATTCTTCTCATCATCGCATCGTCGCTGCTCACTCTTACCACCAAGCCCATAGAGCTTACCGACGGCATAGAGAAACTCATGTCTCCTCTGGCAAAGACAGGAGTTCCGGCTCACGATATAGCCATGACCATGTCTATCGCCTTAAGGTTCATACCAATGCTCCTGGAGGAGACGGATAAGATTATGAAGGCCCAGCAGGCCAGAGGCGCAGACTTTGAAAGCGGAAATATCCTCAGACGCGCAAAATCCCTGATTCCTATTCTGGTTCCTCTCTTCGTAAGCTCGTTCAGGATAGCGCAGGATCTCGCCATGGCAATGGAAGCCAGGTGCTACAGAGGCGGCAAAGGCAGGACGAGAATGAAGGAGATGAGGCTTAAGGGCGTGGATTTTCTGGCCTTCTTCCTCATGGTGGCGTTTTTGGCGGTGGTTATAAGCGAAAGGGTTGTTTTCTGATGAGACAGAGGCGTATAAAGAACATAGATGAAAAGCTTGCCGGCTGCGGCGACATCATAACGGAAGAGCCAAAGGAGACAAAGGGCCGCTGGAAGGAGGAGTTCGGAAACGATAATCCCATATACCTGGAGCTGGGCTGCGGGAAAGGCCGGTTTATAACGGGCCTTGCGGCTCTGCACCCGGAGCGCAGCTATATAGGCTGCGAGGGCCACTTAAGCGTAATCTACAGAGCCGTGTCAAAGGCGCAGGAGGCGGAGCTTTCCAACGTCCGCTTTATAGCCGAGTACATAAACGACATGGATGCGTATTTTGCGCCGGGAGAACTTTCGGGGGTCTATCTCAATTTCAGCGACCCGTGGCCGAAGGAACGTCATGCAAAGCGCAGACTTACGCATTTTGAGAGGCTCAAGGCCTACGGACGGGCAGTAAGGCCGGGAGGATTCATTCAGTTCAAGACCGACAACGACGATCTGTTCGACTTCACTCTGGAGCAGATAGAGCTTGCAGGCTTTGTCCCTGCAGAGGTGACGAGAGATCTTCACGGTTCGGAGTACATGGCGCAGAACGTGATGACGGAGTACGAGGAAAAATTCTCTTCAGCGGGAAAGAATATAAACTATGTGAGGATAAATCTTTAATAAATTAAGGGCAGCAGGCTCTCACTTAAAAATGTTAGAATACCCGGCATTCTGTTGAAGAACCGCCGGGGTTTAAAGTATAATCAGTCTGTATGAGTTACCTCTTCGACAGGGCCTTGCGGTCCATCCTGATCATGCCGAATGAGGAACCAGAGAGAATTGCATGGAGGTGCAATAGTATGTCAGAATTTAAAATGGCGGTTCAGCGCGGCCGCAAGATCCCGAAGGAAGATAAGATTTTCGGAATCAGCCGCAGAGCTAACGAAATGATCGCCGAGAAAGGCAAAGACGCAGTGATTAACGCCACTATCGGGGCTCTTCTCGATGACGACGGAAATCTCATGGTTCTTTCGTCTGTGGACAAAACCTTCAAGGCTTTAAAGCCTGACGAATACGCAGCATATGCACCTATAGGCGGAACGCCTGCGTTCAAAGCCGCAGCTATAAAAGCGGCTCTGGGCAAGTATCAGCCTAAAGGATACGTTCAGGCGGTAGCGACTCCGGGCGGAACAGGAGCCATTAAAAACACTATCGCCAACTATTCCGAAGAAGGGGATAATGTTCTCACGGCAGACTGGTTCTGGTCGCCGTACGGAACCATTACTTCCGAAATCGGAAGAGGCGTTGAGACCTACGAGTTCTTCACAGAGGACAGAAAGTACAACATTGCGTCGTTCAAGGCAAAGGTGGACGACATGCTCGCCCGCCAGGACAGACTGGTAGTGATAATCAACACGCCGGCCCACAATCCTACGGGATACGCACTTACAACAGAAGACTGGACCGGGGTTAAGGACGTCCTTGCGGCAGCGCCGGCGGATAAGAAGATCGCTCTTCTGGTGGATGCGGCCTATATAGACTTTGCGGGAGACGAGGACAAATACAGAGAGTTCCTGCCTGTTCTGGAGGAGCTTCCGGAAAACGTTCTTCCTGTCATAGCCTACAGTATGTCCAAGACCTTCACCCTTTACGGAGCGAGAACGGGCGCAATGATCTGCCTTGCTCCTACGGAGGAAATCGCCGAGGAGTTCAGACGGGTCAACGAATTTTCTTCCCGTGCGTCCTGGTCCAACTGTTCCAGAGCAGGCCAGAGCATAATTGCGAACATTTACGCCGACGAAGCACTTAAGGCAAAGGTTTCCGAGGAAAGAAAGGAAATCAGAGACATGCTCTTAAGACGTGGAAAGGCCTTCGAGGAAGAGGCGAACAAAGCCGGACTTGAGATAGTTCCTTTCGACGCCGGATTCTTCGTTTCGATTCCTTGCGACAATCCGGATGAGCTTTCCGCGGCGCTGGAAAAGGAAGGAATGTTCCTCGTGCCGCTGGCAAAGGGCGTAAGAGTTTCTGTAGCATCCGTTTCGGAGGCAAACTGCAGAATTCTTCCTGCAAAGATAAAAGCAGTGATGGACGAACTGAAGTAAATGGTGTATAATTAACACGTAGTTCACATTCGGGGATACCTGAGCGCATTTTGCGCAAGGGTATCCACTGTTGTTTTTTGGAGGAGATTGAAAGGAGAATATGGTTGTGGCATAATAAGGGCATAAAAAGGAGATGATTTTATGCCCAGGATAATACCAATCAGGGACCTTAAGAATACGTCCGAACTTTCATGCATGGTTAAAGAATCTTCCGAACCTGTTTATGTTACGAAAAACGGGTATGGCGAAATGGTCATAATGAGTATGGAAGCTTATGAGGAAAATACTGAAAGACTCCGGGCTCTGGAGGATTATGTAAGAAAGGAAGCGGTTTGTAACTTCGAAAATAAAGCGGAAATGCCCACTGATGATGGAAAGGCATACCTCAGCAATGAAAAAGATATGATAGCGTTCCGCCATGGAGGAACGACTATTCGTTTTAGAGGCCCATACTCACTGGAGCATTTTACATCCATAAAAGAGTGGGATAAAGGTTATCTGGTGGTAATGGCAAAATATGAGCATAATGATGAACCGGAAGAGGAATACATAGACCTTGTTCCGATACTTAAGGATCTGGAAATTGAGCCATCAGCATTCTTGAATTCTATAACGGAAGTGAGATTGGATTATGGACGACATTGAAATTATACGTCTGAGCGAGAAAAGAGAATACATAGAGACTGCTGCGGAGTGGTTTGCGGATAAGTGGTCGGTTCCCGAGGAAGAATACAGAAAAAGCATGGCCGCTTCGGCCGAGCCCGGAAAGCCGGTTCCGTCCTGGTATATCGTTACCGGCGAAGGCGGGAATATAATCGCAGGGGCAGGTGTAATAGAAAACGATTTTCACGACAGAAAGGATCTGACGCCTAACCTGTGCGCGCTCTTTGTGGAAGAGGAGTACAGGTGCAGAGGAATAGCGGGAGAGCTCCTGAACAAAATCTGCGTAGATATGGCGAATGGCGGAATTACAAGGCTCTACCTTATCACCGATCATGACGGCTTCTACGAAAGGTACGGATGGTATTTCCTGACCATGGTCAGAGAGGACGACGGCCTCATAAGAATGTATGCTCACGACCAGCAGCACGTGGTCGTAAAGGACTACGACCCGGCATGGGCGGACGAATTCGAAAGAGAGGCGGCTCTTATAAAGTCCGCTCTCGGCAAAAACTGCGCGGCCGTTCATCACATAGGAAGCACATCTGTTCCGGGACTTGCCGCAAAACCGGTAATAGACATTATGCCGGTGGTGAAAAGTCTCGACGAAGTCGATGAGGCGAAAGAAAGACTGGAAGAACTGGGTTATGAATATCTGGGTGAGTTCGGAATTGCCGGCCGCAGGTATCTGCGCAAAGGGGGCAGTGAGAGGACTCACCAGGTCCACATATTTGCGGAGGGCGACAGCGGGAATATAGACAGGCACCTTGCTTTCCGCGATTATCTGAGAAGTCATACCGATGCGAGAGACGAGTACGGCAGACTGAAGAAGAGCCTCGCAGAAAAATATCCCTATGACATTGAGAACTACTGCGAAGGCAAGGACGAATTCGTCAAGAAGGCGGAAGAGGCGGCTCTTGAATGGAAGAGACGAACCGGCGAAACCGGTGAAAAACCGGCAAAAATGTGATTGCATACTCCGGCCCGGTGTGATATAATATCACCGCTGTGTAAGCATAGCGAAATAAATTATGCACGGGGTTATACCTGAGCAGGAAAGAGGTAAAAGCATGAAGGAAGGAATCCATCCTGAGTATAAGGAATGTAAAGTAACTTGCGCATGTGGAAATACTTTTGTCACCAGATCGACGAAAGAAGAAATGAGACTTGATGTCTGCTCAGCGTGCCATCCGTTCTTTACAGGTCAGCAGAAGTTCATCAACCGCGGCGGTCGTGTTGAGAAGTTCAAGAATAAGTACCACCTTGACTAATACTCGAAGAGGAATCACCTCAGGTTTGCAAGCCTGAGGTGTTTTTTTATATGGAAAGTATGGTATACTATGGGTAACATACAGCACTTACGCTGTAAGTAATCGAAAGGTGTTTTGTAACTATGAATAAACAGCAGCTGGCAAGTAAAATTTGGGAATCTGCCAATCAGATGAGATCTAAGATAGAAGCAAATGAATATAAGGACTATATCTTAGGCTTTATATTCTATAAGTTTCTTTCCGATACGGAGGTAAGGTTTCTTGAGGAAAATGATTTTTCTGAAGAAGATATAAAGGCGGTATCGGCAGAGGATGAAGAAACGATGGAATATATAAGGCAGAATATAGGCTACTTTATAGCATATAATGACCTGTTTTCTACCTGGCTGGAAAAGGGAAGCAAATTTGACGTATCAGACGTTACGGATGCTCTTTCCGCATTCAGCCGTCATATAAACGGGACACATAAAAAAGTCTTTGAGAACATCTTCAGAACCCTTGAAACCGGTTTAAGCAAACTCGGCGACACTTCCGGTGCCAGGACTAAGGCGATAAGCGGTCTTCTCCAGCTGATAAAGGATATTCCTATGGATGAAAAACAGGACTACGACGTTCTGGGATTCATCTATGAATACCTGATAGAAAAGTTTGCCGCCAACGCAGGCAAAAAGGCCGGAGAATTCTACACTCCTCACGAAGTGTCTCTTCTCATGTCTGAAATAGTGGCAAATCATTTGAAGGACAGAAAAGAGATAAAGATATACGACCCGACCAGCGGTTCGGGTTCGCTTCTTATTAACATCGGTAAAAGCGTTGGAAAATATATGAGCGATAGTAATAACATCAAGTACTACGCACAGGAGCTTAAAGAAAATACGTATAATCTGACCCGAATGAATCTGGTTATGCGCGGAATCAAGCCGGATAACATCGTAACGAGAAATGGAGACACTCTGGAGGATGATTGGCCGTACTTCGAGGAAAATGATCCTCAGGGAACTTACGAACCGCTGTATGTTGACGGTGTAGTTTCCAACCCTCCATACAGCCAGAAGTGGGATCCTGCAAATAAAGAACACGACCCGAGATTTGCACATTTTGGTGTAGCACCAAAAGGGAAGGCTGACTATGCATTTCTGCTTCACGACCTTTATCACGTCAAGCCGGACGGCATAATGACAATAGTTTTGCCTCACGGTGTACTTTTCCGTGGAGGCGAGGAAGGTGAAATTAGGAAGAACCTTATAGAATATAATAATATTGATGCCATAATAGGACTTCCTGCTAATATTTTCTTTGGAACCGGTATTCCGACTATAATTATGGTGCTTAAGCACGAGAAGGATGATACAGATGTGCTGATAATAGACGCTTCTAAGGGTTTTGAAAAGGAGGGTAAGAATAATAAGCTCAGAGCATGTGATATAAAGAAAATCGCTGACACCGTGGCAAAGCGTGAGACTATTCCGGGTTATTCCAAAGTCGTTTCCAGGGACGAAATAAGGGCTAACGACTATAATCTTAACATCCCAAGGTATGTGGATTCTTCCGAAGCGCCGGAGACATGGGATATATACGCATCCATGTTTGGCGGCATACCGTATAGCGAAATTGAAGAACTGAGTGAATACTGGGATGCTTTTCCGGGACTGAAAGAGGATCTGTTTACCAAGGATTCAGAGGCATATGCGAGTCTGGCGGTCAGCGATGTAAAAGCGGCTATAAAGAACCATGAGGATGTAGAAAGGTTCAGAACAAACTTTACAGCAAAATTCTCCGGATTTAGAGAGTTTTTGGATAGAGAACTCTTAGAAGATGTGGAAAGCGTTGAAGGTGCAAAAGAAGAAAACTTAATCAGTGAAGAGATTTTCAGTAGACTTGAGGAAATTCCTCTGGTAGATAAATATGAGGCATATCAGCTTCTGGATGATGAGTGGAAAGAAATTGCTGTTGATCTGGAAATAATCCAGACCGAAGGTTTTGATGCGACGAAAGCAGTCGACCCGGAAATGACCATGAAAAAGCAGGGCGGCAAGGATGTGGAAGTACAGACAGGATGGATGGGACGAATTATTCCGTTTGACCTGATTCAGAAAACCGTACTTAAAGACGAAGCTGTCGCGCTAAAGGCTAAGGAAAACAGGCTGTCTGAGATAAGTTCTGATATAGAGGAGATACTGGACTCCCTGTCAGAAGAAGAAAAAGAGACAGAGGTTGTAAATGATAACGGGGACGCATTAGTTGCCAAGGAAGTGCCGAAGAAGATAAAGGAACTTAAACAGGAGGATGAAACAGAAGAGATTCGAGAATTTATAGAGAAACTGGAAAATGCAGATGCACTGTTCAAGGAAGAAAAGAGGTTGAAGTCCGAGATAAAGAGCGAAAGCAGTGCTCTTGTAAATCATACGAAAGAGACGATAGAAAATCTTTCAGATGAAGGGGCCAGAACTCTTCTCGAAATAAAATGGATAGATAGCCTGTTAGAAAACCTTAGAAAGCTTCCTGAAAATATCATAGACAATCTGACAAAGGCCGTTCAGCAGCTCAGTAAGAAGTATGAAACGACTTTCTTCGACATAGAACGGGAAATAGAGGAAACCGAAAGAGAGTTGTCTGATATGATAGATGAGCTTACCGGCGACGAGTTCGATATGAAGGGTCTAAGCGAGCTTAAAGCCCTCCTTATGGGTGGTGAATAGTATGGAAAAATCGAAGAAACCTGCCATCAGATTCAAGGGATTTACAGATGATTGGGAACAGCGTAAGTTCTATGAATTATATGAGAAGACAAGCAGAAAGAACGATTTGACTTACGGAAAAAATGACATAATTTCCGTAGCAAATATGTATTATAAATCCGATTCATACATCACGGATGAAAGGTACCTATTAACTTATAACATTTTCGAACTTGGAGATATTGCTTTTGAGGGAAATAGAAGCAAAAATTATGCACATGGTCGTTTTGTTGAAAATACAATTGGAAATGGCATAGTTTCGCACGTTTTCGATGTGTTCAAACCAATCATGAATCCGTATGACGTATTGTTTTGGAAATATGCTATCAATAGTGAAAGACTAATGGGTAATATCTTGTTAAGAAGCACAAAAGCTTCAACAATGATGACTAATCTTGTAGCAAGTGATTTTTTGCAAGAAGAATTTTTAGTGCCGATTTATGCTGAACAGAAAAAAATAGGTGCTTTCTTCCAACATCTCGACAACCTTATCACCCTTCATCAGCGAAAGTGTGACAAGCTCGTTAATATGAAAAAAGCGATGCTGGAAAAAATGTTTCCGAAAAATGGTGAGAAGGTTCCGGAAATCCGATTCAAAGGATTTACGGATGATTGGGAACAGCGTAAGCTGGGAGAGCTTATGAATGTTACCTCCGTAAAGCGAATACACCAGTCTGATTGGACTTCTTCGGGTGTGCGCTTCCTCAGAGCAAGAGACATTGTATCAGAAGCCAAGAATGAAGAACCTGACGATTACTTATATATATCTGAAGAAAAGTATATAGAGTACAGTGCTATTTCAGGTAAAGTACAGGTAGGAGACCTCCTTGTAACCGGAGTAGGAACTATCGGAATCCCATTACTTATAAGGAATTCTGAGCCTTTATACTTCAAAGATGGAAACATAATTTGGTTTCAAAACAACAATATAATCAATGGAATTTTTCTTTACTATTCTTTTTGGTGTAAGCAAATTCAAGATTATATTTCTGAGTCGGCAGGTATTGGAACGGTAGGAACATATACCATAGACAGCGGCAAAAAAACACCAATTTCTTTACCATCAATATCTGAACAAAGCAAAATCGGAAGATATTTTGTCGAGCTCGACAACCTTATCACCCTTCATCAGCGTAAGCTCGAAAAGCTGAAAAATATCAAGAAGGCAATGCTCGAAAAGATGTTTGTATAGGAGGGCTGAAAATGGAGAAAGTGATTCTGTTTCACGGCACTCCTGCTGAAACGGTAGTGCCGACGTATGGATTGGGTGACGAAAAGCATGACTACGGTAAAGGCTTTTATTTAACTGAAGATATAGAATTAGCGAAGGAATGGGCCGTATGCAGACCGGATAAACAGAATGGATGGGTACATAAATTCGCCTTGGAGCTGGATGGTTTGCGAATATTAGATTTTCAAAAGCTAGATGTGTTAGCCTGGATTGCAGAGCTGATGAAACACAGACATGCATCGGATTCTAAACGTTATCGTGTATTATCAGCAAAGTTTATCGACCGTTACGGAGTTGATACAGAAGGGTATGACGTGATAAAAGGCTGGAGAGCTAATGCGTCTTATTTCTATATCGCCAAGGAATTTGTCCGTGATAACGTGGATGTAGACATTTTGGAAGACCTGTTGTCACTGGGAGGATTGGGAATACAGTACTGCTTAAAGACGCCGAAGGCTTACGAAAATTTGAAAGAAGATTATGATGGTATAATTAAGGTCGACTATGACGAGTTCAATGTCAAATATAACCAGAGGGATGCAGTTGCAAGAGATAAGATGAGGAATTTGATCGATTCAGACGCAAACCGTGTAACAAATGTTTTTAGCACCCTGATGGAGAGGTGATTGTGATGGGAGCATATCCAGAATCATATCTTAATGATGTCGTGGAAAATCAGGGGAAATTGTTCGATTTTGTTGCACAGACCTTCCCTGACAAAGACACAAAGGATTTCATAGAGAAATACATGACTAGTAAAACCAGAGAAAGTATAGACGAAGCGATGGCGTACGTAAATACTATGGATGCAAAGAGCCTGTGGCAATACTTTAAGGAAAATGAGCACTATGATTTAAAAGCGGGAGAGGCTATGAAAGGTTTTGTCCCCGACTGGATTGGCGAGTTCTATGCTTATTACCAGTGGTATTACGATATGCCAAGTTCAGAAGTAGTAAAGAAAATTCCGGTGGATTTTCTGTCGAAGGCTTATTACGGATTGCACGACTTAGACCTGGAGCTTGCCGTGAAGAAGGTGGGTGAGCAGTAATGAAGATAATCTGCTTTCATAATCCTGATGAAGAAAATGGATACTTGAGTAACTGGTATATGTCCGAGTTTATCGTAGATGGGATAAGTTTTTCTTCCATGGAGCAATTTATGATGTATCAGAAAGCTGCGTGCTTCGGCGATATGAAAGCTGCGGAGAGAATAATGAAAACTGACGATGTTGCGGAAATTAAGGCATTAGGCAGACAGGTGTCAGGATATGATGATCACTGGTGGAACGGGGTCAGGCAGGTGATAGTTTACGATGGACTTATTGCTAAGTTTACCCAAAACGAAGCTTTGAAAGTTAAACTTAAATGCACCGGAGAGTCCGTTTTAGCAGAATGTGCGGTAAAAGATACTATCTGGGGAATAGGGCTGTCCATGAAAGATTCTGATAGGTACGATAGAACCAAGTGGAAAGGTGAAAACCTTCTTGGCTATACGCTTATGATGGTCAGACGGTCGATTTAACAAGCTTGATTGGGAACAGCGTAAGGCAAAAGAGCTGTTTGTATCAACTGCGGATAAAGGTTATCCAGAACTTCCTGTTTTGTCAGCAACACAAGACCGCGGAATGATTCGCAGAGATGAAAACAGCATCAATATATTCCACGACAAGAAAAATGAAGCCGGCTATAAAAGAGTATTGCCGGGGCAGTTTGTGATACACCTTCGTTCTTTTCAAGGTGGGTTCGCTCATTCTGCAATAGAAGGCATAACCTCACCTGCTTACACGGTTTTTGGCTTTTCTGAGCCTGAAAAGCACGACTCAGAGTATTGGAAATATGTGTTTACCTCTAAGTCGTTTATCCAGCGATTAGAAACAGTAACCTATGGCATCCGTGATGGGCGCAGTATAAGCTACGAGGAGTTTCTAACTCTCGGTTTTGTGTATCCATCAAAGGCTGAACAAACAGCAATTGCCCGATATTTGGACAAACTAAGCGACCTTATCACCCTTCATCAGTGTAAAATCGAATGTGAAAAAATTAAAACCGTGAATCTGGAGGAAATGTAGATGAAACTCTACCATGGTAGTAACGTAGAAGTAAGAGAACCGAAGATAATTGAACCTGACAGGAAGTTGGATTTCGGACATGGATTTTATTTGACGTCCAGCTATGAACAGGCTGAAAGATGGGCTGTTTTGACTTGCCGAAGAAGAAAAAGCGGTCAGGAAATTATTACAGTATTTGAATGCGAAGAAGAACTTAATAATTTGAGAGTGCTTCGATTTACAGAACCTGATGTAGCATGGCTCAAATACACGGCGAATAACCGCAGAAATGAAAATGCGACGGATGATTATGACGTAGTTATTGGTCCTGTTGCAAACGATAAAACACAACCCGTGATAACAGCGTATTTTAGTGGATTGTATACGGAGGAAGAAGCGATACGAAGGCTATTGCCACAAAAACTCAAAGACCAGTACGCTTTTAAGAGTGAAGCAGCTTTGCATAAACTCAGATTTTGTGAGGTGATTAACAATGGATAATTTAAAGCCGTATGTTTTAAGTTATTATGATACTGAGGTTGTGAATAAAATATCTAATAAGTATGGGATAGAAGCCATGGATGCCTTACGAAGATTTTGGAAATCTGAAACATACCAAATGCTTACAGACGACAGTCTTGAAATGTGGGATTTTTCACCTATGGGCATCTTTGACATGTGGGAGAATGAACAGATTACAGGTACGCCGCAGACATCGTTGTATTTAAGGAGGGATTAGTGTGTCCAAGGAAATGGAGTTTTTCGTTTTTCTAACTGAACAATATGCTGCGCATAAAGGATGCGATGCTTCCGAAATCATAGAGCAGTGGGATGAACGAGGTATTACATCGTTTATATACGATATGTATGAAATGTATCATACCGAATCATTAGATAATGCTTTTAGGGATATTGATAGCATGATGGATACAGGAAAGTCTGCATGGTAGAAGCGAAGACTGAAAACTTGGGAACAGCGTAAGCTGGGGGAAGTAGGTAAGGCTCGCTCCGGTGTTGGCTTTCCTGATACTGAACAAGGCGGGGCGATTGGAGTACCGTTTTTCAAAGTGTCTGATATGAATTCGGACGGCAACGAGAATGAAATGACAGTAGCTAATAACTATGTTACAGCAGAACAAATTGCAGCTCATAGATGGTTACCTATCGAGGAACTACCAGCTATATTTTTCGCTAAGGTTGGAGCTGCTGTAATGCTAAATCGCAAGCGTTTATGCCGTTTTCCGTTTCTTTTGGACAATAATACAATGGCGTATTCTCTCAACTCTACTGAGTGGGACGCAGACTTTGCAAAGGCTTTGTTTGAAACAGTAGATTTAACATCTTTGGTTCAGGTTGGGGCGTTACCATCCTACAACGCCGGGGATGTTGAAGCAATGGAAATATCTATACCAAGCCTGTCTGAACAGGGACAAATCGGAGCATTTTTCAAGCAACTCAATAACCTTATCACCCTTCATCAGTGTAAGGCAAAAGTGCGGCATAGATATATATTGTGGACGGTTGAAAAGGAATATTATAAAACTCATATGACGTATAACTATAGTTGAAAGGATATTCATATTATGGGATTTAGTAAAGAAGCAGATTTTGAAGAAGCGCTCATAAAGGTGCTTGCGGAGAAAGGTTGGAAAGACGCGGAGGGCAGCGGTAACAACCTTTTGAAAAGACCTACGGAGGAAGACCTTATTCAGAACTGGGCCGATATACTTTTTGCCAATAACAATACCATCGACAGGCTTAATGACTGCCCGCTGACAAAGGGGGAAATGCGGCAGATAATCGAGCAGCTTACAGATCTCAGGACTCCTTACAGCATCAACGGTTTTATTAACGGTAAAACCATATCCGTTAAGAGAGATAATCCTGCGGATGAGCTGCATTTCGGAAAGGAAATAAGTCTTTCCAACTTTGATCGGATGGAGATTTCCGGAGGAAGAAGTCGCTATCAGATAGCGCAGCAGCCCATATTTAATACTAAATCGAAGATGCTAAATGACAGGCGTGGAGATCTGATGCTTTTGATTAACGGCATGCCTGTTTTTCACATTGAATTAAAGAAGAGCGGAGTGCATGTGAGCGAGGCTTATCATCAGATAGAAAAGTATGCACACGAAGGTGTGTATTCGGGCATATATTCCCTGGTTCAGGTGTTCGTTGCCATGAATCCGGAGGAAACCGTCTACTTCGCAAATCCAGGTCCGGATGGAACATTCAACGAAAAATTTTACTTTCATTGGGCGGATTTCAACAATGAACAGATAAACGATTGGAAAGACGTGGCTTCTACATTGCTCTCAATTCCGATGGCACACCAGATGATAGGGTTTTACACCGTCGCAGACGGGTCTGACAGCACTTTGAAAGTGATGAGAAGCTATCAGTACTTTGCCGCTAACGGTATATCGGACAGAGTATCGAAGCATAAATGGGACGATGAAAGCCAGCGCGGCGGATACGTGTGGCATACCACCGGATCGGGAAAAACTATGACCAGTTTCAAGTCCGCTCAGCTTATAGCAAATTCCGGCGACGCGGATAAGGTCGTATTCCTTACAGATAGAATAGAGCTCGGAACGCAATCGCTGGAGGCGTATAAGAATTTCGCCGGAGATAATGAGAGCGTTCAGGCAACGGAAAATACTAGAGTATTGATAGGTAAGCTGAAGAGCACTAATTACCAGGATACGCTTATCGTGACCTCCATCCAGAAGATGAGCAACATTGAAGCGGAAGA
This sequence comes from uncultured Bacillota bacterium, assembly GCA_949287095.1. Taxonomy (GTDB): domain Bacteria; phylum Bacillota; class Clostridia; order Peptostreptococcales; family Anaerovoracaceae; genus Avanaerovorax. The sequence goes on from CASEFA010000010.1 coordinate 73,179, forward strand.
AGGCGGTATCAACATTCGCGATATAGAATTAATGAACAGGAAGCGGATAGTATTTATCGTCGATGAGGCTCATCGTTCTACGTTCGGAGATATGCTGTTAACTATCAAAAGAACTTTCCCGAGGGCTTTGTTTTTCGGATTTACCGGAACCCCTATTCAGGATGAAAATCAGAAAAAAGACAGCACGACTTCAACTGTCTTCGGGAATGAGATACACAGATACAGCATCGCGGACGGAATAAGAGATGGAAATGTCCTGGGATTTGATCCGTACAAGGTGCAGACTTTTGCGGAAAATGATGTAAGGAAGGCCGTGGCGATAAATCAGGCAAAGGCAAAAGACGAGAGTGATGCAGTGTATGACCCTAAAAAACGCAAAATGTTCTACCATTTCATGGAGGATGTCCCCATGGCGGGGTATAGGAACCCTGACGGAAGCTATGAGAAAGGCATAGAGGACTATCTGCCTAATTCTCAGTATGAATCGGATGAACACAGGACTAAGGTCGTGGAGGATATAACCGGAAGTTGGTTTACGGTAAGCAAGGGAAACAGATTTCATGCTATTTTCGCCACATCCAGCATACCTGAAGCTATAGCATATTATCGGATGTTTAAAGAAAGAGCACCTAAACTGAAAACGACGTGCCTCTTTGATCCTTCTATAGATAACAAGGGGGACGGCAGCTATAAGGAAGACGGACTGGTTGAAATACTAAGCGACTATAACGATATGTTCGGAATGGATTTTACCATACCGACTCATGCACTGTTTAAAAAGGATGTTTCGCTGAGACTCGCCCATAAGGAACCGTACAGAAGAGTAGAAAGAAGTCCGGAACAGAGACTGGATCTGCTGATAGTTGTAGACCAGATGCTTACAGGATTTGACTCTAAGTGGATAAATGCCCTTTATTTAGACAAGGTGCTTGAATACGAAAATATAATTCAGGCATTTTCCCGCACAAACAGAGTGTTCGATAATGAAAAGCGGTTTGGAATGATAAAGTATTACAGAAAGCCGTTCACCATGGAGAGAAACATTGCTGATGCCGTCAAGCTCTATTCAGGAGATAAACCTTTTGGCTTGTTCGTCGAAAAGCTTCCGGCAAATCTTGAGAAGATGAACGTTATCTTCGGTGAAATAAAGGATCTTTTCAAAAATGCAGGTGTGGATAATTTTTCTAAGCTTCCTAGTGAACCGGCAGTCGTCGGTAAATTTGTATCGCTTTTTAACGATTTTGAGCAATGTCTTGATTCTGCCGAAGTTCAGGGTTTTAAATGGGACAGAGCGACATATGAGTTCACCGATGATGATACGGGAAAGAACACCGAGGTGAAGATGATTTTCGATGAGCGAGATTATCATACGCTGGTCCAGAGATATAAGGAAATAGAAAGGCCGGAGACTCTGTCACCGGGTGAAGGGGCGCCGGAAGCCCCGTATGATTTGAAGGGATATATTATTTCAATCAACACCGATAAAATCGATTCAGACTACATGAACAGCAGATTCGATAAGTATATGGAAGAGCTCAGTTGCGGGGCTTCTGAAGAAGAAGTTGAAAGCGCGCTTAATGAGCTTCATAAGTCGTTTGCCGTTCTCAGCAGAGAAGACCAGAAGTATGCCAACATCTTTCTTCACGATGTTCAGAGTGGATCGGCGGTTATCCGTGACGGGATGAAACTGCGAGATTACATCAATGAATACGAGCAGAACACCAGAGAAGGACAGATAAGGAAGCTGACAGAGGCTCTGGGGTTGAATGCGGATAAATTGAAAGAAATGATGAGCCTCAATCTCAATGATAAGAATATCAATGAGTTTGGTCGATTAGACGAATTAAAGAAAACTGTTGATAAAACGAAAGCTCGTGCGTATTTTGAAGAAAGTGAAGGCGTAAAGCTTAACCCTCCTAAGGTAAATATAAGAATCGACCAGCTCCTCAGGAACTTTATTATCAATAACGGATTCGACCTTTAAAAGTCAGGCATAGATCGGAGATACAAAAATCTTCGGTCTTTTGTTTTTTTGAAATGGAGGTAGAAAATGTTGAAAAAACGGAAAAGCAGTGAAAGATTCTGCGACTATTACAAACAGTGGATAAAGACGTACAAGGAAGGTGCGATAAGACAGGTTACACTGGAGAAATATAATCTTACGTATCGCTGGCTGGAAAAGCTGGCACCGGAGCTTAGGGTATGCGATATGACGCGAATCGCATATCAAAGTCTGCTTAACGACTATGCACAGTTTCACGAGAGGCAGACGACTATGGATTTTCATCATCAGTTAAAGGGAGCAATTCTGGACGCCGTCGATGAAGGACTGATTGATAGAGATCCGACGAGAAAGGCCATCATCAAGGGGAAAACTCCGGGTGTGAAAAAAATTAAATATATCAACCAGTTTGAGCTGCACACTTTGCTGGATAATCTTAATCTAGGGGAAGAAATAAGTTGGGACTGGTTTATTATGCTGGTGGCTAAAACGGGCCTCAGATTTTCAGAGGCTTTGGCATTAACACCTGCAGATTTTGACTTCGCTCATCAGACGGTATCAGTCAGCAAAACGTGGGACTACAAGAATGGAAGCGGATTTCTTCCGACAAAGAATAAATCTTCTGTGAGGAAAGTGCAGATAGACTGGCAAACGGTCATTCAATTTGCGCAGCTAATAAGGAATCTCCCGGAAAATGAACCGATTTTCATCAACGGTGTAGTCTATAATTCCACTGTCAATGACGTACTGGCTCGTCACTGTAGAGAGGCAGGAGTGCCGGTAATTTCCATCCACGGTTTGAGACACCCTTATGTCAAGCCCACGACAAAAAAATATTTATTTTTTCTTGTCCCCATGATCCAGCTTTCTTGATAGGGATTTTGCCGCCTCCCGTTTCTGTTCGGCGGCAAAAAAAGCATGAAGTCGTTCCTTTTCTTCCGGCAGCATACAGCCAAAAGTTGTGCTGCCTTTTCTGTAATAAAACGCAATCCGCATAATCAATCCCTTTCCCTCATTTGTGAGCTGCCAAACTGTCCCTTATCTTAAATTCAACATCCACCCGTTTATCAGGGTAAACATAAATCTTATCAATCAGAAGATCAACCAATTCCGAAGTCAGCCCATCGCTTTCCGTCAGCATCCGGGAAATATCCATCTGCTGGCGCTGGTGCTGCCGTTCTTCCTGTTCGGCTTCAAGACGGGCCATGACAACCGCTTTGGTATTCTGCACTTCCAACAGCCTTTCACTGATCTGCTCTTTTTGCTCCTTGTATTTCGGGAGCGGAATCCCCCCGGAAACAAGCGATTCATACAGCTTCCGCTTTTCTTCCTGCAGTTCAAAAATCTGCCGGTCAAAGTCAGCTTGACGTAAAGCAACGGTATCTACCTTACAGAGATCCGCTAAGCTGTCAACGCCAAATGCTACCTGGAACTGTTTGCACAGTAATTCATAAACAAGCTGGTTCAGTTCTTTTTCTCGGATATGAATATTATAGCAGTCCAGTGAAGGAATCGTGCTGGAAAAGCGGCACCGGTAAGATGTCCCGTTTGCCAGGTGCAGGGCATGTTTACAGCATCCACAGATAACCTTCCCACGCAGGAGATAGTTGTGCTTTTTCCTGTTTGGAATCTTAAAACGCTGAATAGAAGCATTGGCCTTTGAAAAGATTTCCTCATTCACCAGCGGTATATGATGGTCCGGTATTTTGATCCAGTCGCTTTCCGCTTTGCTCCGCATCTTGTGGCCGCCAATTTCCGTAACCTCTCTTTTGCCAATTACATAAGTGCCCATATATCGTTCGTCAGCAAGAATCCGAAGCACCGTAGAATTGCACCACATTCCGTGAGTTCTTGAAACATCGTGCGTCTTAATTCCTTTTCGGGCCTTATGTTCTCCGGGCGTGGGAATCTGCTGACGGGAAAGCTCCCGTGCAATATCGGCTGCGTTCATGCCATTTACGGCATATTCAAAAATTTTCTGGACTACTTCGGAAGTCTCCGGGTCCGGCACCATCCGTCCGTTTTCCCCTTTGCGATAACCGTAAGGGCAAATTTTACTTTGGTATTCGCCACGCTGGAATTTCAGGTATTTGGCCGTTTTGGTCTTTACCGACATATCACGGCTGTAATACTCACTGATTAAATACTTGAAGGCGACTTCCATACCTCCGGTATCACCTTTTAACTTTTGGGTGTCAAAATCATCATTGACAGAAATAAAGCGGGTATGGAACAGCGGAAATACCCGCTCGATAAAGTAGCCGGTTTCCAAACTGTTGCGGCCAAACCGGGAAAAATCTTTTACCATGATACAGTCAATCCGATTGGCCCGTACCAGGTCAAGTAATTCCTGCACCGCAGGGCGCTCGAAGTTTGCCCCGCTGTACCCGTTATCTACAAACTCCATAAGTTCCGCATTGGCATATTCAGGCAGTTCAGAGGCATATTCCCGAAGGATGCTTCGCTGGCTGGAAATACTCATACTGTCTGTTTTGGCGTCCTCCAAAGAGAGACGGATGTAAAGAGCAATCCTGTACTTCTTCATTCTGCCTCCGCCTCCTTAAACGCCTCAAATTCTGCGCGGAACGTGAATTTTACATCTACCTGTTTATCCGGGTAGACTGTGATCCGCTCAATCAAACGCTCAATGAGGGCGGCAGTCAGGGAGCCTCCGGCCAAAAGTTCCTGCTCGTCTTTTTCCAGGTTCTTGCACTTTTCGGCCTGTTCCTGACGGACGGCAGACTGGTTTTCATAAAAGGAAAGCTCTTTTTGGGCCGCCTGCATCTGTTCTTCGTAAGTCGCTTTCAAAACGAAATATTCTTCGCTGTCAATCGCTCCGTTCATCAGATTTTCATAAAGAGTTTGCAAAAACTCACGGCTTTGGTTAAACTGTAACTTTGCCCGGTTGATTTTCTCACGGGTGGCAGCCTCTTTTTCCTGCTTTTGAATGTTGTCGTTCAGAAGCAGCGCATAATCCCCCAGGACGGCGGCTAATTCCCTTTTAAGAATGTCCAGAACCGTTGCGATCAGCTCGGTTTCGCTGATGGAAACACCAGAGCATTTATCTTTATGTACCCTGGTAGGGGTCAGGCAGTGGAAGCGATATGAACCATTGCATTGTTGGCGTTGCCGGTGCAGGCTTCTCCCGCAGTCTCCACAGAAAATCCGCCCCTTGAAAATATTGGGCGTATATGGAATAACCGGGTGCTTCTTGCTTTCCTCGGCCACTTCTGCCCGGTACTTCTGGACAGCATCAAAAATCTCTCTGGAAACAATAGGCTCATGGGTGCCAGTAACCACAATCAGGTTTTCCTCGCCTGCGGGCACCTGCCGGTGAAGAACGGTTTTGGTCCGCCCCTGCACCATGTCACCAGTATACTTATCTTCCTGCAAAATCTTAGAAACCGTCCAGGTCTGCCAGTAACCACGACCAGCCAATGCGTGATGGGTGATCTCTCCGGTCTGCATTTTATACTTTCCTGGGGAGGGATAGCCACCCTCATTAAGCAGCAATACAATCCGATTGAGAGGGACTTTTTCATAAGCCCACTGGAAAATCTGGCGTACCACAGGAGCCGCCACCGGATCAATAATCAATTTGTGACAGTCATCAGGGTCTTTCATATATCCAAATGGCGCCCTGCCACCCACATACTTGCCCTCTTTCATATCCTGACGGGCCTGGGCCTTTATCTTGCGTCCTATGTCCAGCGCATAGGCTTCGTTAATCATATTTTTCAGCGGAAGGATAATACCGCCGTGGAGATTATCAGGGTTTTCAGAGTCAAATTGATCCGTAACGCTGATGAACCGGACATTATGGGAAGGAAAATACCGCTCAATGTAATATCCCGTGTCAATGGCGTTGCGTCCCAGGCGCGACAGATCCTTGACGATCACACAGCCCACTTTACCGGATTCAATATCCGAAAGCATCCGCTGGAAGCCATCGCGGTTGAAATTCGTGCCTGTTGCTCCATTGTCGATATAGATGTCGTAAAGACGCAGTTCAGGCTTCCCAAATAGGAATTTTTCAAGAACCAGCTTTTGAGTTTCGATAGAATTTCCACGTTTATTGTTATCCTCCACAGATAGCCGGATATACAGCGCCGTACTGATAAACGGAGAAACAGGCATGGCAGCCTGCGCCGTATTATGCTTTCTGCTTTTTCTTGCCATTTCAGACCACCATCCTTTCCTGTACCGGCGTAATCAGGGCAAGTGCTTTTTCGTATTCGTCCTGATAATTAAATTGAATCTGCAATTCGTCTTTCCCCAGCACTGTGATAACCTGCACAAGCTGGATGATTGCCTTGCGGTCAAGTTCTTCCAGATCGGAAAAACGCTTAAAATTCTCAATCCAGCGATTCCTTTCACTCCGGTTTTCCATAACATCCGCCCGTTTTTCTTTAAGAGCGGCAATCGCCTGTTCAAGCTGGGTAATCCGGGCACTATAACTGCTTTTGTTATAAAGGAACTCCGACTTGTCCAGAAATCCGTTTACCATACTTTCATACAGTTTCATCTTATATTGACGAATCCGCTCCAACTGCTGCTCATTCTGGGCGATCTGCCGCGAATACTCTTTGATAAGCTCACGGTTGATACGGCTCTGGTCTATGCCGGATAAAATTTCATCCAGAGAGACTACATTGGCAATAAACCCTTTCAGGCTGTCCCGCACGCACTCCATCAGCTCATTTTCCTTTACCATGACCGGATGAGCGCACCCATTCTTCTTTCCGGTAGGACAATAGTAATAGTGATACTCTTTGTCCTTATAGCGGTTGGTTTTACGTACCATCCGGCTTCCGCAGCAGCCACAGACCAGTATGCCGGAAAACAGATAGACTTTATCTTTTTGGGGAGATGTACGGGTGTCCAGGTTGCGAATCCTTTGTACCAGGTCAAAATCATTCCGATCAATAATGGCTTCATGAGCATTTTCCACGCGAATCCACTCGGAGGAAGGGCGGCTCTCCATCTCTTTCAGCTTAAAGTGCTGAGAACCTTTTCGACCCTGGACCAGTGTGCCGGTATAGGTTTCATCCTGCAAAATCCGGGTGACGGTATTTGCCGACCACCGGCAATCCTTCCGGTCTGTATAGCCTTTCTTGGCATGGGGAAGGCCATAATACTTTTTATATGCCAGGGGAGAGAGTGTACCCAGCCGGTTCAGCTCATTAGCGATGGCGTAGGGGCTGAATCCTTCCAGGCGCATCCTGAAAATGCTCCGCACCACCTGGGCAGCATATTCGTCTACCACAAGAAGATTATGATTTTCTTCGGATTTACGATAGCCATAAACCGGGAAAGCTCCAACGAAATCACCGTTCTTGCGCTTTGTCTCCAGAGAACTTCTCGTCTTGACGGAAATATCCCGTGCATAGGCTTCATTCATAATGTTCTTTACTGATACAGTCAGGTCATCGCCTGCGCTTTCATTAAGAGTATCAATATTGTCATTGATGGCAATAAACCTCACGCCATAGGCCGGAAAGACACGGCGCATATAGCGGCCAGTCTCAATATACTCTCGACCAAGACGGGAAAGGTCTTTGACAATGACGCAGTTGATCTTTCCTTCCATGATGTCATCCATCATTTCCTTAAAAGCCGGACGGTCAAAGATAACCCCACTGTACCCATCGTCTACCTTTTCAGAGACCAGCTCGATTTCCGGGTGACGACTCACGAAATCTTCGATCAGCTTTCGTTGATTGCCGACACTGTTGCTTTCATTTGATTTGTCATCCGTATAAGATAAGCGGATATATTTGGCAGCCTTATAAACCTGCATAGAAAAACACTCCTTTCATCACGGAAAAATCCCCGCAATTCAAGGAGTGCAGTCTGCTTATCGGTATTCAATTCCTTTTCCATGTTTATTATAACGCTCCATGCGGGAAAAATCAGCCCCCAAAATGAAAAAAATCAGCAAATTTCAGCGAAGGATTCCGCGCAGACATTCCTCCAGGGTGGCACCTTCCTGGGAAAAACTTGCCCGGACAACAAATCTGCCGCATTTGAAATGATACGGGTCCCGGATCTGCCGAATAAACTCGGCAATCCTTTCTTCTCGCGGCAAATCCTTATTAACAGATACATCCCGGATGTCGGCAAGTTTATCTGCCTCCGGTGTTTGAATGACCGTATATGCCGGTGTGTGACTCATAACAGCAGCTCCTTTCCTTTCATACTGAATCATCAAAATCACATGAATAAGGCCGGACACACTGAAAGAGCGGCCCGGCCTCATGGTATCTGATTTCGATTTTATAGGAATCCATGTCGCTGCTCGAAAATCAAAACAACGGCATGGATAGTTTTTGGGTAACTTGCCGTATTTGCCACGCCCCCCGGCAGGCCCGTTTCCGGGCCGGGGATGCCACAGGCTGCGGCCAGCTTTACCGCATCATAGCCCTGCTTATGCCGTCGCTTCGCCAGAGCTAACGAACACAGAAGGGACTCCCCCCAAGTCTTTGACGGGTCGTGAGAAAGTATCATTGTGCCCTGTATCGGTCATCGCGTCTGGCCTGCCACAGCCAGGTCAATGGATTGCGTAGATCGCTCGGACGGCTGGGCTTCACCACCTCCTTAAAGCCGTCTGTCATCGCGCCGCTCCATTTGCCGCTCGGAATACAGGGAAAGTACCTATGGCACCGTATATTCAGTTGTCAAAGAACAAGCGAGGGATGTGGCAGTTATGACAGTATTTCAGTTGAGCGGGCCGGAACGTGTGTTACCGGCCACACCCATCAGGCTTGTCCCGCCGAATATGTCCCTCTATTATTCATTTCATTTTCAGGCGTTTTTTTCGGGGTCTGACTCCATTTTTTTCAAAATTTTTTTCAGACGCCGAAGCCCTCTCTGGATTCCTTCATGCACAGAGCTGGCGCCAGAACCTTCGCTTTTTGCAATTTCCGATATACTCATGCCGAGAAGAAAATGAGAAGTGATCCGGTTCCGCTGTTTTTCAGGCAAGGAAGCAATCGCCTGGTATAGCCGATCATTTTCTTCTTTCTGCTCCAGAATATCAGCCGGTGTCAGAACCACTACCAGTGCATCGCGCTCCACATTGACATCGTAATCCAGAGAAAAGTATGCTTTGTGCCGGTATGTACGCAGAAAAGAAGCTGCCTCTGCTAATTTTAATTCATGGAGAAGGGCTGCCACTTCGTCCGGTACTTCAACAATAGTGTCCTGTGTATAAAACGGGTAAAATTCCCGCAGATTGATTTCTTTCATGGTAATCCTCCAATTTCGATTTTTGAGTGGGTTAATGGGCAAATCGAAATCAGAGGGGCGGTGATCTACACCGTACAGGTCCAGCGTCAGGCTTGTCCTGCGCCTTATATGTAAAAAGGAGCGCCCACCGTACAACGGCAGGCTGCGCCTGTCGTATTCTGCCAATTTCTGACAGAACAGTAGGGGAAATGCAAAATCCTGTCGAATGGAAAAACCCCGTAATCCAGTGCAGGATTACGGGGTTTGAGTATCTTCTACATGACCGGCTTTGTCGAGGCCGGTATTTGGACCTCGGCAGCATTTCCTATGCCTCCTTCTATGAAGGAGGCCAGATAGCTTGAACCGTATTCACCTCCTTCATTTTTGGGGCATTATATAGGGAGAAGTGCTATAATTCTTCCAGAAGTGTCATGGATTTACTGAATTTAATCAACAAAATACGACAAAATCAGGTGTTATTTATACAGTAACTAAAGCACGAAAATTTAAGGGGTGCGGCAGAATACCGCACCCCTTCATATACTTCAAATTCTCATAAAAATAGGTCTTTCACATACTGGCAAGCAATGCAAACATATACATGTTTTGCGATTTTGGCCGGATTGCACCGGCCAAAATGCTTGTTGAGGGATAACCCCCAAACCCCCAAGATCGCC
>CASEFA010000011.1 GCA_949287095.1 uncultured Bacillota bacterium
GATGAGGTCAAGGCGAAATTTGACATTGCAAAGGTTTTGAAGATTAAAGGTCAAGGAAACCGGCACCGCAGAGTGTAAAAGCCTTGACCTTTTTGCACGAAAACACGTGTTTTGCGAAAAAAAGCCTTGACAAAGGGCCCGGATTTCGACACTGAGGTCAAAGCCGCCAGTTGTCAAAACTAAAATCCGCAGGTTGTAAAAACATCGCGAGTCGCAGGAAACCCACGCGATGCCTTCCCTCTACGCTGCCGGCCGCTCCACACGTTTTGCGACCAGGTGGCCCGTCACCAGCTCGTAGAAAATTCCGTTGGTAACCTCCACGTAGGCGAGCAGGAAGAAATACGGTATGGAAAGGACGAGATCCACTATTATAGCAAGCCAGCCCGGCACAGTGAACGGAAACAGCATGATAGGAAGGTTTGCAAGTATCGTCCAGCCGATGAAGGACAGGTTCATGCAGAAAAACTTTGCCTTGTTTCCTGTCATCAGGTATTTTGACTCGTTAATGCACTGGAATACTCCCTTCCTCGGGTCGTCCGCCAGAATGTAAAGAGCCTGGGAATATCTGATGTAGGCGATTATTCCCGGAATTATGAAGAGCAGCGCCCACATTGCGGCGAAAAACGCCGACATGAAGCTGATGCAGAAGGCTTTGGCGAAATACTCGAAGCCGTTGAAAATAACGGCGGAGTTGGTCTTTCTCGTTCTGAGAAACGTCAGAATGAATATGACAAGTCCCAGCTGGAAGACTCCGGTCATAACCGCGGAGTAAAGGTACGAAACGTATGAAATGGAAAGATTCAGTCCCGGTATCGATTCTCCTAGGTAGATGCTCGCCGGAATAAACAGGCTGAGTATGCTCGGCACGGTCCCTATCATAACATAATAGAGAAAGCAGGCTATTGCCACCTGGCCCCATGCGCCGCTAAGAGCGTTTCTGCCTATTCCTCTAAGTTCTGCTGATGTTTCTCTTACGATAATATTTCCCATAAAGTCTCCATTCTTACATGTTGTACTGGACAGCATTGATAATCGCTGCCGCGATGTTGCTTCCGCCCTTTCGTCCCCTCGGAACTATGCACGGAATACCTGAATCTATGAGAAGCTTCTTTGCCGCCACCACGTTGACGAAGCCCACAGGCGCTCCCACTACGGCTTCCGGCTTAAGCTTTCCCGCCTCGAATAGCTCGCATATTGCGATGAGGGCGGTAGGCGCATTTCCTATGACAAAGACCGCAGGTCTGTCCAGGTCTGCCGCCTTTTCCATGCTGACGTAGGACCTGGTAAGGCCTCTGTCCTTCGCCGCTGCCGCAACGTCCTCGTCTCCGATGAAGCAGAGGACTTTGCCGCCGTAAGCCTCGATGCGTTTTTTGTTGATTCCGGAAAGAGCCATCTTCGTATCCGTTACGATGTAACCGCCGCTTTTTATTACGGAAGCTATCTTCTGCTCCACGCCTTCCGAAAAGAACATGGTGCGGGCGTAATCAAAATCCGCCGAAGTGTGTATGCATCTTTTGATGATGTGAGCGTATCTCGGATCCACGTCCACGTCCGTCTCTTCCAAAATCTCCGTTATTATCTCAAAGCTTCTCTTTTCTATGTCAGCCGGCTTTACGTTCTCAATTTTCATTGCCGCTATCCTCCATTATCCTATAAATCAGCTCCATGTCAAGAGCTTTCCTCAGTCCGTCCGCAAGAATGTCGTACTGCTTCTCCTTGTACTCGTCCATGTCAAAGGCTTTAACTTCAGAAGAATCAAGGCCTTTGGCCTCGTAAAGAGCTCTTATCACTGCTGATGCGATTTCCTCGCTGTCGAAGATTCCGTGAATGTAGGTTCCGTAGACGTTTCCCGAGTTTATGATGTTTCCGTCAGCTTCGGAAAGGCCCATGTGTATTTCGTAGCCTTTGTAGCGGGCGCCTGAAAGGCCTGCGAAAATTCCCGTAACGTCTGAGAGAACTCCTTCCTCCGCCGTTCTCGTCTTCTCTCCCGCAAAGACTGTGCTGTGTGGAAGAAGTACCATACCGCGCATACTGCCTCCGCCTTCCACGCCCTCAGGGTCGGAAAGGCTCTGCCCCAGCATCTGGTATCCGCCGCATATCCCGAATACCGGCTTTCCCCGGGAGGCAAACTTCAGCACTTCCGCCTCAAGGCCCGATTCCCTGAGCCACTTTAAATCCGCCATGGTGGATTTTGTACCCGGGAGGATTATCATGTCCGGATTTCCCAGCTGACCCGGCGCGCCCACATATCTTACAGTCACGCCGTCCATGTATTCCAGAGCGTTGAAATCGGTGAAGTTGGAGATTTTCGGAACTCTGATTACGGCTATGTCGATAAGTCCCGTGGTGTTCCTTGTAGAAAACCGTTCCGTCAGGCTGTCCTCGTCGTCAACGTCTACGTGAAGATACGGAACTACGCCGGCAACCGGCACGTGGATTATATCCTCCAGCATATCGAGGCCCGGTTTAAGGATATCCACGTCTCCGCGGAATTTGTTTATTATCACTCCTTTTACACGGGCTTTCTCCTCTTCCGTAAACAGAAGCATAGTTCCGGCAAGGGAAGCGAACACGCCGCCTCTGTCTATATCCCCTGTGAGGAGCACCGGGGCGTCGGCCATTTTCGCCATTCCCATGTTCACCAGATCGTCGTCCTTAAGATTAATCTCCGCCGGGCTTCCCGCTCCTTCTATGACGATTATGTCGTAATCTTCGGCAAGGCTGTCGAAGGCCTTTTTCACGTTGGCTTTAAACCTTGGCTTTTCCCTGTAAAAATCTCTTGCCGTGTAGTTTCCCTCGACTTCTCCGTTTATTATGACCTGAGAGCCATCGTCGCTGGTAGGCTTTAAGAGTATGGGGTTCATCCTCACGTCCGGAGCGATTCCCGCCGCCTCCGCCTGCATGACCTGAGCCCTTCCCATTTCAAGACCGTCTGCGGTTATATATGAATTAAGGGCCATGTTCTGGGCCTTAAACGGCGCGACCCTGTATCCGTCCTGTCTGAATATCCTGCACAGCCCTGCGGCTATAAGGCTCTTTCCCGCATTGGAGCAGGTTCCCTGTATCATGATTCTCTTAGTCATAGTTTTTCCTTTCTCGCCAGGTCCTCAAGGCATCTTAAAAGATACTCGTTCTCCCCGCGGGTTCTCACTGCGAACCTGAAATATGTCTCGTCAAGGCCCGGGTAATTTCCGCACCCTCTCACCAGAATGTCGTAGTCCTCAAGGTCTTTCTTAAGGTCTGTCCGGCTCTTTACGAACACGTAATTGGCCTTTGAGCCGTAGGTCTTTATTCCCAGCTTCTCAAAGCCTGCAACTAAATATTCCCTCTCCGCTTTCACGTATTCCACGGTTTTTTTAACAAAGTCTGAAAGTCCCGCCGCCGCAGCTCCCGCCTTTGATGCCGGCGTATTTACAGCCCAGGGCTGAAGAGTCCCCTTTAACCCCTCTATGAGTTTTTCGTCGCTGCACACGGCATATCCCAGCCTGAGACCGGCCATGGCGAAAATCTTTGTAAAAGCCTTGAGCACGACCACATTCTGATAATCCTTTATATATGGCAGAAACGAATACTTCTCCTCTTCCTGGAGAAAGTCGGAAAAGCACTCGTCTATGACGAGAACGGCGCCCTTCTCCCTGCACTTTTCCGCAAGGGACAGAACCTTCTCCTTTTCGACCGGCAATCCGGTCGGATTGTTGGGATTGCAGATGAACACAAGGTCCGTGCCGCCCGTAACGCCATCTTCCGCCCCTTCGTCGTACCTGAAACCCATCTCCTCTTTCATAAAAAAATGAGAGATCCCAGAGCCCGCAGCTTTTGCCGCCTCTTCGTATTCCGCAAAGGTCGGGGAGATTATCAGCGTCTCTTCAGGTTTAAGGTAAAGGGCCAGCCTGAATATTAGATCGGCCGCGCCGTTTCCGAACGCGAGAAAGTCGCCGGGTACGCCGTAAGCCTCTGATACTGCGGCCGTAAGCTCCATGTTTTCCGTATCGGGATATGTCTCGTAGGCACAGATGTTCTCCGTGATGGCTCTCTTTACCTCCTCCGGCATTCCCAGAGGGTTCAGGTTGGCCGAAAAGTCGTACATTCTTCTGTCGTATTTATATATATTTCCGCCGTGTACTTCCTTCATGAAAAAATCCTTTAAATCACAGTAAATATTAAAATCCGCGCTGCCAGGGCAAACACCAGGCATATTACAGACGCGGCGTACATGAGCCTTATAGCAAGCTTTATGTCGCCGCTGTTCACGGGCCTTATATCGTCGCCTATGGTCTTTTTCCTGTAAAGCTTGCCGAAGTAGTAAGCGTCTCCGCCAAGCTGTATGTTTAAAGCTCCCGCGCATGCCGACTCCGGATGAGCGCTGTTGGGGCTCGAGTGGTTTTTCCTGTCGCGCCTGTAGATTCTGAAAGCTGCCCTCCAGTCAAGTCCGGTGAAAAATGCCCCTATGCACATGGCAATCCCCGTAAGCCTTGCGGGAATGAAGTTGAGCAGGTCGTCAAGCTTCGCCGAGGCTCTGCCGAAGTAAAGGTACCTGTCGTTCTTATATCCCACCATGGAATCCAGTGTGTTGACTCCCTTGTACAAAAAAGCCAGCGGCGCGCCGCCTACGGCCATGAATATCAAAGGCGCAACCACTCCGTCCGAGGTGTTTTCCGCCACCGTCTCAACCACGGCTTTGTCTATCTTTTCAAAGCTCAGCTCCTTAGTATCCCTTCCCACTATCCACGAGAGATACTTTCTGGAGTTTTCGATGTCTCCCGCCTCCACGTACCTGTATACCCTCATGCTTTCGTCCTTTAAAGACTTTGCGGCAAATATCTGATAGCAGAAAAAGGTCTCGACCCCAAACTTCAGAACAGGACTTACCATCCCGCACAGCATCAGAATTATAAAAGAAACGCCAAAGGCTGCCGCCGGAACTGCTGCCGCAATAACGGCTCCTCCCGCAAGCTCTCCCTTTTCCGATTTTGGAAAGGCTCTCCTCAGAACTTTTTCCATAAGGCTTATGAAGTTTCCTATGAGGCATATGGGATGGGGAAGCCGTCTCGGGTCGCCGAAGATGCAGTCGAGGAGAAATCCTATCAGTATGGAAAACGCTATGCTCATAGGACTCCTCCGTAGGACGCGCACGCTCTCGCAAACCCTTCGGCAAACTCCGGATTTGACCAAAGGTGTATATGGGGATATCCGGCGAATATATTTTCCCGCGCTATGATGCACCGGCTTTTCATTCCGCTGTTTCTCACCGCGTCGAAATCCTCGCCGTTTTCGGTGCTGTCGCTGTAGTGAAATTCATGGCACTTTATGGACTGTCCCGCGCCGCACATCATATTATCCCTTTTCGCCGTCAGAGTCTTATATCCGAACCTTACGAGCCTGTCCGTCATCTTAGACTTCCCATCTAATACTCCCGCCACAGGATATTCGATTCCGTCTTTTTCTATAGTCTTCCCGAGATACATGAACCCGCCGCATTCGGCCCAGACGGGCATACCCGACTTCACGGCCGATTCTATGCTGCTCTTCGTTTTTTCCGCCCTGCTCAGCTCCTCAAGGTACTCCTCCGGATAGCCTCCGCCTAAGATGAGGCCTGACGCGCCCTCCGGAACCGGTTCGTCCTCAAGGGGTGAGAAAAACTCTATTTCCGCGCCCAGCTTCTTCAAAAGGTCGAAGTTGTCCTCGTAGTAGAAGCAGAAGGCTTTGTCAAAGGCTGCAGCCACGGTGAATTTCCCGCCGGAAACGGGCTCAAAATCCGGAAGCTCCGTCTCAAAAGCCTCCGCAAGTCCTGCGACGGCCAGAAGCCCGTCTATGTCCACGGTCTTTCCCGCCTGCCCGCCTAAAATCTTCAGCTTTCTTTCAAGCCCCTCTATTTCATCTGCCGTAATAAGTCCCAGATGTCTGCTCTCAAGGCCTGCCTCGGGAACCTTCGGCATAAAGCCGAGTACCTTCACGTCGAAAGCCTTTTCTACGGCCTTTTTATACGCCGGATACATTCCCTCAGAGCAGTTATTTAATATGACGGCTTTCACGTTGTTATCCGTAAAATTCAGGTAGCCGTAAAGCTCGGCGAGAAGGGATACTCCCTTTCCTTTCGAATTTACAACGAGAATTTCAGGCGTTCCCGTTGCCAATGCCGTGCGGTTTGCCGAATATTCGTCGCTGTCAAAGCCTATACCGTCGTACATTCCCATGGCTCCTTCGATTACGGCTATATCTCTTCCTCCGGCGTTCTTTGCAAAAAGCGTTCTTACACCGTCCTCACCGCACAGAAAGAGATCCAGGTTTCGGGAAGGAATTCCGATAACCCGGCTGTGAAACATGGGATCTATATAGTCGGGGCCGCATTTGAAGGCGCAGACGTCAATATTTTGCTCCTTCAAAGCCTGAAGAACGGCGCAGGTGACCGTAGTCTTTCCGCAGCCGCTTCCGGTGCCCGTAATCAATATTCTCGGTATGTCCAAAATGAGCTTACTCATTGTCTGCAAAGTTTCCTTTCAGAATGTACACGGGATTTTCGGCCTTCATCAGGTGATACGCCCCCAGCTTTTCGGCTGAGCTTACGTTTACGCACTTTACCGTGTACTCCATGCCCCTGTCTTTAAACCCACTCAGAATTGCATCAAGGCTTTCAAGGGTAACGGCCGTGGCGCAGATTACAGCCTCAGGGTTGGCGTTTAATATCAGGTCGAATATTTCGTTCATACGTCCGCCGCTTCCGCCTATGAAAACCTTGTCCGGCGCCGGAAAACCGGTCAGGTCATCGGGAGCCGTCCCGCAGGCGACCTTCACGTTTCTCGCTCCTGTATGAGCCGCGTTCTTTTCTATGAGCTCCTTCGCCGCCGGATTTTTTTCAAGAGCGTAAACGGTGCTCTCGCAGGCCCGGTAGCAGAGGGCGCACGTAACCGAACCTGTTCCCGCTCCTATGTCCCAGACCGTATCCTCCGGCATAACGTCAAGCTCTGAGACGGCGATAGTCCTGACCGATTCCTTTGTCATAGGCACTTTAGCCCTCAGGAAATCCGAGTCTCTGAGCGTCTTGTGTCGGTTTACGTAATTCGGATTATGTATTATAACTACGGCGAGGTCGGAAAACTCCATTCCGGCGATTTCTCCGGGAGTTCCGGTTACGATTCTCTCCCCGTCAAAGCTGAGATTCTCCCCCGCGTGCAGAGTCAGTTCGTCTCCGAATCCGGCAGATACCAGCTGTCCGGCCAGATCGGAAACCTTCAGCTGACCCCCCGTCAGAGCGAAAACGTACTCGTTGTAGCAGACGAACGGTACTATGGATTTTCCATTTCCGTGCAGGCTCACAAGCTTCATATTCTCGTAGCCCATACCGAGTTTGGCGCAGAAGTAGGAAAGGCTTCCTATTCCCGGAAGGAATTCCACCTCCGCCTCGCCCCCGACGCGCTCTGTCACCGTCTTTGCGATGCTGTAAAATCCGGTGTCCCCGGACGCGCAGATGCAGAGATTTACATTCTCATCTATGTGCTCGTCTATATATTTAAGGGTATCGGAAACCGACATGTATTCCACACCGGGGCGCAGCTTTTCAAGGTCCTTTACGTCCCTTACGGCAGTGAACACTTTGTCCGCAGCCTTTACTGCGCTTTTGAATTTTTCCGTATACAGGCCGCCCGATCCGCAGCCCGTTCCCGCAACCGTTATCTTCATCAGTTTAAAATCCTGTCAGCAAGAATATCAGCAAGTCTTTCGTCGACTCCCAGTGTTTTTCCCATTTCTACCGTTACACCGGGATAGTCCTTTAAAATCTTTTCAATCTCCTCGGGAATATCCTGTCTTATATGTATTCCCTCGAAGAGAAAATACGGAACCACCTTTATATGTGTCACGCCCTTTTCTGTCAGGGCCTTTATTCCCTGCTCTATGTTTTCATCGCAGAATTCCATATACGCTATTTCCAGCGGAATGTCTCCGATTTTCTTCTTTGTCATCTCCACCACTTCGTTTATGGTGTTCTTGGTGGACTGTACCCGGCTTCCGTGCGCCAGAATCATTACTCCGTTCATATTCTATTTCTCCTTCTCGAAAATCTCTTCGTATACCCTTACCGTGTAGTCAAGGTCTTTCCCGGTAAAGCATGCGTTTAAGAACATGGCCTCGAACTGGGACGGCGCCACGTAAATACCCTTTTCCAGAAGCTTTCCGAAGGAGCCTGAGAATCTGTCCGTATTGGATTTTACGGCGTCGGCGTAGTTTCTCACCGGCTTGTCCGTGTAGTAAAGGCAGAGAAGGGACCCCACATTGTTTACGGTAAGTCCGCTCACCCTTCTCAGCTCTCCGGCAAGGTATGCTCCCATTTCGTTAATCTTAGTATATATCTCCGGATTCTCTTTAAGGGTTTTCAGCGTCGCAAGTCCGGCCGCCATGGCTATGGGATTTCCGGAAAGGGTTCCGGCCTGATATACGTTTCCGCTGGGAGATACTCTCTCCATTATCTCTTTTCTGCCTCCGTATGCTCCTACGGGCATTCCTCCGCCTATAATCTTACCGTATGTGGCAAGATCCGGCGCGACTCCGAAATACTCCGCAGCCCCTCCAAAGGCCAGTCTGAATCCGGTGATTACTTCATCGAATATGAGAAGGCTGCCGTTTTTGTCGCAGAGCTCTCTCAGGCTTTCAAGAAATCCCTCTTCAGGAGGTACCACGCCCATATTCGCAGCTACGGGCTCTACGATGACGCAGGCTATTTCTCCCCTGTTCTCGTCGAAAAGTCTTTCTACGGATTCAAGGTTATTGTACCCGGCAAGGAGCGTGTCCTCTGCCGCGCCCTTTGTCACCCCTGCGCTGTCCGGAGAACCGAATGTCATGGCTCCCGAACCCGCTTTTACCAGCATGCTGTCGCTGTGACCGTGGTAGCACCCTTCGAACTTTATGAGCTTGCTTCTTCCCGTAAAGCCCCTTGCTACGCGGACGGCGCTCATTACGGCCTCCGTTCCGCTGTTTACCATTCTTATCATCTCAATGTGCGGAAGCGCCGAAGTGATAAGCTCCGCAGCCTCTACCTCGGCCTCGGTGCATGCGCCGAAGCTCAGACCCTTATCTGTGGCCTCTTTGACTGCCTTAAGGGTGTTTTCCTCTGCATGCCCCAGTATCATAGGGCCCCATGAACCGACGTAGTCTATGTATTCGTTTCCTTCCACGTCGTATATTCTGTTTCCCTTTGCCTTTTCTATGAATCTGGGCGTCATTCCCACCGATTTGAACGCTCTCACCGGGCTGTTTACTCCCCCCGGCATAACTTCCTTTGCCCTCTGAAACAGAGCTTCCGAATTTTTCATAGCTTGAATTCCTCCCGGCTTAGCCTATATCTCCCTTTACAATCGCATCGGCCGCCTCCATGGCGTAATAGGTGATCACAATATCAGTGCCCGCTCTGAACATTGACGCGGTAGTCTCGCACATGATTCCGTACTCGTCTATGAGACCTGCCTTTCCGGCGTTTTTAATCATTGAGTATTCTCCGCTTACGCTGTAGGTTGCAACGGGCAGGTTGGTGTTATATGAAAGCTCCTTTATAACGTCCAGGTAGGAAAGAGCCGGTTTAACCATGAGAATGTCCGCTCCTTCCTCTTCGTCGTACATGGCCTCTCTCATGGCCTCTCTCACGTTATGAGGGTCCATCTGATAGGTCTTCCTGTCGCCGAAGGACGGCGCGGAGCCTGCGGCTTCTCTGAACGGCCCGTAGAACTTGGACGCGTATTTTACCGCGTAGGACATAATCGGAACGTTTTTAAAGCCTTTCCCGTCAAGGCCCTCTCTTATGGCCGCCACTCTTCCGTCCATCATGTCTGACGGGGCCACCATGTCGGCTCCGGCTTCCGCGTGGGAAACCGCCGTTGCGGTAAGGTATTTCAGAGTTTCGTCGTTATCCACGTCGTGGCCGCAAAGTATGCCGCAGTGTCCGTGAGATGTGTATTCGCACATGCACACGTCGGTAACTACATACACGGAATCGCCGTATTCCTCCTTAATGGCTCTGACGGCCTGCTGGACGATGCCGTCTTCCGCATATGCCTGGCTTCCCTTCTCGTCCTTCTCCTTTGGAATTCCGAAGAGGAGCACCTTGTTGACGCCGTGGGAAAGACACTGGTCTATTATCTCCTTCGCTCTGTCCGGGCTGTATCTGAACTGTCCGTCCATGGCGTCTATTGGAGTCTTTATATTCTTTCCCTCCTCAAAGAATATAGGGTAAATGAGGCTGTCTCTCGACGCTCTCGTCTCCCTTACCATTCCTCTGACTATTTCTCCCGATCTCAGTCTTCTCGGTCTGATTATCATCCTGCATTCCTTCTTTCTTTATCTGATTTCCGTAAGCTTACAGGCCATGCTGTCAATGGTGGCCTTCTCAGATACCGTTACGTTAAAGCCGTATTTTAAAGCTTCCTCAGCCGTCTTCTGTCCTATGCACAGGGCTTTCGCTCCGCTGAAGTCGTTCCTTCCCGCGGATTTTACAAAGCCTTCTACGCAGCTTTTAGATGTAAACGTTACCACATCAAAGTCTTCTGCATTAAGCCCTTCATTTTCCACATAGGACGTTCTGTATACGGGATAATCCGTGTACGTGATATTGTTCTCATCGAAAATTGCCGTTATCTCTTCCGTTCCCTTCCCCGCTCTTAAGAGAATGAGTCTGTCCTCTTCGGTTATGAATCCCGTGGCTATCATCTCTTTTCCCAGATGAACTCCGTCGTAGATGTCCGGAACGAAGTCCGCCCTTATTCCGTACATTTCGGCGGCTTTAGCGGTGGCGGGGCCTATGCATGCAATCCTCTTTCCGCTAAGGGCCCTCGAATCCAGTCCTTCTTCCTTAAGCCAGCTGAAAAATGAATGAATACCTTCCGCGCTGGTGAAAACAAGAACGGTAAAGGAATCAAGCCCGGGATTTATCGGTCTTATATATTCGGTCCTTATGCACGGGTACATGGTAACGTCTGCGCCCAGGTTCTTTAGCTTATCTCCAAGGGTCGATGCCTTCTTTCTCGGCTGGGTCACCAGGACTTTCATGCCTTTAAGGGGCAGGTCATCGAACCAGTCGAAGTTCTCCGAAAGACTGCATACCTTTCCCACCATCAGTATGGCGGGAGACTTTATGCCGTTTTCCTTTACGGCCTCGGCCATTTTCTCAACGGTCGTTATCACTTTTCTCTGATTCGGCCTCGTTCCGTTTTCTATTACGGCGGCAGGCATGCCGGGATTCATTCCGGCAGCCATGAGGCCGCCTGCGAGTTTTCCGGCGGCTGCTACGCTCATGTAGAATACTATGGTGCCGTCAAGTCTTACCAGTGCGTCGTAATCCAGCTTAAGGTCGCCGCCCTTCTTCGCGTGTCCCGTAATGAAATGGAGGGACGAGCAGAAGTCCCGGTGGGTCACCGGGATGCCGGCGTAAGCCGGGGCGGCGACGCCTGAAGTGATTCCGGGAACCACCTGAAAAGAAATGCTCTTTGACCTCAGAAGCTCAAGCTCCTCTCCCCCTCTTCCGAACACGAAGGGGTCTCCCCCTTTCAGCCTTACGACGGTCTTTCCCTTTTCTGCCTCTTCCGCAAGTATTTCGTTTATTCTCTCCTGAGGCACCGGGTGATTTCCGGCGTTTTTACCCACGTCTATAACTTCGGTTCCGACCGGGATCATATCCGTTATATCACCGGAAACCAGCCTGTCGCACACTATTACATCGGCTTGTTCAATAAGTCTCTTCGCTTTCAGAGTGAGAAGCTCCCGGTCTCCCGGGCCTGCTCCCACCAGATAAACCTTACCTGCCATCGGCATCACCTTTCATATCTTCCGCAAGCATGGCGCCCAGCTTTTCTCCGTCCTCTCTCCTGCCCGAAATCCTCTTTTCAAAGGTCTCTCCCTCATCGTTAACGTAAAAACCCGTAATGGTTATTCTGTCTCCCGAGGTTACGGCATAGGCCGCTACCGGCGAGCTGCATCCGCCGTCCAACGCTCTTACAAAGCTTCTTTCCGCAAGGGCCGCGTCTCTTGCGTCCCTATCGTCAAAATCGGCAAGGAAAAACGGGTCGCAGTCCTCCCTGCCCTGCACCGCCAGAATTCCCTGACAGGCGGCTGGAATCATCTCATCTATATCGAATATCCTTGAAACTCTGTGTTCCAGTCCCAGCCTCTTAATTCCGGCATAAGCCAGTATGAGGGCGCTGTATTCCCCGTCGTCAAGCTTTTTCAGCCTCGTCTGGAGATTTCCCCTTACAGGTTCCACCCGCGCGGCAGGATAGAGCTTCTTGATCTGGACCGTTCTGCGCTGACTGGAGCATCCTATGGGAAGATTCAGGTTCAGAACCTCTTCACCCTCCGGAAGTATGAGAACGTCTCTCGGGTCTTCACGCTTTGAGAAAGCCAGCAGCGGAAGGTCTTCAGAAACCTCCATTGGAACATCTTTCAGACTGTGCACCGTAAGGTCAGCTCTTCCGTCCAGCAGCGCTTTATCAAGCTCCTTTACGAAAAGTCCCTTGCCGCCCACCTTGTCAAGTGTTCTGTCCAGAATTCTGTCTCCCGTGGTTTTCATTGTTATGAGCTCGGTCTCCACGGCATCATCGCCCTTAAGACCGTGCTTTTCGTTATACTCCTCTATGGCCTTTATCACCATTTCCGACTGGATTACGGCCAGTCTGCTGTCTCTGCTTCCTATTCTTACCTTCATTTCTCCACCTCTACTATTTCTCTGATTTCTGAGGCAATCCGGCGTGTCTTACCGTGGTCTTCCCCTCCCGCAATACCGCACACGACGTCATCACATGCGGCTATTGCCGGAAAATAGAAGGTGCACTCCTCTCTGCAGTCGCAAACGCTGACGGGAATTCCCGCTTCTCTGCAGTCCCTTCCCGCTTCTCTGTTTACATCGCGCCTGTCCGTACACGCTGTGGCGAGCTGACAGCCGGAAAGATACTCTTTCCTGTAGATATCCTTTATATACTCTATTTTACCACTGCCTGCCAGTTTTTCCAGCCCCGTACACAGAGACGGCGAAACTATCCTTATGGAAAAGTCGAATTTCAGCAGGGTATTCACCCGCCTTAAGGCGATTTTTCCGCCTCCTACCACTAAAAACCTTACGTCGCCGCTTTTAATAAACAGGGGAAAGTATCTGTCCAATTTCCTTCGCTATCCTTTCTTCGGCTTCCTCGACGGTAACTCCCGTTTCCTCCGCCGGTCTTCTTATGACTATGACTTTATACCCGAGGGCCGCGCATTCCGCCTTGTCTGAAAATCCCCCCGGCTTTCCTGTATCCTTTGTCACCAGAACCTCGCACCCGTACTGTCTCATGGTCGCCACGTTCATTTCCAGCGAAAAAGGCCCCTGCATGGCGATGATATTCGCCTGTGAAATACCGGCCTTCAGGCATCTTTCGACGGAGCTGACCGACGGCAGAACTCTTGCGACTATCATATCGTCTGCGTTTTTTACGCGGCCGAATTCGCATATTTCCTTGGAGCCTGTCGTAACCAGGGTCTTAAGTCCCAGAGCGTTCACCTTTTCGGCGGCTTCCCGGACGTCTCCCACCTCAATAATGCCGCTGTCTTCTCCCCTGTAGTCGCTTTCTCTTACGACTCTCAGATATTCACAGCTTCCCTCACAGGCCTTTGATATGTTCTCAGAAACGACGGCGGCGTAAGGGTGGGTTGCGTCTATAACAAAGGAAATTCCTCTTTCTATTAAAAACCTCTTCATATCACCTTCATCCAGCCGTCCGGTAAATACGCTGAGGTTTCCCTCGTCTCTCAGGATATCGCTTCCGTATTCCGTAGCTACGAGAAAGTCCACTCTGTCCTCGTAACCGTTTTCTATGACAAACTCTGCAAGTCTTCTTCCTTCGGTGGTTCCCGCAAAGACTGCAGCTCTTTTTTTCTCCATTTCTCCCCCGCAGGATTTAAACATCTCTGTATCCTCTCGGAGTCACAAGCCTTCCGTTTATGACCTCCGTCTGTGAATTTCCTATGAATACCGTTGTAAACATGTCTATATCGTCATTTCCGGAAAGCTCGGCAAGGGTGCATACTGTCCCGCACTCTCCCTCTCTTCCGATGTTTTTCACGTATCCGCACGGCGTGTTCATATCCCTTGACATTCCGACAAGTTCCACTGCCCTGTCAAGGTGCATGACTCTCTTTTTGCTCTTGGGGTTGTACAGCACCAGGACGAAATCCGCCTCTGCGGCCAGCTTAAGTCTCTTTTCTATCTTTTCCCACGGTGTCAGAAGGTCGCTTAGGGAAATTACCGCAAAATCGTGTATCAGAGGCGCGCCTAAGACAGCCGCTCCGCTGCACGCCGCCGTGATTCCGGCAACGACTTCTATTTCAACTTCCGGATGTTTCTCTGCCACCTGACACATTATACCGGCCATGCCGTATACTCCCGCGTCCCCGCTGCATACGAATGCCACCGTCTTTCCCTCGAGGCACGCATCAAGAGCCATGCGGCACCTTTCGACCTCCTTCTTCATGGACGTCGCCCTTATCTCTTTGCCGCAGGTCATGTCCTTTATCAGGTCGACGTAAAGAGTGTACCCCGCTATAACGTCGCTTTTCTCTATTGCAGCCTTTGCTGCGGGAGTCATGAACTTACTGTCTCCCGGACCTATACCCACTACGTATATCTTCATTTAACCTGCGTTCTCCTTCTTCATGTTATCCCTGAAATTAAGCCATTTATAGAAGTCGTCGATGTACTTTTCTATAATCGAATCTATCTGTTTAAGCTGCTCCGCCTTTTTCGCGCTGCGTATCTCTCTGCTGATGTCGTCCACGTTGAAACAGCTTACCCCGTCTATTTCAGAAACACCGGGGTCTATGTCTCTCGGCACCGCAAGGTCCACAAAAACCTTTGGAACCCTGGAGAGTCCTTTCAGGCCCTTCGCCGTCACCGTAAAGTGTGGGCTTGATGTGGCGCTTATACATGCGTCGCATTCCGAAAGCTTTTCATATCTGTCGCTGTAGCCCACTTTTCCGCAGCCGCGGGGAATCACGTTTTCGCCGTGCTTATACTGCCTCAGCGTCATGGTGGCTCCGTATCCTTCCCTTACGAGGATTTCCGCAACCAGCCTTCCTATCATTCCGTTTCCGATTACCAGAACGTCCTTTACGTCCGGGTAATTCTTCAGAACCGAAACGGCGCGCAAAGCCGTCGAGTCGTCGTCTGTCTTAAAGTCAACCAGAGTCTTTACCTTCTTTCCGGCGCTGACTCCCGTTCTGAACACCACGTTGAGAATAGCGTCCGATGCCTTAAGCTCTCTTGCCGTCCTTATGGCGTCCCGCACCTGGGAAATAATCTGATCCTCTCCCCATATCTGGGATTCGGCTCCGCTTGCCACCTTGCACAGATGCCTTATGGCTTCCGTCTGCCTCAGGGTCCTGTGCATGTACGCATAGGTATCGTAGCTTACGCCTATGGCCCGGCAAAGCTCTCTGAAGGGCTCTACGTCGGCTCCGTCTCTCAACGAAAGATAAAGCTCTGTCCTGTTGCATGTGGCTATAATCACCGCGCCGTATATGTCGGGATTTCTTCTGAGATACCTGTAAATCTCCCGGCCTTCTGTCTTTGTACAGGAAAACACCTCTCTGTCTGTGAGGTCGGCCATATTGTAATCTATGTAAGACATCACTACGTTCAAAATCTACACTTCCAATCTCTCATCGCCACAGCCAGAGTCATTCCGCCCTCGCTGCGTTTTTTCACAATTATTTTTCCTTTTCCCGAGGACAGAAACGCGCTTCTTTCGCACACGTTACCCGTTCCCGTCGTTTTCCTTACGAAGTCCGATTCACCGAATTCATATCCTCCGGAATCGGCTTTTCCCGCTCCGTCAAGGGCCTCTGCTGAATAGGTTATGAACGGAACTTCCAGCTTTTCCGCAAGGCCTGTCATACATTCCTCGTCCTTTTTCAGGTCGATGGAGGAAATGCTTTCAACTGCCGAGGGGCTGATTCCTTCCTTGTCCAAAACATGGTAAAAAAATCTTTCAAACTTCTCCGGGTCCGTGCCTTTTCTGCATCCTGCGCCTATCGACAAAATCTTCGGCACGGCGTTCAGGGTCACGTCAAAAGGCGCGCGTTTTCCGGAAAAATCAACGCATATTCCCGTTCTTCCTTCACCTGCACGTTCAAGGCCGGCAGGAAGCTCACCTTCCGTTTCAAACTCCGTGTATAATCCGACCTTTTCGTCTTTCAGCACGGCAGACGAAATGTACTTAATGGCGCAGGTATTTTCGATGACACAGCCTACACCCTTTGTCCACACGTCTACTGCGAACTTTTCGTTTACGTCGGTCGCCGTGGTTATCACGGGCACGGCTCCAAGGCCGCCTGCCAGCATTTCAGCAAGCTGGTTGGCGCCGCCCAGATGACCTGAGAGAAGGGATATGACAAAGTTCTTTCCCTCATCTAAAGCCACGATCCCGGGATCTCTGTCCTTGGCTCTTACAAAGGGCGCAATGAGCCTTACCGCTATTCCCACGGCCGAGACGAAGACTATGAACCTGGAATCGCTGAAAATCCTCTCCATTTCAGCGGATATCTTCACTTCTCTTCCGTCGAGGATTTCAGGCGCATACCCGCCTGATTCTAGAATCCGCGCAGCCTCCCCGCCCACGGCCTTTGCCCTGTCCGTAAAAACTATAACTGTGACTTTCTCCGTATTTTTCATTTCGTCGCCTCTCTGAAAAGATGGGTAAAGGACGGGTCGTAGAGCTTTGACCGCTCGTATCTGCTTCCCAGGAACCCTCCCACCATGATCAGGGCCATTTTGTTTATTCCGTTTTCTTCGGCTGCTCTGCCGATGTTTTCAACCGTAGTCCTTATGACCTTTTCGTCGGGCCATGTGGCCTTGTACACTATTGCAGCCGGTGAATCGGGAGCGTACCCGCCCTCTATGAGTCGCTCGGAAAGTTCATAGAGCATGGTTGAAGTCAGGAAGATGACCATGGTTGCTCCGTGAGCTGCAAGCTTTGATATTTCTTCTTTTTCCGGAACGGGAGTCCTTCCCGCCATTCTCGTGAGAATAACCGTCTGGCTCACGTCGGGAAGAGTATATTCCGCATTTAATGCGGCGGCGGCTCCTATAAAGGAGCTGACTCCCGGCACAGATGAATACTCGATGCCCTCTTCGTCCAGAATGTCCATCTGCTCCCTTATGGCTCCGTAAATACACGGATCCCCCGTGTGAAGCCTTACGACCAATCCGTCTCTGTTTTCCTTCATTACGTCCGTGACCTCTTCGAGAGTCATGGACGCGCTGTTATATATTTTACAGTCTTTCCCGGCGTAATCCAGAAGGTCCGGATTTACCAGAGAACCGGCATAGATTATCACGTCCGCCTTTTTCAGGAGCTCAGCCCCTCTGACGGTAATAAGATCCGCAGCGCCGGGCCCTGCGCCTATGAAATAAACCATCTATTCTTCACCTCCGCTTTCGGCCGGCACTATGACCAGAGAAAAGTATCCCGGTGTGACCTCGGTATCGTCAAAACTTTCGTATATCCTCTCGTTTTCCATGGTGGCGTTCTCAACCATCATGGCTCCTCTTCCCTTAAGCCTTTCTCTCAGCTCCGGAAGGCCTTTCCCCGACTTCATATACACCTTCGTTCCCTTAAGACTGTCAAAGTCCTCTCCCTTATACGATGCGGGTATTATGTGAAGAGGTTCGCTCCTTTCGCAGAGAGACGTCTTCAGAGCTGCCGCAGCGGCGGAAAATGATGTGATGCCGGGAACGATTTCCGTCTCATAGCCTCTTTCCTTTATCCTCTTAAAAACGTACATCACGCTGCTGTACACGGCAGGATCTCCAAGAGTGATAAAGGCAACGTCCTTGCCGCAATCCAGCTCCCCCGCGATTTTTTCCGCCGAAGCATCGTGAAATTCATTAAGCTTTTCTTCGTCTCTTATCATGGGCATATCGCATATGATGATTTCCTTACCGTCCGTATACTCTTCCGCTATCTTAAGCGCTATGTTATCGGAGCCCCCGCTTTCGGCCGCCGCTATTACCCTGCATTTTTTCATCGCCGCAGCCGCTTTAAGGGTTATCAGCTCGGGGTCTCCCGGGCCTACTCCTACCGCGTAAAACTTTCCTCTCTCCAAATCTTCCTCCTCTACATGAATTCCCTTATGAGCCTGTCCGCTCCCGAACTTTTCATTATGTGTCCTCTGTCTG
Source organism: uncultured Bacillota bacterium (assembly GCA_949287095.1). GTDB lineage: Bacteria > Bacillota > Clostridia > Peptostreptococcales > Anaerovoracaceae > Avanaerovorax. The sequence goes on from CASEFA010000011.1 coordinate 18,188, forward strand.
ACGTAAACATTACGACTTCAATTTCGCATTCATCTTTAAGCCTGAATTTCAGGTGCTCCATAACCTTTTCCGTTACGGACTCCTTTATATTCTCATAAAACTGCTCGCTCTTTACCAGGTCCAAAGCCTGATCCGTGGTAATGCAGTCCATTATCTTTCTTACCGTTTCGGAAGATGCACCGCTCATAGCGGCGTGAGATGCGATTATCTCCATCCTTCCGTCCGCGTAAGACGAATGGGTATTCATAATTCCCGACGCCAGCTTTATGAGCTTTCCTGTGTGACCTGCAAGGAGGATTTTCCCAAATCCCGCATATCTGAGGTAATCCAGGGTCTCTCCTATAAAGTTGGAGCACTGGACGGCCTTTCTTATGTCTAACCCGAGATATCCTTCTATGAAATCGCTTCCGTAATTTCCCGGTGTTATTATAATCTTTTCACCGTCCCTTGCTCTGTGAACGTTTATTTCCGCAATAACCGTGTCTATAAGGGCTTTTTCGCTCATAGGCTCCACTATTCCCGTGGTTCCCAGTATGGAAATGCCCCCTTCGATTCCCAGTCTCGGATTGAACGTTTTCCTCGCCGTCTCTTCTCCTCCCGGTACCGATATGATGACTTCTGCGTCTCCTTTGAAACCGTGCCTGTCCAGAACATTTCTCACGTTTTTTTCTATCATCTCAAGGGGAACCGGATTAATGGCAGCCTCACCCGGCTTTCTTGCAAGACCCGGTTTAGTCACCCGTCCCACTCCGGAGCCGCCGTCTACAATCACGCGTCCCGATTTATCAGCACCCTCTTCAGACGTAAGCCTTACCTCGGAAAATATCTCAAGTCCTGTCGTAACATCGGGATCGTCTCCTCCGTCCTTGGTTACGGAACACCTGGCATAACCTCTGCTTATCTCCGGGTTGTTTACCGTAAACGCCGCTTCCTCACCCTTGGGAAGTCTTATTGAAACAGCCGGTACTGCCAGGCCGGTCAGAGCCATTTCGGCAGCAGCAGAAGAAGCGGCCGCTGCGCAGCTTCCCGTCGTAAAGCCGCATCTGAGCCTTTCCCCGTTCTTTACCACGTAATCCTCTTTCTCTTCGGATACGCCTTCTTCCCTTTGACCTATCAGAGACTTAAGTCCGGAAACCGTCCTCGGCCTTCTGTCTCTATCCTCCGCAAGGCCGCAGTTTAATAGCTCCCCATATATTTCGCTGACCGCCGGCTTTCTGAGATTGGTCCGCTTAAGAAGTTCCTCGTCGGAGAAAATCTCCTCTGGCTCTCCATATTTCAGAACTCTTCCGTCGTCCACCACGGCAACGCGGTCCGCCCATCTCAATGCAAAATCCACATCGTGAGTGGAAACGAGAACAGTCACGCCTCCTTCCGTAAGGTCTTCTATAATCTTTTCTACTACGGCTGCGTGTTTCGGGTCCAGAGACGATGCAGGCTCGTCCAGAACTATTATCTCAGGGTCCATGACGACTATATCGGCTATGGAAACCTGTTTCTTCTGTCCGCCTGAAAGGGAGTGAACAGGCCTTTCCGAAAATCCCGATATTCCCATTCTGCCCATGACCTCTCTGACGGCTTTGTCGGCCTCCGCCTCAGACATTCCCAGGTTCAGCGGCCCGAAGGATATCTCCTGGTACACGCTCGCCGAAAAGAGCTGATTGTCGGGGTCCTGAAATACTATCCCGACCTTTCGCCTCATCTCCTTCAGGCCCGCTTTGTCGTAGGAGACGGCCTTTCCGTCTATGTACAGCGTCCCGCTGTCCGGGACGTGTATACCGTTAAGACACAGGAAAAAGGTGGATTTACCAGCACCGTTGGCGCCCAGAAAAGCGACCTTTGTCCCGCGCTCTACTTCTATATCAAAGCCCTTCAGGGCGTAGCTGTCAGATCCCGAATATGCAAATTTTAAGTTGTCTGCTTTTATGATAAGATCTTTCATTTTCTAACCGATTATCCCGATTCTTGCTACCGCAGTCCAGACAAGGAGAATCGTCTCCACGGCGATTATTGCGGTTATGTCTTTTCTGTCTGCCGGCCTGTTTTCCTTAAGAACCCTTATTTCACCGTCATAGCACCTTGATTCCATGGCGTCATACAGTGCCGCAGACCTCTTGATGGAACGTATAAACAGAGTCTGTACCAGTGACGTGAAGGATTTCACCCTGGCCCTCAGGCTGACGTTCCCCAGCCTTGCATTCTGGGCTACCGATATGTAATATGCGGTGTCAAGAAGAACGAATATGTATCTGTATATGAGAAGCATCAGTTCCGACAGCAGAGCCGGACACCTGAGCCCTGAAAGTACCGTAAGTATGTCCGTCATAGTGGTGTTAAGGGAAAGGAAGTAAAGGCATGACACCGCTCCCATGGCGGTCACCGTCAGCCTTACGGCTCTCCCTATTCCTTCAAAGCTTCCCGTAATATACGTTTCACCCAATCTGAATCCGAATGCGTCCAAGGGCACCGGAGAGAAATTTATCACTATGGCCAGAGTGCTCAGCAGGAGAAATACCAGAGGAATCATCATGAGGCGGCCATATTCGGCCGCCCTGATTCCGCCTTTTTTCACCGTAAGCCAGCTGTTCATGGCGATAACAGCCGCTCCCATTGCAGCGGAACGACTGACTATGACGAAAATCAGAGTCAGCACTGCAAAGAAAAATTTTTCATACGGATTTACATATCTGAGTTTTGATGTATAGCAGAGTTTATCTACTACTATCATTTCACTCTCCTTTTTCTCCCTCTTTATCGGTCCATTTTTTGCGCTCGTAGAATCTTCCCATGATGAATGCGATGATTCCCACGCCTATACCTGTCTGGACGCAGAAGAGAAGGCTTTCAATTTCGCCGGGAATTTCCCGTCCCAGATACTGTTCCAAAACCGGTGTAAACCAGGCCTCGTGCTCTTTTCCCTGTATTTCGGATACCATCTGACTCCCCGCGTCGTCGGAGCCTCCGAATTCGGCGTCCTTTAAAACGAAAAACGGTATTGCCGCTATAAGCACTGCCGCAATTATAAGGCATATTACCAGCGCTCTGTTAGATTTTCTCTTCTCCATCCTATCTGCCCTCCTTTACGAATCCTACCGCCTTAAGTTCCGGCTTTGCGAAGGATTCAAGGCCGATTACTATGAGTACGGTCAGAATTCCCTCGATGGCCGCAAGAGGCAGCTGTGTCGGAGCGAATACCCCGAGGAATTTAACTGCGGACGCCCATACGCCACCTACCTCGGAAGGATATGCGACGGCGAGCTGAATGCTCGTTACGCAGTACGTAAACACGTCTCCCAGAGCAGCCGCAAGAAACACGGAAACCTTCCTGTTGACCTTAAGCGCGCCGCAGAGCCTGTACACTCCGTATGATACGAAGGGACCCGCTATGGCCATTGAAAATGTGTTGGCTCCCAGTGTCGTCAGACCTCCGTGAGCAAGCAGAACCGCCTGAAAGAGCAGCACTATTATTCCCAGAACGCTCACTGCGGCCGGTCCGAAGAGAATGGCTCCAAGTCCCGTACCCGTCATGTGGGAACAGCTTCCGGTAACGGAAGGAATTTTAAGCGATGAAATTACAAATATAAACGCTCCCGCCATAGCTATCAGTGTTATGGTCTTCCTGTTCTTCTCCAGAGTTTTCCTTACGGAAAAAATACCTGCAGCCAGAAACGGTATGCACACGATTCCCCAGACGACGCAGTAGGTCGGCGTGAGATACCCTTCCATAATATGCATGGCTCCTGCAGCAGGACCAAGCGCGAACACCGCCGCAAAAGCGGCAAGAGCGATAACTGTTCTTCTTTGCCTCTTTGTCATTTTCTACTCCTTTTCTTTAAAGCAAATGGGAAATAACAAAACACACGCTTCCCTCACCTGAGAGGACGCCTCCCGCTCCGGTAAAGTGCACATAAAAAAACCTGCCGTAACGGCAGGTGTATCGCTTTCTTAGATGCAGTATTTCTTAAAAGGTATACTTAAAAGAAATAAAAGAAGCGCTTTTACACCGGCCATCGTTCGTAACCTGTGTAAATTGGCTGTACCACGGCAGTTCTTCTGGCTCGGAAATCAGACGCCATATCGTGCCTTCCCGGAAAAATCCAGTGACATAATACGATACGACTATTCCTCACAGCGGCGCGACCGCGCAGGATTCTCACCTGCTTCTCTTTTAACGCATACTGCGACCGTCATACATTCAATTGTTTTACAGATATTATTCTATCATCTGCCTTCTTCAGCGTCAAGGTTATTCGTCCATTTCCTCTGAAACACAGCCCCGTCAGGCACCTTGACTTTCTCGACATACCCCGGTCCTGAATCGATCGCATACTCGGCCAGCGGCGCCGATTCCTCCTCGTTGAAAATGTATATCTTTCTCTCTCCGGCCCCCTGAATGTCAAATACATATTCATTTCCGGAGCTTTCATCGGTGAGAATAAAAACGTCGTTTTCCTCGTAACAGGATCCCGTAATGAAGTCGCTGTCCATAGAAAACCTTACGAACGTACACCTGTTACCGTTTTCGGTAAATATCAGGGACGGAATTCCATAACCTGAGGAATCTCCCGCAGGATAGTAGGAATAAACTTCCTCGTCTGAAGCCGCAAGTACCGGGTTTGTCAGAAAGCCTAATGCAAATACAGCCGTAAGAACCACACAGGCTGCGGTAACTGCCTTCCCCGGCTTTCTGAAACTCATGACGTTTTTGATTCTGCTTTTTACGTCCGTTTCGGAAAATGCAGCGGGATACGCCATGGTATGCCTCTTTCCTGAAGCACATGCCAGCAGAGCTTCCGCATATGCTTTCCTCACATCAGCGCCCCGGCCCGAAAGAACCTTTTCATCACAGGCTCTTTCCATATCCCTGCACATTAAAATGTACGCTGCCCATATGAGAGGGTTGAACCAGTATATGCACAGCACCACACACCACAAAAGCTTAACAAGATTATCCCGTCTTGCAAGATGAGCCTTCTCATGAGCCAGTATAAGTTCTTCATCTTCTCCGCATATTCCGTATCCAAGATATATCCTCGGTCTGATTACACCAAGTATGAAAGGTGACCCCGCCGCTGATTCGCATCTGTATACGTTATCTTTATACAGTACAGCTTCCTTTATACTTTGCCTTAATTTTACATAACATACAATTCCGTAAACTAACAGGCATATCGCTGCCGCTATCCATATAACGCTCAGGATCATGGTTATTTTATCGTAATACCCCATTTCTACGGTAATACCTTCAAACAGCCTGTTATCCGCTCTCTCGTTCAGGGCTCTGTCCACGCCGCTAAAACCGGTGTTGAAAGCAAAAGAAACATTCCCGTCCCCTCTGAAAACGGTCATGTCGCTTGGAATAAAGCTGAATCGCGTCCTTGGAAAAATGCCTTTCACCGGTAGGATAAGTCTGATAAGGACTATATTCCAGAGGATACAGTATATATATCCGGGTACCCTTTTAAGTATCAGCCTCAGAACTATAATCGCTGCGGCAATCCATCCTGCAGCTATACCGGCGTTAAGCACGTCCAGAAATATCTCTCTCATTTTAATCTACCCTGCCTTCCTCTATTATCCGCATTATCTCTTCCATCTGCTTTTCGCTCAGATTCTGCTGACGCGTAAAGGCTGCAACGAAAGCCGGAAGGGAACCGTTAAACCTCTTATCCATGAGCTCGTCTATTTCCGCAATTTCCAATTCCTCTCTGGAAATCAGAGAAGTTACCACAGCATTTTCGTTCTTAAGAACTCCCCTTTCAGATAATCTGCGTATCACGGTGTATGTGGTGGCCTTGCTCCATCCCAGCTTCTCTCTGCAGAGTTTTACAAGCTCTGTGCTCCTTACCGGTTCATTATCCCATAAAATCCTGCAGAATCTGTATTCGCTCTCATATACCTTAGGTGTTTCCATAAAATCCTCCATTAAAATGGTCTAATACATTAAACCTCTTCCGTAGTTTAAGTTTAATCCATTAAACCTCCTTTGTCAACAGAATTTTCATAATTTCATAACATAGTGTCTTTCACATGTGGTATACTGTGTATATGTAAGGAGGATTTTAACATGAACGTTTTTGACAGAAAAGACAACACTAAAAAGACAGCGTACATCATCACTTCCTACATCGAGGGAGAAGAGATTTTGTCCAGAATACCCGAAGGCAGGTACATAATCTGCGCCGACAAAGGCTGGAAGTATGCGGAGAAGTATAATTTCAAGCCTGACATGATAATCGGCGACTTTGACTCTTCGGAGAAACCCGACTTTGAAAACACGGTGATTCTTCCGGCAGAAAAGGATATTACGGACTCTGAGGCGGCCCTTGACTACGCCGTATCCAAAGGCTTTCAGCGTATCGTGATCATAGGCGGTCTGGGCGGCAGGCTCGATCACACCATGGGAAACATCTCTCTGCTGGCAAAATACTGCGACACTCCCGGTGTGGAGGTGTTCATAAAGGACTATCAAAACCTTGCCTTTATGAAGAGCGCCGGCACATTCCGGATTGCAAACGACGAAGAATACAAATATATCGGCCTCATAAGCTATGGCGGAAACATAAACAGCCTGACCCTGAAAGGCTTTAAGTACGAAATAGAGAACCGCACTCTTACCGACGATACCACATTAGGAGTAAGCAACGAGCTTGTTTCTGATTACGGCGAGATAACCGTCAAGGCCGGTCGTCTCCTCATCGTGATGACCAGAGATAAATAAGACGGGTTGAAATGTATTCCGTATTATGTTATATTATTAACAAAGATTGCATGTCGTGAAGCGTGGCAGCTTATCCTGCCGCTTCCCATGATATTTCTGTGAGAAAGGAAGATTGATTGAAATGTACGAGAATATCAAGTATGAGGTAAAGGAATCCATCGCTTATGTTACCGTAAACAGACCCCAGGCTCTTAACGCCCTTAACATGGACGTTTTAGGCGAGCTCTATGACGTTTTCTCCACCATCGAGAAGGACGCCGAGGTTAAAGCGGTAATTCTCACCGGTGAAGGAAGAGCATTCGTTGCCGGCGCCGACATCGCTCAGATGTACGAGCTTTCCCCTATTGAAGGCCGCGAAATGATGACTCTGGGTCATAAGGTCATGAACCTCATCGAATCCATAGAAAAACCTGTTATCGCCGCAGTTAACGGTTTTGCCCTGGGCGGAGGCTGTGAGCTTTCCATGGCATGCGACATAAGAATCGCTTCGGAAAAGGCAAAGTTCGGTCAGCCTGAAGTTGGCCTGGGAATTATCCCGGGATTCGGTGGAACTCAGAGACTGGCAAGACTTGTGGGTAAAGGCATGGCCAAGTACCTCATCATGAGCGCAGAGACCATTCCGGCTTCCGAAGCGTACAGAATAGGTCTTGTAGAAAAGGTTGTCGCTCCTGAAGAGCTCCTCCCTGAAGCAGAAAAGCTTGCAAAGACCATCGCATCCAAGGCTCCTGTAGCCATCGGCTCTGCGAAGACCGCAATAAACAACGGCTACGACATGGATATGAAGTCCGCAAGCAGATTTGAAATCGAGACGTTTACCGCTGCCTTCTCCACAGACGATAAGAGAGAAGGAATGGGCGCTTTCCTTGAAAAGAGAGCTCCGGAATTCACCGGTAAATAGAGCTGCTGCCAGAGTATCTCATATGAAAAGCTTAAGGCTTCCCGTAATCGGATCGGGAAGCCTTTTACGTATGTATTTTATTTCACACCATTTAACCTGATGACAAGCTGGAAATTCAGCCCCGGATCCGGAGGCGACTTCAAACTTATGCTGCCGCCGTGATCCTCTATTACCTTCTTGACAAAAGCAAGTCCCAGACCCGATCCGCTGCCTGACCTGGAGTTATCCCCTGTCACGAACGGGTCAAAAATGTCATCCTTTATTTCTTCCGAAACTCCTCTTCCGTCATCGCCGAATGAAATAACAACTTTATCTCCTTCTTCAGCTACGGAGCAGAACAGTCTGGCCTCAGGCGGTGCATATTTCAGGTAATTGTTCAGTATGTTGCTGCATACTCTGTAGAATTTCTTCCCGTCGATCTCAGCATAGATTTCCTCTTCAGGGATATCGATAACAGGTACTCTTCCCCCTATCTCCAGATCTGCATACCGGTTTGCAAAGAATTCTCTCAGATATTCGCAGATATCTGTCCGCTGGAAGCTGTAGGTATAGTCTGAATCTCCCGCCTGGGCATATTCGCTGAAGTCGTTTATGAGTTCGGCGATATAATCCGCCTTCTGATTTATTGCAGCTATATATTTCTTTTCCTCTCCGGGCTCGGCGAAACCATCCAGAAGAGTTTTAGAATATCCTTTTATTACCGTAACCGGCGTTTTCAAATCGTGGGATATGCTTGCCACAAGCCTCTGCTTCTTCTGCTGTACAGACCTCTTTTCCTCTTCGTACTCGGCAAGTCTTTCTGACATGTCGTTAAACCTGTCGCACATATCCACGAATTCCTTAGGTCCTGAGTATTCCACCTTTTCCCCCACGCTGCCGGACGCCACCTTGTCCATGGCAGTCTGAAGCATCCTGATAGGCTTTCCGACCTTTCTCGAAATCAGGACCGAAAACAGCAGAACGAGGAAAAAGTATGCAGCCAGAAACTTTATGCCCATACTTATGTACTTATCATAGATTCTTTCCATGCTGAATCTGAAGTCTCTGGAACTGTATCCGATGAGAATTCTCTCGTTTCCGTTGGTATCTATGAACTTATACTTGGCAACATTGTATCTTCTGGATATGGCATTCTCTATCAGATTGAGTTCTCTCTCAGAAAGCTCTTCAGCGTCTGTTTCTCTGGATGAATATAGAAATTTACCGTCTTCATCTATGAGGTACAGCTCGCTGTCCGCCCTCTCCAGTTCGCTGTTGATATGTGTAATCGTAACTTCAGCTACGAGTCCCCGTTGTTCGTCATATATTTCCTTTATAGACACGTTTACCGATTCGTTATAGTCGGAAATCATATCGATCTCTCTCTGTGTATACCGTGTCCTTATCCTGTCCGAACTGCTGGAATACACTACGTCGAGGTCCGGATCGAGAATCTGCGCGTATCCTTTCTTACCCAGATATTTTTCCACGTCCACGCTGTCGTACTGATTCACCGGCACCTTTGAAAAAGCTTCAGACAGCTCCTTTATTTTCTTGGCAGGTCTTTCGCCTGCAGTACTGTTTACCGTGACAGTAAGCGCCAGGAAAACCATGGCGAGAAGGGTAAGCGAAAACAGAATATATCTGCCTATGAGCATGGTTGCAAAGCGTCCATGCACCCTTTTATCCTTATTTTTCAATTTTATATCCAAGCCCCCTGACATTTTTTATATACTGCGGCTCCAGGGTGGAGTCATCAAGCTTAGCTCTGATTTTGGAAATGTGAACCGTCAGCGAGTTGTCCTCCATGAACTTGTCCTCACCGTACATGGCGTGATATATCTGCTTCTTCGTGAGAATCTGTCCCGGGTTTTTCATCAGAGCCTGAAGTATCCTGAATTCCAGCACTGTAACCGGAATATTCTCGCCGCCCTTATAGAGCATCATTTTCTCTGTATCCAGCACCAGATCCCTGCAGGTGAGACGAGAAGGCGGATTATTCACTGCGGCCGGCGCAAACTCCCTGTATCTTCTTAAATTAGACTTTACCCTCGCTACTACCTCCATTGGATTAAAAGGTTTCGTCATGTAATCGTCCGCCCCTATATCGAGTCCCATGATCTTGTCGATGTCCTGGTTCTTAGCTGACAGGAACATAATCGGCATGCTATGCTTCTTCCTGATTTCTATGGCTGTCTCATATCCGTTCATTCCCGGCATCATTATATCGAGGATTACCATGTCAAAATCGCTGCATTCCAGCAGGTTCAGCGCTTCAAACCCGTCAAACGCGGCTTCCACATCATATCCCGCATTGTTAAGATACAGAGTCAGTACGTTGATAATGTCTCTGTCGTCTTCAGCTATTAGTACTTTATATTTTGACATTTTCTCCCTCCTTACATACGTCTATAATAACATAAAAAAACCTTAAGAAAAGTTAAGATTTCTTAAGGTTGACAAAATCAGCACCTGCAAGTTCTGCAAGGTCATGGGGGCTCAGCTCTATCTGAAGTCCCACCTTGCCGCCGCTTACCATAATCGTATCGTGCTTCACAGCGCTTTCGTCTATGGCCGTCTTAAACGGCTTCTTCATTCCCACGGGAGAGCAGCCGCCCTTTATGTATCCCGTGGTTTTCGTAATATCTGCGGCTCTTATCATTTCGATGTTCTTCTCGCCAAAGTGAGCAGCCGCCTTCTTAAGGTCAAGCTCTTCGGCTACGGGAATGACGCACACGTAATTCTCCCTGCTGTGCCCTACGGTGACGAGGGTTTTGAAAACCTGTTCCGGGTTCTGCCCCGTCGCCTTTGCAACCGACACTCCGTCGAGAAATCCCTCCGGGGCATCGTAGGTATGAACCGTGTACTTTATGCCCGCTCCGTCCAGAATCCTCATCGCATTTGTCTTTATTCCGTGTTCCTTCTTTTTTCCCATTCTTCGGTCTCCTTCCTCAGTATGTCAAAAGACGCGTAGCCTCAACGGTACGCGCCTTTAAAATAAACCGTGTTATTACAGAAGTCCGGAACCGAAGAGCGGTGCGAATACTACTGCAACGATAGTCATGAGCTTGATAAGGATGTTGATGGAAGGACCGGAAGTATCCTTGAACGGATCTCCTACGGTGTCTCCTACAACAGCTGCCTTATGAGGCTCGCTTCCTTTTCCGCCGTAGTTGCCTTCTTCGATGTACTTCTTTGCGTTATCCCATGCTCCGCCTGCATTAGCCATCATGATGGCAAGGAGTACTCCGGATGCAAGAGCTCCGGCAAGCATTCCTGCGAGAGCCTCGGAACCAAGAACGAATCCTACGAGAAGCGGTGCAACGATAGCCATAAGACCAGGTATTATCATCTCACGGAGAGCTGCGCCTGTGGAGATGTCTACACATCTTGCATAATCAGGCTTTTCGGTTCCCTCCATGATACCCTTCTTTTCCTTGAACTGTCTTCTAACCTCTTCTATCATCTGGTTAGCTGCCTTACCTACGGAGTTCATAGTCATGGCAGAGAAGAGGAACGGAAGCATTGCTCCGATGAAGAGTCCTATAATAACCATAGGGCTCAGAAGGCTTACCATTTCAATCTTAGCTACCTCTGCATAGGATACGAAGAGAGCCAGAGCCGTAAGTGCAGCGGATCCGATAGCGAATCCCTTACCGATAGCAGCGGTAGTGTTACCTACGGAGTCGAGCTTATCGGTAATCTCTCTTACTTCATGAGGAAGCTCGGACATCTCTGCGATACCGCCGGCGTTGTCGGATACAGGACCGTATGCGTCAACTGCAACGGTGATACCGGTAGTGGAAAGCATTCCTACTGCGGAAAGCGCTATTCCGTATACTCCTGCAAAGTAGTAGGATACGAAGATACCTACTGCGATGAGAAGGATAGGGATAAGGGTGGACATCATTCCTACTCCGAGACCGCTGATGATGGTGGTAGCGGCGCCGGTCTGAGACTGCTCTGCAATCTTCTTAACAGAAGCATAGTCCGAAGAGGTGTATACCTCGGTTATTTTTCCTATTGCAATACCTACGATAAGACCTGCTATGATGGCCCATGCGTAGGTGTAGTCTCCCATCATAACCTTGGAAAGGACGATGGAAGCAACGATTACTATAACACCGGAGATGTAAGTACCCATGTTAAGAGCCTTGGCAGGGTTTACATTGTCTCCGCCTCTTACGCAGAGGATTCCGATTACAGACGCGATGATTCCTACTGCGGAAAGAACCAGCGGGAACAGAGCCGCCGTCTCTTCGGTGAGGAAGGAAGCCTCTGTAGCGTTGGCAACTGCAACGGATGCAAGGGTAATGGCGGAAATGATGGATCCTACATAGGACTCGAAAAGGTCGGAACCCATTCCTGCAACGTCTCCTACGTTATCACCTACGTTATCTGCTATAACTGCAGGGTTTCTAGGGTCGTCCTCAGGGATTCCTGCTTCTACCTTACCTACCAGGTCAGCGCCTACGTCTGCAGCCTTTGTGTAGATACCGCCTCCTACTCTTCCGAAGAGAGCCATGGAGGATGCTCCGAGACCGAAGCCTGTGATGCATTCAACAACGTCGGCAAGGTCGAGAACACAGAACACTACGCCCAGACCGAAAAGTCCGAAGCCTGCTACGCAAAGGCCCATAACGGATCCGCTTCTGAAAGCGATCTTAAGAGCCTTAGGCATTCCGGAAGTCATAGCTGCGTTAGCCGTTCTCACGTTACCTAATGTAGCCACCTTCATTCCGCAGAATCCTGCGAGAACGGAAAGCACTGCACCGATTACGTAGAGGATGGCCGTAAGCCACTTGATTCCGAAACCGATGAGAACGAAGAGAACTGCGATTACGATGATCATCGTCTTATATTCTCTTCCCAGGAATGCCATGGCTCCCTCTCTGATGTAGCCGGCGATTTCCTTCATTCTGTCTGTCCCTTCTTCAGCCTTGGATATCCAGGAAGCGAGCGCACCCGCTACGATGATACCGATCAGGGCTGCCACAGGGACCAACCAATTGATCATAAGATAATACCTCCTCCACTGTCCGACAATTCAAGAGGTCCCCCTCATAAAAGCACCTCTCCGCCAGACAATATTTTAAATAATAAAATAAAGCTATACTATGAAATTGTAACCAGCGCCAGCGATATAACTATAAACAGAACCGCTGCAACGACTGTCATCTTTTTCAGAATGGCTTCGTATCCTCTGCTCTTCTTCTTGCCGAACAGCTGCTCGGCTCCACCGGCGATAGATCCGGAAAGTCCGTCACTGTTTCCCGGCTGCAGAAGAACTGTAGCTATGAGAAAGATGCTTACTATTGCAAGAATAACCATCAACGCAGTATGCATTATCGTCCCTCCTTTAAGATTCTAACCATTAAACTTTATCATACAAGCACGCTAAAATCAAGCAAAATATGGCCGCCCGCACACATTTTGAACATGCTTTAAGCGGCCATACATCTTCCGCATATCAGAAATTGATTATGTCCATGAATTTTTCCGGATCGAGGCTGGCTCCCCCTACGAGAGCGCCGTCAATCTCGTCCATGTTCATTATCTCAGTGGCATTTTCAGGCTTTACGCTGCCGCCGTACTGTATAATGACTCTGTCGCAGGTATCCTCATCGAACATTTCGGAAACCGCGTTTCTTATCATGGCGCACATTTCCTCGGCCTGCTCCGGTGTGGCCGTTTTGCCCGTACCTATGGCCCAGACTGGCTCATATGCTATTACGAGTCTGCCCGCCTCTTCGGCAGTAAGCCCTTCAAGGTCTTTTTCAAGCTGGCCGGATACAACCTCGTTCTGAACGCCCTGTTCTCTTTCCGCCAGGACTTCTCCCACGCAGAGAATCGGCGTTATATCGCTTTCTCTCAGGAGCTTTTTAAGCTTGAGGTTTACCGTCTCGTCGGTTTCTCCGAAGTACTGCCTTCTCTCGGAATGGCCCACTATGCAGAAGTCTACGCCCAGTTCTTTCAGCATCGGAACGGAAATCTCGCCGGTGAAAGCCCCTTCGTCCTCAAAGTGGACATTCTGGGCTCCTACGCCTACTCCGCTGCCCTTAAATGCGCTGACGAGAACGTCAAGCTGCGTATAAGGAGCGATTACTGCTGCTCTGATGTCGGTATCGCGATAGAGCTCCTTGAAACGCCTGGCAAATTCAAGCGCTTCCTCTCTGGTCTTATACATTTTCCAGTTTCCGGCTATAAGAGGGACTCTCATTCCCATTTCGCTACGCCTCCTGAATCACGGCGATGCCCGGAAGCTCTATTCCCTCGAGGAACTCAAGGGAAGCTCCGCCGCCTGTCGAAATATGTGTCATCTTATCTTCGAGCCCGAAGCCCTTTACCGCCGCCGCAGAATCTCCTCCGCCTATAACGGTAACGGCATCGGATTCCGCAAGAATCTCGGCGATGGCTCTGGTACCCTTGGCAAACTCAGGCATCTCGAACACTCCCGCCGGGCCGTTCCATACCACGGTCTTCGCGGCCTTAAGCTCTTTTCCGAAAAGCTCAACGGTCTTAGGTCCTATGTCCATTCCCATCATATCGGCAGGAATGTTTTCCCTGTCCACGACTGCGGTCTTTGCGTCGTTTTTAAATTCATCGGCGCATACAACGTCTACAGGAAGGAGCAGCTTAACTCCGGACTTTTCAGCCTTTGCCAGAAGTTCGCCCGCAAGACCGATGCTTCCCTCGTCCAGGATGGACGTTCCTATTTCAAGACCCATGGCTTTAAAGAAAGTGTAGCTCATGCCTCCTGCGATGATGAGAGTGTCGACTTTCTTCATAAGGTTTTCGATGACCTTTATCTTATCTCCTACTTTGGCGCCGCCCATTATGGCAACGAAAGGTCTTTCAGGATTTTCAACGGCATCGCCCAGGAATTTCACTTCCTTTTCGATAAGGAATCCTGAGACGGCCGGAAGGAATTCCGCCACTCCCGCCGTGGACGAATGGGCTCTGTGAGCCGTACCGAAGGCCTCCTGGACAAAAACGTCGCCTAAGGAAGCGAGTTCTTTGGAAAACTCTTTACCGTTTTCAGTCTCTTCTTTTCTGTATCTTACGTTCTCAAGGAGAGCAATTTCTCCGTCCTTAAGGGCTGCGACCTTCGCCCTTACGCCGTCGTCCACTACAACGGGACTTGCGGCGAAAACGACCTGCTTTCCCGTAAGCTCCGAAAGCCTTTCGGCAACAGGCTTAAGGCTGTATTCGGGCTTAGGCTCACCCTTCGGTCTTCCAAGGTGGGACATTATGATGACCCTGGCACCGTTATCGGCAAGGTACTCTATGGTAGGGAGGGCCGCCCTGATTCTGGTATCGTCGGTTATTCTTCCGTCCCCGTCCAAAGGCACGTTAAAATCACAGCGGACGAGGGCGCGAACGCCCTGCCAGCTTATATCTCTTACTGTTTTCTTCATCGCCGGAATCTCCTATTTAGCGTTATCAACCTCGTACATGTGCTTTACGAGCTCGAGGATCTTGCTGGAATATCCGTACTCGTTATCGTAGAACGCTATGAGCTTGAAGAATTTGTCGTTAAGCTCTATACCCTCTCTTGCATCGAAGATGGAGGTGTGAGGATCGCCCACGAAATCTCCGGATACCACTTCGTCGTCAACGTATTCTATCACGCCGTGAAGGTAAGTCTCGGAAGCCTTCTTTACGGCTCTGCAGATAGCGTCGTAGGAAGCAGAAGTCTTAAGTACAACGTTAAGGTCGATTACTGAAACGTCAGCAGTAGGAACTCTGTAGGATATGCCTGTCATCTTGCCTGCGAGAGCCGGGATTACCAGACCTACAGCCTTTGCAGCACCGGTGGTGGAAGGAATAACGTTTCCGAATACGGATCTTCCCGTTCTCCAGTCCTTCATGGACCTGGCGTCTACAACCTTCTGCTTTGCGGTTGCGGAATGAATGGTGGACATGAGTCCCTGCTCGATTCCGAAGTTATCCTCTAAAACCTTGCAGAGAGGAGCCAGACAGTTGGTGGTGCAGGATGCGTTGGATACCACGTCCATGTCCTTAGTGTATTCGTCGGAGTTTACTCCGTATACGAACGTCGGCGTGGTCTTATCCTTAGCCGGAGCGGAAATGATAACCTTCTTGGCTCCTGCCTTAATGTGGTCCATAGCCTTCTCGGTAGTCGTATATGCGCCGGTAGCCTCCACGATATACTCTGCTCCGCACTTGTCCCAGTGAATGTTCTTAGCCTCTGTCTCGCTGAATACAGGAACCTTCTTACCGTCGATGATAAGTCCCTCGTCATACTTTCCCAGCTCCTTCGGGAATCTGCCGAAAGTAGTGTCGTACTTCAGCATGTAAACGAGATAGTCAAGATCCGCGTTTCTAACGTTTATGCCCGCTATCTCGATCTCAGGCATGTTCATAGCTGCCCTGATAACTACTCTGGCGATTCTTCCAAAACCGCTGATACCAACTTTAATTGCCATTTTAAACCTCCGTATCTCTTTCTGGATTAAAGTTTGATGATTTATTTCATGCCGCACTCCGGCATTGAGAACGTATTTTGTCCGGGCAAAGGGTGAAAGTCCGATCTCTAAAAGCGTCTTCTCTTCGACGAGGACAGGATGTGCATGCCCTCTCTGTACTTGGCCACGGTTCTTCTGGATATATCTATTCCCTTGGCCTTTAAGATGTCGGCCATCTCCTGGTCGCTGTAAGGCTTCTTCGGGTCCTCTCCGTCGATGATCTCCTTTATGAAGCTCTTCACACTGTTGGAGGAAACTCCGGTTCCGTCTCCGGAGGCCACTCCGCTGGTGAAAAAATACTTCAGCTCAAAAACTCCCCTCGGGCTCTGCATGTATTTTCCGTTTATGGACCTGCTGACGGTGGATTCGTGAATTCCCACCTCTTCGGCAATCTGCTTAAGAGTCAGTGGTTTCAGGTGCTTCTCGCCGAAATCGAAGAAATCCCTCTGGTATCTGACTATAGCGCTGGAAACATTGAAAATCGTCTGCTTCCTCTGCTCTATGCTCTTAATGAGCCACACTGCGGCGTTAAAGCGGTTGTTAAGGTATTTGTTAAGTTCTTCGTCCTTGGCCGCTTCTGCGCTGAGCTTGTTATAGTATGAACTTACCATCAGATGAGGCATGCTGGTGTCGTTAGTCGTGACTATGTATTCTCCGTCGATTTTTTCGACAAAAACGTCAGGCACTATGTACTTTATATTCTCGTCGGAATCGTAAAGTCTGCCCGGCTTAGGTTCGAGAGTCCTTATCTTATCGGCTATGGCCTGAACCTCCTGGTTCTTTATTCCCAGAGCCTTCGCAATCTGAGAGATCCTGTTATCCGCAAGATCCTCAAGCATATTTTCAATTACGTATTCCGTTTTCTCGTCAAGCTCTCCTCTGGATGCCAGCTGGATTATGAGACATTCTCTGAGGTTTCTGGCTCCAACCCCCACAGGGTCAAAGGTCTGAATCACGTCGAGAACCTTTTCCACTTCCTCTGCGGTGGCGTTCATAGTCTCCGCAATTTCCTCCACCGACATGGTAAGATAGCCGTTATCGTCTATGGCCTCTATCATGTATCTTCCTATCTCGGCGCACCTTCCCTTAAGGCTGGAGAACTGCAGCTGTCCCAGAAGATAATCTATAAGCGTATATTTAAACGACACGTACTGCTCATAGGTGTAGTCGTTATCGTCATCGTCGCCGGAGCCTTCCCACTGCCTGTATGTATCGAGCTCGTACTCCGACTCTGCTATTTTCTCTCTGATATCAATCTCATCGTTGCCGTCAGACTTCTCCGCCTCAAGGACAGGATTCTCCAGAAGCTCGTTCTGAATATAGTCAGAAAGCTCCTGATTGTTAAACTGCAAAATCTGGATGGCCTGTATGAGTTCCGGCGTCATCGACAGCTTCTGGGTCTGTTCAATTGTCAGTTCATATCCTAATCTCATAAAGCTCTCTCCTGACGCTTCAAATGAGTTAAATGCTTATGCAAATATTATACCATACAAAAACGGAAATGCCCACTACATTTTACCTATTTCAGCCCCGGAAATCTCAGCTGTCTCAGCGCCTCGAACAGGATAATATTTGCTGAATTGGCAAGATTGAAGGATCTGAGTCTGGTGCTTTCACTCATGGGAATCCTTACGGCAAAGTCCTTATGCTGTTCTATGAAATCTCTCGGAAGCCCCGCCGTCTCTCTTCCGAAAAGAAACATGTCCCCGTCCCGGTATTCGGGCTCCGTGTAAAGGCGCGCGCCCTTTGTAGTAGCGAGAAACATTCTGGCTCCGGCGTATTCCTTCATAAAATCGTCAAGGCTTTCGTGAACCGTAAGTTTTACGTATGGCCAGTAGTCAAGGCCCGCCCTCTTAAGGGCCTTATCGTCTATGGAAAATCCCAGGGGCTTCACCAGGTGAAGACACGTATCGGTGGCTGCGCATGTCCTGGCTATGTTGCCCGTATTAGGCGGAATTTCAGGATTTACAAGTACTATATGAAGTGGCATTTTCTTCTCCTTTCGCGGCACGGGCCGCTCCTCTTATAATATATGCTTTCTCATTTCCGGGCAACCGCTTTATGAAAAAATCCCGGACGAATCCGGGATTTAAAAAGTTCTATGATTTTATTAAGGTTTATGCGTTCTTTCCGCAGCACTTCTTATACTTAAGGCCGCTTCCGCAAGGACAAGGGTCATTTCTGCCCGGCTTCTTTTCTGCGTGAACAGTCTTTGATTTCTTGTATTCCTTATAGATTTCCTCGCGTCTATCAACGGTGAGAACCTTGTCCCACTCAGGAATGGACCAGAGATAGTCTGCATCTGCTTTATGCATGTTGAAATAGAGCTTCTCAAAGTCGATATCAAGGCTTATTTCGCTGTCCTCGGTAACCTTCTTAAGATCCAGCTCCTTCTTAAGGCTGGAATTGATGCCGTCGAGGAATCCCATGAATATGATCTTATTGCAGTCAAATTTCTCAACGAGATCAGAGAACTTTCCTTCCAGCTTCTTTTCGTGGTCCGAAAGGATGTAAGTGTAGATTTTGGTTTCCGTCTCCGAATACTCCTTCCAGAATTCGTCGATGGTCGCCTTCGTCTGACCTTCCATAAGGTCAAGCCACTGGTTCAGTAAACTCATTTATATATCCTCCTGAAATATGATTAAAGGGTCTTTGCGATAGCGATGATATCGCCTACTATGGCACTTCCCGTAGGAAGAGCCCCTGCGCCTTTGCCGTAGAACATAACCTCGTCAACGGCATTTCCCGTAACGTAGATGGCGTTAAACTCGTTGGACACTCCCGCAAGCGGATGGGAATTTTCAATCTCCATCGGCGCAACGCTGTACTCCAGCTTTCCCTCCTTTACGGCAGCCTTTGCTATGAGCTTTATCCTGCAGCCCTTCGCCTTTGCGGCCTCGATGTCGGCCATGGTGATGTGGCTTATGCCCTTTGTCGGAATGTCGGCAGGCTTTACGTATTTGTCGAAGCAGAGAGCCATGAGTATGGAGAGCTTGTTGGCAACATCGATACCCTCGACGTCTGCAGTCGGGTCGGCCTCGGCAAAGCCTTTGGCCTGCGCGTCTTTCAGAACCTCACCGTAGTCAAGTCCCAGGTCGGTCATCTTCGTCAGAATGTAGTTGGTGGTTCCGTTGAGGATTCCCATAACCTCTGTGAACTCATTTCCGGAAAGAGCCTCCATGATAGCCGTAAGGGCCGGGATTCCGCCGCCTACGCTGGCCTCAAATCTGAATCCTACGCCGTTTTCTTCAGCGGTTTTCTTCAGCTCATCGAAGTTTGCTGCAACGGCAGCCTTGTTCGGAGTCACGACAGACTTGCCCGCCTTCATGGCCTTAAGCATAAAGTCGGTGGAAGGCTGGATTCCCCCAAGAGCCTCAACTACGATATCAATCTCCGGGTCCGTAAAAATCTTCTCGGGATCGTCGACGATCATATCCTCCGTAAGTCCCTTGGCAAGGCACTTGTCCACGGCCTTGTCCAGAACCTTCGTGACTCTGATCTGTCTTCCCGTTCTCTTTTCTATAAGTTCGGCATTCATCTTCAGAATGTCATAAGTACCTCCGCCTACGGTTCCAAGGCCGAGGATAGCAACATTTACCGGTCTCATTAAAATTCCTCCTGATACGCGCACCCTGCCGGTGCGCCGGGTTATAAAGATTTAATGTACACCCGTGGATCACAACCCGCGACACTCACGGATTGAAGCCCGCGACTATAATCATTTTAGGTATAACAAATTTGATTATATACCAAAAATCAGGATTTGTCTTTATAATTTTTAGGATATGCGGGCACGCAGGCCGGAAGAAACCACAGAAAATTAGTCAAGTACGATTTGACCAAATCGTACTTGACTAAATCCGTAAACGCTGTTATTTTAAGGTCTACGCTGTGTAGGTTCTAAAATAGAGACAATCCCCCGGAAGTTATTCCAAAGGATTGGTGTCATTGGGGCCAAACTTTGGTGCCACTTTTCAGCACCTTGAGTAACTCGGGTAGCTTGTCGCTTGTTGTAAACGGCAATATTTTTAGGAAGATATGCGGTTGTCCGTCAAAATTATAAGTAGTCAAGATCCATTTAGCAATCCCTGTAAAGTGTAATAAGCGAGTCAATAACTGATTGTAAATTAGAAAAAATGCTTTTTAATATGGCTGTATCTAAATTGCAGATGTAGTCGCAAAATGCCATCTTTTTAAATTCAACAATCGTGCTGTCATCTCCGTAATCCCCTTTTTTTATTTTTGATGAATAGTAAGGGGAAACATCAACTGAATCTAGTATGAGCGCATTTTCAATGCCTTTTTTCATATGCTTTGCATTGGTATAAGTAGGAATAACCCTTATATACACATTGTTTTTTGAAGTTTCCGCACGATTTGTATCACAATCAAACAGACATACATTTTTGACAGGAAGATTTCGACCAGTGAGAAATTGCGCTGCCTTATTCAAAGCATCTTTACCGGTATTTTCTTCAGTCCTATCATCTTTCATATAGCCAACCCATTTGAATTGAAATGGAACATTATAACCATATACTTCAAGAGCTTTATTAAAATATTTCTCATCAGTTCTACCTTCGAGGTAAACAGTGGGCCTATCTGCAGAAAATCCTTGAATTGAGAAAGCGTCCTGTATAACTGCAAGGGAAGTGCACTTGAAATAATCAGGTTTATCTTTAACAATAATGTTATCGCGTTCATCACGTGTAAGTACTATTATCTTATCATTTCTTCGATTATTGTTATGTATAATAAATGGCGAATGAGTTACAGCAAATATCTGAGAGGTTTGGACATTTGATTCATTCGTAAAAAGGCTTTTATAGTAGTCCATAATCTTCATTTGCCAAGTTGGATGCAGGCTAATTTCTGGTTCATCAATAAAGACAAATACTCCACTAATTGCATTTGCATCTTTTAGAAGAAAGCAGCCTCGATAAACAATTTGCTTTTCTCCAGAACTCAGGGCATCAATGGGAATTTCAACTCCGTTTTTACTGAACAGGATGGATTTATAGCCATCTTGATTCTTAATACGGCTATATGTAAGGCTGTCCAACATGCGGTTGAAAGCAGTAGTAAATCGATGCATGCGTTGCGCTACAAGGATATCTTTAGCAAGTGATTCCGGATGTTGCCGCGCAGCAAATGCAACATCAGCATCATCCAAGGCCTGAATATCGATCAGGAGTTGTTTAATTTGTGTAGGGAGATTGTTTGAAGACCGACAGCTTTTCTTCTCGGCATCTAGTACTAGACTGGTGACGGAAGAAACTTTCTGCGAATGGAAGTTAATGTCAACGTCTGAATAAATACCGTCAAAATCATATTTCCCCTTAAATGCAGGATGTGCGGGTAAAGTTTTCCATCCACTTTCATCTTGAACCCAAATATTCTGACCATTCACGTCTTTTTCGTTGAAATACTTCAGTAAATGAGATACACCATCTTGTTCTATTTCTACATCTGCTTCAAATTTTAAAGTTTTGGATGCTATTTCATATAGGCACTCTAATATCGTGCTTTTTCCAACACCATTTTCCCCAGCAAAAATTACTGTATCAACAGCGTTGCCATCCGGTCCTCGAAAGTCTAAGTATAAATCTCCTAATACTGGATGGCATTTAAATTTTACACTTACTATCTTATACATTACCATGCTCCTTTGTTATTCGACAGGAGAGTAAAAGTTTCGTTGATTGTCTTATCCCAGAGGATCTCACCGGAACCATTGCTCTCGATGATGTCTTCGATGTTACTGTATACGCCGTTTTCATAATAATCCTGCAGGAGGAACAGAAGTACAGCAAGCCGCATCCCACAGTTGCTTTTCAAAGCCTATGTTAGCAGTAGTCTTATCTGCCATTTCTACCTCCCCGTATAATACATCTTACTATTCTTCATTATCTTTATCTTCCCACATTTCCATATATGCATAAATATATTCGCTTACGCAGACAGGATAGATTTCAAAATATCGCCTGCAAAGCTTTTTATATAGCAACAGGATTTTTTCGTCAGATGTAAAGTCAAGCAATTTATCAAACAATCGTTCCAGTTCTACTTCAGATAGGACTGCTCTGCACGCATTGTCAACCATCGGTGAGTATAGATTATATGCTTCATCATGAGCTTGCCTCATGTTTTCTATGATATGCGCTATATCCCCTTTTAAAAGCATCCTTTGCTGAAGTTCACTAGTGATCGAATTATACACATCTTGCAGATTCAACCAATACATCACACTGGTTCCCGTAATTTCAGAAAGCTTTCGCGCCATATTCTCGGAAAGACTAAGTTCCCCTCTTATCAATCTTCCCGTGTCATGTTAAGACGCTTTGCGAAGTCCACATATGTAAATCCGCTCTCATCTGCTATTTCCTTTACATAATATCCTGGATGAAATGCAATTTTACCGTCATGCTCAAAATGGTTGCTCACAGTAATACCCCTTCCATTTTTGCTCTATGTCCATGTAAATCTTACCATAATGTATCCGTGTCGTCAAAGTTATCAGAAAATCTCCTTACACCTAGACAAAAATAATCCCCGTTTCGAAACCATTTTACACACCTCATTGTTTTCTTATTGTGATATAGTATTGCATAGGAAAGGAGTGTTTCACGCATATGCTGAATGAAACCGATAAAATGCTTAAAAATGATATAAACCGTATCAAACTTCTTGAAATCCTTGCAAAGGCAGAAAATGACGTAAATGCCGGAAAAATAGCGCCCATTAATGACACTTTTAGCGAGCTTCGTGAAGCTCTGAAAATCAGGCAGATATAAGGCATGTGGCTCACTCTTCCAACGCTATCTTGGTTCTATATCTCCTACAAAAGTCCCTCCCTGTAAATCAATCAAATCACAGACACCTCATTCTCCGATTTATATCCCCTATGTCTCTTAGCGGTTCCTTCTGGTCTTCGGCCCACTCTATCGTGTCCTCATATTCCGGGTGCGAAGGCTTTGATATAACGCCTCTCCACAGTTATCGAGGTACTCGTCGATTATGGCCTCTTTGATGCATTCACGTTCAAGGGTTGCCCGGATTGCTTCCCTAACCCTGTCTCCAAGTCCGGAAAAATCTTTTGCCTTTACGCCGTACAGGATTACGGGGTAAAGTGTCTTTCTGTTCATGCATACCAGAGCTTTCTTCCTTCCCAGGTCTACTAAATTGACGTACCACGTGTAAAAGCCGTTCTCAAAGCCTTCGCACTCGCCTGTATCTGCATAATCCGCCTTGTCTATGCTGAGTCTGTCCAGCACTTTTTTCGTACACTGAAGATACATCTTTTCCCTCCTTTAATCCATCCCGCCGCTGCCTCTGTTGCCGCCGAATTCGCAGCCGTACTGGTGGTCGTGGCCGTAGCGGTAACCGTAGTGTGGCGGGCAGTTTTCACAGTCGCCGGTGCAGTGTCCGGGCTGCCAGTCCTCGTAACTGGCATAAAACTCTTCCCATGAGTAGTGTTTCATATGCTTTCCGCCTACCTCCTTATGTACTGAGTTCCTCTGCCGCCGCCGATTTTCCTGATGCTCCCCGCTCTCACCATTTCTCCCAGAACCGCCTCCACGGTTGTAGGGCTTACATCAGGCAGAATTTTGCAGATTTCAGCCTTCGACAAAGGTGTAAGACTGTTAAGAACTGTCGCCTCTACTCTTGCCTTCTTCGTAATCCTTCTACTGCCAACGACAGCGAATCTTTTGTCCAGCTCTTTATAACACATATACAACGCCGTAAGGAAATATTCCATAAACGGCACATAGTCGTTTTCGTTTTCTGCCCAGCCTTCGGAGGATTGCCTGAGAGCCTCGTAATACGCCGCCTTTGATTTATTTATCTGCTCTTCAAAAGAAATATATTTACCCGCGTCGAAGCCGTTCTTATACAAAAGCAGCAAAGACAGTAATCTGGACATCCTCCCGTTTCCGTCTCTGAAAGGGTGAATGCACAGAAAATCGAGAATCACGCATGGAATAAGCAGAAGCTGATTGATACCGGAATCGTTTCTAGCCTCCATATACGCAAGCTCCAGCTGCTCCATTGCCGCCCCGGTCTCATCAGCCGCAACGGGTCTGAACCTTACCCTTCTGTTTCCGGAAGAATCGACTTCCATGATAAGATTGTCGTCCGTTTTATACATGCCGCCGTACTCGTACCCCGCGACCGCCATTATCATCTCATGAATTCTCAGGATGTCGCCCTGTCTGAAATCAATATTGTCGTAGTCTGAGTGAATAAGGTTCAGCGCATCCCTGTACCCTGCGATTTCTGCTTCATCGTGATTAAGCGGCGCACTGTTTCCATTCACGATTTCATTTATACGCTCATCGCTGGTCACTATACCCTCAATTTCGTTGGAACTCTTAACCGACTGAACCCTGGCAACGGCTTCAAGCTCAGTAAATATCTCTTTGAAATCGTTTTTTCGTACTCCCGACAAAGTCTTCAGCGATGATATGGCGGAAGTAAGGTTTATCATTTTAGCTGGCAGCAAACCGTTATCCAGAAACGAATAGTCGAATTTCCTCATTGCATATTCATCCTCCTTATCTGCATATATTTTATCATTTTATATGCAGATAATCAACTTATTGCAGCTTTTTCTGCATATATTTTAACTCACTTATATGTAGAAAAATCGCATCGCCTATTCCAGCTCCCCGCCGCATCAACTGAAAACGCCCGGAAAATAATTTCCGGGCTTATTTCGAGCTCTCATTCCATTTTCAATTTCTGTTCCGGCTCTCATAAACGACTTTTCCGCCGACCATCGTCATAACCGGTCTGATGTCTTTTATCTCCGCAGGGTCAACGGTGAATATGTCTCTGTCTAAGAGGACCATGTCCGCATAGTAGCCGGGCTTTATTCTGCCTTTGACATCCTCCATGAACTCGGCATACGCGCTCTCATAGGTGTATGCGTCCACTGCCGTTTCAACGTCTACGCACTCTTTGGCGTAAAAGCCTCCTTCGGGACGGCCGTCTCTGCCCTTTCTCGTAACCGCCATATAGATATTCTCGAATGGATTGTAGTATTCTACAGGGCAGTCCGTTCCGTAAGAAAGATGTGCGCCCCTCTTTATGAGAGTTCCGAAGGCGTATGAAGTGGATGCCAGCTCCCTGCCGCAGAGCTCCTCCACTATGTTCATGTCGTAGTCGATAAATACGGGCTGTGCAAATACCAGAATATCATCTCTGACTATGCGCTCTAAAATCTCTTCGTCGGTTATCTGACAGTGTATGAGGCCGTGACGAAGGCTGTTCCTGCCGTCGATAAATGCCTTCTCGTAGCTTTCAATGGTCTTTTCCACAGCCATATCGCCTATGCAGTGTGTAACGACCTGAATGCCGTTTTCCTTTGCCAGCCTGCAGAATTCATCCATATCCTCGTCTTTCAGCCATACGAGTCCATGATTATCAGGGTCGCCTGCATATCCGTTCTTCATGAGTGCAGTCCTCGCTCCCAGACTTCCGTCCTTGAAGAGCTTCAGAGGCCCCAGGGTCAGCCATGCCGTTCCGTCTGCGGATGCGCCGCTGCCGCCCATGTTTCCTCCGTACCCGTACTTTGCGTACGCGCCTGATCTGAGATCTTCTCTGAATGCATCTATATCGTTAAAGCACACCTGATGTCTGTACCTGATGATGGCTTCACCGCTTTCATATACGTCCTCGAACATTTTGAACGCAGCGGGACCGTCCATAAACGAAGTTCCGACATCGTTGCTCTGTACCGACGTTATTCCCCGGGAAACCGCATCCTTCATGGTGTCTGTGAGCATGCTGCGTCTCTCCTCTATGGAGAAGTCAGGAATTACATCCTTTGCTATATTACATGCATTTCCTGTGAAAATGCCGTTAGGATATCCGTCCTCCCCTATGAGAAAACTGCCGTCCGGATACTGAGGGGAACTGCCGTCTATTCCCAGCATTTCAATGAGTTTCGTATTGGTGGACACTATATGTCCGCAGACCCTCTCGAGGCAGATTGGAAAGTCGGTGCTGATTTTGTCGAGGTCGTGCCTGTCCGGCATCCTGTCTCCGTCAGTAAAGAAATCCTGATTCCAGCCCGTGGCATGAAGTCCGTTCTTCACCCGTTCAGGATGCTCTGCCGCAAACCTTCTGCATATTTCCACCATCTCGTCTATGGATTTTACTCCGTCAATCTGCGCCTGATTCATGGCCTCCCCGGTCTGCATGAAGTGAAGATGGCTGTCATTGAGGCCTGGTATCAGTGTCCTTCCCTCACAATCGGTCCTTTCTGCATCCGCACCTGCTCCTGCCAGAATCTCCTCGTCGGTTCCAACCGCTTTTATAAGGCCGTCTTCTACCAGTACCGCCCGGGCATATACGCCCTTCTCCACGTAAACCTTCGCGTTGTATAATGCTTTTTTCATGTCAGACCTCCTCGTTTTCCTGATTACAGCCCTATTTTACAACTTTTTTACTCCCGTCGCAACAGCATCTGCGGGAATCTTCCTTCAACGCAAAAAGGCCGCCGCCGGACCATTTAAGGTCACAGGCAGCAGCCTCTCTTCTTCATCTTCTGCAAGGCACAGGGCCTTTATGTACAGATTCGATAATTAAGCTTCTGCAGATACTACTTCTTTACCGTCATAGTAATTGCAATTCGGGCAAACTCTGTGCGGAAGCTTAGGCTCATGACACTGCGGACAAATAGAAAGTCCAGGCATGGTCTTTTTCATATTCTGAGACTTTCTGCTGTCTCTTCTTGCCTTAGATGTTTTCCTCTTTGGAACTGCCATTATCTACACCTCCCCTGTGCTCACTGCTTATCTGAATTCACGCAGCCAAAAGCCGCGGATAATTCGCGTTAACTTCTAAAGTATATACTTTTTCCATTTAGATGTCAACTCTTATTTTCCGGGTTCCGGCCGAAATCCGTAAGGCGTTTCCCGGATCGCTCGGACTATTTTACTTTTCTTGCGATATTGTAAGTGTCTCTTGCAATCATCAGCTCTTCATTGGTAGGTATGAGGAGCAGTTTAACTTTGGAATCCTCAGTGCTGATTTCTGTTTCCTTTCCTCTTACCTTGTTCTTTATAGGATCGAGCTTGATTCCCAGGTTTCCGAGGTTAGTGCAGATGATATCTCTCATGTATACGTCGTTTTCACCTACGCCTGCGGTAAATACGATAGCATCAACGCCGTTCATTTCTGCGATGTAAGCTCCGATATAGAATCTTACCTTGTGGGCAAATACTCTGAGTGCAAGGGCAGCTCTCTCATTTCCCTCGGAAAGAGCATCTTCCAGATCTCTAAAATCGCTGGAAACGCCGGAAATACCGAGAACTCCGGATTTCTTGTTCAGGATTTCGTTGGCAACACCCTGAGGAAGGTTCTCCTTCTCCCTGATGTAGGTAACGATTGCAGGGTCGATATCTCCGCAGCGGGTACCCATTACGAGACCCTCAAGCGGTGTGAATCCCATGGACGTATCCACTACTCTGCCGTGCTTTATAGCCGTAACGGATGCACCGTTTCCAAGGTGGCAGGTTATAATCTTAAGGTCGTTAATGTTAGTGTTAAGCATTGCGGCTGCTCTCTGAGCTACGAACTTGTGAGAAGTTCCGTGGAAGCCGTATCTTCTGATTCCGTACTTTTCGTAGTACTCATAAGGAATTGCATAGATGTATGATTCAGGCGGCATGGTCTGATGATAAGCCGTATCGAATACGCCAACCATCGGAGTGTCCGGCATAAGCTCTCTGCATGCTGCAATACCCATCAGGTTAGGCGGGTTATGAAGCGGAGCGAGCTCTACGCACTCTTCCAGCGCCTTTATAACGTCGTCGGTGATGAGCACGGATTCAGCGTACTTCTCGCCAGCATGAACAACTCTGTGTCCTACAGCTCCGATTTCGTCCATGGACTTTACAACACCGTACTCAGGATTCTGAACAGCGTCGAGAACCTGTGCAATGGCGTCCTTATGATCCTTCATCGGAACTTCCTTTACAACCTTATCCATTCCGATCTTGGTGTGGTTGATTACGGAACCATCCATGCCGATTCTCTCTACGAGACCTTTGCACATAAGGGACTCGTTCTGCATGTCGAGCACCTGATACTTCAGGGAAGAACTTCCGCAATTGATTACTAATACTTTCATTTACGTCCTCCATATGTATTATTCTATAAATAAAATACAGGTTTAACCTTTAAAATTTTACATCAAAAAACATTAGAAATCAAGGGCTCCCGCCCCTTTAATGATAGTAGTTTTTTTAACAAACTCAGACTCGTCATAAAGATTCTTACCCGCTATGAGGTTGTAGATATCGGCAGCCTGTACGTCCTTTTTCATCACTTCTGTTACCGCCTCATCGAAATATGAATCCCTTCCGACTTTATCGATAATCGGAATTCCGGCAAGTTCATTCTTCTTTATGTATTTCAGGAATTTCCCTCCGGTCTCGTTCATGGCAAGAGGTCTTATGTACGTGACAAAACCGGCAGCCGCTCCCTTTTCTATTCCAAGCAGTGTCTGGGCCAGAAGCCTTCCTATCCGTGTATACGGGTAACGCTTTGACTTTACTCTTTCAATAAAGTCCTCCATGGAACCGGCGTATCTTATCTCCTTTTTCAGCTTGTTCTCCAGTCCTTCCCCTGCCGAAGCAATTCTTTCAAGTTGCTCCGGATCCGCAAGGAGAATCCTGCTCCTCACCAGGTTCCAGTAGTTTTCCTCCATGGCCTTAAGCCTTCCGCCTTCGACCTTTTTAAGCTTACGCCTTATATCACTCGCCGTTTCGTGATGTCCCGCTCCCGTTCGCTTTACGGAAACAGGCATGACCTCCGTCCCCGGATTTTCTTCGTTAAGCTTTAAAAGAACCTTCAGATACTCGAGAGCAAGTATATCGTTGGGTTCCGATGTCAGTTCAGGGTCGATTCCGGCTCTTTCTCTCGCTTCAGCGGCTGCGGCGTGATATGACTTTCCCGCGGCAAGGGCTTCCTTCATGGCATTATCGATTCTGCCCGAGCTGCTTCTTAAAATTTCGGCCGCCCTGACGAGCCTTTCCGTATCTCCGCTTTCGCTTCCGAACACCAGTCGGGAAATTCCGCCAGTGCCGAAGAGAGTTTTAACTGCTCCTTCTGCGAAGATTTCTGCGCTGGAAGATGCATAGATTACCGGAAGTTCAATCACCAGATCGGCTCCGCCTCTGACCGCTTCTTCCGCTCTTTCCCACTTACTGAAAACAGCGGGTCCTCCCCGCTGTACAAAATTTCCGCTCATTACGCACACGCAAACGTCGCATCCCGTCAGAATGCGCCCCTGCTCTATTACGTATTTATGTCCCCTGTGAAAGGGATTGAATTCGGCTACTACTCCGAACGCCTTCATTATTCTTCAGCTCCGTCTCCTACAGGAATCTGAATCTTGTGAGGCTTGATTTCCTGTTCGTCGGTTTCTCTGGCCATCTCTCTGATTTCGTTCATATCAGCCGCAATCTTGTTTCCGATCTCAGCAAAATGGTTGTCCATTTCCTGATACATTGCCGCAAAGTACTTGTCGTTCAGCTCTTCCATCTTCTTCTGGAAATTAAAGAGAACCTCGTCCATATAGTTGAATGTGCGCAGCTTCATATCTTTAGCGTACACATCGGCTCTGGTGTAGATATTATCGGCCACCTCCACTGCACGCTGAGTGATGACGTCCTTTTCCACCATGAGATCTGCCTGTTTCTTGGCTTCGATGATTATCTTCTCGTACTCTGTTCTGGCATCCTCCAGAATTCTGTCCTTTTCATCCCTGACCCATTTTGCCTGCTGAACATCGTCAGGAAGACTCAGTCTTATGCCTTTGGTAATCTCCAGAAGCTCATCGGCATCTACCATGATCTTCCCGGTCAGAGGAAGTCCCGGAGCGTTTTTCACGATATCTTCAATTTCCTCTAAAAATTCAAGTACTGTCATTTTTTATTCCTCCACAATCTACCGATGAAATTTATTCTTTATCTCTTCCAGAATAGAAACCGGAACCAGCCCGTCGGCGCTTCCTCCCAGCGAAACCACTTCTTTAATCATACTGGAACTGATAAAAGAATATCTGGGGCTCGTCATGAGAAAAACCGACTCGGTTCCCGGATTAAACAGACATGCGTTCATCTGCGCCATCTGTATTTCATACTCAAAATCCGATGTTGCTCTGAGACCTCTCACTACTGCGTCAAAGCCTCCGGCATTGACGTAATCCGCAAGAAGTCCCTGAAAGCTGTCTACGGTCACGTTGGAAAGTCCCAGCTCTCCCACGATGTCCTCAATCTGCCGCACTCTTTCCTCTCTGGTAAAGAGCGGAGACTTGTTAGGGTTTACTATAACTCCCACCACCAGTTCATCGAACATCCTGGACGCCCTCTTAATAATATCGAGGTGTCCGTTGGTCATCGGATCGAACGAACCGGTATACAAAGCTCTTTTCATATTTACATGTTATCCTTTTGATCGTCCCGGGCGCAGCTGTAAAGAGTCAGCTTCGTATGCCCGTATTTTTTTTCTTTAAAGGCCTTAAGGCGACCCGACAAATCCGGCAGGCTCTCGTCGGCCCTGTGTTCTGCTACTATTATACCTTTTTCTGACAATAAATCAAGACTGTCTATCTCCTCCAGAGCAGGCACGTAAAATCCCGAGTTATACGGCGGGTCGATGTAAAATATGTCGACCTTTTCCTTTATCCTCCTCAGTGCCGAAAGATAGTCGCAGGCGAACACCCTCGACCTTTCCGAAGCCCCACACTTTTCGATGTTCGTCTTTATGATTCTGATGCTGTCTCTTGACGCGTCGCAGAAGTACGCCTTTTCCGCGCCTCTTGACAGCGCTTCAAGGCCTATGGCTCCCGTCCCCGCGAACAGGTCGCAGAACACCGCGCCGTCTATGTCGTACATGAGGAGATTGAAAACAGACTCCCTCACCTTGTCTCCCGTAGGTCTCACATCGTGTCCGTAAGGGGTCTCCAGCCTTCTTCCCCTGTATTCACCCGTTATTATCCTCATATTAACTCCTTGTCTATATCTCAAGTCTTATGTTTCCGTTAAACAGCTTCTCCACTCTCTTTCGAACTCCGGCGTTTTCAGCCTTTGAAAGAGACGGATCCTCTTCGATAAGCCTCTTTGCCGCCTTTGACGCCTTCTCCAGGACGTCGCCGTGACGAATGAGATCGCTAAGCGAAAGCTGTGGAAGTCCGTGCTGTCTCGTTCCGAATATGTCGCCGGGCCCGCGGAGCTGAAGGTCCTTTTCCGCTATCTCAAAGCCGTCGGTGGTTTTGCACATTACCTCCATGCGCTCTTTCGCCCTGTCCGAATCCCCTGCCGAGATAAGATAGCAGTATGACGCTCCGCTTCCTCTTCCGACCCGTCCTCTCAGCTGGTGAAGCTGAGCCAGTCCGAACCTCTCAGCGTTTTCTATTATCATAACCGTCGCATTGGCAACGTTGATTCCAACCTCTATGACCACTGTGGATACTAAAAGTCTGACGTCGCCCTCCTCGAAGGCCGACATTATCCGGTCCTTCTCCTCCTGCTTCATCGCTCCGTGGATGAGGGCCGATTTCACGCGTGGGAATTTCTCCTTTATTTCATCAAATAACGCCTCTGCGCTTACGGCGTCCACCGCATCAGAGTCCTCTATGAGAGGTGCGACAACGTAGACCTGACGGCCATTTTCTATTTCCTCCATGGCCTTTCCGTAGGCGTAATCTCTGTCCTCCGGGTAGAGGCTTTCCGTCTTTACCGGCTTTCTGCCCTCAGGCATGGTTCTTATCTGTGATATGTCAAGGTCCCCGTAAAGGACCACCGCAAGGGTTCTCGGAATAGGTGTCGCGGTCATGACGAGGGTGTTGGGAAAGCCCCCCTTTGCGCCAAGGGTCTTTCTCTGGTTCACTCCGAACCTGTGCTGCTCGTCGGTTATCACAAGGCCCGGATTTTTAAACTCAACTCCGTCCGAAAGCACCGCGTGGGTAGCCGCCAGAACGTCTATCTCTCCGGATTTAAGCTTTTCTATGACATCTCTCTTTTCCGCCGCCTTCATGCTGCTGCAGAGAAGTCCCGTCCTTATTCCGTGTCTGCCAAGGTCTGACGTCAGAGTATTAAGGTGCTGACGCGCCAGAATCTCCGTAGGCGCCATCATTACGCTCTGATATCCGCATTTTGCGGCGCAGAACATGGCTGTTTCCGCCACAGCCGTCTTTCCCGAGCCTACATCTCCCTGAATCAGCCTGTTCATCGGCTTTTCCGACTCAAGATCTGCCGCAATGTCTTTCCATGCCTTCTCCTGGTCAGGGGTAAACTGAAATCCCAGGCCTTCCGTGAACTCTTCACTTCTCCCGCAGTCTATGACGATGCCCCGGCCTCTTCCGGCGTTTCCCGCTCTTGCGGCGAACATTCCCGCTTCAAGGGCGAAGAGCTCGTCGAATATCATGCGGAATTTAGCCTGTCTCGTCTTAAGTCCGTCCTCCGGAAAATGAATGTTCTCAAGAGAAAATTTTATATCCGCCAGTCGGTTTTCCCTGGCGATTTTTTCCGGTATCCAGTCTTTAATCTCCCCGTAAAGACCTCTTACTTCTCCCTGAAGCCGTCTTATCTCCTTCTGTGATATTCCCTTAATCTCAGGATACACGGGAAGTATTCCTCTGACGTCGTTTCTGCCGCCCTCCGCTGCAAAATCCGGGTGTATCATCTGAAGCCTTCCGCCGCTTTCGGTGACCCGGCCGTAAAACACGAACCTGTCCCCTTTGGCGAAGGACTTTTCAAAGTATTTACCCGTGAAATACACAACGTCCATGGTGCCCGTATCGTCTTCTATTCTTAAGGATAAGGGCGAGGCGGATCTGCCTCTTACGAACGGTGAGTATCTTTTAGAAGCGACAAAGCCTGCAACGAGGGCGTCGTCTCCGGCTTTAAGTTCTCTTATGTTTCTTAAGGTTCTTCTGTCCTCGTATCCTCTCGGGAAAAAGTAGGCAAGATCCTCCAGGGTCTCTATGCCCGCGTCTCTTAATGCCTTTTCCTTTGCAGGGCCTATCCCCTTCAGCTCTTTTACGCTGCTTTCAAGTCTAATATCCATCTGTTCCGTATTCTTTAAGCACCAGAAGGTCCCTTCTCGCCACCTGTTTTGACTTGACTCCCGTCACGTGAACGTTGATGTGGACCGGGACAGCCCCCTGCCTTTCCATTATGGTACCGGCTATGTGGGAGCAGAGATCCTCCACAACCTTCTTTATTCCTGCGCCGAACTTTATTACCACGTATATATCGAGAAGCAGATATTTCCTTTCGCCGTCAGCCCCTTTGCTCACGTCTATAACCGACGCCACATCGGCAGGATATGAACGGCTGTTTTCCGGAATGATCTTTCCCCGCTTCGTGGAAGGCCAGACCTTACCCTCGCATTCGGGGCTTTTAGCCGCGTCTATGAGCATATCCGCAAAAATCTGATCTGAGACGGTAATCTGCCCCAGCTCCGTATTTTTAGAAAGAGTCATTATGATGACCTCCTTAATATATTCTTACACTGTATACGCCTTCCCATTATATCATACATTACGGGACGGAATAAACAGAAAAACCCGCTTACTGTGAAGCGGGTCCTGAAAAGCCTTGGTAATTAGATAGCGCGGTTAATCTTGCCTGATCTGATGCATCTGGTACAAACGTTAGCTCTTCTTACTGTTCCGTTGTCATTGATTCTAACGGTCTGAATGTTTGCATTCCATTTTCTTCTGGTATGTCTGTTGGAATGGGATACGTTGTTTCCGGAAACCTGTCCCTTTCCGCAAATTTCACATTTTCTTGACATCTGCCGCACCTCCTTTATAGTATAAGCATATATGCATGATAATCTGATTTCTGATGCCGCACCGCCGGGAATATCCTCACCTGCGGCAATCGCAAGCAATATTATACCACAAGCAATTAAACTATTACAAGCACTTTTTTTGGGTTGTTTCTGCCTCTCTTTCTGTCATGGCAACCACTGGCGTAGTTTGCCATAGATGCCCGTTCTGCCGCTGTCACGGAAAACCGGGTTTGCCGTAAATATGTGTTGTGATGGTGTCATGGAGCGTCTGAGTGCGGCATAGATTGCAAACTTTTTTGCCAAAGAGTCTGTATTTGCTACGTTTTTACAAACTGTAAACCGCAAACCGCAAACTGCCGGCTGTAAAATTACCTGTTGCATACAGCCTCCGTTAGTGTTAGAATGAGTCCGTAAAAGTCAATAACATATCTTCAGGGCAGGGTGAAAGTCCCTACCGGCGGTAAAGCCCGCGAGCCTTATGGCATGATTCGGTGAAACTCCGAAGCCGACAGTAAAGTCTGGATGAAAGAAGATTACATCACAGGAAGTGTTTCTTACCTTCGCGCGGTATTTCTGCTCTGGAATGTCTATTCGTTCCGGAGTTTTTTATTTGATGCGCAGTCAGATATTTCATGAAGCTGTGAATCATATAGCCCTGAGTTTATCTCGGGGCTTTTTCTTTTGTTTCTGTCGAATGGAGGCATGCATATGAATGAAAATATAGCGAAAGATTTAAAGTACATGGGTCGGGCCCTTTCCCTCGCCGAAAAAGGCTGCGGCTTTACTTCCCCAAATCCCATGGTGGGAGCCGTAATCGTAAAAGACGGCCATATTATAGGCGAAGGCTTTCACGAAAAGTACGGACAGGCTCATGCAGAGAGAAACGCCCTGGCCTCATGCGCCGAAACCCCTGAAGGCGCGACTATGTACGTGACCCTGGAGCCCTGCTGCCACCACGGAAAGCAGCCCCCATGCACCGATGCCATCATCGCAGCCGGAATATCCCGTGTCGTCATCGGCTCATCGGATCCAAACCCTCTCGTATCGGGCAAAGGAATTCAGATACTTAAAGAGGCCGGAATCGAGGTGACGAAGGGCGTGATGAAAGATGAGTGCGACAGGCTAAACGAAGTATTCCTTCACTACATAACTACGGGAACGCCTTTCGTCCTTATGAAGTACGCCATGACTATGGACGGCAAAATCGCGGCATACACGGGAAAGTCTAAATGGATTACAGGCGAAGCTGCAAGAGAGCACGCCCACGGTCTTCGCCGCCGCCTTTCCGCAATTATGGTGGGTCTAGGCACGGTTATGGCTGACGACCCTCTCCTCACCTGCAGAATACCGGGCGGCAGAAACCCCGTAAGGATTATATGTGACAGCAGGCTCAGAACGCCTCTTGACTCCGCCATCGTTAAAACCGCCGGCGACGTTCCTACGATCATCGCAACCTGCTCCGGCGATGCGGATAAGAGCAGGCTTTACGAAGACCGGGGCTGTCGGATAATACGGACTCCCGAAGAAAACGGGCGGGTCAGCCTCCCCTGTCTTATGAAAAGGCTTGCTGAAGAAAAGATAGACAGCGTCCTCATAGAAGGCGGCGCGGCCCTTAACTGGTCGGCCCTTGAAAGCGGCATAGTCACTAAAGTAAACACATATATCGCCCCTAAGATTTTCGGAGGAGAAACCGCAAAATCGCCTGTGGGAGGAACTGGCGTCTCCTCACCCGGCGAAGCCTTTTTCTTAAGAAACGGTTCCATCAGAAGAATCGGCGATGATTTTCTCATAGAAAGCGAGGTGGACAAAGGGTGTTCACGGGAATAGTTGAAGAAAAAGGCTCGGTGAAAAGCATCAGGCGCGGACAGCATTCCGCCGTGATAACCGTCAGCGCGAAAAAGATTCTGCAGGATACGGTTCCCGGCGACAGCATTGCGGTAAACGGAATATGCCTGACCGTAACTTCTCTCGGCCCCGGATGGTTCACGGCAGACGTTATGCACGAAACCTTAAACCGTTCTTCCCTTTCGGATGCGGCTGCGGGAACTTTCGTAAACCTTGAGAGAGCCATGGCCGCAGACGGCAGATTCGGCGGCCATATAGTCTCCGGCCACGTTGACGGAACAGGTGTCATCAGGGAAATACGAAGAGACGACAACGCCGTGTGGTTTACCGTTTCCGCACCGGGAAACATTATGAAATACATCGTGGAAAAAGGCTCCGTGGCCATAGACGGAATAAGCCTGACCGTAGCCGCGGTGAGAGACGACTCCTTTGACGTTTCCGTCATACCCCACACTCTGGGGCTCACCGTTCTCGGTGACAGGTGCAGGGGAGATATCGTAAATCTCGAAAACGACATCATAGGAAAGTACGTGGCGAAGCTGATGAATTACAGTCCGGGTCCAGCGGAGGATAATAAAGGCGGAATCACGGAAGAAATGCTCATTAAATACGGATTTTAGAAAGGATGATGACAAGTGAAGTACAGCACCATTGAAGAGGCCCTGGAGGAGCTGAGGCAGGGCAGAATAATTCTCGTAACGGACGACCCTGACAGAGAAAACGAAGGGGATTTCATCTGCGCAGCAGAGTTTGCCACTACAGAAAACATAAACTTTATGGCAACTCACGGTAAGGGTCTCATATGTATGCCCATGTCCGCAGAATTTGTCGAGAAGCTTAAGATCCCCCAGATGGTAGCCGATAACACCGATAACCACGAGACGGCGTTCACCGTGTCCATAGATCACGTTTCCACATCTACGGGAATATCCGCCGCAGAGCGTTCCGTCACCGCCCTCGCCTGCGTTTCAAACGACGTCAGACCTGAGGATTTCAGACGTCCCGGCCACATGTTCCCTCTCCTTGCAAAGAAGAACGGAGTCCTGGAGAGAAACGGACATACCGAAGCAACCGTTGACCTGTGCAGGCTTGCAGGCCTTAAAGAATGCGGACTCTGCTGCGAGATTATGGCTGACGACGGCACCATGATGAGAGCCTCCCAGCTTGCCGAAATAGCTGAGGAATACGGCATAAAATTCATAACCATAAAGGACCTTCAGAATTACAGAAAGTGCCACGAAAAGCTGGTAGACAGAGTGGCAACGGTAAACCTTCCGACGAAATTCGGCACCTTCAAAGCCTGCGGATTCGTCAACAGGCTCAACGGGGAACACCACGTCGCCCTCGTAAAGGGAGAGATCGGAGACGAAAAGGATGTGCTCTGCAGAGTCCACTCAGAATGTCTCACGGGGGACACCTTCGGCTCCTTAAGATGCGACTGCGGGCAGCAGCTTGCCTCCGCCCTCACCCAGATTGAAAAGGAAGGAAGAGGAGTACTCCTTTACATGAGGCAGGAAGGAAGAGGCATAGGCCTTATAAACAAGCTGAGAGCCTATGAGCTTCAGGAACAGGGAATGGACACGCTGGAGGCAAACCTGGCCCTGGGCTTCGGCGGTGACGAGCGTGAATACTACATCGGCGCGCAGATTTTGAGGGAGCTGGGAGTCAAAAGTCTCCGCCTTCTCACAAACAACCCGGACAAGGTGTATCAGCTTGCGGAATTCGGCATGGAAATATCCGAGCGGGTACCTATTCAAATGCCTGCGAGCGCTCACGACCTGTTCTACCTGAAAACGAAGCAGGATAAAATGGGACATATACTTAAATACTGATTACGTAAACTCTTTAAACTATATTAACCCGTATCAAAATATGCAAAGTTAAGCGAAAGGAAAGGAAAATCATGAAAACTTTTGAAGGAAAACTGGTATCGGAAAACATACGGATAGGAATCGTAGCAGGACGTTTTAACGAATTCATAACCTCCAAGCTCCTAAGCGGCGCTCTCGACGGACTCCTCCGTCACAACGTAAAAGAGGATGACATCCACATCGCATGGGT
This sequence comes from uncultured Bacillota bacterium, assembly GCA_949287095.1. Taxonomy (GTDB): domain Bacteria; phylum Bacillota; class Clostridia; order Peptostreptococcales; family Anaerovoracaceae; genus Avanaerovorax. The sequence continues at coordinate 55,992 of CASEFA010000011.1, forward strand.
TCCTGGGGCTTTTGAGATTCCCCTTATAGCATCGAAGATGGCCGAAAGCGGCAGATACGATGCTGTTATATGCCTGGGCGCAGTAATACGCGGAAACACCAGCCACTACGATTACGTGTGCAGCGAAGTCTCCAAGGGCATCGCCTCCGTATCCCTTAAGACGGGCGTTCCCGTAATGTTCGGCGTTCTCACCACGGAAAACATCGAGCAGGCTATCGAGCGTGCGGGAACAAAGGCCGGAAACAAGGGTTCCGAATGCGCCGAAGGGGCCATAGAGATGGTGAATCTCATCAGAAATATAGAAGGGTAAAAAGCAGGACGCCGGATATTCCGGCGTCCCTTCCTTATATTGAATTATCTGGTGAACTGGGCGTTGTAGAGGGCCGCATAAGCGCCGTCTTTCGCCATGAGTTCCTCGTGGGTTCCCTGCTCGATTATATCTCCGTGCTGCATGAGGAGAATCTTGTCGGCGTTTCTTATGGTGGAAAGCCTGTGAGCTATTACGAAGCTTGTTCTGCCGTGCATTATCTTCTTCATGGCATCCTGAAGCATTTTCTCAAGCCTCGTGTCAACCGACGAAGTGGCCTCGTCGAGAATGAGGATCTCAGGATCCTTCAGGAAGGCTCTCGCTATGGTAAGAAGCTGCTTTTCGCCCTGGGACACGTTGGTTCCCTCTTCGTTTAAAACCATGTTGTATCCGCCCTGCTGGGTCGTTATGAAGTGATGTATGTTGGCTTTCTTTGCCGCTTCATAGACCTCTTCATCGGTGGCGTCCATACGTCCGTACCTTATGTTTTCCATGATGGAACCGTTAAACAGCCACGTGTCCTGCAGGACCATGCCGAAGATGCTTCTAAGCTGGTCTCTCGTCATATCCCTGACGTCCGTTCCGTCTATTCTGATGCTTCCGCCCTGAACGTCGTAGAACCTTTCCAGAAGGTTTATGAGGGTAGTCTTTCCCGCTCCCGTAGGACCTACTACAGCAACCATCTCTCCCGGCTTAACCTCCAGACTGAAGTCTTTGATTATGTCCCCTTCTCCGTATCCGAACTTTACGTGATCGAACACTACGCCGCCTTTGACGTGAGAGATATCCGCAGGAGCGCTGTCAGGAACCTCTTCCTTTTCGGAAAGAAGGTCTACGATTCTCTTCATTCCCGCAAAGGCCGCCTGTATCTGGGCCGAAAGCTGGGATACCTGTGAAAGCGGGTCGTTGACCTGCCATATGTACCTGATGAAGGCCTGAAGCTGGCCTACGAGAATGGCTCCCGATATGGCGTAGACAGATCCGGTTACCGCGCATGCGCCGATTATCAGGTATGTGCAGAGAGAAATAAGCGGTGAAATCAGCGACGACATGAACTGGGCGCTGAAAGCGTTCTTCTGAAGCCTTGAATTTATCTCTTTAAATTTCTCTATGCTCTTTTCCTGGCGGTTGTAGAGGAGTATCTCCTGAAATCCGCCGTACATCTCCGTTATGGCGCCGTTAAGTTCTCCCAGCGCGTTCTGCTGGGCGTTAAACCTCTTCTGGGATCTTGACACTATTATCTTGGTGGCGATAAGCGACAGCGGTATTAGCATTATGGCGATTATGGCCATATACCCGTTGATGCTTATCATCATGCAGACGGCGAAAATAATCATTATAATGCCGCTGAAAATCTGCATAAGGCTCTCCTGGAGAGCCGTGGAAACGGTGTCCACGTCGTTGGTGAGGACGCTGAGAACGTCTCCGTACTTGTGTCTGTCGAAGTATCTTACAGGCAGTCTGTGTATCTTCTTGTTAAGCGCCTCGCGCAAATCGTGCATGGCGTTCTGAATAGATGTGGTAAGACAGCTTATCTCCACTATCTGAGATATTGTCTTTGTGGAATATGTTATTATGAGCACGACCGCAAGCCTTTTTATCACGCCGAAGGCTACGGGACGCCCCGCTTCCACGTCAGCAACCAGTGACGATGTGATCTTTCCCTCAAAGGTCGGCGCGACCACAAGAGCCACGCACGTTATGACCACCATTGCCATGGCTATGATGTATCCCCATTTATACGGCATGATAAACGGCTTCAGAGCCCTGAAGTTTTCTCTCAGCGTTCTGCCTTTTTCCCTGTTTTCTTTCATTTTGACAGTTCCTCCTCGCTGAGCTGGGATTCTGCGATCTCTCTGTATATGTCGCAGTTCTTCAGAAGATCTCTGTGTTTTCCGAGGCCTACTGTTTTTCCGTCGTGAAGGACGAGAATCTGGTCCGCATCCATGGCCGTCGATATTCTCTGGGCCACTATTACGGTTATAGCCTCCTTCGTCACCGCTTTAAGCTCGTGCCTTAATTTCGCCTCGGTCTTAAAGTCCAGAGCAGAGAACGAGTCGTCAAAGACGTAAACGTCCGGATGCTCCGCAAGAGCTCTCGCTATGGAGACTCTCTGCTTCTGACCTCCCGAAAGGTTGGTTGCCCCTTCCGTAATCTCCTCGCCAAAGCCTTTGTCCTTTTCCCTTATGAAGTCGAGAGCCTGCGCTATTCTCGCAGCCTCCCTCACCTCGTCATCCGTGGCTACCGGATTTCCGAATCTGATGTTTTCGGCTATGGTTCCCGTAAACAGGGTTGCCTTCTGAGGCACGAATCCTATGCGCCTCCTGAGCCCGAACAGGTCAAGGTCTCTGAGATCCTTTCCGTTTACCCTGACGGCGCCCTTTGTCACATCGTAAAACCTGGGGATGAGATTTATGAGAGCGCTCTTTCCCGAGCCCGTACTTCCTATGATCGCAAAGGTTTCTCCCTTTTCTATCTTAAAGTTGAGATCCTTGAGAGCCGGTTCGTCGCTGTCTGCAAACTGAAAGGTCACGTTGTCGAATTCCAGACTTGTTATCTTTTCCACGGTCTCTCCCTTTTCAGGGGATTTTACGGAGCCTTCCGTCTCAAGCACCGCGCTGATACGCCTTGCCGATACGGCAGCTCTCGGGTACAGCATGAACACCAGGCAGAACAGCATTACGGAAAACATGGCGTGGAAGAGATAGTCGTTAAATGCCACGAGCCTTCCCACCTGCAGCGCTCCGTCGTCTATGAGTATGGCCGCTATCCAGTATATGAGAAGTCCCGCAAGGTTCATGAGCAGGAAGAATACCGGCTGAGTCATGGACATGAGCTTGAAGAGCTTCTTTGAAAGCGTAGTGTACTCGACGTTGGTCTTATCAAAGCGTTCCTCTTCGTAGGCGTCGTTGGTAAACGCCCTTACCACCCTGATTCCCGTGAGATTTTCCCTCGAAATCCTGTTGAGGCCGTCGATGGATTTCTGCTGAGCCTCAGATATTGGTTCCGAGACTTTTGCGACTATGATTACGCCTATGACGATGACCGGAATGGTGGCTCCGATAATCATGGACAGGGTAAAAGAAGCCCTCACGGTCATGATTATGCTGAAAACTATCATTACGGGAGTCAGCAGCGCCGTCCTTAAAAGCACGTTGACGAACATCTGAATCTGAAACGCGTCGTTGGTGGTTCTGGTGATAAGTGACGCCGTGCCGAACTGGTTCATCTCAAAGTGTGAGAAGGTCTGTATCTTCTCAAAGAGTTCGTTCCTTATATCCCTGGTGATAGACGTGGACATTTTCGCGCAGCAGTAGCCGGCGATAATGGTTCCCGCAACACCGATAAATGAAATTGCCGCAATGACGCCGCCCATTCTGTATATGTAGCCTTTATCCCCCATTGCCACGCCGTTATCGATCATGTCGGCCACGATGGTCGGTATCCCGAGCTCCACCAGCACGAATCCGCAGATGGAGATAAGGTCAATAATGAAGAGCAGCTTATATCTTTTCAGGTAATGAAGAATAAGTTTCAAAAGTCTCTACCTCTTTCCTGCAAAATGTTTTTCCTACTTGATTTATCATAAACTATAATGTAACCTTATAGTCAATAAGGCTATGCCAAAATATGCTGATTTTTTAATGTTTTTCAGGGAGAGCGCGCGACTATGAAAAAGACTAAATACCTGACCACCGGAGAGTTTGCAGACCTTTGTCAGGTGGAAAAACACGTCATATTCTACTACGACCAGATAGACCTTCTGAAGCCGTTTTTCACCGAAAAGAACGGTTACAGATACTATTCGTACCATCAGTACGACACCTTCCTCGTAATTACCCTCCTTAAAAATCTGGGAATGCCTCTGAAGGAGATAAAGAAGTACCTTAAGGACCGCAGTCCGGCCCGGTTTCAGGAGCTGCTGGACGTCCAGCTTGCCAGACTTAACGCCGAGGCTGAAAGCATCAGAAAGAAAGTTCAGTATGTGAGCGAAATGCGCGAGCTGACAAAAGAAGCAGTCTGCGCAGAAAAAGGAGTAATCCGCGCCGTCACACTGCCGGCTGCGCCTTTAATATGCAGCCGTAATCCTGACAGCGGCCAGTCCCTATTCATGGATAATTTTTCTAAAGAGTACACGGGATTCTGCAAGAGCAATCACCTGTCAGACTCCAGCATGGTGGGAACGGCTCTCAGAATAGAAGCGGACGGAACCGTCGACACTTCCCGCTTTTCATACCTTTATGCATATGCGGCAGGCGGCGGTGAATGCGAAGGCGCGTCGGAAATAGCATATCCCGGCGTTTTCCCCGGCGGAAAGTACCTTACCGTCTACCATCAGGGGGAGTATGAAACCCTTGACTACGCCTATGAAGCCCTTTTGTCCTACGCCCGGGAAAACGGCCTTCCATTAGGCGATTTTGCCTATGAAGAGTACCTCATGTCCGACGCCGCCGTAAGCTCCCCGTCCGAATACGTAACAAAAATCGCTGTGGCTATAAGAGAGTAATCTCCGCCCCAGCGACTTCATATAGCTATTTTTTCTTTTTCGGGACGTAGTCCTTAAGCTCCGGCACAGCTCCTCCCGCAGCCGCCCACAGGTACAGGCTCGCCACGCTTCCGTAAGGGCTGAACCGCCTCCTGTACTTTTCGAAGAGCTTTCTGTCTATTTTCCTGTGATGATACACCATCCTTAGACCGCGCTGTATGGCAAGGTCATCGTAGCTTAAAACGTCCGGCCTTTCCAGGCAGAACAGGAGAAGCATCTCCGCAGTCCACACTCCTACCCCTTTCAGCTTCACCAGTTCACCGATGACCTCATCGTCGGAAAGTCCTTCGATTCTGTCTATGTCGAACTCTCCCGATTTCACCTTCCGGGCAAAATCCTTTATGTATTCCGCTTTTCGAAACGATATTCCTATGGACTGAAGCTCCTCTGCAGTGGCTTCAGACACGGTTTCGACGTTTACCTCTCCCAGCTTTTCCTTCATCCTGTTCCAGATGGTGGCCTGAGCTTTGGTCGATATCTGCTGACCAACGATGTGATGAACGACGGAGGAAAAAAGATCCGTATCCACCTCCCTGTACACGTGTCCCACCTTGCCTATGATTTCGCCCAGGACTTTGTCCCTGCTCTTAAGATATTCGATTTCCTTTTCTCCGTAACTGAAGTACAATGGACTACCTCCCTGAAATGATATGGCAGGTGTTTTCAACTCTATGAAAGAGTGCTTCGATAAGCTCCGAGACTGAGGCCGGCATGTTTTCTTCCGTTCCGGCCGCCAGTTTTTCCTTTTTGCCTTTGGGCAGCTTTTTTATCGCGCTTTCAAGCCTCAGCGCGTCGCCTTTTTCTTTGCAGCTCCAGGCAGCCTCTATTCTGACGGCGCCCCTGCTCCTCGTATATTTGGCGCCTTTTCCGTTTCTGTGTTCCTCAAACCGACGCGCAAGGTCGGTAGTGATGCCTGTATAAAGAGAGCCGTCTTCGCATCTGAGCATGTATACGTAATACATCATATCCTGCCTTCTCTTCTCAGATATTCAAGAAAACCGCGACAGCCTTTGTCTATGTCTTTAAAGGTTTCGTCAAAGTTCCCCGTATACCAGGGGTCTGCCACATCTCTGTCCTCTCCGGCATATTCCATAAGTTTATGTATCTTGTTTTCGGGATCTTCCGGGATAATACGGCCGAGTCCTCTTCTGTTCTCCTCATCCATAATTATAAGATAATCGAAATTATCGTAGTCAGCCCTCGTCACCTGTCTCGCCCTACGCCTGCAGTACGGTATTCCTTCTCTGTCCAGAATGCCACTGGTTCCCCTGTGAATGTCGTTTCCTATCTCCTCCCGGCTGGTTGCGGCAGATTCTACGTAAAAGTCCTCTGCCATACCGCGGCGCGCCGCCATGTCCTTGAACATAAACTCGGCCATCGGCGAACGGCAGATGTTGCCGTGGCAGACGAAAAGCACTCGTATCATATTTTAAAGTCCTCCTAATTTGCGTTAGTTTGCCCTGTTTTGCCTCGATACGTGGCCAAATTCAGCGTATTTCGTCCACAAAAAGTAATAAAACCTGATAAGAGGCGTGACTATTAAAGGAATAACCGTAGTATTTCTCGAACTTGTTCTTATCAAAGTAACATATCCCCCCTACTCCTGCAGCATGTCCAGATACATATCCAGCCGCTCATTCACATACCTTGCAAACAATTTCTCCATCGCTCCCGGGTTATGTCCTGCATGGTATTCGTCAAAAGCGTTATAATACGCAATCCTGTCTGCAAACTTAATGTCAATCGGCGGATATCCTGACTTCATCAGTTCCAGGTTCACAAGCAGCCGTCCCGTGCGTCCGTTGCCGTCGATAAATGGGTGAATGACTTCAAATTCGATGTGGAACCGCGCAAGCCTGGTAATAATATGCTCTGTACTGTTTCCGTAATCATCAAGCAGCTTCTCCATCTCTGGCTGGATCAGATAAGGCTGCACAGGTTCATGCTTTGCGCCCATAATTCTGACAGGAACTCTTCTGTACACGCCTCTGTCGTCCCTTTTATCCGCCAGCACAAGATAGTGGATCTGCTTGATAATACTCTCGCTAATCGGAACATTATCTTTTACAAGCTCGCATACATAATCAAATGCCTCTTTGTGTCCGACCGCCTCCATGTGGTCTTTAAGCGGCTTCTTATCAATTGTCAATCCACGCAGTACCATGTCGGTCTCGCGCAAAGTCAGAGTATTTCCTTCGATTGCATTGGAATTATAAGTGTACTCAACTGCAAATTCTTCTGTAAGACGCTCTACCTCTCCTTCCGTCAATGGGCGCCTGGTGTCCAATTCTGCTTTCTTTCGGTTAATCATCTCTAACAGACTTGCTGCAGATCTATATCGACCATCCTCCGGTTTCTTTGCTCCCGCCGGAATCCTGTAGCTACGTCCCTCACGTATTACCCCCGGGACTTTCCCTTCTGCGCATAATGTTCTTACTCTTCTATCTGAAATTCCCCATTTTTCCGCGGCCTGTTTCACTGACATATACATAAGTATTTCACCTCGCTTAGATAATAATATACTCCATTATCGGAACAATAGCAACGCTATCGGAATAATATTTATCGTTTATCGGAATAATACAAAAATCCAGCAGATACCACTGGCTCTACCGGATCAATGCTTTTATATTGTTCACCTTTCTTTCCTCAGTTGAATCTTTAGAATTACCATTAATAAGCAATCCTGAAATAATCCAGATACGCTTTATATTTATCCTGTGCTGTCAGGCATGTATCTGTCAGATAGCCTTTTTCATCGTTCCATTCTTTCAGTCCCCGATAATAGAACATTTTCAGGTTATCTTCGATAATGAACGGAACGATATTGTATTTCAGACATTCCTTGAACATAATCAATCTGCCCACACGGCCATTTCCGGAAATATATGCTGTATCATCTTTTGATGATGAACAAAAAACCTGCTAAGAAAAGTCAAGTGAAAAATTGGCTCTTAATAGCAGGTTTTTTTCTATTACAAAATGGCCGGAGCTATCCACGACCTAATAAATAGTTGTCTCGAATAGAATTATTCGCTATACACTTCTTGTACTCTTGCGTAATAGATCCGCAGGAATTTATTTAGCCCTGCCACCTTTGCTACTTTCTTTGGCTTCCCCTCCGCTTCTTTTTTGAGTATGAAGTTGTATACTGCACCGTCTTCCGGTTCCTTGTGTGATTTAAGAGATCGCATAACTTCATATCCAGTTTTGCGAATTGCTGACGATCCGCGTTTAGATGTGTGGCGTTCCGTACCTACGAATTGCCCTGATTGATAAGGCGGCGCATCTATACCGGCAAACGCAATCAAACCCTTGCTGTTATGAAAGCGTCTTACATCACCGATATCTGCTATCAGTCTTGGTGCAAGTGTTTCTCCAACACCACCCATCGCCCTAACAACCGGATATTCAGGCAGGCTCTTGGCAAGTTCTTTCATACGTGCTAATATTGTGTTGAGAGTTTCATTGACTCTCTTCAGCACTTCAACTGCCTCATGTACCAGCATCTTGGTGGTTTGGTTTGCTGGGAGCGTAGGGATGCCTTCCTTGGCCATAGAATAAATCTTTGCGGCTTTACTCTGGTTTTGATGGTATCCCTTTTTCTCTGCCCATTTACAGTAACAGTCAATAAACTTGGACTCGGACATTTTAGTTATGTTGTCATAGTGCCAATACTTATCGACGAAATCGCCAAGCTTATCTTTGCCATTATCCTCGTTCCAGCTTTTCAGCTCTCGCTTGATCCCTGGCATTGTATAATCCAGCAGGTGCGTAAGAGCCAGCAATGCAGATATGCGAAGCTGCATATGGTGTCGGTACTGACGGCTAAGTATTTTCAGCTCTGCGTATATATCCTGCGATACCTGAAACTCTTTCAGGGAATGCCAGTAATCTATTCCATATCCGGCTATCATCATGGAATCAGCACGGTCTGTTTTCACTTTTCTCAAGCCCCTCGTGCGATACTGCTTCATTTCGTACGGATTAACCACAGACACGAACATTCCTTGTTCTTTAAGATACGTTGCCACTGGCATATGATAGATGCTGGTGGCTTCCATCACAAACCTAACCTCGTCATCCATCCTTCTGAACATATCAGTCAGCGATTTTAAGTCTGTTTCCGTATGCTGAAACTCAAACGGACTTGCAACGATCTCGCCATATGGCTTTACAGCACAAGCTGTACTTTTACCCTTTGAAACATCGATTCCAATGCTTATCATAACGACCTCCTGAGTGTATATTTGTAGCTGTCCAACCGCACTTATTACCACTCATTTTAGTTCGTTACACGGAAGCGTTTTCTTGTCCCAACCTGCTTAAACGAGTTCATATAACAAGGGGTTGGTTAACGGTTTTTATGTCGGATGCAAAGACCCAGAAACCACCTCGTCAGACCAACTACTCCCCCTATTATATGAAATAAGTGCAGCAAGTAGAGAGTGTTCTCTATCTGCTACACTTTTATGGTACTAAAAACCATCCCCGCGTGGGACAGGTGCTCATAAGAAAGTGATTTGAAAGAATTACAATTATGGCATCTGTCAGGCAGGATTGGGCAACGAAAAAATACGCCGTATTCAGCAGATTTTGCTGGATACGGCGTATTTTCTTGCCTATTTACGCTTTCTCTTTCCTTTCCGTGTACCATGTTGCCCTTGCCCCGCTGGCTTATGGGGCTTTTCATGTGTTTTGACAACCGCAACACTTCAATCAGATTGATAAACTGCTCTTTGGTGATAACATCATAGTCAATGCCGAGGGTGGCCAAGAGTACCCGCACCTTCTTTTCGTCGCTGCTGCCCTCAAAGTTCATGGCGGTCTGCAACTGCTGTTGGGCTTGTGCTGCGGCGGATGCCTCGTCTGCCGTTGTGCTGTCGGTTTTATAGGCTTCCCGAATATCGCGGAGTATTTCGGTCAGGTCATCCGCGACCACATGGCCGAAATATTCTTCCTCCAGCACCTGCGCCAATTCCAATGTACGGAGGTAGAGATTGTTTGCACCATCCTCTCGCTTTGCCAACACCGTTTGACGCACGGCTTCCAGCACGGCGTTCATGTCGTTGATGCGCATATCCGCGATACGATCCACATAAATTTCTGCATCCAGCATCAATCGCTGAAAATCTTTATGGCAGATCAGCTCCGACAGCAGCCGGTGGTTGAACTGCCCGTCTTTCAATACTTCAATCGCATTATCACCCAAATGCAGGGCTTCCAGCTCTGTGTTTGGTGATTTTTTGTTTCCGTCAGTCCCATCAGGTAATCGGCGGACACCCTACAGAACTTTGCCAGCGCCGCGATGCTGAACGGGCTGATGTCCTTGAAATCGTCCGCCTCATATTTGCCGAGGGCAGCACGGGAAATACCCGTCGCCTCGGAAAGCTGTTCCAGCGTCAGGCCGCGCTCTGTTCCCAAATCTTTGAGCCGTTCCGGGATCGTCAGCTTGATGTTCATATCCGTGCCCCCTCTCCTTCTGCTTCCCATTATAGCACAGATTTCTATAAGCGTAGAAATTTCCGCTTTTTGCACCCGTTTTCCAACCTTTTGGATATACGGGAGCAGACCCGATTTTTCGTTAAACTGTACTTGTCGAGAGACAACAGCACCTTGAAAATTACATGACCGTCCGAATGGGATACCCCCGGCAGGGGAAGCAACGCCATGACACTATGTGCCTGAAAGCACAGGAGAGCGTGCCAATGCCGGAATACGCCGCTGAAAAGGCAGGGGCAGGAACGGCATTCGGGGAGAACGGCAAAATTGCAGCAATATTTTCAAAGGAAGTGAAAACAGCGAAAAATCTGGCGTTTTTATATTGATAACGCCATCAAAGTACGATACGCCGGATAGCGAAGCGGGGTACGCTGTCCGGCGTGCAATTATCCCAACCCGCGGAAAACCACGCAAAACGGTGAAGTTGGATTCTGTCACTTGTGAACAGGGCTTCGCAGGCGGCAGAGAAAACAGTTATTCTCATACCATAATCAAACGCCCAGCGATGAACCCAGTACGCTCACCAGCGTACCGGCTTCACCGCCAAGCAAACAAAAAAAGGAGGGCATAAGCCATGAGAAACAAAGAGAATTACCGAAACAAGATCAAATCGTATATCATCCGGGCTGGCATGACTATGAGCGAGGCCGTAGAAATCTTGGCCGGCGAATACGGTTGGAGCAGCAGCGTTCCCAATCTGTCGGACAAGCTGAAACGCGGTAGTCTGCGCTATGGCGAGGCGGTGGAGCTGGCCGATGTGCTGGGATATGATATTGTTTGGAAAAAACGGAAGGAGTTATAACTGCTACAAATCAAGCTGTATTGAACACAAGATCCTCACAGCTCATAAAAAGTTGAACATAGTTCCTTGAGTAGGATTGTATTTCATGCTATACTGGGTTCAGCGTTTACAGAATTTTATCGAGTAAAATGTGAATATGAATCTTCGGTTCTATATTTTAACAGAGGTGTAGTCTGTGTCTGTTAGTTATAAAAAACTTTGGAAACTATTGATTGACCGCGATATGAGGAAAAAAGACTTATGTGCTGCGGCAGGAATCAGCCATGCATCAATGGCAAAACTCGGAAAAAATGAAAATGTTACCACAGATGTATTAGTGAAAATTTGCACAGCACTGCAATGTGATATTGGTGACATTATGGAGATTGTAGATAGCTCTAATAATTGAGCAAGAGAACAAAAGTGTGGAGGCGAGCTGAACGGTGGATACAAAGAAGCTGGATAAGTGGGCGGATTTGCTGCTAGATACAGGAAAGCGCAATAATCTAATCAATTTTAAGGATACAAGAGCTTCAACCGTGGAGGTACTGCTTCCGTCTCCTGATGTGCTGTTCGAGAAAGTAGACGGGACAACGTCATTTGAGGTTTTTGATCCCCAAATTATCGAGGAAGATGATGATCTAGAAGAAGCCCCTGAACCGGAGCAGTTGCAGATTGAGGCACCAGAAACGCCTGACACTTCTGGTGTAAAAACCGCATTTTTGACGCAATATTCTGGAAAAATTAAGCGGCAGAATCAAATCCTGCTTTACAAAACCGCAACGAATCCGCTTACCGCTGTAAAAAATATTGATAAGAAGGCGCGGGAATTTATTGAAGAAACCGGCGTCAATGTTGCATACATGGCATTTGGCTTTGTCCACTGGAAAGAAAGCGTCTCCTCGAACTATTTTTTTCGTGCACCTATTTTACTTGTGCCGATTCAGTTGGAACAAGCGTCCGCAGTAGAACCCTATTTTATTAAGTCAGCAGAAGATGACATCATTGTTAATCCTACCTTTTCCTATAAAATGGACGCAGAATATGGAGTGAAGCTCCCTGAATATAATGATGAGGGGTTGACTGCCTACCTTGAGAAGGTAAAGCACATTGTAGCAAAGCTCCAATGGACAGTCACGACCGAATGCAAGATCGGTATTTTTTCATTTCTCAAAATCAATATGTACCGGGATTTGAAGGACAATGCAAAAGCAATCCTTGCAAATCGGAATGTCCGTCAACTTTTGGGGGAACCGACCGACACAGAAAAATTGAACGGTGAGGAGAGAACTACCGCCTCTGTTGTTGATCCGCTGATTGAGTTACATAGTGTGGTTGATGCAGACTCCAGCCAGATCGAAGCGATTGAGATGGCAAAGTCGGGAAAAAGCTTCGTTCTGCAGGGCCCTCCCGGAACCGGCAAAAGTCAGACGATTACCAACATCATTGCAGAATGCCTTAGCGATGGCAAAAAAGTGTTGTTCGTTTCTGAAAAGCTGGCAGCCCTGAATGTGGTTTACGACAAGTTGAAGCAGGTTGGACTCGCTGAGTTTTGTTTGCAGCTCCACAGTCATAAGGCAAATAAAAAGGATGTCATCGCGGATATTTGCCATACACTACGCACAGGAAAAAGTGTTGTCTCCTCGAAAGCAGACGCTGAAATTGCTATCAAGGAAAAGGCACAGCATCAGTTGGATTCCTATGCGGTTGAGCTTCACAAGCTGCGTCCGGTCATTGAAAAGAGTCTGTATCAGCTATATGAGTCTTATGCTTCATTTCGCTCCACGCCAGATGTTGAGTATTCTATCCCGCAGCTTTCCTCCAAAGGCGAAGCGTACTTGACAGAAACAGCTTCTCTTTTGGAGCAGTATGTAGACTATATCCCGTCCATCGGATATGATTATAGAAAAAATCCGTGGTACGGCTATATCAATCAGGATACATCTTACCAGTCAAAAAATGAGGTAAAGAGCGATCTTTCCGCCGTTTCGCATTTTTTGCAGATATTGATTCCTTTACAGCAGGAAATATCCGGAAGGTACGGAATACAGTGCACCAGCATAGAGGACGCACATATTTGGAACCGCTTTTTCGGTTTTGCAGCGACATCCAAGCTGATTACACCGTCACTTTTGAATCGGGAACACTTTGATACGGTAGACTCAGCACTGCGCGCATTGAAAGGGCGCAGCGCGGATATTCTTGCTGCCCGCTCCGTGCTGAGTGCGGTGTTTGATGATGACGTTTATAAGCTGGATGGAGCAGAGTATCATAAGAAACTGACAAAACAGTTTAACGGGACCTTCTCCAGGCTTTTTAATGCCGAATACAAGCAGCTTATCACCAGCCTGCGCTTGTGCAAGAAAGATGGGAAGAAGCCATCCTATGATGAAGCTGTCACCCTGACAGAAAGACTTGCTTATTATCAGCAAAAGAGTTTGGAATTTGTTGAAGCAGAGGCACCGATTAAAGCATTCCTTGGCGAAGCCTATCATGGTGTCGAAACTGAATGGGATTATGTAACGGAACAAATGTCGGCGATGGAGGAGATATTTTCCAGCAGCATTGCGTTTGGCGCGCTGGAACACTATGATGACTTCATGGCTGAACGGGGCACATTTACAGATTACCATCAGAAACTTGATGAAGCTTTTGCAATTTGTAGCACTGATACATTCAAGCGAGCTGATGGGTACTTTGACCAAGCGATTCTGAACATCCACTCTGCACCGTGTACTTTGGTGTTGGAGAAATTAACGGCTTGCCTGAATGAAATGGATAAGCTGGATAACTGGTGCCATTTTAGGAGCCTTTTCTCCAAGCTGGATGATAAGCAGATCGTGCTTTATGTAAATGCTGTTATCGGTCAGAACATAGAACCGAAGCATATTGTTGGTGCATTCCAGAAGCAATTCTATTATCAATGGATTGATTCGATTTTATCTGGGAATCCGGTTTTGTCTGCATTCAATCGAATTTCTCAAGATAAAGCGATTCGTACTTTTGCCGAAAAAGATACCGAGCAGTTTGAAATCAACAAAGCAAAAATTCGTGCGGAGCTTTCATCCATGCGCCCGTCGCTTGATATGATTGCATCCGGGAGCGCATTGGCAATCTTGCTTCGTGAGGGTGAGAAAAAGCGCAAGCAAAAGAGCATTCGTTCTCTGCTTGCCGAAACAGGTGAACTTGTCCAACGAATCAAGCCGTGTTTTCTGATGTCTCCGTTGAGCGTCAGCACCTTCCTCGCTCCGGATTCTGTTCATTTCGATGTGGTTGTTTTCGATGAGGCGTCACAGATTTTTCCGCAGGACGCTATCGGCGCGATCTATCGAGCAAATCAGCTGATCGTTGTGGGTGACTCCAAACAGATGCCACCCAGCAATTTCTTCAATGCAACGATTGAAGTCGAGGACAATGATGAAGAAACTGGAGATGTAACAGATTTTGAATCCATCTTGGATCTGTGTTCAACGTCCATGCAGCAGCTTCGGCTGCGTTGGCATTACCGCAGCCGTTATGAGCAGCTGATTACATTTTCCAATAAAAACTTCTACGACAGCGATCTTGTGACATTCCCGTCCTCTAAGGCCGATGCGCCAGGAATTGGTGTGGATTATTATCATGTAGACGGCATTTTCGACCGTAAAGCACATACCAACAGAAAGGAAGCAGAGTTCATCGTTGATCTGATTTATCAGAATATCGAGAAATACCCGAACCGCAGTCTTGGTGTTGTTGCATTCAGTGTTGCCCAACAGGATTTAATTGACAGGCTACTTTCTAAGCGGCGGCAAAGCACGCCGGAAAAAGAATATTTCTTCAAGAATGATGGAAACGAGCCGTTCTTTATCAAGAACCTCGAAACCGTGCAGGGCGATGAACGAGATACAATTATTTTTAGTATTGCCTATGGCATTGATGCGCAAGGACGCCTTCTGCACAACTTTGGCCCGCTGAACCGAGTCGGTGGTGAACGAAGGCTGAATGTTGCGGTTACCCGTGCAAAATGCAATGTCCAACTGGTTTCCTCCATGCACTATACGGACATTGACTTGAAGCATACATCCTCAGAAGGTGCAAAGTTGCTTCGTGAATACCTCGATTATGCCGAGAATGGCAGCATTGCGCTGGAACGGGCGGTTTCCGTTAGGCCGTTTGAGCAATTCGATTCCGATTTTGAACTTGAGGTGTGTGACTATCTGAGATCCAAAGGATTTGCAGTAGATACCCAAGTCGGCTGCTCTGGATTTCGGATCGATCTCGGTTTGAAGCTGCCGGATAGTTCTGATTATGTGCTTGCAATTGAGTGCGATGGTGCAACATATCACTCCTCCAAAAATGCGCGTGATCGTGACCGCTTGCGGCAGGAAATTTTAGAGCGCATGGGCTGGAAATTCTATCGCATCTGGTCTACGGATTGGTTCAAAAACAAATCGATTGAACAGCTTCGACTTTTGGAGGTGGCTGCGAATGCAATCAAAAATCCGAAAAAAGTAGAAGCAAAGCCAGCCGACAATCAGCCAACAGAAACATTTGAAGAAGTTACAGTCGAAAAGCATTTTGAATTTCCTGCGTATAAGGCGGTAGACTTTTTTGAGGTTTGCCGACGTCATCACTACAACGATTTCAAGGCTATCGTTAAGGAAATTTTGGAAGTGGAGGCACCTCTATCAGAAGATTTGTTCTTGAAGCGTATCGTGTGGTATTTTGATCGAGAAAAAGTTACGAATGTCGTACAAAGAGCCTACGAGCAGCAGATGTACGGATACCAGCGTTACGGCATTATCCGCAGAAATGGATTCTTATATCTGGACAACGGAAAAGAGGTTCAGTTTAGAGGTCCGGGCGATATTGGACGTGACATTAAACAAATTGCCCCAGAGGAATTGGCAGCCGGAATGTTTGAAATTCTACAGCAGAATGTGACTGCCAACAAAAGTGGTTTGTATCGCTCTCTTGCTGCACAATGTGGAGTGGCCCGTGTTGGCAAATCAATTTACGAGGCAATGGATTCGGCGCTGGATATTCTTAAAGACCGTATTGTTGTTGATGGCGACCAGATCTCACTCAAGTAGTCCCTTGACAAAAAACCATCCCCGCGTGAAACGCGGGGTTTTTCAGATGCGGGGAGCCTGTGAAAAAAAGTCTGTAAATACGACATGAGATTATCCTTCTATGGTAAAATCTAACCAACCATAGGAGGATATTTTTATGGCTAATAATAAAAAAGAAGTTTACCACGTTAAACCACTCAATGAAAACAAGAAAAATATCATCGCAGCTCTAATCGAAGAATATGATATCGAAACAGCTGACGATATT